>NZ_JBEXVE010000001.1:0-774511 GCF_040629205.1 Streptomyces sp. NPDC005962 | reverse complement strand
CGCAGCTCCGGAGCCGGGTCGGCGATGTCATGCGGGGCCCCGCCCTCGGCGAGGTGATCAGCGCCCCGCCGGACACCGGCCTGACCTCCGGCGCCCTCGGCCTGCCGCAGCTCCGGAGCCGGGTCGGCGATGTCATGCGGGGCCCCGCCCTCGGCGAGGTGATCAGCGCCCCGCCGGACACCGGCCTGACCTCCGGCGCCCTCGTCCGCCACCACTCGGGCTGGCGCGAGTACGCCGTCCTCGACGCGGCCGAGGCGTCGCCGCTCGACCCCGACGCGCTGCCCGACCCCGCCGCGTACCTCTCCCAGGGCTTCACCGCCTGGCTGGGTGTGGTGCGGGGCGCCGGGGTGCGGCGCGGCGACACGGTGTTCGTCACCGGCGCGGCGGGCGGCGTCGGCACCCTGGCCGGGCAGTTCGCGCGGCTGCACGGCGCCACGCGGGTCATCGGCTCCACCGGCTCCCGCGAGAAGGCCGACCGGCTCATCGGGGAGCTGGGCTACGACGCGGCCGTGCTCCGGGGCGCGGGCCCCATCGAGGAGCAGCTGCGCGCGGCGGCGCCGGACGGCATCGACGTCCTGTTCGACACCGTCGGCGGCGAGCAACTGCGCGCCGCCCTCGCCCTGGCCCGCCGCAAGGCCCGCTTCGCCCTCGTCGGCGCGCTCGCCGCCCAGCTGTCCGACGACGCCCTCGCCACCACCCCGATCAGCACCCTCGCCCTCATCGCCCGCGGCGTCACCCTCCGCGGCATCAGCGGCTACGACCATCCGGACGCGCTGCCCACGTACCTACGCGAATTCGGCCGCGCGCTGCGCGAGGGCGCCATCACCTACCCCCACACCCGCCTCACCGGCATCACCCAAGCCCCCCGCGCCCTGATCGAACTGCTGGCAGGCCGCCACCTGGGCGCGGTCCTGGTCGAGCTGTGAGCTGGCCGCCCGGACTCGCTGCCGAGGACGCACGGACCAGCCCCGAACACCAGGGGCCGGGGCACCCCGCCAGGACCGGAAGGGCCCGCGGGCCGAGGCAGCCGGGCGTCCCGCCCTGGTCCAGCGCGGGCCGTCGCGGCGGACCGGGGGCGGGGGCCGTCGCGGCGGACGGGGCCCCGCGCCCCGCCACAGCGCCGAATGTGGGCCGGGGCCGCAGGGCCGCCGCGCCGGACGCGCCCCGGACTCGCTGCCGAAGGCGTCCGGAGCGGGCCGGGCTCCCGCCGGGGGCGGGGCGTTCGGGCGGCTCGCCGCGGGCCGTCACGGCGGACCGGGAGCGGGGACCGTCGCAGCGAACGGGGGCGGGGGCGCCGTCGCGTGGCGCATCCGGCGTCCTGGCCCGTGGGCCGGGGCGGGTGGTTGGCTGAGGGCATGACTGTGAAACCGGCTTCGACCCCGGTCCCGGACGGCGCCGTCGAGCGGCGGGAGCGGGCCGTGCGGGCTGCCGTCGGGCAGGGGTTGCTGGGGCCCGGGCAGCCCGTCGTCGGGCTGCTCGACGTCACCGGTATCCGCGCCGCCGCGGCCGAGCTGCGGGCGGCCTTCGACGAGGTCGTGGCGCCCGGTACGCCCGTGCTGCACGCCTTCGCCGTGAAGGCCGCCGCGCTCGTGCCCGTCCTGCGGCTGCTGACCGACGAGGGGCTGGGGTGCGAGGTGGCCAGCCCCGGCGAGCTGGCCCTCGCCCGGGCCGCCGGGGCGGGTCCCGACCGCATCGTCCTCGACTCGCCCGCCAAGACCCCCGCCGAACTGCGCGAAGCCCTTGGCCTGGGGATCGCCCTCAACGCCGACAACCCGCAGGAGCTGGCCCGGCTCGACGCGCTCGTAGGGGGCGCGGGCCCCACCCGTTCCCCGCTGGGCCTGCGGGTCAATCCGCAGGTCGGCGGCGGGAGCATCGACGCGCTCAGCACCGCCACGGCGACCTCCAAGTTCGGGGTCGCGCTGCGCGACGTAGGGGCGCGCGACTGGGTGGTGCGCGCCTTCGCCGAGCGCCCCTGGCTGACCCGGCTGCACGCCCACGTCGGCTCGCAGGGGTGCCCGCTGGAGCTGATGGCGGCGGGCGTCCGGGCGGCGTACGAACTCGCCGAGGAGATCAACGAGACCATCGGCCGTCGCCAGATCGACACGCTCGACATCGGCGGCGGCCTCCCCGTGAACTTCACGTCCGACGAGATCACGCCCAGCTACCGGGAGTACGCGCGACTCCTCCGGACCACCGTGCCGGGGCTCCTCGACGGGCGGTACGGCCTGGTCACCGAGTTCGGGCGGTCGCTCCTCGCCAAGTCGGGCGTGGTGCTGGCACGCGTCGAATACGCGAAGTCGGCGGGCGGCCGCCCCATCGCCGTGACGCACGCGGGCGCGCAACTGGCCACCCGTACGGTCTTCGCCCCGGCCTCCTGGCCGCTGCGGGTCGCCGCGTACGACGCGGACGGCCGCCCCAAGCCGACGGGCCCCGGCGGCCCGGTCGCCCAGGACATCGCGGGCCCGTGCTGCTTCGCGGGCGACCTGGTGGCCGAGAACCGGGCCCTGCCGGAACTGGCGTCGGGGGACCTGGTGGGCCTGCTGGACACCGGCGCGTACTACTTCTCCAACCACTTCGCCTACAACAGCCTGCCGCGGCCGGGTGTTTACGGGTACGGGTTCACCGACGACGGCGGCAGGGTCCGCTTCGCGGAGGTACGGAAGCCGCAGACGGTGGCGGAGATCGTGGCGGAGAGCGGCGGCGCGGAGGCCGGGGGCCTGACGGGCCTGTAGGGCGGCGCGGGGGCTACTCCGGCTACTCCGGCTACTCGACGAACAGGCCTCGCGCGGCCGCCCGCGCGTCGAACTCCTCCAGCCGCGCCTGCGCTTCCGGCAGCGCGTCGCACATGGCCTCCAGCAGCACCCGCCCCAGCAGCATCGGCGCGCAGGCCGTGTCGAAGGCCAGCCCCGTCCCGACGGCCGCGGGCAGCAGCAGATCGCTGTGGCGGGCGACCGGGGCGAAGGCGCTGTCGGCGACGGTGACGACGGTCAGGCCAATCTCGTGCGCGTACTCCAGCCCCTCCACGACCTCCCGCGGATGGCGCGGCAGGGCGAAGCACAGCAGGGCGGTCGCGCCCGCGCGGTGCGCCGCGTCGATGCGGTCGGCGAGCATCGTGCCGCCCTCGTCCAGCAACCGCACGTCGGGGTGGACCTTGTGCGCGAAGTACGTGAAACCCCTCGCCTGGGCGGAGGCGGCGCGCAGGCCGAGGACCGGCAGCGGGCGGGACGCGGCGAGCAGCCGCCCCGCGCGGAGGACGGGTTCGGGGTCGGCGAGCAGGGCGGCGAGGTGGCGCAGATTGTCGATCTCGGACTGCACGGCCTGCTGGTACTCGTTGTACGCGCCCTCCCCGGCGGCCCGCTGGTCGGCGGCGGGGGCGACGTCGCGCAGATGCTTGCGCAGCGCGGGATAGCCGTCGAAGCCGAGCGCCACCGCGAAGCGGGTCACGGAGGGCTGGCTGACGCCCGCGAGTTCGGCGAGTTCGACGCTGGAGAGGAACGGCGCGTCGGCCGCCCGCCGCACCATGCAGTGGGCGATGCGGCGCTGGGTGGGGGTGAGCCGATGCCCCTCGAACAGAGCCTGAAGCCGAGCAGCACTCCCCCCGCCCCCGGCGCTCCCGGCGCTCCCGGCGCCCGGGCTCGCGGAACCGCCCGCACTCGCGGAGCTTCCCGTACGCGCAACGCTCCCCGCACTCGCGGGCCCACCCACGCTGGCGGAGCTACCTGGGCTCGCCGGAGTGCCCGTACTCGCGGGGCTATCCGGCCTCGCGGGGCCACCCGTACCCGCAGCGCTCCCCGCACTCGCGGAGCCACCCGCGCGCCCGGAGCCACCCGCGCTCTCGGAGCCACCCACGCTCGCGGAGCTGCCCGCACCCACCGCCGCGCCACCCGCAACCGCACCGGCACCCGCACCGGGCCCGCCGACCACGTCCGCCGCCGCGCCGTCCGCACCGGCCCCGGCGGTCACGTCCGTCACCCCGTTCTCGGTACCCATCAGGCCTCCTGACCCTCAGCACTCTCACGAGCCCCAGCAAGCTCAACGCCCTCGCACACCTCCGCCAGCGGGTCCAGCAGACCCACCGCGTCGGCCACATCCTCCGTCAACGGCCGGTCCTCCATCCGCGGATCGAGAACTTCCGCCGCCAGGGCGTAGGCGGCGGCCGCCGGTACACCGGGCTCCGGTTCCATGCCGCGCTGTCGCAGCGCACGTACGGCCGCGACCAGTTCGCAGGCCAGCACCTGCCGGTAGTGGTCGGCCACCCGCAGTGTCTGGCGGGCGCCGAGCGAGGCGAAGCTGGCCTGTTCCTCGACGCCGCGCGAGAGCACGGCGTGGCCGAGGGAGGCGGGGTGGGAGACGGCCCGCATCTCGCCGAGGGCCGCGCCCGCCGCGTACTCCAGGATCATCACGCCGGAGCTGGCGGGCGCGGCGTCGCCGAGGAAGGGGCGGAGCCGGGTGAACTCGGGTTCGCTGAGCGCGGCCAGCCGGGCCGTGGACAGCCGCGCGGTCTGCAGCGCGGCGAGCCGGAAGTGGTCGAGGGCGAGGGCGGCGTGCGCGGCGTAGAAGTTGCCGTTGTGGTACGCGGCCTCGTCCTCGGAGCTGATCAGCGGGTTCTCGGCGGCGGCGTTGACGTCGACGTTCAGCACCCGCTCCAGCGCGTCGGCGGTGTCCAGCGCCGGGCCGTGGATCGCCGGCAGACAGCGGAAGCCGTACGGGTCCTGGATGCGGCCGAGCGGCGGGGTGGGCCGGGCCGGGGCGCCGAGGAGGGCGCGTATGAGGGCGGCGGCGCGGATGGAGCCGGGGTGGGGGCGGGCGAGCTGGACGGGTTCGGCGTACGCCTCGTACGAACCGCCGACCGCGATCAGCGAGAGCGCGGCGACGGCGAGCGAGGCGGACAGCAGGCGTCGCAGGTCGGCGAGGGCGAGGGCGGCCTGGCCGAGGGTGAGGGCGTTGCTGCTGATGAGCGCGAGGGCGTCGTTGCTGTCGAGGGCGATGGGGTCGGGGGCCCCGCCGCCGGGGGCGGCGTCGGCGAGGTCCCAGGGGTGTTCGCCGACGAGGGCGAGTCCGGCCTGGGCGAGCGCGGCGATGTCGCCGGTACCGACCGCGCCGAACTCGTTGATCACGGGGTGGACACCGGCGTCCAGCGCTTGGACCAGGGAGGTGACGACGGCGGGACGCAGTCCGGCGCCGCCCGCGAGCACCTGGTTGGCGCGGACGGCCATCATGGCGCGGACCTCGCGGCCGGGCAGCGGGGCGCCGATGGCACCGGCGTGGCTGCGCAGCAGCCGCAGACCGTGGTCGGCGCCGGGACCGACCTCCTCGGTGCGGTTGGCGCCGACGCCCGTGGAGCGGCCGTAGACCCGTCCGGTGGCGGCGAGCCGGTCCGCGGTCTCCCAGGCGCGCTCGGCGAGGGCGAGGGCGGTGGGGTCGGGCGCTGCGGGTAGGTTTCTGCGGTCGGCCAGGCGTACGACCTCGGCCACGTTCAGGCTTCGGCCGTCGAGCGTGATCCGTGGTGCGGCGGCGGTGTCCGCGGCCCAGGCCGCCGCCGCGGCTGCCGCGGCCGCCGTCGAATCCAGCATGTGAGACACCATCCAGGGCAACCCCTTCCGAACCGACCCTTTTCGCGTAGCCGCCAAGCACTTTCGTCCCATATTGCGAGCAGAAGTAACCGGCGATTAACGCACACCTATTGACTTCTATTCACTCGACTATGACTGTGCATGACTATATGCAGACAGGGCAAGGGGAAGCGGATGATCAGCTTCAAGCACGTCAGCAAGCACTACCCGAACGGCACCACCGCGGTCGACGATCTCAGCCTCGAACTACCCGAGGGAGACATCACCGTCCTGGTCGGCACCTCCGGCTGCGGCAAGACCACCACCCTCCGGATGGTCAACCGCATGGTCGAGCCGAGCAGCGGCACGGTGAGCGTCGGCGGGCGTGACGTCCTCAAGGCGGACGCCGCCGAGCTGCGGCGCGGCATCGGCTATGTGATCCAACAGGCGGGACTCTTCCCGCACCGCACGATCCTCGACAACATCGCGACCGTCCCGCTGCTGCTGGGCTGGGGCCGCCGCAAAGCGCGGGCGCGCGCCGCCGAGCTGCTGGAGCTGGTCGGGCTGCCCGAGGGCTCCGGGAAGCGCTATCCGCACCAGCTCTCGGGCGGTCAGCAGCAGCGCGTCGGGGTCGCCCGGGCGCTGGCCGCCGATCCGCCGGTGCTGCTGATGGACGAGCCGTTCGGCGCGGTCGACCCCGTCGTCCGCACCCAGCTCCAGAACGAGCTGCTGCGGCTCCAGAGCGAGCTGCGCAAGACGGTCGTCTTCGTCACCCACGACATCGACGAGGCGGTCCGGCTGGGCGACCGGATAGCGGTCTTCCGCACCGGCGGCCATCTCGTGCAGTGCGCGCCCCCGGCCGAGCTGCTGGCGGCCCCCGCCGACGACTTCGTGGCGGGCTTCCTCGGCGCCGAGCGCGGGCTGAAGCTGCTCTCGCTCTCCACGCTGGACGGCCTGCCGCAGGAGCCCGCGCCCGCCGATGGTTCGAGCGCCGCCGCCGATACGGGCCGCTGGCGGCTGGTCACCTCCACCCGCGGCGAGCCGCTGGGCTGGCGCGACGCCGAGGGCCCGGACGGCGACGAGGCCCCGCTGCTGCCGGTGCGCCCGCTGCGCGACACCGACTCGCTGCTGGCCGCCCTCGACGAGTCGCTGGCCTCCCCCGCCGGGCTGGTCGCCCGGGTGGACGCGGACGGCGTGCTGACCGGGGTCACCGGGCGCGACCGCATCCACGAGCACGCGGGCCGCCGCCACGCGGAGGCGGGCCGCGGCAGCCCGGCGGAGACGGCCCGTACGAACGCCACGTCCAAGGACGCCGAGGACGCCAAGGACGCCAAGGACGCCAAGGCAGCGGACGCCGAGGAAGCTCAGGCCGCGGACACCCCGGACCCCGACGCGAGCGTGAACGCATGACCGTGGACTGGGGCTGGTTCCCCGATCACCGCGACGACCTCACCACGCTCACCCTCGACCACCTCTCCACCGCCGTTCCAGCCGTCCTCTTCGGACTGCTGATAGCGGTGCCGCTGGCCGTCGTCGCGCATCGCGTACGGCCACTGCGCGGCGTCCTCCTCGGACTCTCGAACGTCCTCTTCACCATCCCCTCCATCGCGATCTTCGTGCTGCTGCTGCCGATCACCGGCCTCACCCGCACCACCGCGATCACCGGCCTCACGATCTACACCCTGACCGTGCTGCTCCGGAACACCGTCGAGGGCCTGGACAGCGTCCCCGCCAAGGCGCGCGAGGCGTCCATGGCCATGGGCGCGCGCCCGCTGCGCACCCTGCTCACGGTCGAGCTGCCGCTCGCCTTCCCGGTGATCATGGCGGGCGTACGGGTCTCCACCGTGATGGCGATCTCCCTGGTCAGCGTGGCCAGCTACATCGGATACGGCGGCCTCGGCCAGCTGTTCACCGACGGCTTCCAGCGCGACTACCCCACCCCGGTGGTCGCCGGAGTCATCCTGTCCCTGCTGCTCGCACTGGTCGCGGACGCCGTCCTGGTCGCCGTCCAGTGGCTGTGCACCCCCTGGCTGAGGAGGCGTGCCTGACATGATCGAACTGCTGCAGAACCTCGGCCGCTGGCTGACCAGCGGCGCCCAGTGGTCCGGGCCCGACGGCATCGCGACCCGCCTCCTGGAACACCTCCAGTACTCGCTGCTGGCCACCCTCGTGGCCGCCTTCATCGCCCTCCCCGTCGGGCTGCTCATCGGCCACACCGGGCGCGGCGCGTTCCTCGCCATCAACATCTCCGGCTTCGGCCGCGCGCTGCCCACCGTCGGCCTGGTCACCCTGGTCTTCCTGGCCAGCGGGCTCAGCATGTGGCCGGTCTACGTCTCGCTGGTCGCCCTCGCGGTCCCGGTCATCGTCACCAACACCTACGCGGGCATGGCCGCCGTCGACCCCGAGGTCAGGGACGCGGCACGCGGCCAGGGCATGCGCTGGCACCACGTCCTCTTCCAGGTCGAGATCCCGCTCGCCCTCCCGCTGATCATGACGGGGCTGCGGCTGGCCTGCACCCAGGTCGTCGCCACGGCCACGATCGCCGCGTACGTCAGCTTCGGCGGTCTCGGCCGCTACGTCTTCGACGGGCTCGCCCAGCGCGACCTGGTGCAGGTCCTGGGCGGGGCGGTGCTCGTCGCCATCCTGGCCATCGCCCTGGATCTGGCCCTGGCCTCCGTACAACGCCTGCTCTTCCGCCACCGTCCCCGGCCCTCCCGGGCCGCCTGAGACCTTACGGAGACCCATGAACCGCAGGAAACTGCTCGGCGGCCTGCTCGCCGGCGCCTCCGTGCCCACCCTCGCCGCCTGCAGCGGCGGCGTCACCTCCCTGAAGGGCGACGGCTCCGGCGGCGAGGGCGGCGGCAGCAGCGCGGGCGGCCTCGTCATCGGCACCGCCAACTTCACCGAGAACCAGCTCCTCGGCTACCTCTACGCCGAGGCCCTGCGCGGCGCGGGCGTCAAGACGAGCGTCCGGCCCAACCTCGGCTCCCGCGAAATCGTCATCCCCGCCCTCCGGCAGGGCGACATCGACCTCCTCCCCGAGTACCAGGGCAACCTGCTCCTCCACTTCGACGACAAGGCCACCCAGACCCAGGCGGGCGACCTCCAGAACGCCCTCACCGTCGCCCTCCCCACCGGCCTAGAAGCCCTCTCGTACGCGGCCGCCGAGGACAAGGACGTCTTCTGCGTCACCCGCGAGACCGCCGACAAGTACGGTCTGCGCAGCTTCACCGACTTGAAGAAGCAGAACGGCAAGCTCGTCTTCGGCGGCCCCGCGGAGGACAAGAACCGCGTCGTCGGCCTGGTCG
Source organism: Streptomyces sp. NPDC005962 (assembly GCF_040629205.1). NCBI lineage: Bacteria > Bacillati > Actinomycetota > Actinomycetes > Kitasatosporales > Streptomycetaceae > Streptomyces > Streptomyces sp. NPDC005962. Next base: position 765,651 of record NZ_JBEXVE010000001.1, on the reverse strand, counting down.
GCCTCAAGAACCGCTACGGCGTCACCTTCAAGGAGTTCAAGGCCCTCGACGCCTCCGGCCCCCTGGTCAAGGGCGCCCTGAAGAAGGGCGACGTCGACGTCGCCAACCTCTTCTCCACCGACCCCGACATCGAGGGCAACGGCTGGGTGATCCTCGCCGACCCCAAGGCCCTCATCCCCGCCCAGCACATCGTCCCCGTCATCCGCAGCGCCAAGGCCGACACCAAGGTCCGCAAGGCCCTGGCCAAGCTCGGCGTCGCCCTCACCACCCACGAACTGGCCCGGCTCAACAAGCTGGTCGACAAGGAGAAGAAGGACCCGGACGAGGTGGCCGCCAATTGGGCGGCCGACCACGGCCTCACCAAGAAGTAGCGGCGGACGTGGTCGCTCATTCGCGCGGCGGCCCGGGGCCCAAGGGCCCCAGGACTCGTTGTACGTGCTGTCAGAAAATGCAGTAGCTCGATGGTTCCGGCGATGCCCGGAACCGGAATCCGGAAGGTTGAAGATCTCCACGGAATAGCGGGCGGTCAGCGATGGGCACACCATCGCTTCGAGCCCATGAACGCGCCACGCTTGGCTGCCGCGTCGGGGCTGATAGCTTGCGCAGATGATTAATGGCGCACACACGATCATCTATGCGAGCGATGCCGAGGCGGCGCGCTCCTTCTTCCGTGACGTGCTCGAATTCCCGCATGTCGACGCCGGAAATGGCTGGCTCATCTTCAAGACCCCACCTGCCGAAATGGCCGTACACCCGACCGACCCGCACGCCGCCGGCGCCGTCGAACTGTTCCTGATGTGCGACAACCTCACCGATACGGTCGCGGAACTGAAGGACAAAGGCGTCGAATTCACCACGGAAATCACCGAACAGCGCTGGGGCCTGGTCACCACGCTGGCCGTGCCGGGCGCGGGCGCGATCGGGTTGTACCAGCCACAGCACGACACCGCGTACGACCTGGAGTGATCCGCATCATCGTTGCTGCGCTCGCACCCCCTCAATTCCGACGTGCGATGAGTCGGTCGACAGGGGCCGTGTTGATCGCGCCGGGAATGCGAGATGCGACAGCCAGGTAAGGCTGGGCAGCCGCAGGCCCCAACAGGACCTGCCGAACAAGCCCCACGCCGCCCGGCGCGTCACCGCATGCGGGTGAGCGTGCGGGTGAGATGGTCCAGGCCGCCGCGCTTGGCGGTGCGTATGAAGATGCCGAGCGAGGCGGGGGTGGTGGTGACGACCGCTGCGGGGTCGTCACTCTCGCGCACCAGAACCTTGCCTTCAGTAATCGTCAGCTCAACGCAATTGTTGTCGGCGTGTCCGGAGAACGTCGACTTCCGCCAGGTCACTGGACGAGGTGGTCGAGGCCACCGCGCTTGACTATCTGTATGAAGGCCCCGAGCGAGGCGGGGGTGATGGCGACGACCGCTGCGGGGTCGTCGCTCTCGCGCAACGAGATCTTGCCGTTCAGGGCGGCGAGTTCCACGCAGTGGTTTTCCGGATTGGTGCCGGAGAACGAAGACTTGCGCCAGACTCCAGAGCTGACCATGGCCAGACCTTTCACAGTTCACGTGTGAGGCGGTGGATGAAGTCTCGCGACTCCTCCACCGTCAAAGAGGAGAGCGCCGCCATGTCGAGCAGCGCGCGGTACCTTGCGAGTTGCGACTCCGCGTCCATCCACAGCGAACCGTGCCAGGCATCGAGCTGCACGGTGTCGAGTTTGGGGACTGGGCCACCCACGTAGAGCATGGACGCCCCGGCGCCGCCGAAACCGTCCACGTCGAAGGGGATCACCCGGACCGTCACGTTCGGCCGCTCGGACTGCGCCAGGATGAAGGAAAGCTGTTCGCGTGCGACCTTACGGTCGGCGACGCGCGTGCGCAGCACAGCCTCGTGAATGATCGCCTCGAAGTGGGGCGCCGGTTCTCGATCCAGAACCACTCGGCGCCGCACACGGAAGGAAACATACGCTTCGAGCTGCTCCGTCGGCGGTTCGGGAACGCCATAGGCCATGAGGGCCCGGACGTAGTCCTCGGTTTGCAGCAGACCCGGCACATAGACGGCTTGGAGCGTACGCATACGCGTGGCGCGGTACTCCAACTCGGCAAGGTCCAGCACTCCGTGCGCCAGCGAGCCCCGACACTCTTCCCACCACCCCTTGGTGCGCTCCGCCGCCATGGCCACCAGTGCGTCCACCAACGCGGGGTCGAGACAGGCATATTGGGAGGCCATCCGCCGCAGGCGTTCCTCGCTGACGCCAGCCTTCCCCGACTCGATCTGGCTCATCTGGATCGCGTTGGCCCCGAGCAGTTCAGCGGCTTCGCGTGCGGTCATACCTGCCGCTTCGCGCATCTTTCGCAGCTCGGCGCCCAGGCGCTGCTGGCGCGCCGTGGGACTGTTCCTGGGTGGCATGCGTCTTCCCCTCCTGGCCCGTCGAACAGTTTCTCGCGCACCCCACACGGCGGTCCAACCAGTTCCGAGAGCCTCGGTCATAACATTGCGACGGACTAACCTTATGACCTACTCTGAGTGACGCGTTCATCACTCAAGGATGACCGGCCAAGCCGGAAGCGTACCGCTCCCTCCATGCCCGCTGCCCTGGCACCGGCATGCCCGAAGGAGCGGCGAGACACATCTCGGAGGCTCACATGGAGACGCCCGAATCCTTCGACAAGGAACTGTGCGACCTCGTCACCGACTTCGCGCCCAAACTCTTCGCCGTGGTCCAGGAGTACGACGTGGAACCAGGGTTACGGGATGGCGCCATCGTCGCCTGGGGCCTGGTCTTCGACGACGGCGCCGTGCGCGTGACCAGCGTGGACGGAACCCGACAGCTCTCCCTCAACTCCCCCGAGAGGGCAACCTGGTACTTCGGTCGACGGGCTGACGACTCCATCCACGCCACACGGCTCGTCTGGCTGCCCCCATCCGGGGCCGCCACATTCGACCGCGCCGAGCCCTCCTGACGGGCCACGTCACTCCAGGGCGGCCACGATGCGCTCACGCAGCCCGGCCGCCCGGGGGTCGCCGTAGGAGGCGAGCGCACGCAGGGCCTCGGTCCAGTGGCGGCGTGCCTCCTCCGTCTCGTCCGCCTCACTCAGCGCACCGGCAAGACCGTCGAGGGCGAGCGCCGTATGCCACAGGTCGTCCAGCTCCCGGTGGGTCGCGGCGGCACGGCGGTGGAAGTCGGCCGCCTCCGCGGGGCGTCCGAGCCGCCGGTACGTCTCCCCCGCGCCGTCCCACGCCCGCGCCTCCCGCGCCCGGTCACCGAGGCGGCGCTGGAGCGAGGCGGCGCGCTGGAACGAGACCAGGGCGTCGTGCAGTTCACCGTTCGCCTGCTGCGCCCGGCCCAGTTCCAGCAGCCAGTAGCCCTCCCACATGTGGTTGCGGTGGGTGCGGGCGATGTCCAGCGCGTCCTGTGCGGACCGCAGCGCCTCCTCCGGCTGCCCGCTCTCCCGCTGGACGGCGCTCAGAATGCGCAGCGCGTTGCCCTCACCACCCTGGTTGCCCAGCTCGCGGTGCATCTCCAGGGCCCGTTGGACGAAGGCCGACGCCTCCTCCGGCCGGGCCAGCTCGTACGTCACCTCGGCGAGGTTCGCCGTCACCACGGCCTCCCAGTGGGCCGCGCCCAGCTCCTGGAAGAGCGCCACGGCCTGCTCGAAGTGGTCCCTTGCCTCCCCCAGTCGGCGCCCCCGCAAGTGGATCAGCCCGATGTCGTTGAGCGACAGCGCCTCTCCGAGCCGGTCACCCGTCTCCCGGCGGGCGGCCAGGGCGCCCTGGTGGTACTCCGCACCCTCCGCGAGGCGTTGGGACTGCGTACAGGCCATCCCAAGGCTCTCCAGAAGCTCGGCCTCCGCCGTGCGGTCACCCACCCGGCGCGCCGCGCCCAGCCCGATCCGGCTCATGGTGAGCCATTCCTCGAACGGGTTCAGGAGCATGTGCACGCTCCGCAGCACCGCGGGCAGCTGCCAGGCGATCACATCGAGACCCGCCTTCTCGGCGGCGCGAGTGGCGGCCAGCAAATTGCCGCGCTCCGCCTCGTACCACCGCATGGCCTCCTCGTAGTCGGCGAAGGACGCGGGGGTGAGGCCCTCGCTCAGGGGTTCCAGCGCAATGTGGGCCTCTTGCGGATTGATCCAGGTCTGGGCCCCGTCCGCGGAGTGCAGGTACCAGACGAGCACCCGGCGCAGTGCCGCCTCGCGTTCCTCCGGTGACTCCTCCTGCCGCGCCTGGTCGGCCGCGTAGGCGCGCAGCAGGTCGTGGAACTCGTAGCGGTCGGGCCCGGTCTGGTCCAGCAGATGGGCGCCGACCAGCACGTCCAGCAGATGCCGCACCGAGCCGGTCCCCTGCCCCACTCCGAAAACGGCGGCGGCAGCGGTGCCGAACTCGGCGCCCGGATGCAGCCCAAGCAGCCGGAAGAGACGCGCCGCCTCCGCGGGCAGCGCCCGATAGGACCAAGCGAACACGGTACGCACCGCCTCGGCTTCCTCGTCGTCTCCCACGCTCAGGGCATCCCACAGGGCTGATTCGTCGCGCAGGTCTCTTATCAGATCGTCCAGCCCCATCTGCGGACGGCTGGCGGCCCGCTCGGCGGCTATGCGCAGAGCCAGCGGAAGGCGGGCGCACAACCGCGCCAGTTCGGTGAGCTGATCCCGGTCGTCCTGGGGCCGGTAGGCGGCGGTGACGACGCTCAGCAGGGCGATGGCTTCCGACTCGTCCAGCGTGCTCAGCGTCAGCGTATGTGCCCCGTCGCGGACGGCCAGCCCCGACAGCCGGTTCCGGCTGGTCACGATCACCAGGCAGCCCGCGGTACCCGGAAGCAGCGGCCTGACCTGGCCCACCGTGGCAGCGTTGTCCAGAACGACCAGCACTCTGCGCCCGGCCAGCAGCGACCGGTAGAGCGCCGCACCCGCCTCCAAGTCGGCCGGGATCGCCGCCGTCGGCACGCCCAGGGCCGAGAGGAAGCGGTGCAGTACCTCCTGCGGGGTGACCGGTGCGCCCGGGTCGTAGCCACGCAGGTTCACATACAGCTGGCCGTCCGGGAACCGGTCCTTCACCCGGTGCGCCCAGCGCAGCGCCAGGGAGGTCTTGCCGACGCCCGCGGTCCCGGCGAGGACGCAGACGGAGACGGACTCATCGCCGCCGTCGGTCAAGATGGCGTCGAGCCGCCCCAGCTCCTCGCCCCGGTTGACGAATCCCCGGACGTCCCCGGGTAATTGCCGAGGCCTGGGCTGGTCGGGGCGGCTGTCGCGGTGGAAGTGGATGCCTCCGCTGATGTCCCGGGCCTGCACCACATCGCTCGCGGACCCTGACAGTTCGGAATGCGTCCCATGACCCTCGTTGATCGGCTACTCCGATGATGGTGGCGGCAAATGTACTACTTCACAGGCGAAGTACGAGGCCAGGTCCTCACCGGCGGCGTAGAGATTCCTGGTGAGAGCCTGGCAGCGTGCGGTGGTGCCCGGGTCCATGAACCGCACGGCGCCGTCGAGGATTCCCTGATCCGAATAGCGGATCTGATAGGTCGTGCGGTCGCCCAGCGTCAGCAGCTCCGGCAGCGGTCCGGATCTCTCCAGCTCACCGAGGTGCTCGGGGCCGATCACCCGGATCTTCTCCCCGCATTCGGCGCGCAGCCGCAGCAGATGCAGCTCCCATTGCAGATACGGGGCAATCGGCTGTTCGACAACTCGGACCCGGTAAAGGGTGATCCGGTGGCGTTCGACGTCCTGCGAGAATTCCCGCAGATAGTCGCGCTCCTCCTCGATGAGGCGGAGGGATTCGTCCCAGTCGCCCCGGGCGAACGCCTCCCAGCTGGCGAATCCCGGTTCCCTGAAGCGCTGTTGGCGCTCCAGCTTCCAGGAGTCCTGGCCGTCGATGGTCCACTGCCGCTCGCGGAAGTCACGGCGGTAGGTGTCGAGGGAGAGGACGTCACCCTGGGCGGAGTCAAGGCGGGGGCCGTCAAGACCGAGCATCGGGGATATCCGGTTTCGCCGCGCTCAGGGTGTTGCCCGGAATGACAACCAGCCGCTCGTCCGGGGCGATGCTGGCGTCCTCGGGGAGTCTCGCCCGGTAGGCCTCGGTGAGATCGCGGCCGATGACCGCGATGTCACCGTTTTCGAGCTGGCAGATGTCGGGGCACCCGTCCCGCCCTCCGGTGTTCCCCAGGTCGCGCGCCGATTTCCCTAATCGGCGCGCGAACGATGCGGAGGGGTCGGCTTCCCAATCGCGAGCCATCGCGCTCTCCACTCATCCGGCGTGGTCACCGAGTGTAGGAAGGGCTGTCACTGATGGCAACGGCGAGCGGGCGGCCGAAGATCGGGATCAAGCCGGGGGCAGGAGCTTCTTCTGGGGCTTGCCCATGGCGTTTCGGGGGAGGGCCTCCAGGAAGCGGACCTTGCGGGGGCGCTTGTGGACGGAGAGCTGGGTGGCGACGAAGTCGATCAGGTCCTGTTCGCCGACGCCGTCGGCGACGACGTACGCGACGATCTGCTGGCCGAGGTCGTCGTGCGGGGCGCCGACGACCGCGGCCTCGCGGACGGCGGGGTGGTCGAGGAGGGCGTTCTCGACCTCGCCCGCGCCGATGCGGTAGCCGCCGGACTTGATCATGTCGGTGGAGGCGCGGCCGACGATGCGGTGGAAGCCGTCCGGGTCGACGGCGGCGATGTCGCCGGTGCGGAACCAGCCGTCCTCGGTGTAGGAACCGGCGGTGGCCTCGGGGCGGTTGAGGTAGCCGTCGAAGAGGGTGGGGCCGGTGAGCTGGAGTTCGCCGATCTCGGCCCCCTCCTCGGCGACGATCCGGGTGCGGACGCCGTTGATCGGGGTGCCGACGGAGCCGGGGCGGCGTTCGCCGTTCGCGCGGGTGGAGACGGTGATGAGGGTTTCGGTCATGCCGTAGCGCTCGACCGGGCGCTGGCCGGTGAGCTGCTCCAGGTCGCGGAAGACCGGGGCGGGCAGCGGCGCCGAGCCGGAGACCAGGAGGCGGGCGGCGGACAGGGCGCGGGCGGCCTCGGGGTCCTGGACGACGCGGTTCCAGACCGTCGGTACGCCGAAGTAGAGGCTGCCGCCCGCCGCCGCGTACGCCGCCGGGGTCGGCTTGCCGGTGTGGACGAGGCGGCTGCCGGTGCGGAGCGCGCCGAGGACGCCGAGGACCAGGCCGTGCACATGGAACAGCGGCAGCCCGTGGACCAGGGTGTCGTCCGGCGTCCAGGCCCATGCCTCGGCCAGCCCGTCGAGGTCGGCGGCGACCGCGCGGCGCGAGATGAGGGCGCCCTTGGGCGCGCCCGTGGTGCCGGAGGTGTAGAGGATGAGGGCGGTGGACTCCGGGTCGGGCTCCGGCTTCGTCCAGGCCGCCCGCTCGGTCAGGTCCACCGGCACCGTCTCGATCGGCGCCTCGACGCCGGTGTCGCCGGTCAGCAGCAGGGTGGCGCCCGAGTCGCGCAGGATGTGGTCCCGTTCGGCGGGCCCGGAGTCCGGCGGTACGGGGACCACGGGCACCCCGGCGAGCAGCGCGCCGACCACCGCCGTCACCGTCTCCGCGGTCGGGGTCGCCCGGACCGCGACGACCGGCGCCCCGGCCACCCGGGCGGCCACCGCGCCCGCGGCGCCCAGCAGGTCCTCGCGCGAGAGGGCGCGGCCGCCGACGGTGAGCGCGTCGGGGCGGTCACCGCCCGGCGCGGCGAGGGAGGTGAGGAGAGGTGCGGTCACGGAACTGACTCCTTTCGGCCCCCTGCGCCTTTCGTGGGGGCTGGCCCTACCGACAGAGCGTCCCCGAGACCGTACCTTCGGAAGCATGGACGCCCATGACCCGGAGTTGAAAAAGGAACTCGACGCGACTCTGCAGACCCGCAAGGAGCTGGGTGCGGAGTACGAGTCCGAACTGATCGACGCCTTCATGGAGAAGGTCCAGCAGCGCTTCGACGATACGTCGGACCGGGAGCTGCGGCGGCAGCGGGCCGAGCGCCAGATGGCCGCCGCGCGCGGCGCGCGCCCGTACCCGGGCGGGGGCGGGGAGGGGGAGGCCGCGGGGCTGGGGCTCGGCGAGCGGTTCGCCTTCGTCGGGGTCTCGCTGGTGCTGGCGATACCGCTGTCGGCGATCGGTGTGGTCAACGCGGGGCTGTCCGGGCTGCTGGTCACCTGGGCCGGGATCGTCGGCGTCAACGCGGTGCACGCGCTGGGGTTCTTCGCCCGGTTCCGCCGGGACCAGCCCTGAGAAGTGGTCGCGGGAACCGCCGCACCCCGGCGTAATGCCGAGGGCGGGACGACGGCGGTTCCCGCGAGGGACGCGATAAGCCGCGTCCTGGGCGACTGTGGAGGTCCGGGAGCCGCTCCGGAAGTCCTGTCGCCGCATTCAGGGGTGTCGGTGTCGTCCTTTCCGACATCCCCTAATCTGCCTGGTGCGTGTTAACGCTGTGCTGCGGGCGCGTGACGCTCACGTACCACTTCGCCGAAGCCCCAACCCGGCGGCTATTTGGCGACGTTGGCCAGGTAGGCGAGCAGGTCCTGACGGCTGACGACGCCCTTGGGCTTGCCCTCCACCAGCACGACCGCCGCGTCCGCCCGGCCCAGGACGGCCATCAGGTCCTCGACCGCCTCGCCCGAGCCGACGTGCGGCAGGGGCGGGCTCATGTGCTTCTCCAGGGGGTCGCCGAGGGAGGCGCGCTGGGCGAACAGGGCATCCAGCAGCTCCCGTTCCACGACCGAGCCGATGACCTCGGCGGCCATCACATCGGGGTGTCCGGCGCCGGGCTTGACGATGGGCATCTGCGAGACGCCGTACTCCCGCAGGACCTCGATGGCCTCCCCGACGGTCTCCTCGGGGTGCATGTGGACGAGCGACGGCAGCCCGCCCGCCTTGCCCTGGAGGACGTCGCCGACGCGCACGGACGGGCCCTCCTCCTCCAGGAAGCCGTAGTCGGCCATCCACTCGTCGTTGAAAATCTTGGAGAGGTAGCCGCGGCCGCTGTCCGGCAGCAGCACGACGACGACGTCGTCCGGGCCGAGCTCCTTCGCGACCTCCAGCGCGCCGACGACCGCCATGCCGCAGGAGCCGCCGACGAGCAGCCCCTCCTCGCGGGCGAGCCGCCGGGTCATCTGGAAGGCGTCCTTGTCGGACACGGCGACGATCCCGTCGGCGACGGTCCGGTCGTACGCGGTGGGCCAGAAGTCCTCGCCGACGCCCTCGATGAGGTACGGGCGCCCGGAGCCGCCGGAGTAGACGGAGCCCTCGGGGTCGGCACCGATGACCTTGACCCGGCCGTCGCTCACGTCCTTCAGATAACGGCCGGTGCCGCTGATCGTGCCGCCCGTGCCGACGCCCGCCACAAAGTGGGTGATCTTGCCCTCGGTCTGCTCCCACAGCTCGGGACCGGTGGTCTCGTAGTGCGAGCGCGGGTTGTCGGGGTTGCTGTACTGGTCGGGCTTCCAGGCACCGGGGGTCTCGCGCACCAGGCGGTCGGAGACGTTGTAGTACGAGTCGGGGTGGTCGGGGTCGACGGCGGTCGGGCAGACGACGACCTCGGCGCCGTACGCCCGCAGCACGTTGATCTTGTCGGTGGAGACCTTGTCCGGGCAGACGAACACGCACTTGTACCCCTTGCGCTGGGCGACCATCGCGAGGCCCACGCCGGTGTTGCCGGACGTCGGCTCGACGATCGTGCCGCCGGGCTCGAGCGCGCCCGACGCCTCCGCCGCCTCGATCATCCGGACCGCGATGCGGTCCTTCACCGAGCCGCCGGGGTTGAAGTATTCGACCTTGGCCAGGACGGTGGCCCGGATGCCCTCGGTCACGGTGTTGAGCTTCACCAGCGGGGTGTTGCCGACCAGCTCAATCATCGATTCGTAGTACTGCACGCCTGCTCCTGGTCCGGAATCCGCGGGATCTCCGCGTCGGGACGGCCGCGTCGCGGGCCGGTACAGCCAGCTTATTGCGCGGACCCGCCCGCCGACCCTCGGTTGTGGACAAGCACTCTGCGGTTGTGGACAAGCACGCAGGGGGCACCAAGTGGTTAGCAAGGCGTACAAAGGAACAGAAGGCGTTCGGTAGGAGGTGGGCTGGACCCATGTCGATGTCGAGGGCGAGGGTTGCGCGGCGGATCGCGGCCGCGGCGGCGTACGGGGGCGGCGGGATCGGGCTGCTGGGCGGGGTGACCGCCGTGCTGTTGCTCACCGAGCTGTCACTGGCGAGGCGGATCGTGGGCGGCTCGGAGGAGGCTCCGCCGCGCGCGGACGGCCGCTACGGGTTCGCCTTCGCACGGAGGACCGGCCAGCCCCCTCTGCGGCTGGCCTTTCTCGGCGACTCCACAGCCGCCGGACAGGGCGTCCACCGCCCTAGTCAGACGCCGGGCGCGCTGCTGGCCTCCGGGCTCGCGGCGGTGGCGGAGCGCCCGGTGGACCTGCGGAACGTGGCACTCCCGGGGGCGCAGTCCAGCGATCTGGAACGGCAGGTCACGCTGGTCCTGGGGGACCCGGAGCAGCTGCCGGACGTCTGCGTCATCATGATCGGCGCGAACGATGTCACCGGGCGGATGCCGCCCGCGCAGTCGGTGCGGCTGCTGGCGGAGGCGGTGCGGCAGCTGCGCGAGAGCGGCTGCGAGGTCGTGGTGGGCACGTGCCCCGACCTGGGCACGATCGAGCCCGTCTACCAGCCCCTGCGCTTCGTCGCCCGCCGCCTCAGCCGCCAGCTGGCGGCGGCGCAGACGATCGGGGCGGTCGAGCAGGGCGGCCGTACGGTGTCGCTGGGCGATCTGCTGGGGCCGGAGTTCGCGGCCAATCCGCGGGAGCTGTTCGGGCCGGACAACTACCACCCCTCGGCGGAGGGGTACGCGACGGCGGCGATGGCCCTCCTGCCGACGCTGTGCGGTGCGCTCGGGCTGTGGCCGGAGGAGGCGCCGGAGACGCGCGACGAGGGCATTCTGCCGGTCGCCACGGCGGCGGCCGCCGCAGCGGCGGAGGGCGGCACCGAGGTGACGGCGGCGCGCGGCCCCTGGGCCCGCCTGCTGCGCCGCAACCGCCCCGCCGGGGAGGACATGGCCGAGGGTGCCGCCCCGGCCCCCTCACCGCCCCCGGTGACGCACTGAGGGGGCTTGTTCCCCACCCCGCCCCTTCCCGAACCCGGAGGCTCCGCCCCCGGCCCCCCGCTCCTCAAACGCCGGAGGGGCTGGGGTGGGGGCACCTCCGACCCGAGCCGCGACTCCCCGAACGCCGTGGAGGCAGGGAGAGGGGCACCTCCGACCCTGGGCCCGGCTCCCCTTCGCGCCGGAGGGGAGCCGGGATGTGCCAACCGGGGCCGGAGTGCGCGGCCTCCGGCCTGGGCCCCACGGACCGGGCGGGGGCCTGAGGTGGCGGTACGGCGGGGGCTGGGGCCGACCGGCAACCGCGCGGCGGCGGCGAACCCGCGACAGCGGGCGGCGGCTGAGCGTACGCTTAGGAAAAAGAGGTCGGCGTCACAGCGTTCGGCTCGTGACCCCCGCTCTACGTGCGGGCAACTTCCCTCACAGTCCCAGTCGTAGCCCCGATCCGCCCCATGGAGCCTTGATGCCCGAAGCCGTGATCGTCTCTGCCGCCCGTTCGCCCATCGGCCGTGCCTTCAAGGGGTCGCTCAAGGATCTGCGGCCCGACGATCTGACCGCCGAGATCATCCAGGCCGCTCTCGCCAAGGTGCCCCAGCTCGATCCGCGGGAGATCGACGATCTGATGCTCGGCTGTGGTCTGCCGGGCGGGGAGCAGGGACACAACCTCGGGCGGATCGTGGCCGTGCAGATGGGCATGGACCATCTGCCCGGGTGCACGGTCACCCGGTACTGCTCCTCGTCGCTGCAGACCTCGCGGATGGCGCTGCACGCCATCAAGGCGGGCGAGGGGGACGTGTTCATCTCGGCGGGCGTCGAGATGGTCTCGCGCAGCGCCAAGGGCACTTCGGACGGGCTGCCGGACACCCACAACCCGCTGTTCGCCGACGCCGAGGCCCGTACCGCCGCGCTCCCCGAGCAGGCGGGCACCGACTGGCACGACCCGCGCGAGGACGGGCTGATCCCCGACGCGTACATCTCGATGGGCCAGACCGCCGAGAACCTGGCCCGGCTCAAGGGGATCACCCGCGAGGACATGGACGCGTTCGGCGTGCGGTCCCAGAACCTCGCCGAGGAGGCCATCAAGAAGGGCTTCTGGGAGCGCGAGATCACCCCCGTGACGACCCCCGACGGCACGGTGGTGGCCACGGACGACGGGCCGCGCGCGGGGACCACGCTGGAGGGCGTACAGGGCCTGAAGCCGGTCTTCCGCCCCGACGGTCTGGTCACCGCGGGCAACTGCTGTCCGCTCAACGACGGAGCCGCCGCGCTCGTGATCATGTCCGACACCAAGGCGCGCGAGCTGGGCATCACCCCGCTGGCGCGGATCGTGTCCACCGGCGTCTCCGGCCTCTCCCCCGAGATCATGGGCTACGGACCTGTCGAGGCGTCCAAGCAGGCGCTGTCCCGGGCCGGGCTGGCGGTCGGCGACATCGACCTGGTGGAGATCAACGAGGCGTTCGCCGCGCAGGTCATCCCGTCCTACCGGGACCTGGGCATCGACCTGGACCGGCTCAACGTCAACGGCGGCGCGATCGCGGTGGGCCACCCGTTCGGCATGACCGGCGCCCGCATCACCGGCACGCTGATCAACTCGCTCCAGTTCCACGACAAGCAGTTCGGCCTGGAGACCATGTGCGTGGGCGGCGGCCAGGGCATGGCGATGGTCATCGAGCGGCTGAGCTGATCCGAACCGGTAGCCAGTGGCTACACGGCCCGAGCGCGAGTTGTGACCCAATCTCCCCCAGGATGTGACCAACGTCCTGGGGGAGACGCGTCGCCCCAGCTCAGCGGTGGTGGAGGGCCCCCTTCCGGGCATGGACTTCGGTCCGCTCGGTGACGTCACGCACTGACGCCGAGAGGCGAACCGAGTCAAGCTGAGGTAGGAATTCGGGGGATCGACAGCAACCGGGAGTTACGTCAGTGAGCCCCATGACCCTTGCCCTCCTGCTGGCCGCGGTGGCCGCCACGGCCACCGGCGCCGCAGCACTGCACACCGCGCGCGGCGTGCGGCGGCAGATCGCCGCGCTGCGCGCGGAGCTGGCCGCCTCGGTCGCCGCGGGCCGGGCGGACCGGTCCGGGGAGGACGCCGTCACGGTGCCCGCCGCCCGCGCCACCCCCGCCGCCGAGATACGCGCGGCCGTCGCCGACGCGCTCGCCGAGGAGCGGGAGCGCGAGCTGGCCGAGGCCCGGGCGTTCTGGGCCGCCCAGGAGGCCCGCGACTCGGCCGGGTCGTCCGACGCCCCCTCGCTGCTCGGCGGGCTGGCCGGGCTCGGCGAGGACGCCCAGCACGACGCGCCGCACGACGCCCAGCTCTTCGTCCCCCGCCAGGCCGACCTGGCCGGTCTGGAGCCCCTGCTCGGCCTGGACGCGCTGGGGCCGGACGTCCGCGACTCCGCCGGGGAGCAGGAGCCGGAGGAGCCCATGGAACTGGAGGTGGGCGTCGAGGTCGGTGCCGAGCTCTGCGCCGAGACGGAGCAGGAGGCCGAGGCCGTCGAGTCGCCCGAGCTGGCCGCCGCGCGCCGCCGCCACCCCTCGCACCCCGACTTCACGCCCTCGACCCCGGTCGCCGACCACGACCGCACCGTGGCCCGGCTGACCGAGCTGGCGGAGGCCCGTACCCCGCTGACGGACGTACGCCCCGGACCGCTCGGCACGCTCGACGTGTACGTCTTCGCCGACGGCACCACGATCTGCATGACCCCCGGCCACCGGGAGACGGCCGAACGGCTGGCGGAGGCGCTGCGCGCGGGCACCGCCCCGGTGCTGCTCGGCGGCTCGGGCGTCTCGGGCGCGTACGCCCTCACCTTCGGCTGCGGCGGCGAGAACGTGTACGTCCTCGCCGACCGCGTCATCGCCTCGCTGTGAACGCGAACGTGAACCTGAACGCGAACGCGCACGTGTCCATCGGCGGATAGCCCCGCGCCCGCCTCGGGACCCTCAGAGCCCGCAGCGCCCCGCCGCCGCCTCGACGAGCGCGACCGCCTCGGCCGCGCGCCCGCTCCCACCGCTCTCCGCGTCCGCTGCGCCACCCGGCGCGCGCTCCAGCGCGTGCGCCAAGTCATGACCCGCCACCGCGACCTGGTCGGCGATCATGAACACCCCCGCGTCCGGCATGATCCGCGGCGGGGTCCCGGGCGCCTCCAGACGCTGGGCCCGCACGGACAATTCCCTCGCCAGAGCCAGTCCTTCGGCCGCCGCGCCCTGGTGCAGCCGGGACTGCGGAAGGGCGCGCAGCCGGTCGGCGAGACGGTCGACGGCACGGAGCAGGTACGTCGCATCATCCACGCCGAGAGCGTATGCGCCACCGACGGACTGTTGCCAACGGCCGAACACTCAGGCACGGTGAGCTGAAGGACCCCACCCGGGTGTGAACCCGGGCCCGGAATGACGCGTCCGGAGGCGCCGATGTCCCAGATCTTCTCCGACGAGACTCACCGGAACCTACTCTCCCGCATCCCCCAATGCACCGGCCGTGATGTTGCCGACTGGCTGCGTACCGTAGACGAAGGTCCCGCCTTCTTCCGCTTCGAGGAGAAGGTCAGCTGGCTGCGGGGCGAGCACCAGCTTGCCTACGGGCACGCCAAAGCGATCATCCACGAACACGACCTGAGGCGCGCGGCGCGCAAGCTGCTGTAGCTCGCTGCGGCCCGCTGCCTGGAGGCGGAGCGTGTACCACAGACGGGCACGGCACAAGAGCGGCTTATGCCGCAGACGGCGAAGGGCCCGTGGAGGCGATTGCCTCCACGGGCCCTTCGGCTGTGCGGGGTGCGGGGTGGCCCGGGGGCCGCAACCCCCGGACGCCTTCCAGAGCTAGTCCCTGAAGATGGAGATCAGCCGGAGCAGCTCCAGGTAGATCCACACCAGCGACAGCGTCAGACCGAACGCGGCCAGCCAGGACTCCTCGCGCGGAGCGCCGTACCGGACGCCGTCCTCGACCTGCTTGAAGTCCATCGCCAGGAACGCGGCACCGAGCACGACACCGATGATCCCGAAGACGATGCCCACGGGGCCGGAACGCAGGCCCATGCCGTCACCGCCGCCGATGGCGGCGAACAGCAGGTTGACCGCCATCAGCAGGATGAAGCCGATGGCCGCCGCGAGCACGAAGCGCTGGAAGCGCGCGTTCACCCGGATGAGCCGGGTCTTGTACGCGGCGAGCACACCGACGAAGACGGCCATCGTGCCGATGACCGCCTGCATCGGGGCGCCGGACCAGCGCTCGTTGTACACCTGGCTGATGACGCCGAGGAAGAGCCCCTCGAAGAGGGCGTATCCCATGATGAGCGCGGGCGAGGGAGTGCGCTTGAACGACTGCACCAAGCCCAGCACCATCGCGACCAGCGCGGCGCCGATGCCCGCGCCGATGGGCAGGTGGGCGATCCAGGCGGCCGCGGCGGCGACGATGACGGTGCCCAGCGTCATGCCGGTGCGCATGACGACGTCGTCCATCGTCATCCGGCCGGTCTGCGGACCGGCCGGGGGCGCTCCGTACATCTGCTGGAGCTGCTCGGGCGTCAGGTTCTGCTGGCCGCCCGCCGCGTAAGGGTTGGCCGGTGCCTGCTGCGCTTGCGCATACGGGTTACTGCCCGCGTAGGGGTTGCCCTGTGCCGCGGCGGGGCCCCCGGCCTGCTGGGCCGCGCCGAAGCCGGCGTAGCCGCCGCCGCGGCTGAACCCCCGTCGCGAGAAGACCGGGTTGCTGCTCCTCATCTCACTCCTCCGTGGCCGCCCTGCGCGACCTTGCCTCAAGAGTAATGGGTAAGCAAAGAAAGCACCCTAGTGCCCAAGGAGGATCTTTTCACGCGCGCGCGGACGGCGCGAGGTCCCCCCGGAAGCCGGTGCGGGACCGGACGCGGGCCCTGGTCGCACGATGGGCGACCGGGCGCGCACGCAGAGTGCGCCCACAAGAGCTGGAGGTGCCCGGAACCGGACTTGAACCGGTACGCCCGCGAGGGGCAGCGAGGTTTAAGCTCGCCGTGTCTGCATTCCACCATCCGGGCAGGCGGCTCACCCTGGGACGTACGACGTGCGTACCTCCCTCCCCATAGGAGAGCAGCACGAGCCTATCCGGGCCGATGGACCCGAACAGCGAATCACCGGACCGAGGTTGTCTTATTTTATTGGCAACTGAGGGCCCATCAGCAGCGGGTCGGGCTACCCGCCGAAGCCAGCGCCCGACCGGACCTGCTTATATGCCCTGTGACCCCTTTGACGGCGGATTGACGCAATCTCGATGCCCCCGTTCGGGGGGTCCTCTCCTACCCAAGGAGGACTCCGGCCGACGCGCCTACGACCCGAGTCGCGCGCAGAACCGGAGGAGCGAGGGATTACGTCCCTCCCTCCGGCAAGGACGATGGAAGGACGTCCCGGCCGACCGCACCGCACGACAGGAGCTCCCCACCGTGACCACCAGCACTTCCGGCGTCGAGACCGCCGCCCGTCCCACGACGGCGGCGGCCCGAGCAACGGACCTCTCCAAGGTCTACGGACAGGGCGAGACCCAGGTCGTCGCCCTCGACGCCGTCTCCGTCGAGTTCCGGCAAGCCGAATTCACCGCGATCATGGGC
The DNA here is from genome assembly GCF_040629205.1 of Streptomyces sp. NPDC005962. Classification (NCBI taxonomy): domain Bacteria; kingdom Bacillati; phylum Actinomycetota; class Actinomycetes; order Kitasatosporales; family Streptomycetaceae; genus Streptomyces; species Streptomyces sp. NPDC005962. The sequence goes on along the minus strand of NZ_JBEXVE010000001.1, from coordinate 749,024 downwards.
CCGTCGGGTTCGGGCAAGTCGACGCTCATGCACTGCATGGCGGGCCTCGACTCCGTCTCCAGCGGCTCGGCCCGCATCGGCGATGTCGAGCTGACCTCCCTCAAGGACAAGAAGCTCACCCAACTGCGCCGCGACAAGATCGGGTTCATCTTCCAGGCGTTCAACCTGCTGCCGACGCTGAACGCGCTGGAGAACATCACCCTGCCGATGGACATCGCGGGGCGTAAGGCCGACCAGCGGTGGCTGGACCAGGTCGTGGAGACGGTCGGCCTCGCCGGGCGGCTCAAGCACCGGCCCAGCCAGCTCTCCGGCGGTCAGCAGCAGCGTGTCGCCGTGGCCCGCGCGCTGGCCGGCAAGCCCGACATCATCTTCGCGGACGAGCCCACCGGAAACCTCGACTCCCGCTCCGGCGCCGAGGTGCTGGGCTTCCTGCGCAACTCGGTGCGCGAACTGGGCCAGACCGTGGTCATGGTGACCCACGACCCGGTCGCCGCGGCCTACGCCGACCGGGTGGTCTTCCTCGCCGACGGCCGGATCGTGGACGAGCTGCTGGACCCCACCGCCGACTCGGTGCTGGACCGCATGAAGCGGTTCGACGCCAAGGGCCGTACGAGCTGACGCGAGGCGCGCGTCCGTCACCGCACGCCGCTGTCGCCTCCGCACCTCTCTCTATCCTCCCCAGGACTGACTCCCATGCTCCGTACCGCCTTGCGCAACGTGCTCGCGCACAAGGCCCGGCTGCTGATGACCGTCCTCGCCGTCATGCTCGGCGTGGCCTTCGTCTCCGGCACCCTGGTCTTCACCAACACCATCTCCGCCGCCTATCAGAAGAGCTCCGAAAAGGGCTTCGACGGCGTCGACGTCGCCATCACCCCGCATAAGAAGGACTCCGGCTCGGCCGTCCCCGGCGACACGCCGCGGCTCGGCCAGCCGGTGCTCGACAAGGCGGCCAAGGTGGACGGCGCCGCCTCCGCCACCGGCGTCATCAAGGGCTTCACCGCCCTCTCCGACCGCAACGGCGAGATGCTCGGCGGCGGCTTCTCCACCCTCGGCGGGAACTACTACCCGGGCCCCGACGGCAAGGACCCGCGGTACACGATGACCGAGGGCCGCGCGCCCCAGGCCGCGGGCGAGATCGCGCTCGACTCCAAGTCCGCCCAGAAGGGCCACTACAAGGCCGGTGACACCATCCGGGTGTCCGTGAACGGCCCGGTGCGCACCGAGAAGATCGCGGGTGTCTTCACCACCGAGGACGGCAACGTCGCGGCGGGCGGCAGCCTCGCGCTGTACGACAACGCCACCGCGCAGAAGCTGTTCGCCAAGCCCGGCCAGTTCGACGAGATCGACGTGAAGGCCGCCCCCGGGACGTCGCAGGCCGCCCTGAAGTCCGCGGTCGACAAGATCCTGCCCGCGGACGCGCAGGCCGCCACCGGCCAGAAGCTCGCCGACGACCAGGCCGAGCAGATCAAGCAGGGCATGAGCAGCATGCAGACCGCGATGCTGGTGTTCGCCGGGATCGCGCTCTTCGTCGGCATCTTCATCATCGCCAACACCTTCACCATGCTGGTCTCCCAGCGCACCAAGGAACTGGCCCTGATGCGGGCGGTCGGCGCGAGCCGCCGCCAGGTGACCCGCTCGGTGCTGATCGAGGCCACCGCCGTCGGCGCCATCGCGGCTGTCGTGGGCATGGCCGCCGGTGTCGGCATCGGCGCCGGGCTGCGCTCGCTGCTCAGCGCCACCGGGGCCGTCGTCCCGGACGGACCGCTGGTCATCGAGCCGACCACCGTGCTGGCCTCGCTGCTCGTCGGCGTCGTGGTGACCGTGCTCGCCGCCTGGCTGCCCGGCCGCCGCGCCGCGAAGATCCCGCCGATCGCCGCGATGAACAGCGTCCACGCGGCGCCGACGACCCGCGGTCTGGTGGTACGGAACACGATCGGCGCGATCCTCGGCGCCATCGGTGTCGCGCTGGTGCTCTACGGCTCCGGCCAGGGCATGGACGGCAAGGGTTCGATGGCGTTCGGTGCGGCGGTCCTGGTGATCGGCGTGTTCGTGCTCACCCCGCTGCTGTCCCGGCCGCTGATCGCGGCCGCCTCTCCGGTGCTGCGGCTCTTCGGGATGTCCGGCAAGCTCGCCCGGCAGAACGCGGTGCGCAACCCGCGCCGTACCGCCGCCACCGCCTCCGCGCTGATGGTCGGCCTCACCCTGATCACCGGTATGACGGTCATCGCGGGCAGCGTCCAGAAGGGCATCGACCAGATGGCCTCGGACGGGCTGAAGGCCGACTACGTCGTCAGCATGGGCGGCGGGGGCGGGGCCCCGCGGCCGCTCTCCCCGGAGGTCTCCAAGACCCTGGAGAAGGAGTCCGAGGTCACCGCGGTCAGCCCGCTGCGCCAGGCCCCGGCCAGGATCGGCGGCGAGACGTCCACTCTGACGGGCGTCAACCCCAAGGCCGTCGCCGAACTGGTGGGCGTGGACTTCCTCCAGGGGTCCTTCTCCGGCTTCGGTGGCAAGAAGGCCGTCGTCGACGACAAGACCGCCGACAAGAACGGCTGGAAGGTCGGCTCGACCGTCCCGGTGACGTACCAGGACGGCACCAGCACCAAGCTGACCGTGGGCGGTGTGTACGAGGGCAACCAGATGGTCCGCGGCCTCTGGACCGACACCGCCACCATCACCCCGCACATGACCGCCGTCACCGACTTCCAGGTGATGCTGAAGACCAAGGGCGGCGCGACCGAGGCCAACAAGGACAAGCTGACGGAGGCGCTGGGCAACAACCCGGCCCTCCAGATCCAGACCAAGAAGGACATCTCCGACCAGATCGCCAAGCTGTTCACCCTGATGCTGAACATGCTCTACGGCCTGCTGGCCATGGCCGTGATCGTCGCGGTGCTCGGGGTCATCAACACCCTGGCCATGTCGGTCTTCGAGCGGTCGCAGGAGATCGGCATGCTGCGGGCCATCGGCCTGGACCGGCGCGGCATCAAGCGGATGGTGCGGCTGGAGTCACTGGTCATCTCGCTCTTCGGCGGGGTGCTCGGGATCGGCCTCGGCGTGTTCTTCGGCTGGGCGGCCGGTGAGCTGATCGCCACCGGGCTGCCGACCTACGAACTGGTACTGCCGTGGGGCCGGATGGGCCTCTTCCTGGGGATGGCCGCCGTCGTGGGCGTGCTGGCGGCCCTGTGGCCCGCCCGCCGGGCGGCCAAGCTCAACATGCTGGAGTCCATCAAGGCCGAGTAGACCGGCCTGGAGTGACGGGAACGGGCCTGACGCGCGGGAAGCGCGTCAGGCCCGTTCCGCGTTCTCAGCCGCGCCAGTCGCGGGCCCGCAGCGGCAGCCCGGACGCGCCGCCCTCCGGCGTACGGACGGCGAGGATCTGATTGACGCCGATCCGGTTGCGTTCGAACGACAGGGCGCAGGCGGCCATGTAGAGCCGCCAGACCCGGGCCCGGCCCGGGGAGGTCAGCCGGACGGCCCGTGGCCAGGACCGCTCCAGGTTGGCGACCCAGCGGCGCAGGGTGAGCCCGTAGTGCTCACGGATCGCCTCCACGTCGCGCACCTCGAATCCGGCCTCTTCCAGCTGGGTCACGGTCCGGCCGACGGGGGCCAGTTCGCCGTCGGGGAAGACGTAGCGGTCGATGAACTCGTCCACGTGGTACGCGTCCTCGTCCGGCTCGGGGCGCCGCGCGATCTGGTGGTTCAGCAGCCGCCCGCCGGGGGCCAGCAGCCGGTGCAGGATGCCGGTGTACTCGGCGTACCGTACGGAACCCACGTGCTCGGCCATGCCGATCGAGGAGATCGCGTCGTACGGGCCGTCGTCGATCTCGCGGTAGTCCTGCACCCGGATCTCGACCTTCTCGGTCAGCCCGGCGTCCGCGATGCGCTTACGGGCGTACACCGCCTGCTCCTCGGAGAGCGTGATGCCGACGGCGCGCACCCCGTACTCGCGCGCCGCGTGCAGCACCATCGAGCCCCAGCCGCACCCCACGTCCAGCAGCCGCTGCCCGGGCTCCAGCGCGAGCTTGCGGCAGACGAGGTCCAGCTTGGCCCGCTGGGCTTCTTCCAGCGTCGCGTCCGGTCTGTCCCAGTACGCGCACGAGTAGACCATCGAGGGGCCGAGCACCAGCTCGTAGAAGTCGTTGCCGACGTCGTAGTGGTGGCTGATGGCCTGTTTGTCACGGCGCAGGGTGTGCAGCGGCCCGCGGGTCGCCCCGGTCTCCTCGCGCGGCGGGGCCGGTGGCAGTCCGGGACCGGCGAGGGCGACCAGGTCGCGGACGGCGGTGCGGGTCTTCGGGTCGCGCAGCGACCTCAGGGCCGCGGCGAGGCGGGTCCGGCGCGGGGCGGCGGGTTCGCTCCGCTCCCACAGCAGCCCGGCCAGCTGGTCCAGCGCCTCGTAGAGGTCGCCCTCCACATCAAGGTCGCCCGCCACCCAGGCCCGGGCCAGCCCCAGTTCGCCCGGCTTCCACAGCATCCGGCGCAGCGCGCGGCGGTGGCGCAGGATGAGAACGGGGGCGCCGGGCGGACCGCTCTCGCTGCGGTCCCAGGCCCGGATGCGCAGCGGGAGCGGGGCTCCCAGCACCTCCTCGGCCAGGTCGGCGAGTCGCGCGGCGGCGTCGGTCATGTCGGCACACCTCCATGATGGCGAGTCAGGGAAGATTCACTCACCACGTAAACACCATGGAACCGCCCGAACATGCCCGCCGACACGTCTGGAATCGGTAAAAAGGGCGCACGCGAAGGGCGTCCGCCCCACGGATGGCGGACGCCCTTGGCGTGTTTTCGCTCTTGAGATGTTCCGCTGCCGGATGTGCCCGGTGCCGGGCTCCGGCGTCAGGACGCCTTGGCCTTCTCCGCGGCGACGTCGGCGGCGGGCTTCGCGGCGGCGGCCGCGGAGACCGGGGCGGCGGCCTCGTAGAACTCCTCGCGGGGGTTCTCCATGGCGCCGAGCGAGACGACCTCACGCTTGAGGAACATGCCCAGCGTCCAGTCGGCGAAGACCCGGATCTTGCGGTTGAAGGTCGGCATCGCCATGCCGTGGTAGCCACGGTGCATGTACCAGGCCAGCCGGCCCTTGAGCTTGATCTTCATCTTGCCGAGGACGATCATCGCGACGCCCTTGTGGAGGCCGAGACCCGCGACGGCACCCTTGTTGGCGTGCTTGTACTCGGCCTGCGGGAAGCCGCGCATGCCCGAGATCACGTTGTCGCCGAGGACCTTGGCCTGGCGCAGCGCGTGTTGGGCGTTCGGCGGGCACCAGGCGCCCTCGCCGCTGGCGAGGTCCGGCACCTGGGCGTTGTCGCCCGCGGCCCAGATGTAGTCGGTGTCCTTCACCTGGAGGGTCGCGCCGGTGTCCACGTGGCCGCGCGGGCCGAGCGGGAGACCGAACCGGGCGAGCGCCGGGTTGGGCTTGACGCCCGCGGTCCACACGATGGTGTTGGAGTCGACCTCGAGGCCGTTCTTGAGCACCACGTGGCCGTCGACGCAGGAGTTCATCGAGGTGTTGAGGTAGATCTCGACACCGCGGTTCTGCAGGTGCTCCAGGCCCCACTGGCCGAGCTTCGGGCCGACCTCGGGAAGGATCTTGTCGGCCGCGTCGACGAGCACGAAGCGCATGTCCTCGCGCTTCACGTTCGGGTAGTACTTGGCAGCGTCGCGGGCCATGTCCTCGACCTCGCCGATGGTCTCCGCACCCGCGAAGCCACCGCCGACGAAGACGAAGGTGAGCGCCTTGCGTCGGATGTCCTCGTCCGTGGTCGAGTCGGCCTTGTCGAGCTGCTCGAGAACGTGGTTGCGCAGGCCGATGGCCTCTTCTATCCCCTTCATCCCGATGCCGTTCTCGGCCAGGCCGGGAATCGGGAAGGTGCGGGAGACCGCTCCCATCGCGATGACGAGGTAGTCGAAGGGCAGCTCGTACGCCTCGCCGACGATCGGCTGGACGACGGCGACCTTGCGGTCCTGGTCGATGTTCGACACCCGGCCGGTGAGGACCTCCGCCTTGGGAAGCACACGCCGCAGCGGAACCACGACGTGGCGCGGAGAGATGCTGCCGGCCGCAGCTTCGGGGAGGAAGGGCTGGTACGTCATGTACGAGCGCGGGTCGACGACCGTGACGGTCGCCTCGCCGTACCGCATCTTCTTCTGGATGCGGCGCGCCGCGTACAGGCCTACGTACCCACCGCCTACAACGAGGATCCTGGGACGCTCCGTGGTGCTCATGATTCGAGTATCCAGCACCCCCCGAGGGGGACCTCGTGAGCCCCTTCACAAGCAATGTGGGGGTATCTGCTACACTCCGCCGCCCCCTTGCTGCAGGCCATAGCCCGGCCAGGGAACCGGTAACCGGAGCGCGAGGTTCCCAGCCCCGCTGAGCAGCGATAGCTGTTGAACGCGCGAGTAGACCACGGGGTTCCCGAGCGGTCCCGCGCATCGGTCGGCCGGCCCATGATCCGGCCGAGTTGATGAACACCGTCACCAATAGCGGCCCCGAGGCGGCCCAGAAGGCGGCCACCAGGCACCTTTTTCATGTGAAGAGTTTCACGAACTCTTTTGGCGGGGGTCCGCGGAAGGCCCCGGAAGGGCCCTCCACAGCCGCTCAGACGATAACGTTCCCGCTCAGGAGATGCTCCAGGCGATGCCGTCGAGGATGTCGTGTTCGCTCACGACGACCTCCTCGGCACCGGTCCGGTCCATGATCGACAGCAGCACCAGGGCGCCCGCGGTGATCACGTCGACCCGGCCCGGATGCATCGCTCCGATCGCCGCCCGCTCCGCGTGGGTCGAGGTCAGCAGCTTGGCCGTGATCTCGCCGACCTGACCGGCGTGCACCCGGGCGTGGTGGATCGCGGCCGGGTCGTACTCCGCCAGCCCCAGCGCGATGGCGGCGACCGTGGTGACCGTACCGGCCAGCCCGACCAGGGTGTGGCCGCCCTCGCCGGGGCGGCAACAGCCGGTGAGCGGCACCTTCTCCTCGGCCAGATCCAGCGCCCGCTCGATATCCGCCCTGATGGCCGAGATCTGATCCCCCGTCGGCACCTCGGTGATCTCGCCGTCCACGACGAGATGCCGCTCGGTCAGCCGCACACAGCCGATGTCGACGCTGCGGGCCGCCCGCACCCCGTCGTCACCGCTGACGAACTCGGTCGAGCCGCCGCCGAGGTCCACCACCAGGAACGGGCCGCTCAGATGCTCATGGCCGGTCAGCTCCTTGGTCGCGCCGGTGAAGGAGAACTCCGCCTCCTGGTCCCCGGTGATCACCTCGGGCTCGACGCCGAGGATGTCCACGACGCCGCGCACGAACTCCTCGCGGTTCTCGGCGTCCCGCGAGGCCGAGGTGGCGACGAAGCGGACGCGCTCGGCGCCGAGCGTGCGTATGACCTCCGCGTACTCCCGGCACGCGGCGAAGGTGCGCTCCAGCGCCTCGGGGGCCAGCCTGCCGGTGCGGTCCACGCCCTGGCCCAGCCGGACGATCTTCATCCGGCGGTCCAGCTCGGTCAGCTCACCCGTGGCCGGGTCGGCGTCGGCGACCAGCAGCCGGATCGAGTTGGTGCCGCAGTCCACGGCCGCGACGCGGGTCATGCGGTCTCCTCTTCCGTCTGCTGGGCACAGGTCTGCTGGGCACAGGGCGCGACGCACGGGCCCTTGCGCCACCACTCGGGCAGCAGCGCGATCGCCTCGTCGCCGAGCGGGTTGACCCCGGGCCCGGCAGCGAGGGAGTGACCGACCAGGACGTGCAGGCACTTCACCCGGTCCGGCATGCCGCCCGCGCTCGGGAAGCCCTCCAGCACCTCGATGGCGTCGCGGCGCGCGATGTAGTCCTCGTGGGCGGCGCGGTAGGCGGCGGCGAGCTCGGGGTCGCTGCCGAGCCGGGCCGTCATCTCCTTCATCACGCCCTCCGCCTCCAGCGTGCCGATCGCGGACGCGGCACGCGGGCAGGTCAGGTAGTACGTCGTGGGGAACGGCGTGCCGTCCTCCAGGCGCGGCGCGGTCTCGACGACATCGGGGTTGCCGCAGGGGCAGCGGTGCGCGACGGCGCGCAGGCCGCGCGGCAGGCGGTTCAGCTGCTCCTTGACGGCGGCGATGTCCGCGTCGGTGGGCGCGGTGGGCTCCGTCTGCGGAGGGGGCGTGTCCATGAGGGGAAAAGTTCTCTTCGATCGGTGTCGGACCGGGTGCCGGGTGCGACCGTGACGAGCGCCGGTGCGCGCGTCAGCGCCGCTCGGCGGCCGCCTTCGGCGCGTCCGCCGTGTCCACGGCGTCCCAGAGGTTGGTGTACCAGGGGCGGTCGCCCGCGCCCTGGTCGGTGGAGTGCTCGGCCCGGGCGCCGGGGTCCACCATGCTGAAGCCGGTCTCGCCCGGCATCAGGTAGTGCAGATGGGCGCGGGCCTGCCGCTCGATGTACGCGGGGTCGTGCAGCCGGGCCTTCTGCTCGCTCAGCTTGGCCACCTCGGCGCGCTCGCGCTGGGCCTGGCGCCGCTGGTCGGCGATCTCCGAGCGCTGGGAGATGTACTGCCGCATGGGGTAGGCCAGCGCGACCACCAGGGAGCAGACGACCAGCGCGAGGAGGGCGGCCCGGCCGGTGAGCCGGCTGCGGCGGCGTTTGATCCGGGCACGGTAGACCCGGGCGGCGGCGTGTTCGCCGAGCGCCTTGAGCCTGGTCGCGGTGGAGAACCGATCCGCCGGCACGTCGCCTCCCCGGTGATGACTTCGCTTGAGCAGTTCCCGCTTGAGTAACGTCGTCCCCGGCCACGGTACGGGACCGTGGCCGGGGACAAGCGTCAGACGTGTCCGCTCCTTGAGGATCGGGAAGCGGTCAGCCCTTGAAGCGCGGGAAGGCGGAGCGGCCCGCGTACACCGCGGCGTCGTCCAGGATCTCCTCGATGCGCAGGAGCTGGTTGTACTTGGCCACCCGTTCGGAGCGGGCCGGGGCGCCGGTCTTGATCTGGCCGCAGTTGGTGGCGACGGCCAGGTCGGCGATGGTGACGTCCTCGGTCTCACCGGAGCGGTGCGACATCATGCACTTGAAGCCGCTGCGCTGGGCCAGCTCGACGGCGTCGAGGGTCTCGGTCAGCGAGCCGATCTGGTTGACCTTGACCAGCAGGGCGTTCGCGGTGTCGTTGTCGATGCCGCGGGCCAGCCGCTCGGGGTTGGTGACGAACAGGTCGTCACCGACCAGCTGGACCTTGTCACCGAGCTGCTCGGTGATCGTCTTCCAGCCGTCCCAGTCCTCCTCGTTCAGCGGGTCCTCGATGGAGACCAGCGGGTACGCGTCGACCAGCTCGGCGTAGTACGCGGTCATCTCGGACGCGGTGCGGTCCTTGCCCTCGAACTGGTAGACGCCGTCCTTGTGGAACTCGGAGGCGGCGACGTCGAGCGCGAGCGCGATGTCCTGGCCGGGCTGGTAACCGGCCTTCTTGATGGCCTCGACGATCAGGTCCAGGGCATCCCGGTTGGAGTCGAGGTTCGGCGCGAAGCCGCCCTCGTCGCCGAGGCCGGTGGACAGGCCCCGCTCCTTCAGCACGCCCTTGAGGGTGTGGTAGACCTCGGCGCCCCAGCGCAGGGCCTCGGAGAAGGACTCCGCGCCGACCGGCGCGATCATGAACTCCTGGATGTCCACATTGGAGTCGGCGTGCGAGCCGCCGTTGAGGATGTTCATCATCGGGACCGGCAGCAGGTGCGCGTTCGGGCCGCCGAGGTAACGGAAGAGAGGCAGGTCGGACGCCTCGGAGGCGGCATGCGCCACCGCGAGGGAGACGCCGAGGATGGCGTTGGCGCCGAGCGAGGACTTGTCCGGGGTGGCGTCCAGGTCGAACATCGCCTGGTCGATCAGGCGCTGCTCGGTGGCGTCGTACCCGACCAGCTCGGGGCCGATCTGCTCGATGACGGCGAGGACGGCCTTCTCCACGCCCTTGCCGCCATAGCGGTTCTTGTCGCCGTCACGGAGTTCGAGGGCCTCGAAGGCGCCGGTGGAGGCGCCGGACGGGACGGCGGCACGGCCGGTGCTGCCGTCGTCGAGGCCGACCTCGACCTCGACCGTGGGGTTGCCTCGCGAGTCGAGGATCTCGCGAGCTACGACGACGTCGATGGACGGCACGAGGATCTCCTTCGTATGGGTCTTCGGTAGCAGCATGAGCCTAACCGCACCGAAGCCCCGGCGGGGTGCACCGTGGGGGCGGCGCACCCGGCCGGGGCTCGTTGACTACGGTGGGGCGGTTCAGCTCAGGTGCAGCTGCTGGCCGGGGAAGATCACGTCGGCGTGCTGGACGATGTTCTTGTTCAGGTCGAACAGCTTCTTCCAGCCGCCCTTGACGTGCTCCGCCTTGGCGATCTTGCCAAGGGTGTCACCGGACTTGACCTTGTACTCGCCGTCGCCCTTCTTGATCGGGCCGCGGGTCTCGGCGCGCGCGGCGTGCTCGGGCGCGCTGCGCGGCGCGGCCTTCGGCTTGGCGGACGGGGCCGACTGCTTGGAGTCGGGCTGGCTCTGCTGCGGGGTGGAGGGCGCGGGGGCGGACGGGGCGCCGCCGCTGGTCAGGCCCTTGCCGCAGACCGGCCAGGCACCCTTGCCCTGGCTGGAGAGGACCTTCTCGGCCACCTGGATCTGCTGGGCCTTGCCGGCCTTGTCAGCGGTGGGAGCGAAGGCGGTACCGCCGTAGGCGGCCCAGGTGGAGGAGGAGAACTGCAGGCCACCGGAGTAGCCGTTGCCGGTGTTGATCGACCAGTTGCCGCCTGACTCGCACTGCGCGACCTGGTCCCACTGGGAGCTGGTGGCGGCAGAGGCGGACGTCGCACCGATGAGCGGGGTGGCCACCGCGGCTCCGGCGAGGCCGGCGAGCGCGACGATACGGGTGGCCTTGGAGGGACGACGGTGCTTGCCCTGAGCGTTGGACATGTTGGTTCGTTTCCTCACCGACGCCTACGAGGTGAGCTGTCGGGTTCGGGCGTGAGTTGCCCGGCTGGGTGCGGAGGTCCGCACCCAGCTTCACCCCAAGCCGCTCGGCCGATGCTGCTGGCCTCCCGGCACTTACCTTGGGTCCCCCGCTCCTGCCTTCGGCGCTGGCGCGTCGGTACCGGACGACCGCCGGCAGGACTCGGCGTGACGGTCGACGGTGCTCGTTGTGGCGAGCGGAAAGACGTTAAACACACGTCCGGGAAACGTTCAAACACCCTTATCGCAGCGAAGAGGGGTGTTATCGAGGTCACTCGGGCTACATCGGCGCAGGTGGGGCCGGGTGTGGAGAGACCGGACACGACGGACGGGAGGGAAAATGTGACGAGAGGTATGTCTCACCGGTGCCAGATCGGGCAAATCCCCCTGAACTACTGGCCCCTGATGGTGAGGTCAAGTCGCTGACCAGGGATGATGAGATCCGGGTCGGTTCCGATCAGGTTTTCGTTGGATGCGTAGATCCGACGCCAGTCGCCGCCCGATTCCTGCTTTTCGGCGATTGCTGAAAGGTTGTCACCCGGACGCACTGTGTAGCCGCCATCCGTGGGGTTTTCGGCCCTGTCGGCACCGCCGCGCGAGGCATGGCCGCTCGGCCGCTCATCCTGGTCCTGTTCGCCCCGGTGCTCCCCCGAAGGGCCCCCGGAGCCGCCCTCGGTGGAGGAGGGGGCCGGCGTCGGGTCCGACGCGCCTGAAGAAGGGGACGGGGAGGGCGCGTCGCCGTCCGGTCCGTCCGGCCCGTCGGGCGAGGCGGAGTCCTGGGGCTGCTCCGGCGCGTCCGACGCGTCCGGTGCGCCGGGGGTGTTCGAGGCGCCGGGGGTGTCCGTCGCGTCGGGCGTCTTGCCGGACGGGGCGCCGTCGCGTTCACCCGAGTCCCCGCGGTCGCCCGAGCCGCCTGAGTCGCCGCGCTGCGCGTCCTGCCGGGACGGGGGCGCCGTACTGCCCGGATTCACATCCGGGGCGTCACCGCCGCCGGTCAGCCCGGCGTTCAGCGCGCAGCTGGGCCAGGCGTCCGGGCCGCGGTCGCCGAGTATCGACTCGGCGACGGCTATCTGCTGGGAGCGGCTGGCCAGGTCGGGCCGCGGGGCGTAACCGGTGCCCCCGTACTTCTTCCACATGTCGAGGGTCAGCTGCAGGCCGCCGTAGAAGCCGTTGCCCTCGTTGGCGCTCCACATCCCCGCGCTCTCGCACTCGGCGACGTGGTCCCACGTGGTGGCGGGGGCGGCCTGGGCGCCGGTCGCTCCGAAGAGCGGGATGGCGATGCTCGCACCGGTCACCCCCGCGGCGACGACGATGGCCGGAGCCTGGCGGGGGCGGCGGTGACGTCCGTTCCCGGAAAGCATGCGAATCGCCTCTCGTGTGGGGGCTCGGTTGTCGGTTGAACATAGCGACGCCACACGATCATCACAAGCCGGTGTATCCCAGGTCACGCCACGGTCACGCGGTTGACTGTTTGTCACTTTCCCCAGGTCACCGGAAGGGTGCGCAGCCCGCGCATGATGAGCCCGCCGCGTCGGCGCAGCTCGTCCGGCTCCACCGCGAGCCGGAGATCGGGGAGTCGGCGCAGCAGGGTGGCGAGCGCGGTCCGCGCCTCCAGGCGGGCGAGCGGGGCGCCCAGGCAGTAGTGGATGCCATGGCCGTAGCCGAGGTGCTGGTTGTCGGTGCGGGCGAGGTCGAGTACGTCGGGACCGGCGAAGCGCTCGGGGTCGCGGTCGGCGGCGGCGATCACCACCAACACCGGTTCCCCCTCCGCGATGTGCTGCCCGCCGAGGGTGAGCGGCTCGGCGGCGAACCGCCAGGTAGCCATCTCCACCGGGCCGTCGTAGCGCAGCAGTTCCTCGACGGCGGTGGCGAGCAGCCCCTCGTCCCCTGTTTCCCCTCCTTCTTCCGTTCCCTCCGTTCCTCCCTCTCCCAGGGACCGCTGGAGTTGTGCGCGCTGCTCGGGGTTGCGCAGCAGTGCGTAGACGCCGTTGCCGATGAGATTGACGGTGGTCTCGAAACCGGCGAACAAGAGGATGAAGGCCATCGCCGCGACCTCGTTCTCGGTGAGGTGGTCACCGTGGTCACTGGCCCGGATGAGATCGGAGATCAGGTCGTCGCCGAGTGCGGCGCGCTTACGGTGGATCAACTCGGCCAGATATGTGCGAATTCGCTTCACCGCGCGGGCCACTCCGCCGCGCGGACCTCCGCCGTGCCGGATCATCATTCCGGCCCAGTCCCGGAAGTCGTCCTGGTCCTCCCTCGGGACGCCGAGCAGATCGCAGATCGCGTAGATAGGGAGAGGAAAGGCGAACTCGTGGATGAGGTCGGCCTCTCCCCGCTCCTCGAAGGCGTCGATGAGGCCGTCGGTCAGCTCGCGCACCCGTGGGGCGAACGCGGCGACGCGGCGCGGGGTGAACGCCTTGGAGACCAGCCGCCGCAGCCGGGTGTGGTCCGGGGGGTCGATATTGAGCAGATGTGTCGTCAGATCCGCGCGCCGCTCGCCGGGAATGCCCACTTTGCCGCGGGCGTGAGCGGACTCACTGTGCCGCTGTGGGTTCTTCGACAGCCGGGCGTCGGCCAGGGCTTGCCGGGCATCGGCGTAGCGAGTGACCAGCCAGGCCTCGACCCCGCTGGGGAGCGTGGTCCGATGCACCGGGGCGTACTCGCGTAGCCAGGCGTAGGCGGGGTAGGGATCAGTGGCGAACTCCCAGGTGAAGAGGGTGGGAGCGGGTGCGGGGCAGGGCTGATCGGACACGCCCCGACGATACCGGCCGCGGTCCATGGATTCCGATACGCCACTTATCGGAAGTAAATCCATAACGCGCAAGTAAAGCTAATTAATGCCGAAGCAATTCGACGGCCTTCTCCACACACTCTCCACGATGCGCTCACAGCGCGCGGCGAATGCCCGATATCTGATGTCTGGGACCACCGCCCGGAGTGGCCTGCGGCGCGCGCCGACCATGACTGCGGAACATGCGCTGACGTCGGCCAATGAGGCAGAATGCGGGGATGGCTGAAACAGTGTCAGGTGGTTGAATGGGCCTCCGGCACATGCACGGGGCCACCTGCCCCTGGTGATACGATCACCGCGCTTGCCAGGCTAGCCAAGGGCCCGTTAGATACACGGCGATCCGGTAAATCAGCCGAGAGGGTTACCACTCTGAGGAGCACTATGCCGCCAGTTGGGCATATGGAGCCGTGCCGGCGCACCCCTGCCTGCGCGCAGCCCCCGGCAGGCCGAGTGCGGTGCGCCCCGTCCCTTTGGGCGCCGCACGAACGCTGACTTACCGCTGCCTCTCCATAACACCCCGGATTCTTATTGCAGCACACCCTTCAGTCCCTGGCGGTCTAGTCGTTCAAAGAGAGTCTTATGACGCATTACATACAGGACCCTGCCCTCTGGGCCCTGATCGCTGGCACGCCTCTCGCCGCAACCGCCATTATCCGCGGTCGAAAATCGAGAGCGAAGCTCAGCGAGGAGAAGGCGGAGCTGGATAACCGCACCGCCGAACTCGAAAACAACTACGCAACAGCGGTTCAGGATGCTCAAGTACGCGCCGAGGAAGCCACCAAGAGCGCTCTGAAGTCCGCGATGCGGACGCTTCAGGGTCTCGCCAACGAGCAGCAGCTTGCGATCACGAAGCTGCAGGACCGGTACGGCGAGCACCACATTCTCCAGGACCTGCTGGAGATCGACCACATGAACTCGCAGTTCGGCCGCCGTGCGCAGTCGATCGCCGTTCTGTGTGACGGCTGGCTGGGCCGTCAGCGGGCCGTCGCCTCCGTGTACGACGTGGTGCGCAGTGCCAAGGGCCGCATCCGTCACTACACGCGCGTGGAGATCCGCTCCCAGAGCAACTTCGCCCTGGTCAGCCGGGCCGTCGAACCCGTCGCGCTGGCCCTCGCCGAGCTGCTGGACAACGCGACCAGCTACTCCGCCCCCGATTCCCCCATCGACATCACCATCCGCACCGTGCCCAAGGGCGTTTGCATCATCATCGATGACGCCGGTGTCGGTATGAACGAGGAGGAGAAGAACCGGGCCGACGAGCTGCTCTCCGCCCAGCGCGCGACGGGCGTCACGGGCCTGGGCAATCCGCCGCAGTTCGGTTTCGCCGTGATCGGTGTGCTCGCCTCCCGTTACGGCTTCACCGTCTCCGTCGATTCGGCCTCTCCCTACGGTGGTGTGCGTGCGGTGGTGCTTCTTCCCGAGGACCTCCTGACCAACATGCCCGAACCGGAAGAACAGCCCGCGCCCTCCGCGCCCTCCGTGTCCCCCGTGTCTCCGGCAGCCGCTTCCGAAGAGAGCGATTCCACCGCGGGCGGACTGCCCAAACGCCGCCGCAAGGGCTCCATCTCCATCGTGCCGCGCTCCGACGCGGCAGACGGCCAAGCCCGGACGAGCGAGGAAGCCGCTTCGATCATGGGCGCCTTCCAGCGCGGCACACAGTCCGGTCGCTCCGCAAACCCGAACAGGGAAGGGCATGATCCTCAGTGAACAACGACCTGTCATGGATGCTTGACAGCGCCCTGGAAGTACCCGGGGCACGTCACGCGATCCTGGTTTCCGCCGACGGTCTGCTGATGGCCCGATCTCAGGACGTCAGGAAGGACGAGGCCGACACCGTCGCCGCCGCGATGAGCGGCATCCAGTCGCTGAGCCGCACCATGGCCGGCTTCTGCGGCCATCCCGATATGAACTGGCGTCAGACTCTGGTGGAGTTCGACGGCGGCTGGGTCTTCCTCATATCGGCCGGCGAGGGCGCGTACCTGGCGGTCTCCTCCGCGCCCGACGTCGACATGGCCGACATCACCTTCCGTATGCAGCAGCTCGTCGGTCAGCTCGGCAAGGCGCTGACCACTCCGCCCCGCGAATCGGGCGTTCAGACATGACTGCCCCGGAGGATCAGGAGCCCGAGTCCGCCGGATTAGTGCGACCGTACGTCATCACGAACGGCCGCGGGCTCGTGGACAGCGACCAGTTCAACCTGATCACGCTGGTCACCGCCTCCGAGCAGAGACGTGCCCCGACGCTCGATCCGGAGAAGCGGAGCCTGCTGGACCTGTGTTCAGGGGGCTATCTCTCGGTTGCCGAGATCGCGGGCCATATGGGCCTGCCGATCGGCATCGTCAAGATCCTGCTGTCCGACCTGTCGTCGGACGGCTATCTGGTCACGCGTGCCCCGGCGCCTCCCGCCCAGCTCGTCGACGTTTCACTCCTTCAGGAGGTACTGGATGGTCTCCAGGCCCGCTTCGGATGAGGACGTCTATCTGGACAACGCGGTGCAGATCGCGGCCAAGATCCTGGTCGTGGGGCACTTCGCGGTCGGAAAGACGACGTTCATCGGCACCATGTCGGAAATCCCGCCGCTGCGCACCGAGGAACGGATGACGCAGGCCGGTGCGCACGTCGACGATCTGATGGGCACCCGGGGCAAGACCACGACCACCGTGGCCATGGACTTCGGCCGCCTCACGCTCAGCGAACGGCTTGTCCTCTATCTCTTCGGAACACCCGGACAGGAACGCTTCGTCCAGGTGTGGGAGGACATGACGCGGGGTGCGCTGGGCGCGCTGATCCTCGTCGATCCGGAACGCCTCAAGGAATCGTTCCCGGTGATCGACCTGGTGGAACAGTACGGACTTCCCTACGCGATATCCGTCAACCACTTCGATGGCACACCGGCCCGTCCCGATGGGGAACTGCGCGAGGCGCTGGATCTGCTGCCCGACACACCTGTCGTCACCTGTGACGCACGTGACGAGAAGTCATCGGCGAATGCGCTGATGGCGCTTGTTCGTTACCTACAGGAACGTACCCGCTAGGAGCACGTAATGGAGACACAATCGGACTTCCCGGTTCCGCCGCCGGGCTGCCCTGCCCATCACGGCGGCGAGCGGGTGCCGCTGCACGGGCCCGAGTTCGCGGCCGACCCGGAGGCCTTCTACACGCATCTGCGGTCGTACGGGCCGATCGCGCCGGTCGAGCTGTCCCCCGGTGTGAACGCCATGCTCGTCACGGACTACTCGGCGGCCCTCCAGGTGCTGCAGAACCCGGATGCCTTCGCCAAGGATGCCCGACGTTGGCGTGATTTCAACGACGGCAAAGTACCGCAGAACAGTCCGGTTGTGCCCATGCTGGGATATCGCCCGAACTGTCTGTTCACCGATGGGGCGGAGCATCTGCGGCTGCGCCAGGCGGTGACGGACAGTCTGGCGCGGGTGGACCCGCACTGGCTGAGCCGCCATGTCGAGCAGGTCGCCTCCTATCTCATCGCCCAATTCAGTTCCCGGGGCACGGTCGATCTACTCAACGACTACGCCAAGATGCTGCCGCTGCTGGTCTTCAACGAGCTTCTCGGCTGCCCGCCGGAAATCGGTGACCGACTGGTCTTCGGCACCTCGGGGATTTTCGACGGCGGGGTCGACGCGGAAAAGGCCAACGCGGAGCTGACACAGGGCCTGCTCGAACTCGTCGCGCTCAAGCGTCGACAGCCGGGGGACGATGTCACTTCCCGGCTGATGCAGCACGGCGCGAAGCTGAGCGACGAGGAGATGATTCATCAGCTCGTGATGCTCATCTCGGCCGGTACGGAACCGCAGCGGAACCTCATCGCCAACGGGCTCTGCCTCATGCTGACCGACGAGCGGTATTCGGGCGGCGGGCTGCTGGTGGAGGACGCCATCGACGACGTCCTCTGGAACCAGGCCCCGATGGCGAACTACGCCCCGCACTATCCGGTGCAGGACACGGAATTCGGGAATTCCCGGCTGTCCGCGGGCGATTTGGTTCTCATCAGCTTCGCTGCGGCAAATACGGACCCCAAGCTCTCCTCGTCCCGACAGGTCCTGAGCAAGCGGGCCCACCTCGCGTGGAGCGCCGGACCGCACGCCTGCCCGGCCAAGGACCCGGCTCAGCTCATCGCCGTGGCGGCCATCGAGAAGCTGCTGAACCAGCTTCCCGACATCGAGCTTGCGGTGCCGGCCGACAGTCTGACCTGGCGTCCCGGCCCGTTCCACCGGGCGCTCGCCGCGCTGCCCGCCCGCTTCGCCCCGGTGAAGCCGCAGCGGTCCGCCGCTCCCCCGTCCGGGCCGCGGCAAACCTCTTCGGGCATCCCGGTGACTTCTTCGAGCGCGTCTCGAGGCCGTCCCCACGAAAAGCCGGAGAAGGGTAGCTGGTGGAGCTCCTTCCTGGCTTGGTGGAAGGTGTGACGTTGTCCACAATTCGAACCTATTTCGCCCTGAATGAATGTTCAAACAAGGGGGTAGAACCTATCGCGAATTCGCGTGATCCATACATCACTCTCGGTAATTCGCGCGAAAAGAGATAAGCAAGCCCGGGGTGAAGGACTTGAAGGAGTCATTGTGGAAACTGTCGCTGCCGGCAGCATTGTCGACCGACGTTCCGTAGTTTCACTCATGTCCCGCCTTCGCTCATCGCGAGGCCAGTCGAACCCCTATCCAATCTACGCACAGCTCAGGGCGATGGGCGATGTCATACCCGCGCCCTGGGGCGGCTATCTACTCCTCTCCCACGATATCTGCGATCAGGTACTGCGCAGCAAGAAATGGGCGACGTTCGATGCCGAATGGCGGGCGCGCCAGGGCGATGTAAATCGCTGGAACGCGCCCGCTTCCCGACAGCTCAGCAAAACCCTTCAAGGGCTGAATCCGCCGGTGCACACCCTGCAGCGGCGGTCCCTGGGCAACATATTCGACCGGTTCACCCTCGATTCCCTTGAGGAACCGGTCACGCGCATCGCGGAGACGCTGCTCGACCGGCTCGGCGAGCAGCTGCGCACCACCAAGGAAGCGGATTTCGCTACCATGGTCGGCGAGGAAATGCCAGCGGCGACAATCAGCCATTGGCTGCGCCTCCCGGAGTCGGATCACGACCTCCTCAAGACCCTGACCCACGGTCAGGGACTCGCCCAGGAACTCCTGCCCTCGAAGAGCCAGCTCGCCCAGGCGAACGAGGCCGCCGAGGGCTTGCGCGACTACTTCACCGCGGTCATCCGGGAGCGCCGGAAGGCCCTGGGGGACGACGTCCTCTCCGACTGGATTCGCGCTTGGGACGAGATCGAACCGGACCGCTCCGTCGCCGACGAAACCCTGTACCACCTGGTGATGTTCATCGTCATCGCCTCGATGGAGACCACCTCCACGCTGCTCTCCAACATGGTGTGGCTGCTCGATCAGCACCCCGGGACCGCGGCCTGGCTGCGGTCCCACCCCGAGCGGGTGCCGC
The DNA here is from genome assembly GCF_040629205.1 of Streptomyces sp. NPDC005962. NCBI lineage: Bacteria > Bacillati > Actinomycetota > Actinomycetes > Kitasatosporales > Streptomycetaceae > Streptomyces > Streptomyces sp. NPDC005962. The sequence continues at coordinate 729,855 of NZ_JBEXVE010000001.1, read as the reverse complement.
AGGCCGTCGAGGAAGTGCTCCGCTACGACGCGCCGATCCATCTGACCACCCGGGTCGCCACCGAGGACACCCTTCTCTCCGGCTATCGCATAGCCAAGGACGAGGTGGTTCACGTGATGCTCGGCGCCGCCAACCACGATCCGGCACACCACACGGACCCCGACACCTTCGACATCCTGCGCACGGGAAGTCATCTCGGTTTCGGCGGTGGAATCCACTTCTGCATCGGAGCGGCCCTGGCCCGCCTGGAGGCCACGGTTCTGCTGAAGTCCCTCGTCAGGCGTTTTCCGACTCTCCGCGTCACCGCTCCCCCGGTATGGGAGCCGCGGGTCGCCTTCCGGCGGCTCACCGCGCTGCACGTGACCGAGCGCTGAATCGCGCCCCACGCCCATAACGACGAGGTAGCCATGTTCAACGACGTCAAGACCCTGCACATCAGCGGCGATGGACCCGAACTGCGGGTGGAACTCAACAGTCCGGAAACCGGTAACGCGATCAGCGAGGAGATTCTCGACGATCTTCTCGTTGTACTGGAAGAAGTGCATAACCGGCCGGACATACGGGTGTTGGTGCTCTCCGGCGCCGGACCCGATTTCTGCCGGGGCGGAGACCGCCACGAATTCACCGGACAACTCGCCGACGACCCCACCGGATCGGGGCTGCGGATCATCGGCGGCAAGGCACGCAGAGTATGCGACGCCCTCGCCACCACCTCCGCCGTCACCATCGCCCGGCTGCACGGACAGGTCATCGGGGCGGGCCTGGCCCTCGCCCTCTTCTGCGATCTGCGCATCGGCGCGTCCGACAGCCACTTCCGGCTGCCCGAGCTCGCCCTCGGCCTCCCGGCGGCGTGGGGCGGTTCACTGCCGCGGCTGCTGCACGAGGCGGGCGCCGCCCGAATCCGCGAGCTGATCCTGACCGGGGACAGCTTCGACGCCGCCCGCGCGGAACAGCTGTCCGTCCTGCACCGGGTCGCCCCCGAGGCCGGGTTGGACAAGGCGATCGAAGAGTGGTCCAAGCCGGTGCTGCGGCGCTCCGCAGCGGCCCTGCGCACCACCAAGGCGCTGCTGAACTCCTACGCGTCCGCCTCCCGGCTCGGCGACACCACCATGCTCGACGCGGAGGTGCTGTCGGCCGTCGTCGCGGCAGGGCGCCAACGGTAGGCGGCACCAGCGGTAGGCAGCCAGCGGCGGGACGCCATCGGTAGGGAGCCATCGGCAGGGTGGCAAGGGCAGGGGGCCTGACCTCAGGTCTTCCGGGCCTCGCTGCCGCCCGAGCCGGACTCCCTGGTGCCGGAGCCGCCCAGCTGGTGCGGGCGGCGCCGGACGCCGTCCGGGGGCAGCTCGTCCGGTTCCCGGGCCTGCGTCTGGTAGCCGACCCGGTCCTGGCCGTCCTGGTGTCCCGGACGTGGCCCGCCTGCCGCGCCTCGTGCTCGGTCTCGTTCACCCGCTGCCAGGCACCGGAGCGGGGTTAACCCGCCGGGCTCTCCGCCGCCAGGATCGCGTCCCGGTAGGCCCGGGCCGCCGCGCGCAGCGCCGTCTCGGGCTCCACCCCCGCCTCCTTGGCGCGGATGGCCAGCGCGAGCAGCTCGTAGCCGAAGCCCTCGCCCTCCGGGAAGGCGACCGCGAGACCTGCGGTACGGGCGCGGGAGGCGAGCTGCGCGGTCAGGGCGAGCGCGGGCTGACCGACCGGCACCCCTTCGGTGACCGAATCGCGCTGCTTCTCGGCCGTCTTGGTGCGCAGCCAGTGCACCTTGACGTCCTCGGCGGTCTCCGCGACCTCGTCGCCGAACACATGCGGATGGCGGCGGATCAGCTTGTCCACGATGGCACCGGCCACGTCGTCGACCGAGAACGGCTCGTCCTCGTGCTCCTGCGCGATCCGGGCGTGGAAGACGACCTGGAGCAGCACATCGCCCAGTTCCTCGCGCAGCGCCTCCCGGTCGCCCTCCTCGATGGCCTCGACGAGTTCGTACGCCTCCTCGATGCCGTACTTGACCAGCTCCTCGTGGGTCCGCGCCCCGCTCCACGGGCATTCCGTCCGGATCTGGTCCATCACCTGGACCAGGTCGAGCAGCCGAGCGCCCGGCAGGTCGTACGAACCGGGCAGCAGCTCCAGGTCCGGCATCGCCTCGCGGCCCGAACCGGCCAGCCGGGCCAGCCCGTCGGTCAGCGCGGACTCGCCGTCGGCCGAGGTGATCACGACAGCGCTGCGGCCGCCCTCCGCGACGCAGTAGTCGACCAGTTCGCGCGCTGCCGGGACCTCGTGCTCGACCTCGATGCCCGCCTCGCGCAGATACGGCAGCTGCGGATGGCGGACGTCCCCGCACAGCACCCGGTCGGCGCCGCGCAGCGCCTGCCAGGCGGGCCAGGAGAGCAGCCCGGGCGCCACCCGGTGGCTGGTGGTGAGAAGGACGACGCGGCCGGTGGCGGGGCCGGGCGCGGGCGCGGCGGAGTCAGGCGTGGTCACCCTTGAAACGTAACCTACGCCGGTTGCTGAGAGGCGGTGGAGGTGCGCAGCCAGGCCTCCTTGGCGAGGACCGCGGTGCCCTTGGTGTCGTCCCAGTTGCCGTAGCGCGGGTTGACCTTGATCGCGAGGTCCTTGGAGGTGCGGGTGAACACCGCGTTGACCTTGGCGACGCCGAGCTTGCGCAGCAGCGCGGTGCGGGTCAGCTCCATGCGGACGGCGCCGTCGATCTGGTCCGGGGCGATGCCCTGCTCCAGGTAGGCGGCGCGCAGCGCGCCGGCCCCGCCGGACTGCTGCTCGGCGGCGGCGCGGGCGCGCTGCACCGCGCGGCGGCTGACGCCGATGCTGTTGTCCTGCCCGGCCCGCTCGATGACCTTGAACTGGATCATGCGGATGAGGGTGTTCTGGGTCAGCTGGCCGCTGGCGGCCACGAGCTGGTCCGCCCTCGGGGAACCGCTCTGCGCGTCCCGTACGTCCTTCACCTGGGCCTGGAGCTGCGACTCGGTGATGCGGCCGTCGTCCAGGACGGCCGCGGAACCGGCCTTCGGGGCGCCCCCGCAGGCGGTGAGCAGGGGGGCGCAGACCAGCAGGGCGGACGCGGCGGAGACGGAGAGCGCAGTACGGCGGCGGATCATAGAGCCTCCCGGCAGAGATCGTGCGGCGCGACAAACGATCTGGCGTTGATCGATGGTATGGAGTCGGCGCGGCCTAGGCCACTGCTTGGACAACGATTCACCGTGGTCTTGGTCAGCGTCCCGCCGTGAACCGGCGTGGTCCGGCCGTGAACCGGCGTGCGGCGCGGGGCCGGGGCGTGAAACGGCGACGGTGCAACCGCCCGGCCCCTGTCGCGTATCTTTTCGACCGGACCGCCCGCACCGCACCGCCCCGCACCGGCCCCATGCCCCGCCCCCATGCCCCTCCCGATGACAAGGACCCCGGATGGACACGGCAGCGACAGCCCCGCCCGGCACCACCGCCGAAGGGGCGGCCACCGCCGACGGGGCGACCACCGCCGACGGGGCGACCACCGCCGCCACGGGCGCTACGCGGCCGCGCACCCGGGCGGCGGCGCTGCGCCACCCGCGGCTGGACCCGTACTGGCTGGCCCTCGGCCTGTTCGCCGCCTTCGCGACCCTGTCGGTCTGCCGCTACCGCCGCATGGCCACCATGTCGTGGGACCTGGGCATATTCGAACAGGCGATACGGGCGTACGCGCACTTCCAGGCCCCGATAGCCGATCTCAAGGGCCCCGGCGCCAACATCCTCGGCGATCACTTCAGCCCCATCACCGCGCTGCTCGCCCCGCTCTACCGGATCTTCCCGAGCCCGGTCACGCTGCTCGTCGCACAGGCCGCCCTGTTCGCCCTCTCCGCCGTCCCCGTCGCCCGGACCGCGGCCCGGCTGCTCGGCCGGGGCCGGGGGCTCGCGATCGGCACCGCGTACGGACTGGCCTGGGGCCTCCAGCGGGCCGTGGACTTCGACTTCCACGAGATCTGCTTCGCCGTCCCGCTCATCGCGTTCTCCCTCGAAGCGGTCATACGCAGGCGCTGGTACGCGGCGATGCTGTGGGCCGCCCCGCTGGTCTTCGTCAAGGAGGACATGGGCGCCACGGTCGCCGCGATCGGCGCCGTCGTCGCGATATGCGCCCTGCGCGAGCGGGTGCCGGGCATCGCACCGCTCGCCATCGCCCTCATGGGCTTCGGCGTGCTGGGCTCGGCGCTCGCGCTCGGCGTCGTCATCCCCGGCTTCAACGGGGCCGGTGCGTACGACTACTGGGACAAGGTCGGCGGCGGGGGCGGCTCGGACGCCACCATCCCCCTCGTCACCGCGCTGCGCACCCTGCTGTGGGTGCTGCTGCCGACCACCGGGCTGCTCGCGCTGCGCTCCCCGCTGCTGCTGGCCGCCGTGCCCACCCTCGGCTGGCGCTTCGTCTCCCACGACGAGCACTACTGGGGCACGGACTGGCACTACAGCGCGGTGCTGATGCCGGTCGTCTTCCTGGCGCTGGTCGACGCGCTCGACCGGATCGGGAAGAGCCGCCGCGCCTGGCTCATCTCCTACGCCCGCCAGATCCCCACCGCGGTCTGCGCGGCGGCCCTGGCCCTGACCACCTCACTGCCGCTGGCCGAGCTCACCGAGGAGACCACCTACCGTAAGCCGCCGCAGGTCAGCGGGGTGGAGCGGCTGCTGGACCGGATACCGGACGGGGCGACGGTCGAGGCCAACGTCGGGCCGATAGCCCGCCTCACCAGCCGCTGCCGGGTCTTCTGGGTCGGCTCCACCCAGGACGTCACCCCGCAGTACCTGGCCCTGGCGGAGCCGCCGGACCGCACGGTGCGGCAGGAGCTGGCGTACGCGAAGCAGCTGCACCCGAAGGCGCGCTACGAGGCGCTGGCGACCTCCGGGGGCTACTTCCTGCTCCGGCTCAAGAGCCCATCGGCTGCGGGGCGATGAGCGCGAACGGCGCGCCCTGCGGGTCCTGTACGAGGGCCATCCGCCCGGCCACCATGTCGAACGGCGGCTTGAGCACCGTCCCGCCCTCCGCCGACAGCTTCGCGACCGTCCGGTCGGTGTTCTCGACCGAGAAGTAGGCCAGCCAGTGCGGGGGCGTCCTGGCCGGGGCCCCCGCCGGGATGTTCTGGAGCCCGCCGACGGTCCGGCCGTTCACGGTGAGCGCGAAGTAGCCCTCGGCGCCTTCCATGGGGACGGTCTCGATGCCGAGCGCCTCCGCGTAGAACGCGCTCGCCGCCTCGCGGTCGCTGGTGTTCAGCTCGTTCCAGATCAGCGCGCCCGATTCGTTGACGATGCCCGCTCCGGGGAACTCCCGCGCCTGCCAGACGCCGAAGACGGCCCCGGTGGGGTCGGCCGCGACCATCATCCGCCCGAGGTCCATCACGTCCATGACCGGCATCAGCACGGTGCCGCCGTTGCGGCTGATCGCCTCCGAGGTGGCCTGGGCGTCGGTGGAGCAGAAGTAGGTGGTCCAGACGGTCGGCGGCGCGGGCTGGTCGTCCCTCGCCTGCGCGGCCATCACTCCCGCCACCGGGTGGTCCTTCAGCGTGCAGACCGTGTACCCGCCGAATTCGGCCGGGCCGATCTCCCCGGACCAGCCGAACAGCCCGCTGTAGAAGTCGAGGGCGGCCTGCTGGTCGGGGGCCGTCAGATCGATCCAGCAGGGCGTGCCGGGCTGGTAGGGAGTGGTGATTTCGGCCATCGGTGCCTCCCAGTCGGACCTCTGTTCCCATTCTCCCCGGGTACGGCGGAAGCGCCACTCGGCGGGAGGCGCCGTCGGAGCCCTGTGCTGGGATTTGGCAAGATTTCGATCATGATTGATCCACGGGGGCAGCGACAGCCCTCTCCGCATCCATCCCCACCCAACCCCTACGCACAGCCGCACGGACAGCCGTACGGACAGCCCTACGCGGAGCCCTACGCGGAGCCCTACGGACAGCAGCCCTACGGCCCTCCTTCGCCGCACCAGCCGCCGCGGGTGCCCGAACCGGCCGGTGACGAGCGGCGCATCTGCGCGGCGGCGGTGGACTGCGTCCTCGCGCTGGGCGGCGGCTCCGCCCTCGGCCTGCGCGTCCTCCCGCTGCTCAAGGCCGAGGCGGATTCCCTGCTGCTGGCCGTGTGCTGTGTGCTCGGGCTGTCCTTCGCCAACCAGGTGCTGGGGACCTGGATCTTCCGGGCCTCCGTCGGCAAGTGGATGCTGCGGATGCGCGTGGTGCGCGAGACCGACGCCGGGCGGCCGGGTTTCTGGCGGCTGGTCCACCGCTGGCTGATCGGGATGACCTGGCTGCCGATGCAGCCGCTGCGCAGCCTGGTCTGGTCGGACGGCGATCCGTACGAGGACCACTGCAAGATCGCGTACGTGCGCGTCAAGGATCTGCGGCGGCGACACCACCCGGGCTGACGGCTGACACCGGGCCAACGGCTGACAGGGTGCCAGGGAGCCCGAAAACGCCGGGCGGCGGCCGGCCCGAAGGCCGACCGCCGCCCGGCGGTGGTGGTGGGACGTGGCGTCAGGCGCCGGTCGCGCTACCCGCCACCCACTGGTTCCAGTCCATGTTCCAGCCGTTGAGGCCGTTGTCCGGAGAGACGGTCTTGTCGTTGGAGTTCTTCACCACGACGACGTCACCGACCTGGGAGTTGTCGTAGAACCAGGCGCCTTGGGTGTTCGGGTCGTTGGCGCCCTTGGTGTCCGACAGGCCCACACAGCCGTGGCTGGTGTTCTGGCTGCCGAAGATGGACTTGGCACCCCAGTAGTTGCCGTGGATGAAGGTGCCCGAGGTGGACAGCCGCATCGCGTGGGGCACGTCCTTGATGTCGTACTCGCCCTTGCCGTCGTCGTCCGTGAAGCCGACCGTCGCACCGTTCATCCGGGTCTCCTTGAACTTCTCGGAGATCACCATCTGACCGTTGTACGTGGTGTTGTCGGGGCTTCCGGCCGAGATCGGGATCGTCTTGATCAGCTTGCCGTCGCGCACGACCTTCATCGTCTTGGACTTGGCGTCGACCGTGCTGACCTGCGATTGGCCGACCTTGAAGGTGACGGTCTTCTCCTGGACACCCTTGACACCCGGCGACGCCTCGACGCCGTCCAGGTCCAGCTTCAGGGTGACGGTGGAGTTGGCCTTCCAGTAGTCCTTCGGGCGCAGGTCCAGCCGCTGGCCGCTGAACCAGTGGCCGACGACCTCCTGACCGCTGCTGGAGGTGACCTTGATGCCGGACTGAACGTCCTTCTTGTTGGTCACCGCCTTGTCGAAGTTGACCGAGACCGGCATGCCCACACCGACCGTCGAACCGTCCTCCGGCGTGAAGTTGCCGATGAAGCTGTTGGACGGGGAGACGGTGGTGAAGGAGGAGTGCTCCGTGGCCTTGCGGCCGTCGGAGTCCTTGGCGGACGCGCTGATCTTGTACTGGGTGGACCGCTCCAGCTGGCCGTTCGGCTTCCAGGAGGTCCCGTCGGACGATATGGAGCCTTCCACGGCGGAGCCGTCGGCCTTGGAGGTCATGGTCACCGAGGTGAGCTTGCCCCCGTTGACGTTGACCTTGGTGTCGCGGTTGATGCCCGCGTTGGTCGCACCCGACTTCGGTGTGATCTTGATGCGGGCGTCGGAGGCGTCCTTGGCGGCCGCCTCGTCCACCTGCGACTGCCCCTTGCCACCGCCCTTGCTGTCGCTGCTGTCGCCGTCCCCGCCACAGGCGGCGAGAGTCAGTACGCCGCTGAGCACGGCGGCCGCGGCCACCAGCCCCCTACGGCGCTTGCCGTACGTCATCACACGCTTCTCCATTTACGACTGGACCCCAGAAACCCAAGACCTACCCAGCAAGACCTATCCAGGAAGAACGCCTGTACCTTTTGGTCGGTTCCACGACCAGTAAAACTGTGTGCGAGGCCACTTAGCAAAGACGCTGGTCCAGCTTATGACGCAGCACTGCGAATCCGGACAAACCATGACAGGCCAGGATTAGTCATATGGTGCGGAGCAGGCTGCGGCCCCGGTTCGCTACCACCCGACCCCTGTAAGTCACTACGATCGGGCACACGGTGTCAATTCGCCACAGCCTCAAGGGGGATGCCGTTGTGTCCGCACGCCGACCGCTGCTGACCGCCGCCGCAGCCGGTTCGCTGCTGTGCGCCCTGTGGTTCGTCCCCTCCGCCAACGCGACGGTCGAGACCGGCGGACCCTCGTCGTCCTCCGGGTCCTCCGGCGCGGCACCGAACGAGGCGCCGTCCCAGTCCCAGTCCCAGCCTCGGACCGAGGCCGTCCCGGACGAAGACCTCGCCGACACCGGCAGCGTGGACGTCACCCCGTACCTCGCCGGAGGCACGGCCTTCCTGGGGCTCGGGGTCACGATGGTGACCGCCTCCGCGCGCCGTACGCGCGCGCAGGCGGCCTGACACATGTTGTTTTGACCATGTTGTTTTGATTGTGCTCCGTCAGGCCAGCGGCCCGGTCACCGATTCGACCGCCTCGGCCAGCAGCCCGGACCGTACGAACGCCTCGGCGGCCGCCAGGTCCGGCGCCAGATAGCGGTCCCCGCCCGGACCTTCGACGCCCGCCCGGCGCACCGCCGCCAGCACCGCCCGGGTCGCGGGCGCGGGCACCAGGCCCTTCCGCAGCTCCACCGCGCGGGCGGCCGCGACGAGTTCGATCGCCAGCACCCGGGTCAGGTTGTCCACCACCGTGCGCAGCTTGCGCGCCGCCGACCAGCCCATGGAGACGTGGTCCTCCTGCATCGCGGAGGACGGGATCGAGTCCACCGAGGCGGGCACCGCGAGCCGCTTCAGCTCGCTCACCAGCGCCGCCTGGGTGTACTGCGCGATCATCAGCCCGGAGTCCACGCCCGGGTCGCCCGCCAGGAACGGCGGCAGCCCGTGCGAGCGGTTCTTGTCCAGCAGCCGGTCCGTACGGCGCTCCGCGATCGAGGCGAGGTCGGCGGCCGCGATGGCCAGGAAGTCCAGGACGTACGCGACGGGCGCGCCGTGGAAGTTGCCGTTCGACTCCACCCGGCCGTCCGGCAGCACCACCGGGTTGTCCACGGCGGACGCCAGCTCGCGGTCCGCGACCAGCCGGGCGTGCGCGAGCGTGTCCCGGCCCGCGCCCGCGACCTGCGGGGCGCAGCGGATCGAGTAGGCGTCCTGGACGCGCGGCGCGTCGTCCTGGTGGTGCCCGGTGAGTCCGGAACCGTCGAGCACCCGCAGCATGTTGTCCGCGCTGGCCGCCTGGCCGGGGTGCGGGCGGATGGCGTGCAGCTCGGGCGCGAGCACCCGGTCCGTGCCGAGCAGCGCCTCCAGCGACAGCGCGGCCGTCACATCGGCGACGGTGTACAGCCGGGCCAGGTCGGCGCAGGCCATGACCAGCATGCCGAGCATCCCGTCGGTGCCGTTGAGCAGCGCCAGCCCCTCCTTCTCGCGCAGCTCGACCGGCTCGATGCCGTGCGCGGCCAGCAGCTCGGCCGCGGGCCGCACCTCCCCGTCGGGCCCCTCGGCCTCGCCCTCCCCCATCAGCGCGAGCGCGCAGTGGGACAGCGGCGCGAGGTCGCCGGAGCAGCCGAGGGAGCCGTATTCGTGCACGACGGGCGTGATGCCCGCGTTGAGCAGGGCCGCCATCGTCTCCACGACCACGGGCCGCACCCCGGTGTGGCCGGACGCGAGCGTCTTGAGCCGCAGGAACACCAGCGCCCGCACCACCTCGCGCTCCACCCGCGGCCCCATACCGGCGGCATGCGAGCGGACGATGTTGCGCTGCAGCTGGGCGCGGAGCTCGGGGCTGATGTGGCGTACGGCGAGGGCGCCGAAGCCGGTGGAGACGCCGTACACGGGCTCGGGCCTGGCCGCCAGGTCGTCGATGACCCGCCGCGCGGCGGCGACGGCCTCCAGCGCATCCCCGGCCACCTCGACCCGCGCCCCGCCGCGCGCCACGGCGACGACGTCCTCGGCGGTCGTCCCCGACGTCCCCACCACCACAGTGTGCATATCCATATTCAGGCACCCTAGAGAGTGAATCCCCAGGTGTCACCCTGCGCCTTCCCCACCCCGGCGCTCCACCCCCGTCCGGGGCGGGCGGGGCGGGAAACGGCCGCGTGGTGGGGCTACGGGCGGCGGCCTCGGAAGCGGCGGCGTTCTCGGGGGCGGTCCACGGGGGTGTCGGCCAGACGGATCACCGGGTCGTCCGGGCCGCCCTCGCGGCCCGCGACCACCGGTTTCAGGGAGCGCGCCGCCTTCGCCCGGTACTGGGCCGCGTCCGCCAGGCGGAACAGGCGGCGGGCCGACGCCACGGGCCCGATCGGATCGCCGGTCGACGCGATCCCGCACGCGACGCCCTCGCCCATCTCCAGCTCCGCCGCCCGGCGGCACAGCTCGTCGGCCACCCGCACCACCTCGTCCGCCGGTGGCCCGACCCCCAGCAGGCAGAACTCATCGCCGCCCAGCCGCGCCACCAAGGCGCCCGGGAGCATAGCGCCGCAGAGGGAGAGGACCGTGCCGAAACGTTCCAGCAGACGGTCTCCCACCGCGTGGCCGAGCGTGTCGTTGACCCGCTTGAGGCCGTTGAGGTCGCACACCACCAGCGTCACCACAGTGCCGTACTCGCGGTACGTCTCCAGCGCCTCGTCCAGCCGTATGTCCACCGCCCGGCGGTTGCCCAGCCCGGTCAGGGGGTCGGTGAAGGCCAGGCGGCGGGCCTCCTCCAGACGTTCGGTCTGGGCGAGCCCGGCCGCCGCCACCGAGGCCAGTACGGTCGCGAAATCGGCGTCGCCCCGGCCGAACACCGGGCTCCCGGCCGCCCGCGCCACATACAGCTCGCCCCACGCCCGCCCGTGCAGCACCAGCGGCGCGACCACGCACGAGCCGCGCCCGCGCCGCCGCAGGGCCGCCACGCGCTGATGGCAGTACGAGGCCGGGCCGGGGCCGGTGCCCGCCGCCGTCTCCACCCACGCGTGCGGCTCGCCGCCCGCCGCCCACCGCTCGTGCAGGAACTCCGCGATCTCCGGGAAGTCGTGCACCGGATACGACTCGTCCTCCGGCAGCGGCTCCTCCCCCGGCATCAGCTCGCCCACGTTCACCAGGACCCGCAACCGGCCCCGCTCCCGCTCCCACACCGAAACCGCCGCGAAGGTGCCGTCCAGCGCGCGGCGCGCGCTCTCGGCGGCGGTGCCCACCGCGTCGCGCGGGGTGGGCGCCGCCGCCATCGCCTGTGCGAGCCCCACCACCGCCCGCAGCCGCCCGTCGGCGCCTCGTCCCCCGTCGCCCCCGTTGTCCCCGTTGTCCCTCACGTCGGCCTCGCATTCCTCACCGTGAGCGCGCACGTTCTGCACTCAAGAGTAAGAATGTCAAGGACCATCCGCTTTGGGAGCCTTTTCGGGTGCGGAGGTCTCACTCCCCGGGCCACTCCGGCTTCCGCTTCTCATTGAAGGCCGCGACGCCCTCGGCACGGTCCCCGGAGAAGGCGATCGTCCGCCACCCCGCGTCCTCGACCTCCAGCCCGGCCGGGAGGTCCAGACCGTGCCCGAGCCGCAGGGCCCGCTTGGCGGCACGCAGCCCCACGGGCGAGTTCGCGGCGATGCGCCCGGCCAGCTCCAGCGCGGCCGTACGGTCCTCACCCGGCGCGACGAGTTCGTCCACCATCCCCAGCGCGTGGGCCTCCTCGGCGGGCACCCGGCGCGCCGAGAAGATCAGCTCCGCGGCGCGGGCGGCGCCGACCCGGCGGGGCAGCAGCTGCGTACCGCCGCCGCCCGGGATCACCCCGACGGACACCTCGGGCAGCCCCACCACGGCCGTACGGTCGGCGACGATCACATCGCAGGACAGCGCCAGCTCGTAGCCGCCGCCGAGCGCGAAGCCGTGCACGGCGGCGACGGCGGGCACGGGCAGCTCCAGAACGCCGGTATAGGCGGCGCGGGAGACCGGGCGGTGACGCATCATCTCCGCGTCGGTGAAGGAGTTCCGCTCCTTGAGGTCCGCGCCGACGCAGAACGCCCGCTCGTGGGTGGACGTGAGCACGACGGCCCGCACCGCGTGGTCGTCCGCGAGCGCCGCGCACGCCGCCGCGATGCTCCGGGCCATCTCGGAGGACACCGCGTTCATGGCCTTCGGCCGGTCCAGCACCAGCTCGGCCACGAAGCCGTCCCGCCGGACCGCGACCCATTCCCCGTACCGCTGCTCACCCATCTCGCACCCTCCCGGTTAACGACCGTGAACCGTTGCCCGGCCTACGTTACCGGCGCCGCCGCCACCGCATCAGAAAGGCCAGCATCGACGGCCGGGGGCGGTCGGCGTCACCGGGGGCGTCGCCATCGGGGGCAACGTCGCCGGGGGCAACGTCGCCGGGGTCGGCCGAGGCCCACGACGGCACCGGTGCCGGGGCAGGTACCCCGGCGGGGGCTGGGGCCGCGCTGGGGACCGGCCCCCCGCCCGAAGCCGGGGCCGAACCCGGCGCTACGCCCGCGCCCAAATTCCCGCCCGGGGCGGAGGGCGAGGCCGCACCCGGGGCTCGAGCCGACTCGGGAGCCGAGGCCGGGGCCGCCTGCGGGCCCACACCCGAGCCCGGCGCCGGGGCCGTGCCGGGGGCAGGGACCCCGCCCGCACCCGACGCTCCGCCTGGGGCTGGGGCAGCTCCGGAGACCGGGCCCCCGCCCGAAGCCGATGCCGGGCCCGGGCCTGGAGCCGTGCCCGGGGCCTGGGCCGCGCCCGAGCCCGCGCCCGGGCTCGGGGCCCGAACGCCCAGGGGCACGGCCACACCCGAGACCGCCCCCGTGCCCGCCACCCCGCCCGGAGCTGCACCCGGGGCTGGAGCCGACTCGGGAGCCGAGGCCAGGGCCGCCTGCGGGCCCACACCCGAGCCCGACGCCGGGGCCGTGCCGGGGGCTGAGGTCCCGCCCGCGCCCGATGCCCCGCCTGGGGCCGGACCCGCGCCCGAAGCGCCGCCCGGAACCGAGGCCTTGGCCGGAGCCGGGGCCGCACCCGGAGCCGGGGCCGGGGCCGCGCCCGGGAACGACCCCGTACCCGGAACCGGAGCCGCGCCCGGGAACGACCCCGTACCCGGGGCCGGGGGCGCGCCCGCACCCTGCGCCGGGCACGAGGGCGTTGCCTTCGGGGCCGGAACCGCCTCCGGCGGGGCCGGGTCCCGGGGGGTTGGGGGGAAGCGGACCGGGAGGGAGGTCAGGCCTCGTTGGTAGATGCCCGGGCGCCAGCGGAGGTCCTCCTCCGGGCCCGCCAGTTCCACGTCCGGGAGGCGGTCCAGGAGCTTTTCTATGGCTACGGAGGCGATGAGCCGGGCCGAGCTGCGGCCGGGGCACATGTGGGGTCCGGCGCTGAAGGCCAGGTGGCCGCGGTTGCCGCGGTTGCGGCCGGAGACCCGTAGGGCGTCCTGGTTGGCGGCGGCGAAGCTGATCACGACGGGTTCGCCCTCGCGCAGCCGCACCCCGGCCAGGGTGACATCGTGGCGGGGGAAGTGGACCGCGAGGTTGGCGAGCGGCGGGTCCGTCCACAGCACCTCGTCGAGGGCATCCTCGACGAGCATGCTGCCGCCGGAGAGGCCACCCGCGAACCGGTCGTCGGTCATCAGCACCCGCAGGGCGTTGCCGATCAGGTTGATCACCGGGTCGCTGCCGGAGGCGGTCAGCAGCATCAGCTGCTCGACGAGTTCGTGGTCGGCGAGCCGCTCGGGGTGGGCGATCAGCCAGGACGTGACGTCGGCGGCGGGCCGGGCCCGCTTGAGGGCGACGAGTTCCTGGAGCGCCGCGGTGATCGTACGGTCGGCTTCCGCCACATCCGTACCGTCGAACAGGTGCGCGAGCCCGGTGAAGAGCCGGTCGGCGATGTCGCGCGGGCAGCCGAAGAGTTCGCCGAGGACGAGCAGCGGCAGCAGCGCGCAGTACTCGCCGATCAGATCGGCCTCGCCCGCGTCGCAGAACTGGTCGATCAGGGAGTCGGCGATCCGCTCGACGTAGCCGCGCAGCGCGCCCGGGTCGATGCGGCTGGTGGAGTCGTCGATGGCGGCGCGGTAGCGCTGGTGCTCCTCGCCGTCCACCGCGGTGGGCTGCGGCCGGTAGCGGATGATCTGCCCGGCGTGGCTGGTGTCGGGGACCCGGCCCTCGTTCTTCGCCCGCCAGCGCCGCGGGTCCTTGGAGAACGTCTCGGGGCGGCGCAGGATCTCCAGCGCGGTGTCGTAGCCGACGCACAGGGTCGCGGTGACGCCCGGGTCCAGTTCCACCGGGGCCAGCGGGCCGTACGTCTCGCGCAGTCGCCGGTAGACGGCGGACGGGTCCTTGGCGAACTCGGGCGTGTGCAAAGGCTCGGCGGCCGCCTCGGCGCCCGTTCCAGTGCCCGTTTCGGCCGGGTCGTCGATCATGCCGCCGTACGCTAGCGGAACGGTGTTCCGGCTTGTGCCGACTTCAGTGATTGGTGATATTCATCAACCGCGACGGCTCATCAACCGCGGCGGCTCAGCTGCCACGGCTCCACGACTCCGAGCCCACGCACCGGCCGCTGCCACATCGGCTGGAGCGCGAAGCGGTACGAGGGCGGCTCCTCGCCCTCCTTCTCGGCCTTGGCGGCCGCCTCCGCCGCCTCCGCCTCCGACACCGGGGCCTCCCCGGTATGGCTCAGCTCCTCCGCGAACGCGCCGTCCACCAGGACCGCGTTCTTGGGGGCTATGGAGGTCAGTCGGCTCGCCAGGTTCACCGTCGTCCCGAAGACGTCGCCCATGCGGGTCGCGACCGTGCCGAAGGCGATCCCGACGCGCAGCTCCGGCATCGTCTCGTCATGGGTGAGGGTCTCGATCAGCCGCAGCCCGATCTCGGCGGCGACGCCCGCGTCGTCGGCCGCGTACAGCACCTCGTCGCCCAGCGTCTTGATCAGTCGGCCGCCGTGCGCGGCCACCAGGTCGGCGGCCGTGGTCTCGAACGCCTCGACCAGCTCGCCCAGCTCCTCCTCCTCCAGCCGCCGGGTCAGCCGGGTGAAGCTCACCAGGTCCGCGAAGCCGACCGCGAGCCGCCGGTCCACCATCTCCGCGTCGTCCGCCGCCTGCACCACCCGGCCGGTCGCGGCGGCGAGCTGCCGCCGGTAGACGTACACCAGGAACTCTTCCAGCTCCGGCAGCAACAGCTCGACCAGCGGATAGGTGATCTCGGTCCGGGTCATCCCGGACTCCTGGGGTTCGGTGAGCCCTTCCAGGAAGGAGTCGATCTGCCAGTCCGCGAGCCGTGCGGTGGTCTGCCCGGTGGAGCGCGCCACCTGGATCGCCATCGGCTCGCTCAGCAGCCCCGCCTCGACCAGACCGGACAGCCGTCGCAGCGCCAGCACATCCGCCTCGGTGAGCGCCTTGGCCTGCCCTATGTCGGCGAAGCCCATCGCCCGCCAGAAGCGGGTGGCCAGCTCGACGGAGACACCCGCGCTGCGGGCGGCCTGGAAGGGGGTGTAGCGCCGCTCGGCACCGAGGATCAGCTGCTCCAGCCGGAGCGCGATGGGGTCCGGGACGTCGCCGTCGTCCTCGGCGTCGTCCTCGAAACCGTCCTCAGGGCCGTACTCGGTGGCGGAGGCGTCGTCGGCGGCTTTGGTGTCCTTGGTCCCGTCGGCGTCGGCGGCCGGGCCGCCCTCGGCCGTCCCGGTCTCCCGTACGGCGGCGTCCTGTACGGCGGCGTCCCGCGCGGCAACATCCTGCCCGGCGGCGGCTTCCGCGGCGGCATTCCGTATACCGCGTCCCTCGGCCGTGCCGGAACCCGCGTCGTCGGCGGTCACTGCCCGCCCCCTGTCCGATCCCTGCGCACTGCCCTTACGTTCCTTCTTCCGGTTCGGCCCGCGGCCGCCCCGAACTGGACGGACCGCCACCACGATACGTCAGGTGTGCCCTAGCTCACTCTCCCCTCTATGGCCCCTCCGTGGACCACCCGGCCTCACTCCTCCGGCGACGCGGGACGCAGGTGCACGATGTCCCCGGCCGAGACCGGTTCCTGCACCCCGGAGTCCGAGGCCAGCACCAGCCGTCCGTCGCCGTCGACCGCGACCGCCTCGCCGACGGTCGCCCCGCCACCCGGAAGTTCCGCGCGGACCCGTCGTCCCAAGGTCGCACAGCCCGCCGCGTACGCCTCCTGGAGCCCGCAGGCCGCGGGGTCGCCCTCGAACCTGCGCCACTCCCCGTACCAGTGCTCGACGGACCGCAGGACGGCCCGCAGCAGCGGGTCCCGGTCGGTGGAGATCGCGTTCGCGAGGGCCAGCGAACCGGCCGTCGGCACCGGAAGTTCATCGGTGCGCAAGGAAACGTTCAGGCCGACACCGATCACCACGGCGTCATCGGCCCGTTCGGCGAGGATGCCGCCGAACTTCCGCTCCTCGCCGCCGACCGTCACCAGCAGGTCGTTCGGCCACTTCAGCGCGGTGTCCACGCCCCCAGCGCGGCTCAGCGCCGCCGCGCTCGCCACCCCGGCGAGCAGCGGCAGCCAGCCCCAGCGGGACGTGGGGACGCCGGCCGCGCCGGGCCGCAGCAGAATGGAGAAGAACAGCCCGGACCGGGCCGGGGCCGTCCAGGTGCGGTCGAGCCGGCCGCGCCCGGCGTTCTGCTCCTCGGCGACGAGGACCACGCCCTCCGGGGCACCGGCCCCGGCCCGGGCCACCAGATCGGTGTTGGTCGAGCCGGTCGCCTGGACCACCTCCAGCTCGGTCCACAGCCCGCCGGGACGCACCAGGGCACGGCGCAGGGCGGTCGCGTTCAGCGGCGGCCGTTCCAGGTCCGTCCAGCGTCCGCGCGGATCTCCTGGGCCCCCGGGGGTGTCAGATGGCGTCATACGGGCCAGCCTAGGACCAGGAGGTGTGGCCAACGACGCAGTGCCACCCGGCGGAGGCGCCGATACGCTACGGACCGGTAGCCCAGCCGACATAAACCCCACCAAGCCCCCGGAACGCCTCAGCGTCACGGTCCCAGAATCCACCCCCAGGACGAGCAGGAGCCGCATCCCGATGTCCGAGCCGGAGATTGCCCCCGAGATTCCAGATCGTCACACCACCGCGGGGAAGCTCGCGGATCTGCAGCGCCGCATCGACGAAGCGACACACGCGGGCTCCGCGCGGGCGGTCGAGAAGCAGCACGCCAAGGGCAAGCTGACCGCGCGCGAGCGCATCGACCTGCTCCTCGACGAGGGGTCGTTCACCGAGCTCGACGAGTTCGCCCGGCATCGCTCCACCAATTTCGGCATCGAGAAGAACCGGCCCTACGGGGACGGCGTCGTGACCGGTTACGGCACGGTCGACGGGCGCCCGGTGTGCGTCTACTCGCAGGACTTCACGATCTTCGGCGGCTCGCTGGGCGAGGTCTACGGAGAGAAGATCGTGAAGGTGATGGACTTCGCGCTGAAGACCGGCTGCCCGATCGTCGGGATCAACGACGGCGGCGGCGCCCGGATTCAGGAGGGCGTGGTGGCGCTCGGCCTGTTCGCCGAGATCTTCCGCCGAAACGTTCACGCCTCCGGAGTGGTCCCGCAGATCAGCCTGATCGTCGGGCCGTGCGCGGGTGGTGCGGTCTACTCGCCCGCGATCACCGACTTCACGGTCATGGTCGACCAGACGTCACACATGTTCATCACCGGACCGGATGTGATCAAGACGGTCACCGGTGAGGACGTCGGCTTCGAGGAGCTGGGCGGCGCCCGCACTCACAACACCACCTCCGGTGTCGCGCACTACATGGGCGGCGACGAGAAGGACGCCATCGAGTACGTCAAGACGCTGCTGTCGTACCTGCCGTCCAACAACCTCTCCGAGCCGCCCGCCTTCCCCGACGACGAGGCCGACCTGGAGACCTCGGACGAGGACCGGGAGCTGGACGTCCTCATTCCGGACTCGGCGAACCAGCCGTACGACATGCACCGGGCCATCGAGCACGTCCTGGACGACAGCGAGTTCCTGGAGACCCAGGCGCTCTTCGCGCCCAACATCATCACCGGTTTCGGCCGGGTCGAGGGCCACCCGGTGGGCATCGTCGCCAACCAGCCGATGCAGTTCGCGGGCTGTCTGGACATCGGCGCCTCCGAGAAGGCCGCGCGCTTCGTCCGCACCTGCGACGCGTTCAACGTGCCCGTGCTGACCTTCGTGGACGTGCCCGGCTTCCTGCCCGGCACCGACCAGGAGTACAACGGCATCATCCGGCGCGGCGCCAAGCTGATCTTCGCGTACGCGGAGGCCACGGTCCCGCTCATCACCGTCATCACCCGCAAGGCCTTCGGCGGCGCGTACGACGTGATGGGCTCCAAGCACCTGGGCGCCGATCTCAACCTGGCCTGGCCCACCGCGCAGATCGCCGTCATGGGCGCCCAGGGCGCGGTCAACATCCTGCACCGCCGTACGATCGCGGCCGCCGACGACCCCGAGGCGACCCGCTCCGAACTGATCGCGGACTACGAGGACACCCTGCTCAACCCGTACACGGCGGCCGAGCGCGGCTACGTCGACGCGGTCATCATGCCGTCCGAGACCCGCCGCCACATCGTTCGGGGGCTGCGCACTCTGCGGAACAAGCGCGAGCAACTGCCCCCGAAGAAGCACGGCAACATCCCGCTCTAGGTTCAGGACTCCAGGTTCAGGAAGGGCTGTTTCCATGATCCGAATCGTCCGGGGCAATCCCACCCCAGAGGAGTTGGCAGCCGCACTCGCGGTCGTACAAGCACGCGCGGCGGCCTCGGCGGCCGCCGCGCAGGGCGAGGGCGTACCGGAGGAGTGGTCCGATCCGGCCCGCACCATCCCGAGCCGCCGCGTCCCGCAGCCCGGCCCCAAGGCGTGGCGCACGACGTACTGGCCCGCCTGATCCGGCGTACCCCCACGGCGTACCCGCTGATCCGGCATACCCGCTGATCCGGCGTACGTACTGACCCGGCGTACCTACCGATCCGGCCGGGTCCGACAAACCGGCACTACCCGGAAATAGTTCCTCCACCGCGTGGCGCCTGAGTACGCGTACTCAGGCGCCACGCGACCGTCCGGACGCACTATCGGTCGCATGCTGTGGTCCGAGCCGCCCGACGAGCCGCCAGAAGATCTACGGCGCGCTCAGGCGATGCTCCGCCGCGCCCGTGCCGTCCTGGCGATAGCCATCATGATCGCCACCTGCCTGCTCACACTGCACCCCTGAGCCCCTGAGCCCGCCCCCTGACCGGTGCCGCGGCAGCGCCTACTCTGGGCGCATGACTGCCCAGCGCACCCTGATCCTCGCCTCCGCCTCCCCCGCCCGCCTCGGACTGCTGCGGCAGTCCGGTTTCGCGCCGGAGGTGATCGTCAGCGGAGTGGACGAGGACGCGCTGACCGCCGAGACGCCCGCCGCGCTGGCGCGGGTGCTGGCGGAGGCCAAGGCAACGGCCGTGGCCGGTCTGGCGGAGGCCGACGGGGCGATCGTCATCGGCTGCGACTCGGTGCTGGAGCTGGACGGGCAGGCGCTCGGCAAGCCCGCGGACGCCGAGGAGGCCACCGCCCGCTGGAAGTCGATGCGCGGCCGGGCGGGCGTCCTGCGCACCGGGCACTGCGTGATCGACACCGTGAGCGGCCACCGCACCTCGGCCACCGCCGCCACCACGGTCCACTTCGGCGAGCCGACCGACGCCGAGGTCGCCGCGTACGTGGCCAGCGGCGAACCGCTGCATGTGGCGGGCGCGTTCACGCTCGACGGGCGCTCGGCGCCGTTCATCGAGGGCATCGAGGGCGACGCGGGCAATGTGATCGGGCTGTCGCTGCCGATGCTGCGCACACTGCTGGCCGAGCTCGGCGTGGGCATCACCGACCTCTGGGCCTGAGGCCTTGAGGCCTTGAAGGGCCTTCAGACGGTTTCAGACGGGGCTGGGGGCGTCCTGGCCGCCCTCGGCCTCGGCGGCACCGCCCCGGGCGTCGCCCTCCGGCTCGTAGGCCAGCAGGCTGAGCACCACCAGCCCCAGCACCACCATCATGAACGCGAACACGAGCCACCCCGCCGGGCCGACCGAGATGGCGCCCACCACGCCGTGCGTCACGGCGCAGGTGAGGAGGAGGACGCGGCCGAGGCGGCCGGGCGGGCGGTCGCGCAGCGCCATGCGGAGCAGCGCCGCGCCGCACAGCAGCAGATAGCAGCCGAAGACGCCGCCCGCGACCCAAGTCCCCACGGACATCGCGTCGGTGTCCAGGCCCGCGAGGGACATCTGCTGACGGTCCACGACCAGGCCGAGTATCCAGTTCAGCAGCGCTATGCCGAACGCTTCCAGCATCAGCGTCACGGCCGCCACCGCGGCCACTGGTCTGCGTGCCACCCCGCCCACCTCTTCCGGCCGCCTCTTCCGGTTCGACATCACGAACGCTACTAACGGGTAAGCCGCCCCACAAGAGGTGTGCGAGGCGCTTGTCCGAGCAGGACCCTGCGGCAAAGTTTCCGCCCCTCGTTCGTAGGGATTCCACAAAGAAACGCGTAGCTCCCCAGCACCGCGAGGCAGAGATGCTGCCCACACCACGGATCTCACCGCGGGGCTGAAAACCGGGCGTACCGTGGAGCGACGGGGGATTCGGCTGTCTGCCCTGGGCAGGATTAACGCTCCGTGTGGTCAAGCTCACGCCTGGGGGCTTCTCGGCGTGTGGTGTCACCTGTACCTAAACTCGGCTTGTTTCAAGGAGGGAGTCATCGTGCGCAAGGTGCTCATCGCCAACCGTGGCGAGATCGCTGTCCGTGTTGCCCGTGCCTGCCGGGATGCCGGGATCGCGAGCGTGGCCGTCTACGCCGATCCGGACCGGGACGCCGTTCATGTGCGCGCGGCGGACGAGGCCTATGCGCTGGGCGGTGACACCCCGGCGGCCAGCTATCTGGACCAGGCCAAGGTGCTGGCCGCGGCCGCCGAGTCCGGCGCCGACGCCGTCCACCCCGGCTACGGCTTCCTCTCGGAGAACGCCGAGTTCGCCCAGGCCGTCCTGGACGCCGGACTGACCTGGATCGGCCCGCCCCCGCAGGCCATCCGCGACCTGGGCGACAAGGTCGCCGCCCGCCACATCGCCCAGCGCGCCGGAGCCCCCCTGGTCGCGGGCACCCCCGACCCCGTCTCCGGCGCCGACGAGGTCGTGACCTTCGCCGAGCAGCACGGCCTCCCGATCGCGATCAAGGCCGCCTTCGGCGGCGGCGGCCGCGGCCTGAAGGTCGCCCGCACCATGGAGGAAGTACCCGAGCTCTACGACTCGGCCGTCCGCGAGGCCGTCGCCGCCTTCGGCCGTGGCGAGTGCTTCGTCGAGCGCTACCTCGACAAGCCCCGCCATGTGGAGACCCAGTGCCTGGCCGACACCCACGGCAACGTGGTCGTCGTCTCCACCCGCGACTGCTCCCTCCAGCGACGCCACCAGAAGCTGGTCGAGGAAGCCCCGGCGCCCTTCCTGAGCCTGGAGCAGAACGCCGAGCTCTACCGCGCCTCCAAGGCCATCCTCAAGGAAGCCGGATACGTCGGCGCGGGCACCGTCGAGTTCCTCGTCGGGACGGACGGCACGATCTCCTTCCTGGAGGTCAACACCCGCCTCCAGGTCGAACACCCGGTCACCGAAGAGGTCGCGGGCATCGACCTCGTCCGCGAGATGTTCCGCATCGCCGACGGCGAGGAACTGGGCTACGACGACCCGCAGGTGCGCGGCCATTCGTTCGAGTTCCGCATCAACGGCGAGGACCCGGGCCGCAACTTCCTCCCCGCCCCCGGCACCGTCACCCTCTTCGACCCGCCCACCGGACCCGGTGTCCGCCTGGACGCGGGCGTGGAGTCCGGCAGCGTCATCGGCCCGGCGTGGGACTCGCTCCTGGCCAAGCTGATCGTCACCGGCGCCACCCGGGAGCAGGCCCTCCAGCGGGCCGCTCGCGCGCTGGCGGAGTTCCAGGTCGAGGGCATGGCCACCGCGATCCCGTTCCACCGGGCCGTGGTCACCGACCCCGCCTTCACCAGCGACCCGTTCACGGTCCACACCCGCTGGATCGAGACCGAGTTCACCAACACCATCGCCTCCTTCGCCGCCGCCCCGGCCGCCGCCGACGAGGACGAGATCATCGGGCGCGAGACCGTGGTCGTCGAGGTCGGCGGCAAACGGCTGGAAGTCTCCCTGCCCGCCTCCCTCAGCATGGCCAGCGCACCGGCCGCCGGGTCGAAGAAGCCCAAGCGCAAGGCGGTCAAGAAGGGCGGCCCAGCCGCCTCCGGCGACGCCCTCGCCTCCCCGATGCAGGGCACCATCGTCAAGGTCGCCGTCTCCGAGGGCGACACCGTGGCCGAAGGCGACCTCATCGTCGTCCTCGAAGCCATGAAGATGGAACAGCCCCTCAACGCCCACCGCGCCGGGACCGTCAAGGGCCTGAGCGCCGAGGTCGGCGCCTCGCTCACCTCGGGCTCGGTCATCTGCGAGATCAAGGACTGACACCCCGCCGTACCGCGCGAACGGGCCCCGGCCGTCCTCCCGACGGCCGGGGCCCGCGCGCTTCTACCGGCGGGCTCATCGGTGCTCCACGTCCTGCGGGAAGGTCAGCTGTCCGCTCATCCAGCGCAGCGCGGTGGGCAGTTCGCGCCGCCAGGTGCGGAAGTTATGGCTGCCCCGGTCCAGAATGATCGACTGGGCGCGCAGCGGCGGCCGGACGGCGGCCAGGAACGACCGGGTCGCGCCGTAATCCGACTCGCCCTGGCGGCTGGAGGCCACCAGCACCGACACCTCGGGCTGCGGCAGGTTCCGCAGCCGCCACATCAGATCGTGCTCCCTCCGGCGGCGGTCGCCCGCCGGACCGCCGCCGAACAGGTCCCCGGTGGTGGGGTCGTTGACCACCCGGTAGTCGGGCGAGAGGGCGGCCGCCGCGGAGTAGACCCGCGGATGGCGCAGCGCCATCTGCAGCGCGCAGGTGCCGCCCGAGGAGTACCCCATGACGCCCCAGGCGCTGGGGTCGCGGCCGACCCGGTAGTGGTGGGTCAGCGCCTCGGGCAGATCCTCGGCGAAGTACGTCTCGGCCCGCGGACCTCCGGGGACGTCCACGCACTGGGTGTCGCGCGGCGGGGCGATCGTCGGCCGGACCATCACGATCACGGTCGGCTGCACCGTCCCCCGGCGGATCAGCTCCCCCGCGGTCTGCGGCACCCGCAGATGCTGGGCCAGCAGAAACGACCCGCCGGGGTAGCCGCTGACCGCGACGATCACGGGGAAGCGCTGACGGGCGTACTGGCGCTGGAAGTACTGCGGCGGCAGATAGACGTACGCGGGCGTGGCCACCTGGCTGCGGCGGCCCAGAATCCGCACCGACTCCACCGCCCCCGTCCGCTCCCGGGGCCCGCCGGGCAGCCCGTGCACCCGGTCCAGCCCCTGCGGCGGCGCGGGCTCCACCAGCGCCCCGGATCGCACGGCCGGGCCCGCCGCCCCGCCGCCGGGCAGGTCCGAGAGCGCGGCGGGGGCGTCGTCGCCCCGGCCCAGCAGCTCGTCCCAGGACCCGTAGAACTGGAACTGCGCGTTGACCACGAGCGCCAGCGCGGCGACCATCGCGCACTGGGTCACTGCCAGCGAGCCGAGCCTGCCCAGCCACGCCCGCACCCCCCGCCCGGCGAAGCGCGGCCACAGCCAGGCCGTGAGCGCGACGCACACCACGGCGGTGGCGATCAGCACCCACTCCAGCGATCGACTGGTCAGTCCCATGGGCGTTGCCCGGCGAGGACGTTGATCCCCGACCGATTCCCCCTCATCCCCCGCATACCCTCATCCCCCTCATGGGTTTCCCCGCTCCTCTCGCACCGGAGATGACGGTCTCCGCCACCTCGTTGTGACGTAATGGCATGCTTGACCTACAGGCAGGCAGGGCACGGCACAGCAGGGAGGACCGCGATGGCGACCGAGACAGCCCCGGCGCACACGCCACCGCTCCCCCGCCCCATGCGGGCCGACGCGCGCCGCAACTACGAGCGGCTGCTCGCCGAGGCGCGCACCGCCTTCACCGAGCACGGCACCGATGCCTCGCTGGAGGACATCGCGCGCCGCGCGGGCGTCGGCATCGGCACGCTCTACCGGCACTTCCCCCACCGCACCGCGCTCATGGGCGCCGTCTTCCAGGGCGAGATGAACGCCCTGCTGACGCGCTCCCGCGAACTGGCGAAGGCACCCCAGCCGTGCACCGCGCTGGTCGACTGGCTGCGGGCGATCGTCCACCACGCGAGCACCTACCGCGGACTCGCGCAGGCCCTGATGGCGTGCTCGGGCGACGAGAGTTCGGCGCTGTCCCGCGGCTGTCGGCTGCCGCTGCGCGAGGCGGGCAGCGAACTGCTCGCCCGCGCCCAGCAGGCCGGAGCCGTGCGGCCGGACGTGGTGATCGCCGACCTGATGCAGCTGACCAACGCCATCGCGCTGGCCGTCGAACAGTCCCCGGACGACCCGGAGCTGGCGGACCGGCTGCTCGCCCTGACCTTCACCGGCCTCAAGGCGCACTGAACCGGCCGCCCCCGCAGACGCGGTCAACCGGACGCTCCCGTACACGCGATCACCCGGCCGCCCCCGCGGACGCGGGCCTCAGCGCCGCCGTGGCGCCAGATCCGCCACCCGGCCACCGCCCGTCTGCTGCTCGGGCAGCGAGGCCGCGCTGCGGAGCTGGGCGGCGCCGGGCCCCTGGCCGTGCGGATTGCGGCGCGGCCCGGGCACCGGCAGCCCGTCCTCACCGGTCCGCGGGGGCGATGAGCCCAGCCGCCCCGCCTGGCGCCCGGCGCCCGACGGGCCGCCCTCGGCACCGGCCGGGCCGGACCCCGCGCCCGGCCCCGCCACCGCGATCTGCACGCCCTGATCGGCCATGGCCTGCAACTCGGTCAGCGCACGGTCGTCCCCGGCGGGTGGCTCGTCGGTCACCAGCCGCGTGATCACATCGGTGGGCACCGTCTGGAACATGGTGTCGGCGCCCAGCTTGGTGTGGTCGGCGAGCACCACCACCTCCGCCGCGGCCTGGACCAGCGCCCGGTCGACGCTGGCCGACAGCATGTTGGACGTGGACAGCCCGCGCTCGGCGGTCAGCCCGCTGCCGGACAGGAAGGCGCGCGAGACCCGCAGCCCCTGGAGGGACTGCTCGGCGCCACTGCCGACGAGTGCGTAGTTGGAGCCGCGCAGGGTGCCGCCGGTCATCACGACCTCGACCCGGTTGGCATGCGCCAACGCCTGTGCGACGAGCAGGGAATTGGTGACCACGGTCAGCCCGGGGACCCGCGCGAGCCGGCGGGCCAGCTCCTGCGTGGTGGTCCCGGCGCCGACCACGACGGCCTCGCCCTCTTCGACGAAACCGGCCGCGAGATCGGCGATCGCCGTCTTCTCCGCGGTCGCTAGATGGGATTTCTGCGGGAAGCCGGACTCCCTGGTGAATCCGCCCGGCAGCACCGCACCGCCGTGCCGGCGGTCGAGCAGTCCTTCTGCCTCCAACGCACGCACATCACGCCGTACGGTCACTTCGGAGGTCTGGACGACGCGGGCGAGCTCACGGAGCGACACCGCTCCGTTCGCACGCACCATTTCAAGGATCAATTGGCGACGTTCTGCAGCGAACACGAAACTGACAGTAACGCCAACGACTGTCTGTTTTCAGCAGCTTGCACTAATTAGCAGAAGTTGTTCATCTGCGCGGGCGCAAACTGCTATAAGGGGCGCGCCTCACGCTCCGGAGGGCCCGAAGGCCCGTTCCGGCTAGCCCTCGGACGACTTGCGCGTGTGCAACTGCCGCGCCACCTCGGCGATCGAGCCGGACAGCGACGGGTAGACGGTGAACGCCTTGGCGATCTGCTCCACCGTCAGGTTGTTGTCGACCGCGAGGGCGATCGGGTGGATCAGCTCGCTCGCGCGCGGCGCGACCACCACACCACCGACCACGATGCCGGTGCCCGGACGGCAGAAGATCTTCACGAAGCCGTCCCGGATGCCCTGCATCTTCGCCCGCGGGTTGCGCAGCAGCGGCAGCTTCACCACCCGGGCGTCGATCTTCCCGCCGTCCACATCGGCCTGCGAGTAGCCGACGGTGGCGATCTCGGGGTCGGTGAAGACGTTCGCCGACACCGTCTTCAGGTTCAGCGGCGTGACCGCGTCGCCCAGGAAGTGGTACATCGCGATCCGGCCCTGCATCGCCGCCACCGACGCCAGCGCGAACACCCCGGTGCAGTCACCGGCCGCGTACACGCCCGGCGCGCTGGTGCGCGACACCTTGTCGGTCAGGATGTGCCCGGACTCCTTCGTCCGGACCCCGGCCTCCTCCAGGCCCATGTCCTCGGTGTTCGGGATCGAGCCCACGGCCACCAGACAGTGGCTGCCGGTGATGACCCGCCCGTCCGCGAGCGTGACCTCCACCCGGTCGCCCACGCGCTTCACGGCGGCTGCCCGGGACCGGGACATCACGTTCATCCCGCGCCGCCGGAAGACGTCCTCCAGCACCGCCGCCGCGTCCGAGTCCTCGCCGGGCAGCACCCGGTCCCGGCTGGAGACCAGCGTGACCTTGGACCCCAGCGCCTGGTAGGCGCCCGCGAACTCGGCGCCGGTGACACCGGACCCGACCACGATCAGTTCCTCGGGCAGCTCGTCGAGGTCGTACACCTGCGTCCAGTTCAGGATGCGCTCGCCGTCCGGCCGCGCGTCCGGGATCTCCCGGGGGTGGGCGCCGGTCGACACCAGCACCGCGTCCGCGACCAGGGTCTCCTCGGAGCCGTCCGCCGTCCGGACGATCACCTTCCGCGATCCGTCCGGCCCCTGCGCGGGCTCCAGCCGCCCGCGCCCCCGCACGACCCGCGCGCCGGCGCGCGTCACCGACGCCGTGATGTCGTGCGACTGCGCGAGCGCCAACCGCTTCACCCGCCGGTTGACCTTGCCCAGGTCCACGCCCACCACCCGGGCCGCCTGCTCCAGCGGCGGGGTGTCATCGGCGACGATGATGCCCAACTCCTCGTACGAAGAGTCGAACGTCGTCATCACCTCAGCCGTGGCGATCAACGTCTTCGACGGCACGCAGTCGGTCAGCACCGACGCCCCGCCCAGACCGTCGCAGTCGACGACGGTCACCTCCGCACCGAGCTGCGCGGCGACCAGCGCCGCCTCGTACCCGCCGGGTCCGCCACCAATGATCACGATCCGAGTCACATGCTCCATT
This sequence comes from Streptomyces sp. NPDC005962, assembly GCF_040629205.1. Classification (NCBI taxonomy): domain Bacteria; kingdom Bacillati; phylum Actinomycetota; class Actinomycetes; order Kitasatosporales; family Streptomycetaceae; genus Streptomyces; species Streptomyces sp. NPDC005962. The sequence continues at coordinate 702,787 of NZ_JBEXVE010000001.1, read as the reverse complement.
GTCCCGTACCCACCCGCTAGGCTTCCGCCCGGGGGTTCGAGTGCGCATTCCGCTCCGAATCGTCCACCCCAAGAGCGCTTCCACCCCTCTCCCGTACCCTCTGATCCATGTCGCTCTACGCCGCGTACGCCGGCAACCTCGACGCGCGGCTGATGTCCCGCCGCGCACCGCACTCACCTCTGCGCGGCACAGGCTGGATCACCGGCTGGCGCCTCACCTTCGGCGGCGAGCAGATGGGCTGGGAGGGCGCCCTCCCCACCATCGTCGAAGCTCCGCGTTCCCAGGTCTTCGTGGCCCTCTACGACATCGCCCCCATGGACGAGGACTCCATGGACCGCTGGGAGGGCGTGGGCATGGACATATACCGCCGCATGCGCATCCGCGTCCACACCCTGGACGGCGAGGAGCCCGCCTGGCTGTACGTCCTCAACGGCTACGAGGGCGGTCTGCCCTCCGCCCGCTACCTCGGCGAGGTCGCCGACGCCGCCGAATCCGCCGGGGCGCCCCACGACTACGTCATGGAGCTGCGGAAGCGCCCCTGCTGACATTCCGCTTGCGCGCGGCTGGTGAAGTCATCGTGCCGATGTGGCCGCCCCCCTGTTCTCCCCTGTAGGGCACGGGTGAAGATGCGGGTTGATCTCGACCACCGTCACCGAAAGCCGACCGATATGCCCGTCTTCAGGCGCCGCAAGGGCAGCCGTCCTCGTCTGGCCCCCGAACTCGACGACATCGCCCTCGGCCGGGTCCGGCAGCGCCTCGAAACGAGCTGGATACGCGGCGAACTCGACACCACGGTGATCGCCCAGGTCTCCCGGGTCGTCGAGGACGCCGGTGAGGACTGGGACCGCAAGGCCCACCGCCTCGCCGTGCTCGCCGCCGCCGCGGGGCGGGCGCTGCCCGGTATCTGGCGGCGTCACCACCCCCGCGACCAGGGAGCCCTGCTCCTGCACGCCTGGTCGGACCTGGTCCAGGCCCAGACCGACCTGAGCGACGCCCGCGAGGCCTGCCGCCTCGCCGCCGAGCTGGTCCCCGCCGACCCCACCCCGTACGTCGTGCATCTGGCCACGCTGCGCCACGAGCGGCGGCCGCACCGCGAGCTGTCGGCGATCTGGCAGGAGATCATGGCCCGCGACCCGTGGAACCGCGAGGCGTACCTTCAGGTCCTCGGCTATCTCTCCCCCGACGAGTGCGGCTCCGCCGTGCAACTCCTCGACCTGCTGGACTCGGTCCGGGGCCGCATGCCCGCCGACGCCCCCGCCGCCGCCCTGGAGCTGACCGCGATCGTCCGCGGCCACCAGCGCGCCATGGCCACCGGCGGCATGGAGGCGATCAGCTCCGGGGAGACTTGGCGGCGCGACGAGGTCTCCTCGGTCCTCGGCCGGGCCGCCCAGGACTGGCCCCGCCCCGGCTTCCTCCACCACGCCGCGGCCCTCGCGGACCTCAACGTCCTGGCCTACGCCCTGGTCAAGTCCAGCCGCATGGGCGAGGCCACGACGGCCCTGCGGGCCACCACGGGCGTGGCGACCTCCTGGCCCTGGAACGCCGACGGCGACCCGCTGGAACGGTTCTCCCAGCCGTACGACCGCCTCGCCACCCCCGTGTAGCGCGCCGGGTTCACAACGATCCGAACACCGTCGCGAAAGTACGTCTACGCGCGTAGGCCGGGAGAGGCTACCCTCGTGCGCGTGAACGCATCTGTTTCTAGGGACCGCCAGGGCGACCCCGCCACCCCCCACGCCGCCGCCGACGCCGCCGCCACGCGCCTGCGTGAGCTGACCGGCGCGGAGACCCACGACGTCGCCCTGGTCCTGGGCTCCGGCTGGGTCCCCGCCACCGACGCGCTCGGCAGTCCGGACCACGAGTTCCCCGTCACCGAGCTGCCCGGCTTCCCGGCGCCCGCCGTCGCGGGCCACGCGGGCACGATCCGCTCGTACAAGCTCGCCGACAAGCGGGCCCTCGTCTTCCTCGGCCGCACCCACTACTACGAGGGCCGCGGTGTCGCCGCCGTCGCCCACGGCGTACGCACCGCCGTCGCCGCCGGCTGCAAGACCATCGTCCTCACCAACGGCTGCGGCGGCCTCCGCGACGGCATGCGCCCCGGCCAAGCGGTCCTCATCAGGGACCACATCAACCTCACCGCCGCCTCCCCCATCGTGGGCGCCAACTTCGTCGACCTCACCGACCTCTACTCCCCCCGGCTGCGCGCCCTCTGCCAGCAGATCGACCCCACCCTGGAAGAGGGCGTCTACGCCCAGTTCCCCGGCCCGCACTACGAAACCCCGGCCGAGATCACCATGGCCCGCACCATCGGGGCCGACCTGGTCGGCATGTCCACCACCCTCGAAGCGATCGCGGCACGCGAGGCGGGCGCCGAGGTGCTGGGCATCTCCCTGGTCACGAACCTGGCCGCGGGCATGACCGGCGAACCCCTCAACCACGAAGAGGTCCTCCAGGCCGGGCGCGACTCCGCCACCCGCATGGGCACCCTCCTGGCCCAGGTCCTGGACCGCCTCTGAGGTGTGCCGGGGGCGCCATACGGCGGGAGGGGGCGGGGTCGGACCCACCCCCGCCCGACCGCCCGCCACGGAGCGCCCCGGAGCCGGACCGAGGCCGGAGCCACCGGCGGGAAGCCGCCACCCGACGGAAGGGGCGGGGCCCGACCCACCCCCGCCCAGCCACCCGCCACAGGGCGACCCGGAACCGGACCGGGCCCGGAACCACCGGCGGGAAGCCGCCACCCGACGGAAGGGGCCGAGTCGGACCCACCCCCGCCCGGCCGCCCGCCACAGGGCGACCCGGAACCGGACCGGGCCCGGAACCACCGGCGGGAAGCCGCCACCCGACGGAAGGGGCCGAGTCGGACCCGCCCCCGCCCAGCCGCCCGCCACAGGGCGACCCGGAACCGGACCGGAGCCGGAACCACCGGCGGGGAGTCGCCGACGATGCGGGAGGGGGCGGGGTCGCAGGGGTGGGGTGCTGGACGATGACGTGTATTTGTGGCGCACACTTCCGGCCCACCCCACGTCTCCGGGCACCGGCGCCAAAAATATACGAGTCCAGGGCCCTGCCCCGGAGGCCCCGCACCCGCACCACCCACCGAACCCCAGGCACACCCACCACGCACCCGCAGCCGCACAACAAGCACGCCGCACAACAACACATCGGCGCACCCCCACCCAGGAGGCCTCCCCATGGCGCTCGACCTCATCGACCAGGCCAGCACCTGGCTGGCCGAGGACCCCGACCCCGAGACCCGGGACGAGCTGCGCGCACTGCTCGACGCGGCCGGGGCGGACAACGAGGGCGACCCCGAGGGGGCGCGGCGCGCGCTCGCCGAGCGCTTCTCCGGCACGCTTCAGTTCGGCACCGCGGGCCTCCGCGGCGAACTGGGCGCGGGCCCCATGCGGATGAACCGCGCCGTCGTCATCCGCGCCGCCGCCGGTCTGGCCGGGTACCTCGCGAAGCAGCCGCACCACCGCACCGGCCTCGTCGTCATCGGCTACGACGCCCGCTACAAGAGCGCGGAGTTCGCCCGCGACACGGCCGCCGTCATGACCGGCGCCGGTTTCCGCGCGGCGCTTCTGCCGCGCCCGCTGCCGACGCCGGTGCTCGCGTTCGCCATCCGCCACCTGGGGGCCGTCGCGGGGATCGAGGTCACGGCGAGCCACAATCCGCCGCGCGACAACGGGTACAAGGTCTACCTGGGCGACGGCACGCAGATCGTCCCGCCCGCCGACGCGGAGATCGCGGCCGAGATCGCGGCGATCGGCAGCCTGAACGACGTACGCCGCCCGGACACCGGCTGGGAGACGCTGGACGACGACGTCCTCGACGCGTATCTGGCCCGCACGGACGCCGTGCTTACCCCCGGCTCGCCGCGCGACGCCCGTGTCGTCTATACGCCCCTGCACGGCGTGGGCCGCGAGACGCTGACCGCCGCGTTCGCGCGCGCGGGCTTCCCCGCGCCGACGGTGGTTCCGGCACAGGCGGAGCCCGACCCGGCGTTCCCGACGGTGGCGTTCCCGAACCCGGAGGAGCCGGGGGCGATGGACCTGGCGTTCGCGACGGCGCGCGAGGTGGCGCCCGACATCATCATCGCGAACGACCCGGATGCGGACCGCTGCGCGGTGGCGGTCCCGGCCCCCGGGACGGGCACCGGCACCGGCACCGGCACCGGCTGGCGGATGCTCCGCGGTGACGAGGTAGGCGCGCTGCTCGCCACCCACCTCGTCCACCAGCGCGCCCGCGGCGCCTTCGCGACGACGATCGTCTCCTCGTCGCTCCTGTCCCGCATCGCGGCCGACGCGGACGCGCCGTACGCCGAGACGCTGACCGGCTTCAAGTGGCTGGCCCGGGTGGACGGTCTGCGATACGCGTACGAGGAGGCGCTCGGCTACTGCGTGGACCCGGAGGGCGTCCGCGACAAGGACGGGATCACGGCCGCGCTGCTGGTCGCGGAGCTGGCGTCGGAGCTGAAGGGGCAGGGGCGCACCCTCGCCGACCTGCTGGACGACATCGCCGTCGCGCACGGTCTGCACGCCACCGACCAGTTGTCCGTACGCGTCGAGGACCTGTCCCTGATCGGGGCGGCGATGCAACGCCTGCGCGAGCGGCCTCCGGCCGAACTGGCTGGCCTGAAGATCACCTCGGCCGAGGATCTGTCCCGGGGCACGGAGACCCTGCCCCCGACGGACGGCCTCCGCTATCAGCTCGCCGGACTCGCCGGGCTCGCCGGGAAGGACACCGTCCGCTCGGCGCGGGTCATCGTCCGCCCGAGCGGCACCGAGCCGAAGCTGAAGTGCTACCTGGAGGTGGTCGTGGACGTACCGGGCACCGGGGACCTGCCCTCGGCCCGCACCACGGCGGAAACGGTCCTGTCGGCCCTGAAGAAGGACCTCGCGGCGGCGGCCGGGATCTGACCCTCGGCCCTCCAGCCGCCGGTGTCCCGGCCCGCACTCAGATCAGCAGCATGATGACCAGCAGCACGGCCCCGGCCAGGGTCGGCGCGATGACCTCGAACGCCCAGCGCACCTCCGGCTCGCCCTGTGCGCCCTCGCGGTCCGCGTGCGACTCGGCCAGTTCGCGCAGATCGCCGATCGTCTGGTCGGCCTGGGCGCGCCGGTCCGCGGCCGCGCCCTGGCCGGACATGCGGCCGGACATGCGGCCGGACATAACACCGGCCGTACCCGACGCCGCGTCGCGGCTCTGCTGCCGGGCGGCGCGCTTGCGCTGCCGCAGCGAAACCGGGACGGCCCACAGCTGGTACGTCGCCCCGCCCGCCAGCACCTCGCTGGTGTAGCTCGCGCGCAGGGTGTCGACGGAGCCCCAGGGGAGGGTGATGGTGCGGAAGGGGTTGCGTACGAGCAGCCGGTCCGCGCCCGCGTACACCGCCGGGCGCACGGTGAAGGCGATCACCACCGGGACGGCGAACAGCAGCCCGGCGAGGGCCAGCCACGGCGTCCGGCCCTCGCCGCGCAGGATGGCGTCGATGCCGAGCCAGCCGCCGATGGCGAGCAGCAGCACGCCGCCCGCGATGCCGCCCGGGGAGCGGTAGACGCGGTCGCCGTAGGCGGGCTCCTCGTCGGGCTGCGGGGGGCTGGCAGGGTCGTCCGGGCTCGTCATGGGGCCGATTGTGCCGCACGGTCCGACGCGTTGGGCCTCGGGATCAACACGGAACGAGTACGGATCGGAGCCGGAACGAACACGGATCGCAGCCGGAACAACCCCGGAGGCAGGCCCGGGCCGGACCGGGCCCGGCCGGGAGCCAGAGCCGGAGCGGGACCGGTCCGGGGTCGATCAGGGCCCAGTACCGATCAAGGCCGGGGGATGACATATCGCTACGCGCGTAGATATGCTCACCTGGTGACCATGCCCACCACAGTTCCCGCATACGGCAAAGAGGCCGCGGAGCGACTGGCGTCGATGGCGGACGTGACCGCCACCGACAGCGCGCTGCGCCGCTTCCTGCACGGCCTGCCGGGCGTCGACGCGGTCGGCCTGCAGGCCCGCGCCGCGACCCTCGGCACCCGCTCGATCAAGACCACGGCGAAGGCGTACGCCATCGACCTGGCGATCTCGATGATCGACCTGACGACCCTGGAGGGCGCGGACACCCCGGGCAAGGTCCGGGCCCTGTGCGCGAAGGGGATCAACCCCGACCCCACCGACCGCTCCGTCCCCCCGGTCGCGGCGATCTGCGTCTACGGCGACATGGCGGCGACCGCCAAGGAGGCCCTCCACGGCAGCGGCATCCACGTGGCGGCCGTAGCGACCGCCTTCCCCTCCGGCCGCGCCGCCCGTTCCGTGAAGCTGGCCGACACCCGGGAGGCGGTGGCCGCCGGGGCGGACGAGATCGACATGGTGATCGACCGCGGGGCGTTCCTCTCCGGCCGCTACCTCGACGTGTTCGAGGAGATCCGCCAGGTGAAGGAGGCCTGCGCCCGCCCCGACGGCAGCGCCGCGCATCTGAAGGTGATCTTCGAGACGGGCGAGCTGCAGACGTACGACAACGTGCGCCGCGCGTCCTGGCTGGCGATGCTCGCGGGCGCGGACTTCATCAAGACGTCGACCGGCAAGGTGTCCGTCAACGCCACGCCGCCGGTCACCCTCGTCCTCCTGGAGGCAGTACGGGACTTCCGCGCGGCCACCGGCGTCCAGGTGGGGGTGAAGCCCGCGGGCGGCATCCGTACCACGAAGGACGCGGTCAAGTACCTGGTGATGGTCAACGAGACGCTGGGCGAGGAGTGGCTGTCCGCGGACTGGTTCCGCTTCGGCGCGTCGAGTCTGCTGAACGATCTGCTGATGCAGCGCCAGAAGCTGAGCACCGGCCGGTACTCCGGTCCCGACTACGTGACGGTGGACTGATACGCCATGCCCGTTTTCGAGTACGCCCCCGCTCCCGAGTCCCGCGCGGTCGTCGACATCGCCCCGTCGTACGGGCTGTTCATCGACGGCGAGTTCCGTGAGGCGGGCGACGGCAAGGTCTTCAAGACGATCTCCCCGTCCTCCGAGGAGGTGCTGTCCGAGGTCGCGCAGGCCAACGCCGAGGACGTCGACCGCGCGGTGAAGGCGGCCCGTAAGGCGTTCGAGGGCTGGTCGGCCCTCCCCGGCTCCGAGCGCGCCAAGTACCTGTTCCGTATCGCGCGGATCGTCCAGGAGCGTTCGCGCGAGCTGGCGGTGCTGGAGTCGCTGGACAACGGCAAGCCGATCCGCGAGTCGCGGGACGCCGACCTGCCGCTGGTCGCGGCGCACTTCTTCTACTACGCGGGCTGGGCCGACAAGCTCGCGTACGCGGGCTACGGCGCCGATCCGAAGCCGCTGGGCGTGGCGGGCCAGATCATCCCCTGGAACTTCCCCCTCCTGATGCTGGCGTGGAAGATCGCCCCGGCGCTGGCGACCGGCAACACGGTCGTGCTGAAGCCCGCCGAGACGACCCCCCTGAGCGCCCTCTTCTTCGCGGACATCTGCCGCCAGGCGGGCCTGCCCAAGGGCGTGGTCAACATCGTCACCGGTGACGGCTCGACCGGCGCCGAGCTGGTCGCCCACCCCGGGATCGACAAGGTGGCCTTCACGGGCTCGACCGAGGTCGGCAAGGCGATCGCCCGCACGGTGGCCGGTACGGAGAAGAAGGTCACTCTGGAGCTGGGCGGCAAGGCCGCCAACATCGTCTTCGACGACGCGCCGATCGACCAGGCGGTCGAGGGCATCGTTGGCGGCATCTTCTTCAACCAGGGCCATGTCTGCTGCGCGGGCTCGCGCCTGCTGGTCCAGGAGTCCGTTCAGGACGAGCTGCTCGACGCGCTCAAGCGCCGGATGCGCACCCTGCGCGTGGGCGACCCGCTGGACAAGAACACCGACATCGGCGCGATCAACTCCGCCGAGCAGCTGGCCCGTATCCGCACGCTCGCCGACGCGGGCGAGGCCGAGGGCGCCGAGCGCTGGGCCCCGGCGTGCGAACTGCCCAGCTCCGGCTACTGGTTCGCGCCCACCCTCTTCACCGGCGTCACCCAGGCGCACCGGATCGCCCGCGAGGAGATCTTCGGCCCCGTCCTCTCCGTCCTCACCTTCCGCACCCCCGACGAGGCCGTCGCCAAGGCGAACAACACCCCGTACGGCCTGTCGGCGGGCATCTGGACGGAGAAGGGCTCGCGCATCCTGGCGATGGCGAGCAAGCTGCGCGCCGGGGTGATCTGGTCCAACACGTTCAACAAGTTCGACCCCGCCTCGCCGTTCGGCGGCTACAAGGAGTCGGGCTACGGCCGCGAGGGCGGCCGCCACGGCCTGGAGGCATACCTCAATGTCTGAACGACTCTCGGTCCTGAAGACCTACAAGCTCTTCGTAGGCGGCAAGTTCCCACGTTCCGAAAGCGGACGGGTGTACGAGGTGACCGACGCAAAGGGCCGCTGGCTGGCCAACGCCCCCCTGGCCTCCCGCAAGGACGCCCGCGACGCGGTGGTCGCCGCGCGCAAGGCGTTCGGCGGCTGGTCCGGCGCCACGGCCTACAACCGCGGCCAGATCCTGTACCGCGTCGCGGAAATGCTGGAGGGCCGCCGCGACCAGTTCGTCCAGGAGGTCTCGGCCGCCGAGTCCCTGACCAAACCCAAGGCCACCGCCGCCGTGGACGCGGCGATCGACCGCTGGGTCTGGTACGCGGGCTGGTCCGACAAGATCGCCCAGATCGCGGGCTCGGCCAACCCCGTCGCAGGCCCGTACTTCAACCTCTCCACCCCCGAGCCAACGGGCGTCGTAGCCCTCCTGGCCCCCCAGGACTCGTCCTTCCTGGGCCTGATCTCGGTCCTCGCCCCGGCGATCGTCACCGGCAACACGGCCGTCGTCGTAGCCGCCGAGCGCGCCCCGCTCCCCGCCCTCTCCCTCGCCGAGGTCCTGGCCACCTCGGACGTCCCGGGCGGCGTGGTCAACGTCCTCTCCGGCCGCACCGCCGAACTCGCCACCCCGCTCGCAGCCCACCAGGACGTCAACGCGATCGACCTGGCAGGCGCGACCGGGGAGCTGGCGACCGCCCTGGAGACGGCCGCCGCCGACAACCTCAAACGCGTGGTCCGCCCACACCCCGTGGACTGGCCCACCGACCCCGGCACCACCCGTCTCCTCGCCTTCCTGGAGACCAAAACGGTCTGGCACCCCATGGGCGTCTGACCCGGCCGGGGCGGCGCCCTAAAGGATCATGCAGGTGGTGGTCGCGTGGGCGATCAGCTTGCCCTGGTCGTCCAGCACCTTGCCCTCGGCGGTCGCGGTGCTGCGGCCCGCGTGGATGACGGTGCCTTCGGCGGTGAGGGTCTGGCCGTCGGTGCGGGCGGCGCGGATGTAGTTGACCTTGAGTTCGAGGGTCGTGAAGCCGGTGCCCGCCGGGAGGGTGGAGTGGACGGCGCAGCCCATGGCGGAGTCGAGGAGCGTGGCGGCGATGCCGCCGTGGACGGTGCCGAGGGGGTTCGCGAAGTCGGGGCGGGTGTCGAGGGAGACGACGATGCGGCCGTGCTCGACCTCGTCGAAGCGCATGCCGAGCAGGCGGCCGATGGAGGGGATGTCGGTGGGGCGTTCGGTCTGCACCCAGCGCATCAGTTCCAGGCCGGTCATGGCTGCGAGGTCGGTGGTGGTCACGGTCGTTCTCCTAGGTGGTGCGGCGTACGGGCATGAGCGGGGGGCTGGTCAGCCGAGCGGGTTGGTGGTGTCGCGCAGGGTGGCCAGGACCGGGGCGTACATGCGGGCCTTGATGGTGCCGAGGGTGTCGCCGGTCTTGTTCACCTGCGCCTGGGCGATCTCGATGGCGGTGGAACGCACGGCGTCCTCGGCGACCGCCTGGTCGACGATGCCGACGGCCGCGGCGTCGGACCCGCCGTAGCGGCGGGCGGTGACCATGGCCTCGTGCGCGGCCTGCGGTGTCAGCCGGGCCTGGATGAGGGCGGACATGCCGGGGCTGAAGGGGATGTTGATGTCCGCTTCGGGCAGGCACCAGAAGCCGCGGTCGGCGCGCATGACGCGGAAGTCGTGGGCCAGGGAGAACATCGCGCCCGCGGCGAACGTGTGCCCCTGCAGCGCGGCCACCGTCACGACCGGCAGCGACAGCATCCGCGCGAACAGCCCGTGGACGGAGACGACGTAGTCCTGATGCTGGTCGGCGTGGGCGAACAGCCAGTCCAGGTCGAGCCCGTTGGAGTAGAACTTGCCCGTGGCGGCGGTGACCAGCGCGCGGGGGCCTTCCGCCTTCTCCACCTCGTCGAGCGCGGCGCCGACGGCGGTGATCCAGTCGGGGTGGAAGCGGTTCTCGCCGTCCCCCAGGTCGAGGACGAAGACGTTTTCCTGACGGTCGAGCGAGGGCATGACGACTCCTTCAGGGCCGGGGTTCGGCCTCGGGCCGGTGGGGCAGGGCGTGGAGCAGCAGGTCGTGGATCTCGGCGGCGGCGGCCTCCAGCGGGGCGGTGCTCCGTTCGGCCCGGCACATGATCACCGCGCCTTCGACCGCCGCGATGATGAAGGCGCCGAGCCGTCGGCCGCGCTCCTCGGTCAGGCCGTGCCGGACGAGCAGTTCGGCGAGGGCTTCCCGCCAGCGGGCGAAGACGGCGGCGGCGGAACGGGCCAGCTGGGGCGCGTCGTCGTTGGTCTCCACGGCGACCGCCACGATCGGACAGCCCGCCCGGAAGCCGCTCTCCACCAGCCACTCGCGCCACAACGCGAAGAACGCGTCTACGGCCCGCACCGGATCGTCGGCCTCCATGGCGTCGTCGATCAGCCCCGCGATGAAGTCGCCCGCCAGCGCGACCGCCTCGTCGATGAGCTGCGTCCGCCCGCCGGGAAAGTAGTGATACACCGAACCGCGCGGGGCCCCGCTGTGGGCGAGCACCCGGTCGATACTGGTCGCGCTCGCGCCATGCTCGCGCAACAGGGCGGCAGCACTGAGAACCATCCGGTCCCGACTGTCACTCCTGCGCGGACTCACCGCCCCACCGCCTTCCCAGCTGGCTACCTGTCGGTAACTTATGGGCTATGGCATAGAACGCGCAAGAGCGGTTCCGCCCAGACTGCGGGTCATTCGCCCCATCGTTGCGCGTATCCCTCGCGCAGTGGCCCGCCGAGCAGGGCGAGGACCTGGTCGGCCGCAGCCGCCAAGGGGGCGGGGTCGCGGTGTTCGGCCACGGCCTGGTGGCCGTCCAGCAGGGCGCGGCCTCGGGCCGGGTCGGCGCCGAGCAGTCTGCGGGGCAGCCATTTGCCGATGCCCGTCCAGGCGGTGTGGTGGTCGGTGAGCAGGTGCGCGGCCTCGCGCAGGACGGCGTCGGCGAGGGAGAGCTGTTCGTATCTGTCGGACGGTCGGGTGTCGAGCAGATCGTCCATGAAGCACGTGAGCAGGTAGCGGCCCCGTTCCCGCTCGGCCGGAGCGAGCGGCGGCGGACCGGCCGCGAGGACCGCCCGGGCCTGGGCACGGGCACGGGACAGGTGGCCGTGGGGGTCCAGCAGGGGGAGGCCCTGGTCATAGATGAAGAGGACCGTGCCCCGGCGGCGCGCTCTGTCCCCTTCGAAGACCTCCGGAAGGTCCCCGAGGGTGTGCAGGAACAGCTCGGCCAGGCGGCCGTCGTGGCGTACGACCTCACGGCGGCTGGTGTCCGCGTCCGGAAGCAGGACCGCCACGTCCAGATCGCTGGCCGGAGTCGCCCGGCCCTGGGCGGCCGAACCGCCGAGTATCGCGCCCAGGGCGTCCGGGCAACGGCTCGTGACCAGCCGCAGCGCCTGGGCCGCCAGCTCAGCTTGACCGCTCATGGGCGCACGATCTCCCGCCGATACGACAGGCCCGGGCGACCGCCAAGCTCCGTCCCGCCGACGACGGTGAACCCGGTGCGGGCGAGCACGGCCCGTGATGCCGCGTTGTCGAGGGTGGTCGCGGCCCTCAGAGCGGTCAGCCCGTACCTGTCGGCGGCGAGATCGCACATCGCCCGCACGGCCCAGGTGGCCAGCCCCCGGCCCGCGGCACGCTCGGCGATCCGGTACCCGAGTTCGGCGCAACCGTCCGCCACATCCATGAGGTTGACCCGCCCCAGCACCTCGCCCTCCGCGCCGACCAGCAGGTGGAAGTAACAGATACCGGCCTCCTGCTCGGCAAGCAGGGCTCGGTGCCGCTCGTCGAACCGGATGAAGTAGTCCTCGCCGCGGTCGGAGATGGACGCGGCGAAGTAGGCGCGGTTCTCCCGCTCGAAGACGAGGAGCGCGGGGGCATGATCCGGACGGAGCAGCTGTAAGTCAGGCATGGACGGACTGTACGCAACGCCATGCCCGGCCAAGGCCTCGTGGACCCCTGGGCCCCCGGCCTCCTCGCCCGCACACTCGTGGGCGAGGAGGCCCGTTTCAATACCGCTCCCGACCACCGGGATAGCGAACCGCCGCCCGGCACCCCGGCGCATCCCCGGGCACCGGCTCACCGTCAAGCGCGTAGCAAAGCGCCGCGTGCAGCTGCTCCGCCTCCAGCGTCGTCAGCACCAGCGTGGCGAGAGTGGCCCGCCCGGGACGAACACCCCGAAGCGGCAGTTCAAGGCGCCCGTCCCGGCCACGGCGCAGACCGCGCCCCGGTACGGGCCCGACGCGCACCTCGGCCTCGGCGGCGCTCATTCGCCCACCCCCAGCCGCCCGCCCCGGCTCTCGGCGACCCGTAGCGCATCCCGCAGCGCCTCACACAGGCACTTGACCAGGAACCGCAGCTCCCTGACGCCAACCCGCTGGTCATCAAGCATCACGCCCACATGCCCCAGGAGTTCGGCCCCCGCCGTGAGCTGCACACCCTCCATCTCATCGGCGAGCCGCGACACCGGACCGTCGCCGCCCTCGTCCGCCACGAGATAACACCGCTTCCCCTCCGTCCCCGGCCAGGGCAGCAGCCGGGCCCGCACGCTCACCGGATCACCACCACGCCGTGCGGCGGACACAGCAGGACGACGCGGGGGCGACGCTCCTCTTGTGGTCCGCTCTGCGTGTCTGCAATCCGTCCACCCTTCTTGGTGGGCAGCACCAGTCGTAACAGCCATGCCATGGACCGAGCGGTCATCTTCCGCACAGTGGCCTCCTCTTGCCGGTCGCGGGGTTCCTCTTGACCTGCAAGCGTCACCGTTCATACGCCCGGGCGTTAGCCCATGATGGGTAGACCCACCGTGGGCGGGAGGAGCATCACGTGACACCAACCACCGCATTGCCGCCCCGCGTACTCGAACGTGACGACGTACGGAGCGCACTCGCCGAACGGGACTTCGGCACGGTATTTCGACTTGCCCGTAAGTGGGGCGGCATCAGCTACAACCAGATCGGCGAAGCGTGCGGTATCAAGTCCGAACGCGTGGGGACTCTCGCCCGCGGCGATGCGCGGATCACCTCCCTGGCCAAAATCGAGGAAATCGCGGACGCCTTGCGCATCCCCGGCGCGATGATCGGGCTCGCTGCTCGCCCATGGGAGACCTCCCGCGCACCGAGCGCGGCTGCTGCCGCGTTGAGGCAGCCCGACGCCTCGGGCATGCTGATCCCAGAGCCCGCGTTGTGGGAGGTCGCAGAATTGGCACGCCGCACGCACGCCACCGATGTGGGACCGGCCGACCTGGAAATGATCGCGGGGGCGATCGACCAGTTGTGCCGCGCCTATCCGTTCACGCCCGCCGAGCAACTCCACCACGAGACAAGGGCGGGCATCCGCCACGTCACCGACCTGCTGCAAGGCCGCACCACGCTGGCCCAGCACCGCGAACTCCTCGTCGCCACGGGCTGGTTATTCCTCCTCGGCGGCTGCCTCGAATACGACATGGGACAGCGTCAGGCCGCGGAGCTGAGCCGCGCGGCGGCGCTGCGCATCGGGGAGGAGGCCGGACACGGCGAGATCAGGGCGTGGTCATGGGAACTCGGCGCATGGTTCGCCCTGACCCAGGGGCGGTACACGGACGTGATCGACTGCGTGAGCGCGGGCCACCGTTCCGACTCGACGCACAGCATCGGCGTACAGCTCTACGCACAGAGCGCCAAGGCGTACGCCCGGATGGGCGACGCACGCCAGGTGCGCGCCACGCTCGACGCGGGCCGGGCCCGCCTGGAGCGGCTGCCCCGGCCGGAACACCGCGAGCACCACTTCGTCATCGACCCCGACAAGTGGGACTTCTACGAGATGGACGCGTACCGGCTGCTCGGCGACGACGAGCGCGCGGCCACTCACGCGCAGGAGGTCGTCCGGCTGGGCACCGCCCCGGACGGCACCGAGATCTCCCCCATGCGCGTCGCGGAGGCCCGCCTCACGCTCGGCGTCACCGCCGCCCGCTCCGGTGAGCTGGAAGAGGCCGTCTCGATCGGTGGCCGCGCGCTGGAGACACCACGGAAGTCGCTTCCGTCCCTGCTGATGGTCGCCGGAGAACTCACCGGCGAACTGGAGCGGCGCTACCCCCGCGAGTCCCTCGCCCACGACTTCCGTGAGCAACTGACCCACATCTCCGCAGGCAGTGCGTCTCCCCTCGGCGCCCAGTGACCCACGCCCCGGACCGAGTACTACGACGACCCGGACGCCCCCGAGCCGAACAGCCTGGTGGTCGCCGCGTCCGACGTGATCACCGAAGACGCAGCAGTACGCGATGCCTCCGCCACTTCCTCGACCACCGCGACCGCCCCCACCCCGGCTGACCTTGCCAGCCGGACGGCGGGTGCGGCAGGGAGTTGCCGACGGCTTGCAGGCCCGGCAGAATGATGCGCAAGTCCGGCGTGCTCGGACATCGAAGGAAGACCGAGAAAACTCATTCGGAAAGCGTCTGGGAATCAGTGTCCTGGCTTAGCGGAAAGCTTGATCCTACGTTGTTCTACAACAACTAGGCTCACTGCTCGGGCTGCCCAAAAAAGCCTCGAATTGCCGCCTTTCGAATAGGGCGCACCCCCTTCACCCGCTCCCCCCACGCATAACCCAGCTCCCGTCCGAGACCTGTCGCGCTCAGCCGGAGCCGGTTCGACCTGCCCTCATACCCGGCGTCGCAGGCGCCGGGCCTTCGGCATGCCCAACTTGCCCTCCCAGGCAGGTCTACCCGCCCCCTCGTTCTCCGGCTACGGCCGGCATGTCAGGACAGGGGGCGCCCGCGCTGCTCCCTGCCGGAAAGGCACGGCCGTGCGCATGAACCTGACTTCCCTCCCCTCCCTCACCGCCGGAGGAGCAGGGCTGTCCGCCCTGCTGTCAGGAGCACCATGGTGGGCCGTGTTGCTGGGGGCTGCCATCGTCGCCCTGGTGCCGCCAGTCGTTACCCAGGCCCGGGCATGGGCACGCGACAGGGCCGAACGAGCATTCCAAGATTCCTTTATCCAGACCGTTAACCAACTTCCCGACCCGGAAAAGAGAATCCAGGCGATGATCGAATACCGAAGGTCGGAGTCACCCTCGAACAATGCCGAAGCTACGGGACAAGCCCCTGCGGCGAGTCCCCCTGAGTCCCCCGCGGATGCCCAGGGGCCCTGATCCAGGCAATACGGAGACAGGGACGACCACGTCAGGGAGGGCGGGCAGCCGTTTGGTTGGCTGCCGGGGCGCTCCCAAGGGTTCATGTGGGGGTGGGGGATGGTTCACACTGGTGTTCCGTGACCCTTCATCTCGCCTCCGCTCGCGTCGTCCTGCTCACCGGGCCCTCCGGTTCGGGGAAGTCGTCCCTCGCGGCCCGTACCGGGCTGCCCGTGCTGAATCTCGACGACTTCTACAAGGAGGGGGACGACCCGACGCTTCCGGAGCTCGTCGGGGGCGAAGGGGCCGACTGGGACTCGCCGTTGTCGTGGGACGCGGACGCGGCGGTGGCGGCGGTCGAGGCCTTGTGCCGTACGGGGCGGACGACCGTGCCGGTGTACGACATCGCCTCCAGCTCACGGGTGGGCGAGGAGGCGATGGACATCGGGCGGGCGCCGCTGTTCGTGGCGGAGGGGATCTTCGCGGCGGACATCATCGACCGGTGCCGGGCGCTGGGGGTGCTGGCCGACGCCATCTGTCTGCGGGGGCGGCCCTCGACCACGTTCCGGCGGCGGCTGGCGCGTGATCTGCGGGAGGGGCGCAAGTCGGCGGCGTATCTGGTGCGCAGGGGCTGGCGGCTGATGCGCTCCGAGCGCGGCATCGTGGAGCGGCAGACGGCGCTGGGCGCGTACGCGTGCGGCCGCGATGTGGCCCTGGAGCGGATAGCCGCGGCGGGCACGGTGGACCGCAGCCCTGAGGGTGTGCGGACCTGAGGGCGCGTACGGGCGTGAGGGTGTGCGGACCTGAGGGTGTGCGGACCTGAAATCACGGCCGGGCGGTAAGGATGCTCCGGGGTCGTGACATATAGGGGTGTGGAGACCTCGACGACCCGGAGCGACCCCGACCGCGCCGCGCGGTTCACCGCCCTGTACGTCCGCGCACACCCGCGGGTGTGCGCCTATGTGCACCGGCGAACGGGCGACCGGGCGGCGGCGGAGGAGCTGACCGCCGAGGTGTTCCGTACCCCGTGGGAGCGCATGACGGCCGGTCATGACGTGGGGACGGGCTGGCTTTTCGTCACCGCGCGCAACCTGCTGAGCAACCACTACCGCTCGATGGCGCGCCTGACGGAGATGCACCGCACCCTCGCCGACGCGCTGGGCCGCGCTACGGCGCCGGGCCGGGACGACGCCGTACTCGACGCCCTCGACCGGCTGCCGCCCGCTCACCGCGAGGTGCTGCTGCTGAGCTACTGGGACGGGCTCAGCGCCGCGGAGGCCGGTGAAGTCCTCGGCTGCGGCGCGTCCGCGGTCTGGGTCCGGCTGCACCGCGCGCGCAAAGCGTTCCGCGCCGCCTACGACCTGCCTCGGGAGCCCGTGTGATGCGCGTCAAGTCTCTGATCAAGAACGCCGATCCGATCCCGGACACGGCATACGAGGGCCTGTCGGCGCGCGCCGCCGACGAACTCGCCGCGCTGGTCGGACCCGGCGGCGCGGTGCCTTCCGCAGCCGCTCGGCGCCCGTCGCGGCGGGGTTTTCTGGTGGCCGCTGTCGCCGCCACCGTCGCCGTGGGCATCGGCGGGGTCGCCCTCGTCAGCCGCGAGAGCAATCAGCCTGGGCAGACCGGCGGACCGGTAGCCGGGCCTCGTGTCGCCGATGAGCCCTCCTACGGCAGCACGGCCACGCTGGAACGGGCGGCGGACGTGATCGTACGGGCGCGACTCGGCGCCGGGCGCGAGGAGACCGTCGACGACATCCCCACGACGGTGGCCACGGCGACGGTCGTGGCGGCCGCCAAGGGCGGGACCTCGGGCGATGCGATGCGGGTGTCCTACCCGACCCCCGGCTCCGGGCCCGAGACCGCTCCGCTCACCGCCGGGCGAGAGTACGTCCTCCTGCTCGAAAAGGGCGAGGACGCGCGGTATTTCCTGGTGAACACCACTCAGGGCTGGTACGCGGTGAAAGACGGTACGCCCATTGCCGGGAAGGACAACGGCGTGGCCCTGAGCCCGGGCGTGCGCACGGCGCTCCGGCTCACCTCGTAGGACGCTCACGCCGCAGGGCGGCTCAGGCGTTGCGCGCCGCGCGGGCCAGGAGCGTGATCGCGGTGGCATTGAGCACGGCCGCCGCCGTGACCAGGCCGAAGTAGGAGCCCTCGGTGCCCTCCGGGAGGAGAACGAAGAGCAAGCTGGCCGGTGCCGTGAACAGGGCGGGCACGACCGCCGCGAACGAGGCGTCGTACGGGAAGAAGCTGGCGTCCGCCCAGGCCCAGGCCAGCAGGGCACAGACCACGGCGAGATAGCCGCGGGACAGCCAGTCCCCCGCGACCACATCGAGGACGCGTCGCAGGACGTCGCGTGTTTTCATGCGGATCACACTGCCGAAACGGGCGATACGCGGGCATGAGTATCCGTACTCAAAGGTGCTCCGTACGACCACACACATGAAACGGGCCCGGACAGACCCCCCGGCCGTCCGGACCCGCATTCCCCCGTTGGGATCCCCCGATCCCGTTTCCCCCGATTTTCCCCGCTATCCCCCGTTTCCCCGTACTCCCCCTGTTCCCCGTTTCCCTCTGTTCCCCGTTTTCCCCCTGCCCTCAGGCGACGAGTTCGCCGAAGGACTCTTCCTCGTCACGGCCGAAGCTGAGGGCGTCGTCCTCGCGCATCCGGCGCAGCGAGCGCCAGATACTGCTCTTGACCGTGCCGACACTTATGTTGAGTATGTCCGCGATCTCCGGGTCTGTCCGGCCCTCGTAGTACCGCAGCACCAGCATCGTGCGCTGTAGCTCGGGAAGGCGGGCCAGGGCCTGCCAGAGCACGGCGCGGAGCTCGGTGCCGCGCATCGCGTCCTGGTCGCCCGGCGTCTCCGGCAGCTCCTCCGTCGGGTACTCGTTGAGCTTGCGCCGGCGCCAGGCGCTGATGTGCAGGTTGGTCATGGTGCGGCGCAGGTAGCCGCCGACCGCGGCCTTGTCGCTGATCCGGTCCCAGGCCCGGTAGGTCGAGAACAGCGCGCTCTGCAGCAGGTCCTCGGCCTCGAACCGGTCGCCGGTCAGGTGGTAGGCGGTTGCGTACAGGGAGGCGCGGCGCTCCTGGACGTAGGCGGTGAATTCCGCTTCCGCCGGGCTCTGCGTGCGCCGCTCCCCCTCTGCCTCCCTGTACGCGCTGCCCCCGTCGTTGCCCCTGTGGTCCCCCCCAGGACCCCCAGGACCCTCGGGACCCCCGTGGCCCCCGTTCTCCCCGAGGCCCTCCCCGGCCCCCGGGTTCGCGTCAATGGCCACCATGTACGGCGGCCGCTGACGCCCGGTGCCGCGAGCGCACCCCCGCCCGCTCACGGCACCGGACTTCTCCGCGCTCCGGACGGCGTCGTGGAGACGCGTGCGAATGACTGCGCTGTTGTGGGTGAAGTGCAGTGTGCTCATGTCGCGCCCCCCGTCGGTGGAGCCTGCTCGGTCGTCTGCTGGTTGCCCGGCCGCTCGTTCCGGCCGGTGCACAGAAGACTTTGCCGAACCAGTTTCATGGCGCTGTCTGCCGACTGTCACAGGCTCGTCACAGGCGATCAAGCTCATGCGCCCCCGACGGTCGAACTACAGGCCCCTTGTAGGCCAGAATGACCAACGTGCCTTTCCTGTTGCTGATCGAGGACGACGACGCCATCCGCACGGCCCTCGAAATCTCCCTGTCCCGCCAGGGCCACCGTGTGGCGACGGCGGCCACGGGCGAGGACGGTCTGAAGCTGCTGCGCGAGCAGCGGCCGGATCTGATCGTGCTGGATGTGATGCTGCCCGGGATCGACGGCTTCGAGGTGTGCCGCCGTATCCGCCGTACCGACCAGTTGCCGATCATTTTGCTGACGGCCCGCAACGACGACATCGACGTGGTCGTGGGGCTGGAGTCGGGCGCGGACGACTATGTGGTCAAACCCGTGCAGGGGCGGGTGCTGGACGCCCGTATCCGCGCGGTGCTGCGCCGCGGCGAGCGGGAGGCGAACGACGCGGCGTCCTTCGGCAGCCTGGTGATCGACCGGGCGGCCATGACGGTGACCAAGAACGGTGAGGATCTCCAGCTCACCCCCACCGAGCTGCGGCTTCTGCTGGAGCTGAGCCGTCGGCCGGGGCAGGCGCTGTCGCGGCAGCAGCTGCTGCGGCTGGTGTGGGAACACGACTATCTGGGTGACTCCCGGCTGGTGGACGCGTGTGTCCAGCGGCTGCGCGCCAAGGTGGAGGACGTGCCGTCGTCGCCGACGCTGATCCGCACCGTGCGTGGGGTCGGGTACCGGCTGGACGTTCCGGCGTGAGGGATGGGGTCGCGTACGCCGGTGCGCATGGCTGGGGCGGAGACATAGGGAATTGAGCGGTGTGAGCGAGGAGCCGGGTCGGGCGCGGGGCTGGGCGGCGGGCATTCTGCGGTGGCTCAGCCTGAGGCTGCGGCTGATGCTGGTCTTCGGGCTGGTGGCGCTGGTGGCCGCGGTGTCCGCGTCGGCGATCGCGTACTGGCTGAACCGGGACGCGGTGCTGACGCGCACCCAGGACGCGGCGCTGGACGAGTTCCGCAAATCCCTCAAGGACGACACCGACCCGCTGCCCGGCACGCCCACCTGTCCCGAGTTGCAGGACGCGGCGGACCGCATGGCGGACAACACCCAGAAGTACGAGGTGCTGCTGGTCACCCGGACCCGGGGCAGCGGCGGCTGCACGGCGGCCTCCGCGCCGAAGCTGTTCACCATGAAGGCCGTGCCGGGGGTGCTGCGGCGCGCGGTGGACGAGCGGCGCGCCGCCGAGGGGCCGCACGCCGCCCCGTACCACCTCTACTGGCAGCGGATCACGCTGAACGGCACCCCGTACCTGGTGGGCGGGGCGAAGGTGAACGGGGGCGGGCCGACCGGCTACATGCTCAAGTCCCTGGACACCGAGCGCCAGGACCTGAACTCGCTCGCCTGGTCGCTGGGCATCGCCACCGCGCTGGCGCTGATCGGCTCCGCGCTGCTCGCGCAGGCGGCCGCGGCCACCGTGCTGCGGCCGGTGCAGCGGCTGGGCGAGGCGGCGAACCGGCTGGGCGAGGGGCATCTCGACACCCGGCTCCAGGTCTCCGGCTCGGACGAGCTGGCCAATCTGTCGCACACCTTCAACCGGGCCGCGGAGCGGCTGCAGAAGCGGGTGGACGAGCTGAGTGCCCGGGAGGCGTCCAGCCGTCGCTTCGTCGCGGACATGTCGCATGAGCTGCGGACCCCGCTCACCGCGATCACGGCCGTCAGCGAGGTGCTGGAGGAGGAGGCCGACTCCCTCGACCCGATGATCGCCCCAGCGGTGCAGCTGGTGGTCAGCGAGACCCGGCGGCTGAACGACCTGGTCGAGAACCTGATGGAGGTGACCCGCTTCGACGCGGGCACGGCCCGGCTGGTGCTCGACGACGTCGACGTCGCGGACCAGGTGACGGCGTGCATCGACGCCCGGGCCTGGCTGGACGCGGTGGACCTGGACGCGGCGCGCGGGATCATGGCCCGGCTGGACCCGCGGCGGCTGGACGTCATCCTGGCGAACCTGATCGGGAACGCGCTCAAGCACGGCGGCTCCCCCGTACGGGTGTCGGTGCTGCCGGACCGCGATCAAGCGGGTGACCTCGTGATCAAGGTGCGGGACCATGGTCCGGGCATTCCGGAGGACGTGCTGCCGCATGTCTTCGACCGCTTCTACAAGGCGAGCGCCTCCCGGCCCCGCTCGGAAGGCAGCGGGCTGGGGCTGTCGATCGCGATGGAGAACGCGCACATCCACGGCGGTGACATCAGCGCGGCGAACTCGCCGGAGGGCGGGGCCGTCTTCACGCTGCGGCTGCCCATGGACGCCTCGCGCCTCGCCTCGATCGAGGACCGGAAGGGCGGCACGGACCGGAACGGCGACGGCCCGGACAGCCCCCGTAAGCCGGACGGCCCGCGCAAGAGCGACGAGGGCGGCACGAACGAAGGGGGCACGCCATGAGCCCGCGCGGTACCCGGGGTACCCGGCGGCCCGCCGCCCTGCTGCTGACCGTCGTGGTCGCACTGCTGGCGGCAGGCTGCGGCATACGCGGCACCTCGGTGCCGGTGGACGCCGGGGCCGCGCCCTCGCGCGCCTCGTGCCGGGCGCCGGAGGCGGGGCGGGTCGCCGAGGGGGCGGGCCGGGTCTCCGTACGGATCTATCTGCTGTGCACCTCGCGCATCCTGTCGGTGAACCGGAACGCGCAGCTGTCGGAGAAGAAGGCGCCGATCGAGGGGGTGGAGGCGGCCCGGGCGCTGCTGGAGCAGCTGCGGCAGCCGCCCACGGCGGCCGAGTCCTCGGCCGGGTTCTCCACCGCGGTGGAGGACTGGATCACGGTCTCCGGTCCGGCGAAGGGCGATCCGGCCGGGTCACTCCGGCTGAGCCAGCCGCCGGAGGAGCTGCCGCCCAACGCGCTGGCGCAGATCATCTGCACGTTCGCCGGGTCGGCCGCGGCGGACGAGGAGCACAGGGTGGTGCTCGGCGGTCCGGACAGTGACCGCGACCCGCTGAAGCGGTACGAGTGCACCGACGAGATCATGAGCCGTCCGGAGGTCGCGGTGAACTCCGGGGTGCTGGTGTCCTGACGCGGCGCTTGTGCCCCCGGCAGGGCGCCCCTACGCTGACCGGCGGACTGACCGATTCCCTGCGGTTCGCCGCAGGTTCCCGCGCCGTTCGCCGTGACGATCCGGTGACCGACCAGTCGGTAACCCGTGACTGACCAGCGCGGTGCGCACCGGAACCGGGAGCCGGGCCGGTCGCGTCCTGAGATACGTGCAGGGTCGTTTCGGCCGCCGGGCCGCCTTCCGCTACCGCGCCGCGGGTTCCGTTCTCCTCGTCGCCCACCTCGCATTCGTCTGCTGGCTGACCCTGCGCCCGCTGACCGTGCCCTGGGTGACGGCCGAGACCCTGGAACCGCTGGGCGCCATCCGCGCCGATCTGGCGCTGACCCCGTGGGCCGCGGCCCGTTCGATCGGCGGGGGGCTGCTGCTGCTCGCGCCGCTGGGGGTGCTGCTGCCGCTGGCCGGGGGCCGGGTGGACGCGTACCCGGGCGCCTCGTTCGTCCGGACGGTCTTCACCGGGGCGATGGCGGCCATGGCGATCGCGCTGCTGCGCAGCGAGGTGACGGGCCAGATCGTGAGCGTGGACGCGCTGCTGCTGAACAGCGTCGGGGTCGCGCTCGCGCATCTGCTGGTGGTGCCCGCCGTACGGGGGCTCCTCCGCCGCCGGGCGGAGCGGGCCGGGGGCGCCGCCCTCCCCCGGGAGGAGAGCGGCCGGGCGGTGACCCCCACGATGACCAGGGTCGGCCTGACACCGTGGACGGACGCCTCGTCCGGCTCGCGGCCCTAGCTTTGACGGTATCGGGAGGGCCTGCGAAGGCGATCTTGCTGGGGCCCGCCCGGACACCTCAGGTATGCGTACGCGCGATATCCGCGCACGTACGACCTGATCACGCGCACGCACGACACGACGAGGAGCCGTCATCATGGCCGCCGCACTGGTACGACCCCGCAACGAGAAGATGATCGCCGGTGTCTGTGCCGGCCTCGCCCGCCGCTTCGGAACGACCACGACCACGATGCGGGTGATCTTCCTGATCTCCTGCCTGCTGCCGGGCCCGCAGTTCCTGCTCTACATCGCGCTGTGGTTCCTGCTCCCGGCGGAGGACGCCCACCAGCAGGCCTGGTGACGACGCGGCCGGGCCGCACACCCGGGCGGGTGTGCGGCCCGG
Source organism: Streptomyces sp. NPDC005962 (assembly GCF_040629205.1). Classification (NCBI taxonomy): domain Bacteria; kingdom Bacillati; phylum Actinomycetota; class Actinomycetes; order Kitasatosporales; family Streptomycetaceae; genus Streptomyces; species Streptomyces sp. NPDC005962. Next base: position 679,600 of record NZ_JBEXVE010000001.1, on the reverse strand, counting down.
AGGTGCGGCCCGGCCGGATGTGCCGGGCGGAGGATCAGCCCAGTCGCATGAGGCCGCTGGTCGGCAGGCTGTTCTTGAGCCCGCCGAGGTTGCCGAGGTTGCCGAGGAGGCCCTGGGCGTCGGACTGACCGGGCCGGTTGGCGGCGGGGCGGCCGGGGGCCTGGCCGGGGAGCTGCCCCTGCGGGGCGGAGACGCCGACGCCCGGACCGCCGAGCCCGGCGGAGGAGCCGTGAGGGCCGGGGGCACCGGCCGCGGACGCGACGCCGCCTCCGGCGACGAGGGCGGCAGCACCGAGGGCCATCACGCCGAGGGTCTTGAGGGTTCCCTGCTTCATCAGAAATCTGTCCTTGCAGACGGGGGGCTTGACCGATACGGAAACGTAGCCCTCGTTTTCAGACGCCCGCAAACAGGGAACTCGCCCGCAAACAGGAAAAAGGGGCGGTCGAACAACCGCCAAGCCCTTTCTCCGACCTTTTCTTCCGTCCGTACGATCAGCTGCCCTCGACCATAGATTCCCTGGTCACAGCGGTGGTTGAGCCCACCTGCCGGAACAGCCATTCGGACTTCAATTCAGCATACCCAGGCTTGATCACGTCACTGATCATCGCCAGACGTTCACCGAAAGGAATGAAGGCCGACTTCATCGCATTAACGGTGAACCACTGCATGTCGTCCAGCGTGTACCGGAACGTCGAGACCAGGTGCTGGAATTCGGCACTCATGCTCGTACCGCTCATCAGACGATTATCCGTATTAACGGTCGCCCTAAAATGCAGGCGGCGCAGCAGCCCGATGGGGTGGTCGGCGTACGAAGTGGCCGCGCCCGTCTGGAGGTTGGAGGTCGGGCACAGCTCCAGCGGGATGCGCTTGTCCCGGACGTACGAGGCGAGGCGGCCCAGGGTGAGGGAGCCGTCGTCGGCCACCTCGATGTCGTCGATGATGCGCACCCCGTGGCCCAGCCGGTCGGCGCCGCACCACTGGAGCGCCTGCCAGATGGAGGGCAGCCCGAACGCCTCGCCCGCGTGGATCGTGAAGTGGTTGTTCTCCCGCTTGAGGTATTCGAAGGCGTCCAGGTGGCGGGTGGGCGGGAAGCCCGCCTCGGCGCCCGCGATGTCGAAGCCGACGACGCCGAGGTCGCGGTAGCGGTTGGCCAGTTCGGCGATCTCCAGGGCGCGGGCGGCGTGCCGCATCGCGGTGAGGAGGGCGCCGACGCGGATGCGGTGACCGTTCTCGCGGGCCCGCAGCTCACCCTCGCGGAAGCCTTCGTTCACCGCCTCGACCACCTGCTCCAGGGCGAGCCCCTCGGTGAGGTGCTGCTCGGGGGCGTAGCGGATCTCGGCGTAGACGACGCCGTCCTCGGCCAGGTCCTCGACGCATTCGGCGGCGACCCTCACCAGCGCGTCCCGGGTCTGCATGACGGCGCAGGTGTGGGAGAAGGTCTCCAGGTAGCGTTCGAGCGAGCCGGAGTCGGCGGCCTCGCGGAACCAGAGGCCGAGCTTGTCCGGTTCGTTCTCCGGCAGCGCCTCGTACCCGGCCTCCCGGGCGAGGTCGATGATCGTGCCGGGGCGCAGCCCACCGTCGAGGTGGTCGTGCAGCAGCACCTTGGGCGCACGGCGGATCTGTTCGGGGGTGGGCTGGTGGGTGTGCTCGCTCGTCATCTGCGCACCATAGCCCCTACGCGCGTAGACCGTCGCGGATAGATACGGAACAGTGACCCGCACGGGTAGTGGACTCCACCCCCCGTTCTGCGATCGTTTTGCACATGGCTCAGCAAGCGTTGCCCGAACGGGGCGCCCGGCTGGGGCGGCCGATGGGCGCGGCCGCCTCGCGGAGGACCGTGCACGGTGTGGTGTTGCTGCTTCCGGACGGTGATCCGGACGGCGGCACCCGGCGGCCCACCCGGATGTCCGCCGCGGCCGTGCTGCCGCTGGCCCGCCGACTGGTCCGGGCGGGCCAGGAGGAGGGGCTGGCCGCTCACGTCGTCCACTACCGCTGCCGCGGCTGGAACGGGCCCGACGCGGCCACGGCGGCCGATGCCGAATGGGCCACCCAGGAGGTCGTACGGCGCTACGGCGACGTACCGGTGTGCCTCGCGGGCCACGGCCTGGGCGCCCGCGCCGCGCTGCGCGCCGCCGGGCATCCCGCCGTCAGCTCGGTGGTGGCCCTGGCGCCCTGGCTGCCGGAGGCGGACGGGCTGGAGCCGGAACCGGTGAAGCACCTGGTGGGGCGGCAGGTGCTGATCGCCCATGGGACGAACGACGAGCGTGTCGACCCCGAGTTGTCGTACCGGTTCGCCGAGCGGGCCAAGAAGGTCAACCGCGATGTGTGCCGCTTCGAGGTGCACAGCGACGGCCATGGGCTGCACCAGCACCGGGCCGAGGTCCAGGAGCTGGCCATCGACTTCCTGCTCGGCTCCCTCTTCGCCACCGGCTTCGCCCGCCCGGTGGCCGACGCGCTGGCCGCGCCGCCCCCGCTGGGCCTGCGGATGCCGCTGGCGGCGGGGTTCGGGTCCACGCTGCGGCGCTGAGCCCCCCGGCCGCCGAACGCGGTGTGGGGTGGGGCTCGCCGGGTGGCGGGCCCCACCCCACGTGATGGGTGGTCGCGGATCAGCCGCGGGTCAGTGGAGCAGGTTCAGGGTGTTGGTGGCGTCGTCGACGAAGTACACCGAGCGGCGGTCCGGTGCGACCGCCAGTCCGAACAGCGCGCCCGCGCCCGGCGGGGTGCCGGTGGAGTCCAGCAGGCGGAGGGCCACCTGGCGGCCGGCCGGGGTGGTCTCGACGATGTTCCCGTCACCGCCGTTGACGGTGAGGATGTTGCCGTTCGGCGCGATGGCGAGCCCGAGCGGGCCGTTGAGCGCACCGCCCGCGCTGACGGTGCGGCCGGTGCCCGCGCTGGTCTTGCGCTTGAGGGCGTCCGGGATGGCCGCGATGCGGCTGTTGACGGTGTCGGCCACGTAGAGGGTGCCGTCGCGGCCGAGGCCGACGCCGGTGGGGCCGACGACGAGGGCGTCCGGGTCGGTCCGCTCGGCGAAGCCGGAGCCGATCTTCGTGGTCTTCTCGCGGGTCGGCGGCTGGTCGCCGTGCAGCTTGAGGGCGATGCGGAGCACGGTGCCCCGGTTGACCACATTGCCGCCGCCCGCGACCGTGCCGTTGAGCACGTTGGTGACGAACAGGTCGGCACGGTCGCCGTGGCTGACCGCGGTCATGTCCCAGGGGCCGTTGATGCCGTGTCCGGTGAACGTCTCACGGACGGTGCCGTTGCTGTCCAGCACCAGCAGACATCCGGCCTCGGCGTTCGCGGCGTCTCCGTCGCCGGTGGGCAGGCTGCCGACCACGACCCAGCCGCCGGGCAGGATGGACAGCGCGGTGGTGAGGCCGATGCCGCCGGTGCAGGGGCTCGGGAGCCGGCTGGGGTTGATCCGGGCGAACTGGCTGACGCTGCCGTTCGGGTTCACCTGGACGATGGTGGTGCCGGTGCCCTGCTCGTTGGCGGCGTTGTTGAAGTTGCTGACCAGCACGTTGTTCTTGTGCAGATGGCCGATGCTCTTCGGGACGACGACCGTGCCGTACGGGTTGAGGTCCCCGTTGGCGGGGACGGTGGACGCGATCGTGGTGACCTTGTGCAGCGGGTCCAGGAAGGACCCGTGGTGGGTGGCGCCGGGCATGGCGGCGGCCGAGGTGCCGCCGAAGCCGACGACCAGCGCGGCGAGTGCCGAGGCCAGTGAACGGCGCCGGGGCAGCCGGAGGCGTCGTGACCGTGTCTCGGTCGACGCGACGGGCAGAGAGTGAGCATTCATGACGCAAAGCTAAACTCTCCGGTTCGTTATATTCCGTTTTGGGGCTTTTTTATCACTGTGGCGTCCGTGCGGCAGGGCTGATCGGCTGAGTTGCGGGCCCCCGGCGGGCGGGGTGACGGTGGATGAGGGGGCGTCGCCCCACCCTCCGCGCGCAGCGGCGTACGTCCCCTCCCTCGGGGGAGTCCGCGCACGCAAGCTCAAGAAGCGGAGAATCCCCATGACGAACGGACCCATGGGCAGGCCGCCCAACGGCGAACATCCCGAGCGGGCCGATATGCCGCTCATGCCCCACGCCACCGAGTACACGGGCCGGTATGTGGTGCTGCTCGACCAGCGGGAGACGGAACGCGGACTGGACGCACTGCGCTCGTCCGCGGGGATAGCGTCCGTCGAACGCGTCCGCGGCACCGAGGCGGCGGGCGCCGCCGAGCTGCTGCAACGCCCCGACGTCTCGGTGCTGTTCGACGACCTCGGCGCCGCCGTCGTCGAAGTGCAGCCCGACCAGCGGCACACGCTGGTGACCACGGCACAGTCGGAGCCCACGATCATCGCGGCCGAACCGGAGCGGATGGTGTACGCCTCCGTGATCACCGAACCGCAGCGGACCCTGACCGGGTTCTTCCCGACGTACCGCAGCGACGAGGACCAGGTCGACCGCCACACCAGGGCCGAACTCGCCTCCTCGCTGGGCCCGGCCTGGGACGAGGAGAGCGTCACCTGGGGCCTCCAGGCGATCCGGGCGAACTTCTCCACCCTGTCCGGGCGCGGGGTGAAGGTGGCCGTGCTGGACACCGGGGTGGCCACCCAACACCCGGACCTGGCCGGATGCCTGGAGGAGACCGCGTCCTTCGTGCCCGGCGCGAGTGTGGAGGACGGCAATGGCCACGGCACCCACTGCATCGGCACCGTCGCCGGTCCCGCGAAGCCCGAACACGCGCCCCGTTACGGGGTGGCGGGCGAAGCGCGGATGCTGGTCGGCAAGGTGCTGAACGATCGCGGCAGCGGCACCGACGGGCAGATCCTGGCGGGCATCGCCTGGGCCGTCGCGCACGGCGCCCGGGTGATCTCCATGTCGCTGGGGGCGCCGGTCGCCCCCGGGGAGCTGTTCCCGCAGACGTACGAGAACGTGTTCCGGCGCGCGCTTCACCGGGAGCCGGGCACGATCACCATCGCGGCGGCGGGCAACGAGAGCCGACGGCCGGGGTTCGTGGCCCCCGTCGACCGGCCCGCCAACTGCCCCTCCGCGCTGGCGGTGGCCGCGCTCGGCAAGGAGCTGGCGACGGCGTTCTTCTCGTGCGGCGCGATCAACGGCGAGGGCGGCGAGGTGAACATCGCGGCGCCCGGCTTCGATGTGTTCTCGGCCGCGCCGGACGGCTCGTACCAGACGCTGAGCGGCACGAGCATGGCCACCCCGCACGCCGCCGGGGTGCTCGCGCTGCTCGCCCAGGCACATCCGGAGTCCTCGACGGCCGACCTGCGGGCCCGGCTGCTCTCCGGGGCGTACCCGCTGCCGCTTCCCGCCACGGACATCGGCGCGGGTCTGCTCCAGGCACCGTGAGGGCCACGTGAACCAGACATCCGGACCGGTCGGGGTGATCCTCTCGGTGGACCCCGACCGGTTCGCGGAGGTCGTACAAGCCGCCCGCGCCACCGGTCTCACGGTCACCGGCGAACAGCCCCTGCTCGGCTCGCTGTCCGGCACCATCGCCGAGGACCGCATTCCGGTGCTGGAGGCGGTGGACGGGGTGGAGTCCGTCGACCGGGAGCGCATCGTCCGGCTCCCGCCGCCGGACTCGCCGCTCCAGTGAGCCGTGGCCGTCTGGGGAGTCATGGCGGCTACTTCGGGTCCTGGCTGAACTTCGCGGCCGACCAGAAGTAGCCGAGCACCGCGAGACCCAGGCACCAGCCGACCGCGAGCCACCCGTTGTGGCCGATCTCGCTGCCGAGCAGCAGCCCGCGCAGGGTCTCGATGGCGGGGGTGAACGGCTGGTACTCGGCGACCGGCTGGAACCAGCCGGGCATCGCGTCGACGGGCACGAACGCGCTGGAGAGGAGCGGCAGCAGGATCAGCGGCATCGCGTTGTTGCTGGCCGCCTCGGCGTTCGGGCTGACCAGGCCCATGCCGACCGCGATCCAGGTGAGCGCCATGGCGAAGAGCACGAGCAGCCCGAACGCGGCCAGCCACTCCAGGGCGGTGGCGTCGGTGGACCGGAAGCCGATGGCCACGGCGACAGCGCCGACGAGGACCACACTGGCGACCGACTGCAGCACGCTGCCGATGACATGACCGATGATCACGGACCCGCGGTGGATCGCCATCGTGCGGAAGCGGGCGATGATGCCCTCGGACATGTCGGTGGAGACGGAGACCGCGGTCCCGATCGTGGTGGAGCCGATGGTCATCAGCAGCAGGCCGGGGACGAGGTAGGCGATGTAGGCGGAGCGGTCTCCGCCGCCGATGCCCGCGCTCATGGTGTCGCCGAAGATGTAGACGAAGAGCAGCAGCAACATGATGGGCGTGAGCAGCAGATTCAGGGTCAGCGACGGGTAGCGCCGGGCGTGCAGGAGGTTGCGGCGCAGCATGGTGGTCGAGTCGCGGACGGCGAGGGCGAGGTTGCTCATCGGACGGTCTCCTCGGGCTGGTGGGGCTTGGGCTGCTGGGGGACGTTGGCCGGGCCGGTGAGGGCGAAGAAGACGTCGTCGAGGTCGGGGGTGTGCACGGTCAGCTCGTCCGCCTCGATCCCGGCCGAGTCCAGCCAGTCGAGGATGGAGCGCAGCTCGCGCTGGCTGCCGTCGCTGGGGATCTGCAGGGCGAGGGATTCGTCGTCCCGGGTCACCTCGCGCAGGGCGGAGGCGGCGGACTGGTACGCGGACGGGTCGGTGAAGCGGAGCCGGACGTGGCCGCCGGGGATGAGCCGCTTCAGCTCGTCGGCGGTGCCTTCGGCGGCGATCTTGCCGTCGTGCAGCACGGCGATGCGGTCGGCGAGTTCGTCGGCCTCCTCCAGATACTGCGTGGTGAGGAAGACGGTGACCCCACCCGTGACCAGCTCACGGATGATCTGCCACATGGTGTGGCGGGAGCGGGGGTCGAGGCCGGTGGTGGGTTCGTCGAGGAAGATGATCCGTGGGTCGCCGACCAGGGTCATGGCGATGTCGAGGCGGCGTTTCATGCCGCCGGAGTAGGTGGCGGCGGGCTTTTTGGCGGCCTCGACGAGGTCGAAGCGTTCCAGGAGTTCGGCGGCGGCCCGGCGGCCCTCCTGCTTGGACAGGTGGTGCAGGTCCGCCATGAGGAGCATGTTCTCCTCGCCGGTGATCAGTCCGTCGACGGCGGAGAACTGCCCGGTGACGCCGATCGCGGCGCGGACCGCCTGCGGGTCGGTGGCCAGGTCGTGGCCACCGACGCGCAGGTCTCCGGCGTCGGCGGTGACGAGGGTGGAGAGGATCTTGACGGCGGTGGTCTTGCCCGCGCCGTTCGGGCCGAGCAGGGAGAAGATCGTTCCTTCGGGGACGGCCAGGTCGACGCCGTCGAGCACGGTCTTGTCCCCGTAGGACTTGCGCAGCCCGTTCGCCGCGATGGCCAGGTTGGTCATGGTGAGTGCTCCTCAGGGGATGCGGGTCAGAGGCTGCGGGCGGTGATGTCGCCGTAGGCGGTGGTCGCGTGGATGTGCAGACCGGCGGCGGCGCCGTCGGTGTTGCCGAGCGCGTTGTGGATGCGGCCGTAGCGGGTTCCGGCGTCCAGGGAGGCGGAGACTCCGCGGGCGGCGCCGACCGAGATCTCGCCCTGCTCGGTGCGCAGCGTGACCTTCCCGCGCAGGGCCTCGGCGATCCGGAGATCGCCCTTCTGGGTGCTGATCTCCGCGGGGCCGCCCAGGCGGCCGACCGAGACGTCACCGGCCATGAGGGTCAGCCGGGCGCTCGCGGCCTCGTCGAGCTTGACCGAGCCCTGCGCGCCCTCGAAGGCGACGTCGCCGAGCCGTCCGACGCCCCGGAACTCGGCGCTCGCCGCCTTCACCTCGACCAGGGAACCGGCGGGCAGCTGAACCGTCACCTCGATGCCTCCGGAGGCGCCGAGGTACTGGTTCTTCGCCGGGGTCTCGATCCGGAGGACGCCGTCCTCGTAGCCGACCGTGGTCTGCTCCGCCGCCTTCACGTCGCGGCCCTTCGAGGCGTCCACGGGCAGGACCTCGACCGTGGTGTCGGCCCGGTCGGCGGCGATGAACCGGACGCGGCCCGCGGGGATGTCGAGAACGGCGGAGATCGGGGCGGGGGTGTCGAACGTGTGCATCGTGTCCTCCTGCGGCTGACTGGTTGCCCGTTGTTTCGAACAATGGAAACGCTACGTTGCGTTCAAGGATTCGGCAACGAACTTGTTGCACCAAAACAATGTCACCGCAGCTAGATGCATAAATATCGTTGCAACAGAGCAGGATTTAACGCAACGAAAGATCGCCAGCTTGTTGCAACGAAGGAGGCGTGGGCACTACCCTGAACGCACCGAGGAGCACAAAGGAGGGGCACGATGCCAGGAGGCAGGCTCACCCAGCAGGAACGCCAGCAGATCTCGCTGGGACTGGCCGACGGCATCGCCTACGCGGAGATCGCCAGACGTCTCGACCGTCCGACCTCGACGGTCACGCGTGAGGTGATGCGCAACGGCGGCCCCACCGCCTACCGCTCCGACCTGGCCCACCACGCGACCGAGCGCCGCGCCAACCGGCGCAGGCAGGCCGCGCCCCGGGGCGCGGCGGCGTCACCGCAGGCCCACGGGCGCGACGCCGAGGCCATGCGCGAGTACGAGGAGGTGTTCACCACCGTCCTCATGGCGTCGGGCACGCCCAAGATGATGGCCCGGGTGCTGGCCTGCCTCACCCTCACCGACGCGGGCAGTCTCACCGCGTCCGAACTCGTCCGGCGCCTCCAGGTCAGCCCGGCGTCCATCTCCAAGGCGATCGCGTTCCTCGACGCTCAGGGCCTCGTCCGCCGGGAACGCGACGAACGCCGCCGCGAGCGCTACGTCGTCGACGAGGACGTCTGGTACGAGTCGATGATGGCCAGCGCCCGGTCCCTCGTCCAGATCGTCGAGACCGCACGGCAGGGCGTCGGCGTCCTCGGCCCCGGCACCCCGGCCGCCGCCCGCATGGAGAACATCGCCCGCTTCCTCGACTTCGTCGCCGAGAGCACCACCCGCGCCGCCGAGCAGGCCCGCGAGATCCTCCACACGAAGCCCGAAGCGCCCTCGGGCGAGACCGGATGAAGCGGCTCGTCGCGCGCCTGTGGCGTTCTCTGCGGGGTCCCGTGCAATGGCGCGTGCTCTGGCTGGCCAACGCGAAGTTCATGGTCGGCGTGACCGGCATCGTGCGCGACGACACGGGCCGGGTGCTGCTGCTGCGGCACCGCATGTGGCCGGAGGGCCGCCAGTGGGGGCTGCCCTCCGGATACGCCGTCAAGGGCGAGGAGTTCGGCCGGACCGTGGTCCGGGAGGTACGGGAGGAGACCGGCCTGGACGTCGAGCCGGGCCGTCTGGTGTATCTCAAGAGCGGCTTCAGGCTGCGCATCGAAGTCGCCTACGAGGCCCGGCTCACGGGCGGCGACCTGAAGCTCGATCCGTTCGAGATCCTGGAGGCGGGGTGGTTCTCACCGGACACCCTGCCGGAGGAGATCCACGCCTCGCACCGGCGCCTCATCCGGGACACCGGTGACGATCCGGGCGCGGGGCCTACTCGTCGGACAGGGTGAGGTCCGGCACCCGCCAGGCGGCGATCACGAAGGCCAGCAGCAGCACGGCGGCGCCGGTGAGGAACACGATCTGCAGGGAGCTGACGTAGCCCTCCAGGAAGGGCTTGGCGACGCGCGGGTCGAGGGTGTGGAGGAAGGCGGAGTCCTCCAGGTTGACCTTGCCGCCGGGGCCGACGGCCGCCTTCAACGCCTCCGCGTTCGCGGGCTGTTCGGCCAGTTCGCGGTACGAGGGCTGCTGGAGCGCCTCGGTGAAGCGGTCGCCGATCCGCGTCCCCGCGAACGAGAACAGGATGGAGACGAAGGCGGCGGCGCCCACCGTGCCGCCGTTGGAGCGGAAGAAGTTCACCCCCGCGGTCGCGGCGCCCATGTCCTTCCGGGGCACCTCGCTCTGGGCGAGAGTGGTGAGCGTCTGCATGGCCGCCCCCAGTCCGGCGCCCATGAACACCATGCCGAGGGAGATGTGCCACAGCGGGCTGTCCACCCTCAGCGTCGCGTAGACGACCATGGCGGCCGTGAACGAGCCGATGCCGGTGACCAGATAGACCTTGAACCGCCCGGTCTTGGAGATCAACCGGCCCACGACGAGCGTGACCGTCAGGTTCGCCGCGACGGTGGGCAGCGTGGCGAGACCGGCCTCGATCGGGGTCATGCCCTTGACCAGCTGCAGATACAGCGGAAGCGTCGTCATCGCGCCGAACATGCCGATGCCGACGATGAAGTGCAGCGTCGTGCCCAGCCGGAACGACGTGATGCGGAACATCCGTGGCGGCAGCAGGGCCGCGTCCCCCATCCGCCGCTCCACCAGGACGAATCCGGCCAGGCCCAGCACCCCGACCGCGTACATGGCCAGCGACTGCGGCGCGCCCCAGCCCCAGCTGCGCCCCTGCTCGGCGATGGTGAGCAGCGGGACGAGACCGACGGCGAGAGCGGCCGCGCCGCCGTAGTCCAGGCGGTGCTTCACCGGGCGGTGCGGGACGAGGTGCAGCACCCGCAGGATCACGGTGATGGCCAGGATCGCCAGCGGCACGTTGATCAGGAAGATCCAGCGCCAGCCGTCGATCCCCAGCAGGCTCTCGTGGCCCGCCAGCGCCCCGCCGACGAGCGGGCCGACGATGCTGGAGCCGCCGAAGACCGCCATGAAGTAGCCCTGGTAGCGGCCGCGTTCCCGGGGTGAGGTGATGTCGGCGACGATCGTCATGGCGAGCGACATCAGCCCGCCGCCGCCCAGCCCCTGGACCGCCCGGAACGCCGCCAGCTCGTACAGCGAGGTGGCGACCCCGCACAGCAGCGAACCGGCGGTGAACAGCCCGATCGCCCACAGATAGACCGGGCGGCGGCCGTGGATGTCGGAGAGCTTGCCGTACAGCGGGGTCGCGATGGTCGCGGTGATCAGGTAGGCCGTGGTCACCCAGGCCTGGGCGGTGAGGCCGTGGAGATCGTCCGCGATGGTGCGCAGCGCGGACGAGACCACGGTCCCGTCGAGCGCCCCCAGGAACATCCCGAGTACCAGACCCGACATGACGGTGGTGATCTGGCGGTGGGTGAGCCGTACGGGCGGGCCGTCCGCGTCGGGGGCCGCGCCCCGCTCGGTCGTGTCGGAGGTGGTCACGAGGAGGTCCGTCTCTTCCCGGGGGTCGCTTCGTACCGTTCGGCGTGCGGGGCAGGGCTATCCGGCGAGCTTCTCCAGATCGCCGACGGCGGTCTCGATGCCCGGCGTGGCCAGCATCGCCAGCCGCGCCGCGCGGGCGCGGGCGGTGATGGTGCCGTCGGCGAGGACGTCCCGGCAGACGGCCGCGACGGACTCGGGGGTGGTGTCGGTGATGTGCCGTCCGAGGCCCAGCTCCTCGACCCGGCGCGCGTTGGAGTGCTGGTCGCCGAACTGCGGCAGGACGGCCAGCGGGGTGGCGGTGCGCAGCGACTCACGGATGCTGTTGAAGCCGCCGTGGGTGAGGAAGACGTCGACGGACTCCAGCAGGATCGGCTGCGGCAGCCGCTCGGTGACGTGGACGTGCGGCGGGAGGCCGTCGGTGTCCAGGGGGACGCCCGAGGTGGTGAGGACGACGGTGCAGTCCTCCAGCCGCGACACGGCGTCGGCGATGGTGCGCAGCGTGGCCGTGGGGTCCGGGAACCCGGGGGGAAGCTCGATGTCCCCTTCGGCGTCGCTCATGATCTCCAGCATCTTCGGCATCGCGGTGCCGATGGCGGCGTACACCAGGGGCCGGTCGGTGGGGAGTTCGGCGACCCAGCGCGGAAGGACGGAGGCCCGCTCGACGTCCACGGTCTGCCGGTACGACCAGGTCGGGGGCAGGTTGCGGGCGAAGGTGAACTCCGGCGGTACGCAGTCCACGCGCCCGTGCGGTGCGATGGACAGCGGGTCGTCCTGGGTGGGCAGCCCCACCTCCTCGCGGGTGGCGTTGAGGTACGGCAGCACATCGGCCGGGTCGACGATGTTGACGGCCCCGGAGGGGGTGGGCAGCTGGGGTATGCCGAGGCGCTCGGCGATCAGAACGGCGCCCATGTCCATGCCGTCGCGCAGGATGAGGTCGGGCTGGAACTCCTTCACCGTCGGGAAGACGGTCTCCAGGGAGATCTTCGCCCCGCCCGCGGCCATACCGCGGAACATCAGCCGTCCCATCGCGGTGTGCAGCGCGGCCGTGTCGTCCTTGGGCAGCGCGGCCAGGTCGGCGGAGTGCTCCTGCATCCGGGCGCGGGGGTCGAGGTCGGGCATGACGGTGGTCACGCGGACGTCGTCGTCCTGGAAGACCGGTGCCAGGCTGGGGTTGGTGACCACCAGCACCTCGTGTCCGGCCGCGGCGAGCGCGCGGAGCAGGGGCAGCTGGGCGCGCCCGTGGGAGGCGCTGCCGGTTGTGGTGCACAGGACCCGCATGGGGTGAACCTTTCTGTTCGGTCGGTTCGGTGACGTGGTCGGGCCGCGTCGCGTACGGCTCAGCCGCGCGGTGCCAGGGCGGGGGCGCGGCCGACGCCGTGCCACCGCAGCCCGGCCCGCTCCAGCCGGACCGGGTCGAGGAGGTTGCGGAAGTCGTGGACGGTGGGTGTGGCGAGCCGCCCCGCGATGGCCTCCCAGTCGAGGTCGCGCAGTTGCGGCCACTCGGTGAGGACGACGCACGCGTCCGCACCGGCCGCCGCGTCCAGCGGGTCGTCCACGAGGGTGAGCAGATCGCTGAGGTCGGGGCGGGTGGTGCCGCGCAACGCCGGATCGTAGGCGAGGAGTTCGGCGCCGCGCTCCTTCAGGAGCCGGGCGATGGCCAGCGCCGGTGAGTCGCGCAGGTCGGAGGTGCCCGCCTTGAAGGTGAGGCCGAGCAGGGCGAGCCGTACGCCGTGCAGCGAGCCGTCCCCGTTGCCGCACTCGGCGACGATGCGCTCGACGAGCCGCTGCTGGTGCTCGACGTTGGTCTCGATGGTGGCCCGCAGCAGCGGGAAGTCGACCCCGGCCTCCTGGCAGATCGTCAGCAGGGCGTGGGTGTCCTTGGGCAGGCAGGAGCCGCCCCAGCCGGGGCCGGGCCGCAGGAACGCGGGGCCGATGCGGGGGTCGTGGCCGATGCCGTCGGTGACGTCGCCGATGTCGGCGCCGAAGTGCTCGCAGAGGGTGGCCAGGTTGTTGGCAAAGGACAGCTTCATGGCCAGGAAGAAGTTGGCCGCGTACTTGGTGAGTTCGGCGCTGGCGGCGTCGGTCAGCACGACGGGTGCGTCGAGCGTGCCGTACAGGTCGGCCACGCGCTGGGCCGCGTCCCGGTCCGCTTCCTTCTCGGCGCCGATCACGATGCGGTCCGGGTGGAGGAAGTCGTGGACGGCCCGGCCCTCGCGGAGGAATTCCGGATTGCTGACCACCGTCACGTCCGGGCGGCCGAGCAGATCCGCGACGCGCTGGGCGGTGCCGACGGGCACGGTGGACTTGTTGACCACCACGCTGCCGTGCGGCAGGACGGTGCGGATCTCCCCGGCCACCGACTCGACGGCGGCCAGGTCGGCCGCGCCGCCCGCTCCCATGGGCGTGGGCAGGCAGAGGAACACGACGTCCGCCTCCGCCACGGCGGCCGCGGTGTCCTGGGTGAACTCCAGGTGGCCGGTGGCCACGGTGTCCCGGACGAGGTCCGGCAGGCCGGGTTCGAGGATGTCGACCTCCGCCCGCCGCAGCCGCTGGACCTTCCCGGAGTCGGCGTCCGCGCACACCACGTGGTGGCCCAGGGACGCCAGACAGGCGCCGGTGGTCAGTCCGACGTAGCCGGTTCCGATCACGGCGACATGTCGACCAGGTGCATCAGACACAGATGATCTCCCAACCCCATAAGTCATCGATCGTTGACTTATCGATCATCGTGCATGTGCGGGTGACGAAAAGTCAACGAGCGCTGACAACGATCGGTGACTTTGAGACAGTCAACAGAGCCAGGAGGATGGGCGACCGGCGAACAGCCGTATCTGCGCGAGGAGCTATCGGGTGAACGAACCAGCGAACGAACGGACTTGCGGGGAATCCGCCTCACCCGCCGAGTCCGCCGCCCCACCCGCTTGCGCGCCCGCACGCAAGCGCAGCGCCGAGCTGACGCGCACCGCCCTGATGTCCGCCGCCGCCTTCCGTTTCGGCCGGTACGGCTACGACGGCACCAGCGTGCGCGACATCGCCGGGGACGTCGGAGTGGACGCGGCGCTCGTCTACCGGTACTTCGGCTCAAAGGAGGCGCTGTTCGAGACGGTGTCGAGCAACTCCAAGGTGTTCGAGCCGCTGCTCGACGTACCCCTGCACTGCGTCGCGGACTGGTTCGCCGCACTGATCGCCGGGGAGCCCAAGGACGCCGACTTCCCCCACCCCGTGCTCACCGTGCTCCGCTCCTCCAGCCGCGACGAGGCCATCGGGCGGCTGCGCGAGGAGCTGACCCACATGTTCACCGAGCGGTTCGCCGGACGGCTGACCGGCCCGCACGCCGAGGTACGGGCCGAGCTGATGATGGCGTGGGTGCTCGGCACCAGCCTGATGCGCGGCACCATCCAGACCCCCGCGCTGGCCTCGGCGACGAACCAGGATGTCTTCGAGCAGTTCCTGCGGGCCGGGATCGACGTCCTGATCAGCCCGGAGGCCGCGAGCCTCAGCCGCGACCCTCAGTCGAGGAGCTGACCGCGACGGTTCAGCAGGAACCGTTTGAAGGCGGCCACCGGGGGTGTGTCGGGGTGGCCGTCCAGCCAGGCGACGCCGATCTCACGGACCGCGCGCGGCGCCGTGACCGTCAGCTCCGCGACACCCGGGCGGGGCACGGCGGGCGGCGGCAGCAGCGCCACGCCGAGCCCCGCGGCGACCAGCCCGCGCAGCGTCTCCGCCTCCTCTCCCTCGAAGGCGATCTTCGGCGTGAAGCCCGCCTCCGCGCACAGCGCGTCGGTGATCCGGCGCAGCCCGTAGCCCGGTTCCAGGGTGACGAACAGCTCCGCCGACGCCTCGGCCAGCCGGACCCGGCGGCGCCCGGCCAGCCGGTGGTCGTCCGGCACCACCAGCCGCAGCCGCTGCTCGTCCAGGCGGCGGGCGACCAGATCGGGGGCGTCGGGCACGGGCGAGGTCAGACAGAGGTCGAGGCCGCCCTCGCGCATCCGCTCGATCATCGCCTGGCCGTAGTTCTGGACGAGCTGGAAACGGACCCGGGGGTGGTCGACCCGGAAGCCGCGGATCAGGCCGGGTACGGTCTCCGGGCCCAGCGTGTGCAGAAAGCCGAACGCGATGAGGCCCGCCGCCGGGTCCGCGTCGGCCCGTACCGTCTCGGCGGCCCGGTCCACCTCGGCCAGCGCCCGTTCCACCGAGCGCAGGAACGTACCTCCCGCCGGGGTGAGCGCCACCGTACGGCCACGGCGGGCGAACAGCGCCACGCCGAGGTCCTCCTCCAGCCGCGCCATCGCCCGGCTGAGCGTCGACTGCGGCATCTGAAGCTCCTGGGCGGCCCGGGTGACGTGCTCGTGGCGGGCGACCGCGGCGAACTGGACGAGGCGGGGCGTCAGGGCCGTCGCCCAGGACTCACCCTCGACCTCGACTGTCACCGGAATGTCGTTTTCGTTGCTGATGCGTGACATAAACGGTCCTGACCTCTGCTCATGCTGTCGTGGATCGATTATCGCGATTCCGTGCATTGGACGCATCAAACCCGGTGTACGTACCTTCGAACCATGCCTCCCGCTGATACCGGGGCGTCCACCTACCGCCGCGTGGACGCCTCCGCACCGCCCGTCTCCTCCTCCCCCGAGCGCATGGCCCCCGGCCGCCCCGGCTACATCCGGATGAGACTCGCGCTCTTCACGGCCGGACTCGCCACCTTCGCCCTGCTCTACTCGACCCAGGCGCTGCTCCCCGCGATCTCCGACGACCTCCACGTCCAGGCCGACCAGGCCAGCTGGAGCGTCTCCGCGGCCACCCTGGCGCTGGCGCTGGCGGTCGTCCCGCTGAGCGCCCTGTCCGAGCGGTTCGGCCGCCGCACGATGATGACCGTCTCGCTGACGATCGCGGTCGCGGTCGCGCTGGTGGTGCCGTACGCCCCCGACCTGGGCTGGCTGATCGCGCTGCGCGCGGTCCAGGGCGCGGCGATCGCCGGAATCCCGGCCTCCGCGATGGCGTACCTCTCCGAGGAGGTCGAACCGCGGGCGCTGGTCGGCGCGATCGGCCTGTTCGTGGCGGGCAACAGCGTCGGCGGCATGAGCGGCCGTCTCATCACCGGCTGGGTCGCCGACGGCTACGGCTGGCGGATGGGCCTCGCGGCGGTCGGCGCCATGGCGCTGGTCTGCGCGATCGCCTTCCGGCTGCTGATCCCCAAGGCCCGCCACTTCTCCCCCGCCGCGGTCAGCCCGCGGGCCCTGGCCCGCACCGTGACCCGGCACCTGTCCGACCCGCTGCTGTGCCGTCTGTACGCCATCGGCGCGCTCTTCATGACCGTCTTCGGCGGCGTCTACACAGTGATCGGCTACCGGCTGGTGGAGGAGCCCTTCGGGCTCTCGCAGAGCATGATCGGCTCGATCTTCCTGATCTACCTGGTGGGCACGGTCTCCTCCGCCGCCACCGGCAAGCTGGTCGGCCGCCTCGGCCGCCGCGGCGCGCTGTACATCGCGGTGAGCACCACCACCGCCGGGCTCCTGCTGACCCTCGGCGACTCCCTGGCGCTCGTCCTGCTCGGCCTGGTCCTGATCACCGCGGGCTTCTTCGCGGGCCACGCCGCCGCCTCCTCGGCGGTCAGCCGCACCGCGAAGACGGGCCGCGCCCAGGCCGCCGCGCTCTACCAGACGGCGTACTACACCGGCAGCAGCGCGGGCGGCACGCTCGGCGCCATGGCCTTCCACTCGGGCGGCTGGACCGGCACCGTCGCCCTCGGCCTGCTGGCCGTCGCCGGTGCCACGGCCATCACCCTGTACGGGACGCGCAGGGCCCGGGTCGAACGGCGGCTCTCCCCCGCCCCGGCCCACGCCTGACGCCACCCCCACTGAGCCCGAAGGGGCCGCCCCCGCCACTGTCCGGCGGGCGCGGCCCCTTCGCCCGTTCCGGCGCGGTCAGCGCCCCGGAATTCAGAGGCGCCGGGCCCGCCCGGAGCCGGACAATGGCGCACATGGTCGTCTTCCGCTGCCGCCGCTGCCACGGCGACATCACCGCCCCCGTACGAGAGGTCCCGCTGCCCGACGAGGACAGCACCCCGGCGCCCTACGAACTGCCGGAGGGCGAGGAGTGCCCGCCACGCATGCGCCCGGGCACCTTCGCCTACGACCCACCCGAGGCCGGGGAGCGGGTCTTCCGACCACATGCCCCAGGCGCGACCCTGGGCCTCCAGCGCGCAGAGCTGAACGGCATCGTCCTGGCCCGATCCGATGTGCACGGCACCGAGCTCACCTCACTGCGCGGACGCCGCAACGGCTGCTGCGGCCTGGACGGCTGCGACGGCCCCAACCTCGAATGCCGCCAATGCACAGCCGAACTGGCCACCGAGCGCTCGGACTGCTGGACCCCACAACAGGTCACGCTCGTCCCCACCGCCGTGGAAGCCGTCGACACCGGCAGGAATGGTCGCCTCCGATGAACGAGACGCCCGAGGTTTTGCCGTTGCCGGACCGGAAACCGGTCGACGCCGCGGTGGCGGGCAGGTTGATCGCCGCGCAGTTCCCGCAGTGGTCCGACCTTGAGGTCCGGCCGGTCGATGCGCAGGGTTGGGACAACTGCACCTTTCGCCTCGGCGACGAGATGCTGGTGCGGCTACCGACTGCCGAGGAGTACGCGCTGGCGGTGGAGAAGGAGCACCGGTGGCTGCCGGTGCTCGCACCCGCGTTGCCGTTGGAGGTCCCGGTTCCGCTGGCCAGAGGCGTGCCCGATGAGAGCTTTCCGCGCGACTGGTCGGTCTATCGGTGGATCGGTGGCGAGCCTGCGGCCCGTGCCGTCGTCGAGGACATGACGGCGTTCGCCATCCACCTTGCGAAGTTCCTCGTGTCCCTGCAGCGGATCGACCCGACAGGCGGACCGGGCCCGGGACCGCACAATTGGTTCCGAGGCGGACCACTGACAACCTACGACGGGTGGGCCCGGGCAGCCCTGGAGACGTTGGACGGCCTGATCCGGACCGAGACCGCCGAGGAGATCTGGGAACGGGCGTTGCGAGCCTCGTGGGACGGTAAGCCAGTCTGGTTCCACGGTGACATGGCCTCGGGGAACCTTCTGGTGAAGGACGGTGCGCTCGCGGCCGTCATCGACTTCGGCACCTGCGGAGTCGGAGACCCGGCCTGCGATATGTCGATCGCCTGGACGATGCTGACCGGCAAGAGCCGGGCCGCGTTCCGCGATCGGCTAGAGGTAGACAAGGCGACCTGGGAGCGTGGACAAGGCTGGGCGCTCTGGAAGGCCCTGGTCGTCTGCGCCGGAGCGGTTCGCGATGGCGACGGCCTGCCGACGGATGCGTCGTTCGTTCTTGAGGAGATCGTCGCCGCCCATTAGCGGCTGGACCGAACGACAAGTTGAATCTGAAAGTTCAAACCCATAAAGGCCGACTCCGCCCAGGCCGTGACGACCGATCAAGACTCAGAGGAACCTCAAATAAATGAAGGCTCCGTTGACGCACCGCAGATGACTCGTGCATTGTTCGTGACGCAGGTATCGCGAGGGGGAATAGAGGCGGACCCGCAAATAGGGGGACGGGTATTGCTAAACGCATACCGGCAGCGGCATGCGTTCGCCCGTTCCTGCTGCTCGATCTCGCATGCCGTTTTCACCGAGGAGAACTCTGTGTTTAGCGCCATGGATATTGGCTCACAAATCGCCCTTGTTGTGGTACTTGTTCTGCTCGCCGCTGCAGGCCTGGGCGGCGTTGCGTGGCTGAAGCGTCGGGACCGCTCTACCAGGGACGACTGACCCGTCAGATGCAGATCAG
This sequence comes from Streptomyces sp. NPDC005962, assembly GCF_040629205.1. Taxonomy (NCBI): domain Bacteria; kingdom Bacillati; phylum Actinomycetota; class Actinomycetes; order Kitasatosporales; family Streptomycetaceae; genus Streptomyces; species Streptomyces sp. NPDC005962. Next base: position 660,676 of record NZ_JBEXVE010000001.1, on the reverse strand, counting down.
CAGGAGGACCGCAGTTCCGCGCAGACTTCGGCGCTGGTCGGACGGTGGGACGGTGCGGGGCTCAACATGGCGTCGATGAGCCCGCCCAGCACCCCGGACACGTTCACCGGCCGATGCGGACCGTCCACGATGGCTTGCCGCTGTTCCTCACGGCTCGCGTCATCGGGGTACGCCACATGCCGCAGCCCGGTGGCACTGATGAAGAAGGAGGCGCCCAGCGCGTAGACGTCGGCCGCCGTGGTCGGCGTGGCCGTACCGGTCTCCAGCACGCTCCGCGAGATCTCCGGGCTTTCGTAGTGGACGAGACAGCCCCGGAAGCTGAAGTCGTACACGGCGGGGATGTCCCCACCGCGTGCCAGGGCAAGGTCGATGAGCACCGTTCCCGTAGTCCGCACGATCGGGGCAGGGCCTTGCCCGGTCGCCGGCGGAACGTCCGGCGACCGAAGTCATGGGGTCGATTACTCGGGACGGCGGAGGTTCCCTGGGTCGGCCGTCCACTCCTGTCCGCCCTTCTCGGGGCGGAGGAACGCGACGAGCGGGCCCGGCATCCCGTGATCGAAGGCAAGCTCGCTGATGTGGCAGACGGCTTGGAGAACACCGACCCGCTCCGTGGCGGCGTCGTAAGCCTCCTGGCCCGGTTGTGGGCCCCTGTATGACGTTGACTGGTTCACGCCGGCAGTCCCCAACGTGCCGCCGCACGCGGCACTTCGTGGGTGGGGTGCTGACGGCGCAGCAATTCGTAGTCGGCCGCCGCCTGGTAGTTCCCGGCCTGCTTCGCCGTCTCGCGCAGCGCGGCGTACTTCTGGCATCCCGCGCATGTGGGGGTGTCGTCGCTCATGTTCCGCTCCCCCGCCCGAGATGCTTGTCGATCTTCTTCTTCAGGGCTTCCGCACGCTGGTCCAACTCCTTCGGAGTGGGTCGCTCGGGCGGAGGCGGCGCGTCCGCGCTCACCGCGTCGATTCCAGCGCTCGGTGCTGCTCGTACCGGTCGATGTAGAGCGGCACGGGCTCGGTGTCCCACGCGATGGGGAAGCGGTCGGCGACCGGGATGCGCGAGAGCGGGAGCGTCGGAGGATTCACGTGGCAGACGGAGACAGGCAAGTAGCGCCGGGCCGGGGCGAGTGTCGTGGCCGGTGCCGAAGCACGTTCCGGGGCACCGGCTGTGTCCTGGGGTGCCGGGGCGGACGCCATCAGTCGTAGCCCCCACTCAAGGATGATCCGGGCGATAGCCTTCTTCACTGTTGGCGCTCCATTTCAGCGTTGACCATGCCCCCGGGCCGGTCGCACGGTCACGGGGGCCTCTTCTCGCTCTAGGCAACCGCCCCGCTACGCAGAGCGGTACCGTGAAAGCCGCGGCAGCTTTCAAAAGCGTCAAAAGCTGTGCGCACAGGGGAGGGTGGACCATGGCGAACCGGACGCCGAACCAGGACCTCGAGCGGCTGTTCCGCGAGACAGGGTGGACGCTGCGCCAGTTCGCCCAAGCGGTGAACCGCGTCGGCACCGAGTGCGGCACACCGGTGGCGTACACGCCTCAGACCGTTCATGCGTGGCTCAAGGGGCACGTCCCCCATGAGGAACGACGCGTGCTGATCCTCGAAGCGCTGGCCCGCCGGCTGCATCGGCCGATCACCCACGCGGACGCCGGATTAGCCGTTCCGCAGGATCAGCCGGGTAGCGGTCCGGGCATCAATATGGTGGAGGAGTTGGCTGCCCTGGGGAGGAGCGACATGGACCCGTCCCGCAGAAGTATGCTCGGAGCAAGTCTCTTCTCGGTGGCGTTGACCGTACCGGGGTGGCCGGAGGTGGCAGGGCGCCTTGAGTCAATTCCGACCGGTAAGACACATCGCATCGGAATTGCGGATGTCGAACTGATCACGGACGTGACGAAGCGGTTCTCCGAGCTGGACGACGAGCGCGGGGGCCGTATCGCACGACCCAGCGCCGCATCATTTCTCGTCAACGTCCTGACACCTCACCTCAAGGCGCAGGCATCCGACACAGTACGTAAAAGGATGCTGGCTGCCGCCTCGGAGCTGTGCTACCTGATCGGCTACATGGCCGTTGACGAAGGATTACACGGGACGGCCCAGCGGTATTACGTAAAGGCTTTGGAGCTGGCCGGGGCAGCGGACGACCAATCGGGGTACTGCCTCACGCTGCACGGCATGAGTTCCCAGGCCGCGAACCTAGGACATGGCCCGTCGGCATTGCGCCTGGCCGACGCAGCGGCCGGTGCAGCACCCGACGCCAGTCCCAACATGCGCGCACACTTGGCGTCTCAGCAGGCATTTGCGGCCGCCGTGGCGGGAGATCGTTCCAGCGTCAACACTCACTTGCGGCGAACCGAAAAGGCCATGTCCCACGCGGAGCCGGAGGTTGGCAAAGTGGTGGTCGGCCATTTCAGCGCTCCGACCCTCACGCGCTTTGTCGCGCAGGTCAAGTACGGCTTGGGCGAGACTTCCGGGTCCATCGACCCCATGAGGGAATACGTCGCGTCATTGACCGGGGATCATCGGCGACGCCGTCGCGTTCTGGAGACCGCCAAGTTGGCCTACCGACAGTGCGAGATCGGGCATCTCGAAGAGGCGTGCGCCACCTGGGACGCATGCCTGGACGACTACCCGCGCGTCCGATCGGGACGATGCGACGACCAGATTCGCGACATGTTCTCAATGGTCCGACCCCACCTGAAGAACCAGGCGGCACGCGAACTCCACGAGCGCGCCCGCACGGTCGTTCCGGCCTCACTCGTGGGCTGATCGTCGGCCGTCGGACCGCCCCAGCGCGTTCACGGACCGGGGCCGCAAACCTCGGCGCGGCTCCCCGAGGGCCCGGGTCGCCGCCTCCGCCTCAACGGCGCGCCTCCGGCACCGGGCCGGGGGACGGTGTGCCGGTGGATGGGGTGACCAGGGCGCCGAGGAGCCAGGCGGCGTCACGGCGCCCGGTGACGACGAGGACCGGCCGGTCGCCGTCCCGGCATTCGATGACGATGGCGTCGTACTTGTAGATGCCGTACCAGCCGGCCGGGTCGTCGGGCCGCAGCCCCCGGACCTGCCGCACGGTCAGCGTCTCCGGGAGCGTCCTGCGGGCAAAGCGCCCCGTGGGGTCCGGGGTGGCCGCCGGCCGTCCGTCCCCGACCACCACGTGGTCGCAGCCGCCACCGCTGTAGGGGACGTCTCCGTGGACCGACGCGCGCAGGCACCGCCGCTCCGTGGCGGGAAGCGCGACGATGTCGCCGGTGTCCGCGGCGCGGGCCGTGCGCCGCCGCAGCCACGACGCGTACAGGGCGGCCAGGCCGACGGCGGGCGGAATACCGGCTGCCGTGATCACGAACGCGTCCCGCACCCCGGCGCCGACCATGCCGCCGAGGAACCCGGCGCAGCCCAGCAGGACGCTCGCCACGAGCGCCACGGTGAGCGGCCAGGAGGCGGTCCGCGCCGTGAAGGGCGTGCGGTTGCGGTGCCCCACGCCGATCAGGAGCATGACGAGCCCGAACGGCAGCGCCAGGAGAGCGAAGGCCGTGGGAAGCCGCCAGTCGTCGGCCGGTGACGCATGGGTCTCCTGCGCCACGGCGCCGAACCTCACGTTGCGGATCTCACCGCGCCAGTACGTCAGCGTCACCTCGTCGCCCACGCGCACGGCGCCGTACACCGGTTGCCGCCCGGTCATGCGCACACGCCGCACCGCGTCCGAGCCCCGTTCGGTGACGAGGAGCCAGTAATGGACGCTCTTGCCGCTGGGCTGATCCTCGGTGCCCTCGACGGTCGCCGGAACCGCCACCCTGCACGAGTCCGACCGCGTGCCGCCCGGGCAGGCGGGCGCGTCGGCGTACGCCCGCTTGTCCGCCAACGCGCCCGGCACGGTGGCGAACAGCCCGGCGGAGAGCAGCACACACAGCAGGCCGAACCCGGCGGGCAGCAGCCACGCCCCCGCGCGGCGCGCTCTCGGTCCCCGATCCGTCATCCTCAACGCCCCCTCTGCCCCTGGGCCGTGCCCGGCCCCCCTGCCTGGACATTACGGCGTTGCCGGTGAAACCCGGAATACCCGGGTTCGGGTGGGGAGCCCGGCGCGTTTCCTGAAGACCGCTTCAGGATTTCAGGCTGCGTTCAGGTGCGGTTCGGCAACGTAGTGGGCGTCGGAAGGGCGCGGCAGGGCCCTTCCGACGGAAGCGAAACCGCGACACGAACCGACCGCCACACGAACCGGAGGAACGTCCTTATGAAGGCCACCGCCAAGCGCACCCTCGCCCCCCGCGCCATCGTCCTCGGCACGGCCGCCGCCATCGCTCTGATCGGCGGCACGGGCGCCGCGACCGCCTTCGCGGACGACGACGGCCCGGCGCCGAAGTCCTCGGTCAAGCTCACCCAGAACGAGCGCCACCTGGACGACACCGCCGAGGACCGCACGCAGGCCAAGGCCGACAAGGTCGGCTACGACGAGGCCACAGCGGCGGCCCTCAAGGCCGTCCCCGGCACCGCGACCTCCGCCGAACTCGACCACTCGGACCGCAACGGCTCCCTCATCTGGGAGGTCGACGTCTTCGGCAAGGACCACAAGAACCACGACGTGACGATCGACGCGGGCAACGGCAAGGTCCTCAACCAGCACACCGACCGCGACGACGACGCCGCCGAGGACGCCCGCGAGACCCAGGCCCTCCTCAAGGCCGACAAGACCGGCTACGACCAGGCCACCACGGCGGCCCTCAAGTCCGTCCCCGGCACCGCCGTCTCCTACGGCCTCGACGACAACGACCGCAACGGCTCCGCCGTCTACGAGGTCGACATCCTCGGCAAGGACCACAAGAGCCACGAGGTCACCGTCGACGCGGCCAACGGCAAGGTCCTCAACCAGCACGTCGACCAGGACGACAACGACGGCGACGACGACTGACCAGCCCCCACCCGACGCCTCCCCCACAGCCCGAAGGGGCCGCCCCCGCCACTGTCCGGCGGGCGCGGCCCCTTCGCCCGTGCGCCACGGCCCGGACTATCGTTCGGCACGCCGCCGTATCCGCCACGGGCCGCACTGGGTCTTCAGCCCCACGCCGCTCGCTGCGGGTCCCAGCTCCCTTTCACCGAACCGTCCAACAGCGGGTCGACGAAGGATGCCGCTGCTTGAGCCGCTTCCTGAAAGGTGCGGCAACCGGCCAGCCCCAGAACCAAGGACGCCTGCTCCGGGTATCGAGTGGGCCAGTCAGGACCAGGGGATGCGAACGCTTCGGGTAAGGCCACGGTCAGTCCCCTCGCGCGGCGCCTGTCGGCTTCGCGGTGGAGGTAGCCCATCTTCCGCTCCGGCCGGACGGAGTCGCGTCATCAGGTGCTGACGCGGCCTCACGGTCGGACGACACCAGTTCCTGCCGCAGATTATCGATGCTCTTTCTGGCTGTGGCCCCAGGCGAGCGGGCCACCAGCACCGCCCGCCCGGAGCCGGACAATGGCGCACAGGGTCGTCTTCCGCTGCCGCCGCTGTCACGGCGACGTCACCGCCCCCGTACGAGAGGTCCCGCTGCGCGCTCGGACTGCTGGACCCCACAACAGTCACGCTCGTCCCCACCGCCGTGGAAGCCGTCGACACCGGCAGGGACCTTCAAGCCCCGTCAGGGGGCGGACTGTAGGCGATCGCCAGCCGTCACCGCATGCCCGAAACGATCACCATGGGACGTCTCCGACGGGTCGCGTGACGTGTGAATGTCCTGACCGTTCCGGTCACTGTGGGGCGGGACGCGCTCGCCCGGATGTGCCGAGCGCCTACAGAAGCTGATCCTGGAGCGGGTCTTCGCCGTGGCGGGAGCTGTTCCCGCCGAGGTCGGTAGTGGCGGCGCGCAGCGCGGACCACTGCAGGACGGCGAGCCCGGCGACGGTCAGCGCCTGCACCGGAATCCAGACGGCGCCGGCCGTGGTCGGTTCGAGCCAGAGCGTCAGCGCGGCGACGCTGAGGACGGCCCACAGCAGATTCGCGTCGACGACGGCCGTCACGGGCAGCCGCGACGGCTGCCGACGGGTGGCGAGATATCCGACTCCGGCCCCGAACAGAGCGAGAAATACGCCCAGTCCGAGCAGGACGGTGTCGTCGATCCCGAGCAGCCGGCCGAGCGGCCCGGACCCCGTGACGTACGCCAGTCCGTTGGCGCCGGTGACGAGGGCGTCGAGGGCGAGGAACCGGCGCAGCATCGTCTGCGGCTCAGTGGTGCGGGAGATACCGGCGAGCAGAGTTGCGGACATGGCGGATCGGCCTCCATCGAGGTCATACGGGCTGGTCGAGGTACCGGAACTCGGACGGAGTGCGCCGCCCGAGTTCCGGTACCGCAAGGGTGCCGAGCGGAGTGGGGGGCGTCGATGACGTGCGAGGTAATGGAGGCAGGGATTCACCGCCCAGGCACGGGCCTGACCCCGGACCGGTACGCCGACATCGGGGTGCACAACTGGCAGTTCGGCGGGCGGCCGTCATGACCGAAGACATCCAGGCCGACGTCACCGCCGAAGCTTTCGGACCGCTCAGCGACCTCGTGTTCCACCCGAACTCGCGGATACATCGGCCTGACGCACGCCGGTGACCCGTGGGTTCGGGCTGACCTTCGGTTTCCCGGTCCTGGCGCCCGTCGTTCCATGCCACGCTCTAGGCTGTCGGCCCGTTTCCTGCGCTATGGGGGTAGTCATGCTGACCGAGGTACTCACCGCTGCCGCGGCCGCCGGGGGCGGTGCGCTCGTGCAGGCTGCGGGGACGGACGCCTGGAACGGGGTCCGGGACGCTGTGGCCCGGCTGCTCGGCCGCGACGAAGTCCGGCGCGAACAGGCGGAGCGCGAGCGACTCGACCGGACCCGCGCGGTGCTGGAGGCCGCGGAGGAGGGTGAGGCGGAGCGGGTGCGGGCGGCGCAGGCGGCAGCCTGGCAGAGCCGTTTCGAGGCCCTCCTGGAAGAACTGCCCGACGCGGGGCGGCAGCGGGTGGTGGCCGAACTGGAGCGCCTGGCCGCCCTGGCCGGAGACGCCCGGCCGGCGGAGACGGCGCACAACGACTTCCGCGGCGCCCGGTTCGACCACAGCCAGGTGCAAGGCAGCGGCACGATGACCGTGACGAACAACTACGCCGAGTAGGACCGCCGGTGGGAACCGACGGCACCTCGCCTCGTGGGGACGAGCGGAACGGGAACGAGCGGAACGGGAAGGACCGGGAGCCCGCGGGCGGAACAGTCCACAACGACTTCCGCGGCGCGCACTTCACCCACAGTCAGGTGCAGGGCAGCGGCGTCACGAACATCGCCGGTGCCGTCCAGCGGCGTGCCTACCTCGTCGGGAGCCTCGCGGTCGCCGCGGCAGTCCTCATTGTCGTGATCACGTGGGGGCAGGGAGCGGACTCATCCCGCGATGCGGACGCCGACGCCGGTGGCGTCGCGTCGTCGGCGCCCGCCCCGCCCCTGCCTTCGGCCCCGGCATCCACCGCTCCGGCATCCACGGCTCCGGCATCCACCGCTCCGGCGTCCGCCCCGGACTCCCCGGCTTCCCCCGAGCACACCCCGCTCGACAGGCAAGCCGTCGACCGCGTCTTCCGGGAGTATCTCGATGCACTGGTCAGCCACGACATGACAGCGTTCCGCCGGGCAACCTGCCCCCGGCTGCGCTCCACGCTGGTGGGGTTCGCGCTCAACGATTACTACGTTGCCCGCTGGAGAGTCCTTCCGTACGAGATCCCCGCGGCCGACGACCGATTCAGCCTGGACGTGCGGGTCACCCAGCGGGACCCCGGCTCCGGGGAACTGGCGGGCGACGTCACGTACCAGTGGATTGCCGAGCGCGACACGGACGGGAACTACTGGGTCTGCGGCTGGCTCAACGAACGGTGAGCGAACGCCACCGGCCCTGAACGGGAGTGGAACCCCTCCTGGGCAGGGACGCCGCCCGCGAGGCGTGGGCGCGCCTCGCGGACGACCGGGCGGCGGGGGGCCGGTCTAGCGGTCCTTGGCCAGGGCAACCAACTCGGCGAAGAGGCCACCCGCGTGGGCGAGTTCGTCGTAGTGGCCCTGTTCGATGATGCGGCCGTTCCGCATGACGATGACGCGGTCCGCGAGGCGGGTGTTCTCCAGCTGGTGGGTGACGACGATCGTCATGCGCTCGGCGGCGATGCGTTTGACCTCCAGGAAGATCTGGTGCTCGCCGCGTGGGTCCATCTGGGACGTCGGTTCGTCCAGGATGAGCAAGGGGGTGCGGCGGTAGAGGGCGCGGGCGCAGGCGATGCGCTGCCACTGGCCTCCGGAGAGTTCGGCGCCGCCGAAGAGTTCGCGGGCGAGGAGGGTGTCGAGCTGCCGGGGCAGCTTTTCGACGGCCTCGCGCATGCCGACGGCGTCGACGGCCTCCCACACCGGGATGTCGTCGTAGGTCTTGGGCTGGCCGAGGGTGATGTTCTCGCGGGCGCGCAGGGGCCAGCAGGCGAAGTTCTGGGGGACGAGGGCGGTGCGTGCCCAGACCGCGTCGGAGTCGGCGTCGGCCAGGTCGGTGTCGTCCCACCGGATGTGGCCCTTGTCGGGGAGGAGGATTCCGGTGAGGAGCTTGGTCAGGGTGGACTTGCCCGAGCCGTTCTCGCCCACGACGGCGAGGATCTCGCCGCGTCGCAGGGTGAGGGAGACGCCGTCGACCGCGGGGTCGTCCTTGCCCGGGTAGTGGTAGACGACGTCGTCGAGGCGGATCTCGTCCACCCGGTCCGGGATGGCCGCCTCCCCGCGCTTCGGGGCGCGCTCGGCCGCCATGTCGAGGAAGGAGCGCATGTCGGCGAGGTAGAGCGAGGTGTGGAACATCGCGGCGCCGTGGATGACGAGCTGGGAGAGCGCGGCGAGCGTGGCCTGGACGGCGACGACCGCGGTGGCCGCGACGGGCAGGGCGACCCGGCCGGTGGTGGCCAGCCAGGCGAGGGCGGCCCAGGTGCCGAGGAGGAACAGGCCGCCGAGGGCGGAGGTCGCCAGGGTGATGCGGAGCATGCGGGGCGCGGCGGTCAGGGTGCGCCGGTCGATGCGCTCGGACAAGGCGCGGTACCAGTAGACGAGGTAGCCGGTCATGCCGTTGGCGCGCACCTCGTCGCCGTACCGGGCGTACGTGGCCCACCAGCGCATCATGCCGCGTACGTTGCGGTCGCCGACGTTGGCGTAGTGGGTCTCGTAGTCGACGCGGGCGGACAGTACGGCGCCCAGACCGGCGGGCAGTACGGCCAGCAGGAGCAGCGGGAGCATCAGCCAGTGGAGGACGGTGATGACCCCGCCCGCGGCGATCATACGGACCAGGGCGGCCATGAACCGCTGGGCGTCCTGGACCATCAGCCGGGTGCGGGTGACGCCGACCTCGGCGGCCTCCTGACGGTCGGCGAACCCCGGCTCCCCGTAGGCGGAGGCCTCGACCCGGCATACGGCGGATACGAGGGCGGTGTCCGCCTCGGACGTCAGGAGCGGGGTGATCCGCCCGTCGGCGTACGAGGACAGAGCGCCGCTGATTCGGCCGGCCGCGGCGGCCACGGTCACGACGACGAGGGCGGGCAGCGCGGCGTGCAGGCGTTCGGAGACGGTGCCCGCGCCGAGGACGTGCGTCATGGCCCGCGCGGTGAACCCGAGCACGCACGCGGCCGCGGCGCCGGTGAGGAGCTGGCAGGCGAGGAGCAGCACGACCGCGCGCCGGTCGACGGCCCACGCCATGCGCGCGGTCTTCTTGAGCACCCCGGGAAGCCGCGAGCACATCGTGGCGAAACTGGCCTCCGCCAGCGGGTTCTTACCGTGCTTCCCCTCGAAGCCGATGACAGCCGGGGGCGGAGGGGGTGGAGGGGATGGAGCGGGTGGCGCTGCGGAGCCTTCTGTCGAGGTGTCGGTCACGGTCACCGGGAGCCCTCCTCAGGTCGCCGCCGCACCTGGATGGTCCGGCGATGACAGGCTCAACGAGCCGGTGGGCGTTTCGAACGCGCGCGATTCCGGACGAAGCGGGGGCCCGGGAACGCGGGGGCATCGAACGCGTGGTCGCGTACCGCGAGGCTTCCGGCGCGGCCGGGCGTGGCCGAAACGCCGATGGCTGTGACGTGGGTGACGTATGAGGTTCCGCGGGAACGACGAGGGCCACATGAGATGGCGTCACATTCGGGAAGAAGAGGAGTGATTCCCCAAACACATTCCCCGGGCCGCCGCGGAGGCCCGGGGAAAATGTTCGTTCTGCTTCAGAGCTTTTCAGTCGTTGCCCACCTCGAGCAGCCAGCCATCGCTCTCCTCGGTGCACATGTAGCCGCCCGCGTGACCGTTGTCCGTCAGCGCCGCACCCTTGTCCGTGCACGCCTGCAGGGTGGGGAAGCCACGGTATTCATCCGCTGCCTGCGCCGCCCCCATGCCGATCGTGGTGACCGCCGCTATACCGGCCAGGACGACAGCTGCCTTGCCAAGCTTCTTGCGCATATCCTCGCTCCTCCGAAGTATTTCCGTGAACGATCACTACGCTGCCCGACCTCGCTAATGGATCACTTAGTGATCACTAATGGATCGGTAAGTGATCACTAACGTTCGAGGGACAGCCGTGGCGATGGCCGCGGGCAGGCCTCAGACGAGGGCGACGGCGAACAACGCGAAGGCGAGCACGATGACGCCCACACGGACGTAGTGGAACCGTTCCCACCGCCGCATCTGCTGCTTCCAGTCCGCGGGTGCGCCCTCGTGCGACCACGTCGCGACACGCGAGTTGATCGGCACGAGCAGCAGGATCGACATCACCACGCTCAGCACGAGCAGCGCCGTGCCCGTGGCGATGACCGACGCGCCCGCGCCGCCCCACGCCAGGGCGGCCCACACCGCGCCGAGAACGACCGAGCCGATGTACCAGAACGGCATGACCTTGCCGAGAACGCGCGCCCCGTCGCTGCGGGCGGCGAGCCCGCCGTCGTCCGGGAGCCGGTCGAGGATCGGGTTGACGAACACCGCCACCGCGAACTCCACGCCCACCATCAGCCCGACCACGACGACCGTGACGACAGCGAGTACGTCCTGCATGACCCCTCCCGAGGACTTGACCTAGCGGCGCTAGCTCTTAGTGCGATACTAAACGCGCCACCGCTACATTGTCTAGCGTCGCTAGATTTAAGGTATGGGCCTCGCACCAGGGCGCCCAGCTGCGCCACCGCTCGGGCGACTTACTCCGTGCGGCCCGTCGCCGCCACCGTGACGCCGAGGCCGATCATCGTGAGGCCACCCGCGCCGCCGACCATGGCGAGGCGTCGGGGGGAGCGGGTGAACCAGCCTCGGGCGGTGGCAGCGGCCAGGCCCCAGACGCTGTCGGAGGCGATGGCGATGGCACTGGCGACCAGGCCGAGCAGCAGCATCTGGAGCACCACGTGCCCCTGGCCACGGTCGACGAACTGAGGAAGGACGGCGGCGAAGAAAACGATGGTCTTGGGGTTCGCCACGCCGACGACGAACCCTTCGCCCAGGGTGCGCAGGCTGCCGCGCGGGGCGGGGACGGCGCCGTCCCCGGCGACGGCGGCGGGGAGGGCGTGGCGCCTGCGTACGGCCTTGACGCCCAGGTACACCAGGTACGCGGCGCCCGCCAGCTTGAGCGCCGTGAAGACGAGGACCGAGCGCTCCACGATGGTCCCGACCCCGAGCGCCACGGCCACGACGAGGGCGTACGAGCCGAGGGCGTTGCCGAGGACCGTGGTGAGGGCGGCACGGCGGCCCAGCGCCAGCGCGCGTCCGATCACGAACAGCACGCTGGGGCCGGGGACGACGATCAGCAGGAACGACATCGCCGCGAAGGCGAGCAGTCGGTCGGTGGAAGGCATACGGGGCAGCGTAATGACGGACGCCGCTGCCGCCCATGGGTTGAACCGGCGCGCGAGGTCAGGCGATGCGCTCCAGGACGATCGGGCTCGGGGTGAACGCGGTGTCCCCCGGGGCGTACTCGGTGGCGCCGTCCAGCGCCTCCAGCGCGTACCCGAACGCCGACGGGGTGTCCGTGTGGAGGGTCAGCAGGGGCTGCCCGGCGGTGACCTGGTCGCCCGGCTTGGCATGGATCTCGATGCCCGCGCCCGCCTGGACGGGGTCCTCCTTACGGGCGCGCCCGGCGCCCAGCCGCCAGGCGGCGACGCCCACCGCGTACGCGTCGAGGCGGGTGAGGACGCCGGTGGACTCCGCGGTGACGACGTGCTGTTCGCGGGCGGTCGGCAGCGGCGCGCCGGGGTCGCCGCCCTGCGCGGTGATCATGCGGCGCCATACGTCCATGGCGGTGCCGTCGGCCAGCGCCTTCGCGGGGTCGGCGTCGGAGAGGCCCGCCGCGTCGAGCATCTCGCGGGCCAGGGCGAGGGTGAGTTCGACGACGTCGGCGGGGCCGCCGCCCGCCAGGACCTCGACCGACTCGCGGACTTCGAGCGCGTTGCCCGCGGTCAGCCCGAGCGGGGTGGACATGTCGGTGAGCAGGGCGGTGGTGCGGACGCCGTGGTCGGTGCCGAGGCCGACCATGGTGGTGGCCAGTTCGCGGGCGGCGTCGATGTCCTTCATGAAGGCGCCGGAGCCCGCCTTGACGTCCAGGACCAGGGAGCCGGTGCCCTCGGCGATCTTCTTGGACATGATCGAGGACGCGATGAGCGGGATCGACTCGACGGTGCCGGTGACGTCGCGCAGCGCGTAGAGCTTCTTGTCGGCGGGCGCGAGGCCGTCGCCCGCCGCGCAGATGACGGAGCCGACGTCGCGCAGGATGGCGAGCATCTCGTCGTTGGACAGCGAGGCCCGCCAGCCGGGGATGGACTCCAGCTTGTCGAGGGTGCCGCCGGTGTGGCCGAGGCCCCGGCCGGAGAGCTGCGGCACGGCGGCTCCGCAGGCGGCGACCAGGGGCGCCAGCGGGAGGGTGATCTTGTCACCGACGCCGCCCGTGGAGTGCTTGTCGGCGGTCGGGCGGGGCAGCGAGGAGAAGTCCATCCGCTCGCCGGAGGCGATCATCGCGGCGGTCCAGCGGGCGATCTCCGCGCGGTCCATGCCGCGCAGGAAGATCGCCATCGCGAGGGCGGACATCTGCTCGTGGGCGACCTCGCCGCGCGTGTAGGCGTCGATGATCCAGTCGATCCGGGCGTCGCTCAGGCGGCCGCCGTCGCGCTTGGCTCGGATGACGGAGATGGCGTCCATGTGCGCGTCCATGTGCGGAGGGGCCTTTCGTAAAACGGGCGTGAGGGAGCGCTCATGCGATGCGCTCAGAGGTGCCGGACGTGGTTACGGGGCGCCGATACGGGCCAGGTCGGCCGGGCCGAACGCGTCCGGGAGGAGTTCGGCGAGTGGGCGGATGCCGGACGCCGTGTCCATCCGCAGCTCGGGGCCGCCGTGCTCCCACAGCAGCTGACGGCAGCGGCCGCACGGCATCAGCACGGCCCCGTCGCCGTCGCAGCAGGTGAAGGCGGTGAGGCGGCCGCCGCCGGTGGCGAAGAGGGCCGAGATCAGGCCGCATTCGGCGCACAGCGCGACGCCGTACGCCGCGTTCTCCACGTTGCAGCCGCTGACCGTACGTCCGTCGTCGACGAGGGCGGCGGCGCCCACGGGGAAGCGGGAGTAGGGGGCGTAGGCCCGGGACATCGCGTCCCGGGCCGCCGTGCGCAGCGACTCCCAGTCGGGAGCCACTGCCGCGGGTGTGGTCATGTGCCCTGTCCCTTCCGGTAGGGCCTGTTGTTGGCCTTGGGCATCCGCAGCCGCTGTGCGGCCAGCCCCATGACCAGCAGGGTGACGATGTACGGGGTCGCCGGGACCAGGTCGTTGGCCACGGTGTCCGTCAGGGCGTACCAGAGGACCAGCAGGACGGCCGCGCCGCCGCACACCGCGCCAGCGACGTACCTCTTACGGTAGAGCCGCCAGCCCGCCAGGAGGGCGAGTCCGAGGGCCACCAGGAGCAGCAGCGCGTGGACGGTGGGGCCGCCGTTGCGCAGCTGGAGGGCGTCGGAGTAGCCGAAGAGGCCCGCGCCCATGGCGAGGCCGCCGGGCCGCCAGTTGCCGAAGAGCATGGCGGCGAGGCCGATGTAGCCTCGGCCGCCGGTCTGGCCCTCGTTGTAGATGTGGGAGCGGACGAGGGCGAGGAAGACACCGCCGAGTCCGGCGAGGCCGCCGGAGATGACGACGGCCGCGTACTTGTAGAGGTAGACGTTGACGCCGAGGGACTCGGCGGCGGTGGGGTTCTCGCCGCAGGACCGCAGCCGCAGCCCGAACGAGGTCTTCCACAGGACGAAGAAGGTGCCCGCGAAGAGCAGGATCGAGACGATGGTCAGCGCGGAGATGTCGGTGACCAGGCCGCCGAGCAGGCCCGCGAGGTCGGAGACCAGGAACCAGTGGTGGTTCTCGACGGTGGCCAGCCCGTCGGACAGGCCCGGCACGGTGAACGACGCGATGTCGTCGACCTGCGGGGACTGCTTGGGGCTGCCGCCGATGTTGGACAGCGGCTCGAACCAGCGCTTGGCGAGGTAGGTGGTGGCGCCGAGCGCGAGGATGTTGATCGCGACACCGGAGATGATGTGGTCCACGCCGAAGGTGACGGTGGCGACCGCGTGCACCAGACCGCCGACCGCGCCGCCGAGGACCCCGGCGAGGACGCCCACCCAGGGGTTGGTCTGGTAGCCCGCCCAGGCGCCGAAGAAGGTGCCGAGGATCATCATGCCTTCGAGGCCGATGTTGACCACGCCCGCCCGCTCGGCCCACAGCCCGCCGAGCCCGGCGAGCCCGATGGGCACGGCCATGGAGAGGGCGGCGCCGACCTGGCCGGAGGAGGTGATGTTCTCGAACGCGGACTGCTGGTCGCCACCGGCCAGGGCGCGCAGCACGGACAGCGTGACCAGCGTCCCGGCGATGATCAGCAGCACCGTGGCGACGGACATCCGGGGCCCGCGCTTCGGGGCCTTCCCGGGTGCGGTGCTGTCCTTGGTGGCGGTAGCCGTGGCGCTCATACCGCCACCTCCTTCTTCTCGCTCTGACGCGCCTGGGCGGCGAGTTCCGCGCCGACCCGCTGCTGCTGGCGCTTGAGGCCGTAGCGGCGCACCAGTTCGTACGCGATGACGACACACAGGACGATCACGCCCTGCATGACGCCGACGATCTCCTTGTCGTAGCCCTCGAACTCCAGCCGGTTGGCGCCGCGCTCCAGGAAGCCCCACAGCACCGCGGCCAGCGCGATGCCGACCGGGTTGTTGCGGCCGAGGAGGGCGATCGCGATGCCGGTGAAGCCGATGCCGGCCGGGAAGTCGGAGGTGAACTGGTGGGTGTCGTTGAGCAGGGTCGGCATGCCGATGAGCCCGGCCATCGCGCCGGAGAGCAGCATGCTCGTGAGCACCATGCGCTTGACGTCGACGCCGCTGGCCTGGGCGGCGGACTCGGAACGGCCCACCGCGCGCAGGTCGAAGCCGAAGCGGGTGCGGCCGAGGAGGAACCAGAAGCCGACACCGGCGAGCACCGCGACGGCGATGAAGCCCCAGATGGGGTCGAGGTCGCCACCGGCCGGGATGGTGAAGAAGTGGCTGGAGGAGGGCAGCGGGTCGGTCGAGACGATGTTGGTCTGCTTGTCGAGGTCGGCGAGCCGCCCGTCCACCAGCAGATAGCTGATCAGGATGGACGAGAGGGAGTTCAGCATGATGGTGCTGATCACCTCGCTGACGCCCCGGTAGACCTTGAGCAGTCCGGCGATGGACGCCCACATCGCGCCGACCAGCATGGCGACGAGGATGATCAGCGGGATCTGCACCAGGCCCGGCAGCTGGAGCGCCCCGCCGACGACGGCGGCGAAGAAGGCGGCGAGCCGGTACTGGCCGTCGACGCCGATGTTGAACAGGTTCATCCGGAAGCCGATGGCCACCGCGAGACCCGCCAGGTAGTACGTCGTCGCCTTGTTGAGGATGTAGACCTGGCTGTCCGCCTTGACGCCGTAGTCGAACATGATGCCGAAGGCGTTGAACGGCGCCTTGCCGGTGGCGGCCAGCACCAGGGCGGTCAGCAGGAACGCGGCGACGAGCGCGAGCGCCGGGGCCGCGACCGCGAGGAGCACCCGCTCCTTGTCGAACTTCTTCATCGGTCCTCTCCCCCGGCCGTCTCCGCCGCGAGGTCTTCCGCAGGGCGTTCCAGGTGGCCGGAGGCCGCGCCGGTCATGGCCGAGCCCAGCTCCTCCGGGGTGATCGTGGCGGGGTCGGCGTCGGCGACCAGGCGGCCCCGGTACATGACCCGCAGGGTGTCGGACAGGCCGATCAGCTCGTCCAGGTCGGCCGAGATCAGCAGCACGGCCAGGCCCTCGCGGCGCGCGGTGCGGATCTGGTCCCAGATCTGCGCCTGCGCGCCGACGTCCACGCCGCGCGTCGGATGCGCGGCGATCAGCAGCTTGGGGTGGTGGCTCATCTCGCGGCCGACGATCAGCTTCTGCTGGTTGCCGCCGGAGAGCGAGGCCGCGGTGACCTCGATACCGGGGGTGCGGACGTCGTACGCGGCGACGATGCGCTCGGTGTCA
Organism: Streptomyces sp. NPDC005962; assembly: GCF_040629205.1. Classification (NCBI taxonomy): domain Bacteria; kingdom Bacillati; phylum Actinomycetota; class Actinomycetes; order Kitasatosporales; family Streptomycetaceae; genus Streptomyces; species Streptomyces sp. NPDC005962. The sequence continues at coordinate 644,210 of NZ_JBEXVE010000001.1, read as the reverse complement.
CGGCGGGCGGCGGCCGGGTTGAGCAGGCCGCCCTTGCTGTTGGGCGGCTCGGTGACATGGCCGAGGACGCGGTTCTCCCACAGCGGGGCCTCCAGCAGCAGGCCGTGCCGGTGGCGGTCCTCGGGGATGTAGCCGATGCCGTCCACGCGCCGCTTGCGGGTGGGGGCGTGGGAGATGTCGGCGCCGTCGAGGGTGACGGTGCCCTCGTCGGGGTCGCGCATCCCCATGATGGCCTCGACCAGTTCGGCCTGGCCGTTGCCCTCGACCCCGGCGATGCCGAGGACTTCGCCCTTGTGGATGGTGAAACCGATGTCGTCCAGGACGGCCCGCTCGACACCGTCCACGTCGGTGGCAGTGAGCCGCACCCCGTCCAGCCGCAGCATCTCGGTGTCGGTGACGGTGGATTCGCGGGTCTCCGGCGAGGGCAGTTCGCTGCCGACCATCAGCTCCGCGAGGCGGCGCGGGTCGGTCTCGGACGGGATGACCGAGGCCACCGTCGTACCGCGCCGGATGACGGTGATGTCGTCGGCCACGGAGAGGACTTCGCCCAGCTTGTGGGAGATGAACAGGACGGTCAGGCCCTCGGCCTTGAGGTCGCGGAGGTTGGCGAAGAGCGCGTCGACCTCCTGCGGGACGAGGACCGCGGTGGGCTCGTCGAGGATGAGGATGCGGGCGCCGCGGTAGAGGACCTTGAGGATCTCCACGCGCTGGCGGTCGGCCACGCCGAGGTCCTCGACCATGACGTCGGGGCGGATGCCGAGCCCGTAGGCGTCGGAGATCTCCTTGATGCGGGCGCGCGCCCTGCCGCCGATGCCGTGCGGCTTCTCCGCGCCGAGGACGACGTTCTCCAGGACGGTGAAGTTGTCGGCGAGCATGAAGTGCTGGTGCACCATGCCCACACCACGGGATATGGCGTCCGCCGGGGAGTGCAGTTCCACGGGTGCGCCGTCGAGGGCGATGGTGCCCTCGTCGGGGCGCTGCATCCCGTAGAGGATCTTCATCAGGGTGGACTTGCCCGCGCCGTTCTCGCCCACGAGGGCGTGCACGGTGCCGCGTCGCACGGTGATGTCGATGTCGTGGTTGGCGACGACTCCGGGGAACCGTTTGGTGATTCCGCGGAGTTGGACGGCAACGTCTCCGACGTCACCTGCGGGGGCGCCCTGGGGTGGGCTGGCGGCTTTGATGGCGCACTCCTGAGGGGCGAGAGCGTGTAGGCAGGGGGCGCGCCCAAGGGCACGCCCCCTCGGGTCCGTCGGCGACAGGGATCGCTGACGCGCGGACGGGAACAGTTAGCGGACGGGAACAGTTACTTGTAGGTGTCCGCGACCTTGATCTTGCCGTCGACGATCTTCTTCTTCGCCGCCTCGATCTTCGGCTTGATGTCGTCGATGAAGCCGCCGGAGTACGAGAGGCCGACGCCGCCGCGCTTGAGGTCGTAGGACTGCACGCCGTGTTCGGACTTCTTGGTCTTGACGACGCTCTTGATGAAGTCGTAGACCGAGCCGTCCACGTTCTTGACCATGGAGGTCAGGATCGCGTTCTTGTACGGGGCCAGGCCCTTGTCGTAGTACTGGTCGCCGTCGACGCCGATCGACCAGGTGCCCTTCTTCTTGCCGGTCGCCTCGATGGCGCCCGCGCCGGAGCCGCCCGCCGCGGAGAAGATCACGTCGACCTTGTTGGAGAGCATGCCCTCGGCGATGTCCTTGCCGCGGTCCGGCATGCCGAAGCCCTTGGGCGAACCGACCTGGACCCACTGGACGTCGAGGGAGGCCTTGGGGTTGGTGTCCTTCAGGCCCTGCTGGAAGCCGCCCGCGAACTTCTTGATCAGCGCGCTGTCGGTGCCGCCGATGAAGCCGACCTTGTCGGACTTGGTCTTGAGCCCGGCGGCCACCCCGGCGAGGTACGAGCCCTCGTGCTCGGCGGAGACCAGGCTGGCGACGTTCTTGGAGTCGACGACGGAGTCGACGATCGCGAAGTCGGTGTCGGGGTACTTCTTGGCGGCCTTGGCCAGCGAGGGGGTCCACGCGTAGCCGACGCCGACGACCGGGTTGTAACCCGCCTCGGCCAGGCTGGAGAGCTTGTCGTAGCGGTCGGCGTCGGTGTCGCCGTCCTTCGCGGTCAGCTCCTTGCCCTTGACCTTGAAGTCCTTGAGGGCGCGGTCGTAGCCCTGCGCGGCGGAGTCGTTGAAGGAATGGTCGCCGCGGCCGCCGACGTCATAGGCGAGGCCCACACCGGCGTCCTTGCTTCCCTCTTCGGAGCTGCTGCCACAGGCGGTGACGGAAAATGCGAGAGCCGCGGTGGCAATGCCCGCGACAGCTATCGTGGATACCCGGCGCACGAGGGTCCCCTTCGAATCTCGAAGCGCCTCTCTGCGGCGCTGGCTCCGCCGCATCGTAACGCGCGTAGATCCCAGATAAAGGTCCGCTCCGAAGCCGTTATCGGATCGTCGCGAACCTCTCGTAACGGCCGGATCTACAGAACGTTTCCATCGAGCAAAGCCGCCGCGGTGAACAGCTCGACGCCCACCTCGATGGCGCCCTCGTCCACGTCGAAGTCGCCCACGTGCAGGTCGCGCCGGGTGGTGTCGCCGACCCTGCGCACGCCGAGCCGGGCCATCGCGCCGGGCACCCGCTCCAGGTACCAGGAGAAGTCCTCGCCGCCGAGGCTCTGTTCGGTGTCCTCGACCGCGTACGAGCCGCGGCGGGCCACCATCGCGTCGCGCAGCAGCTCGGTGGAGGTCTCCTCGTTGACCACGGGCGGGACGCCGCGGATGTAGTTGATCTCCGACTTGGCGCGGTGGAGGGTGGCGACCTCGTCGATCGCGGCGTGCACCAGGTCCGGGGCGGCGCGCCAGGCGGGCAGGTCCAGGCAGCGGACCGTGGCGGACAGCTCGGCGTGCTGCGGGATGACGTTGCACGCGTGGCCGGATTCGACCCGGCCCCAGGTGACGGCGAGGCCGGAGCGGGCGTCCACCCGGCGGGCCAGCAGCGCGGGCACCTCAGTGATCACCTTGGCGGTCGCGGTGACCAGGTCGGTGGTGAGGTGGGGGCGGGCGGTGTGGCCGCCGGGCCCGTCGAGGGAGATCTCCAGCCGGTCGCAGGCGGAGGTGATGGGGCCGGTGCGCAGCCCGATCCGGCCGACCTCGACCTTGGGGTCGCAGTGCAGGGCGAGGATGCGGCCGACGCCGTCCAGTGCGCCGCCCTCGATCGCGTCGGCGGCGCCGCCCGGCAGCACCTCCTCGGCGGGCTGGAACAGCAGCCGCACCGGGTGCCGCAGCCGCCCCTCGCGGGCCAGCTCGGCGAGGACCAGACCGGCGCCGAGGACGACGGTGGTGTGGACGTCGTGGCCGCAGGCGTGGGCGCGGTCGGCCACGGTCGAGCGGTACGGGACCGTCTTGGTGTCCGGGATGGGCAGGGCGTCGATGTCGCCGCGCAGGGCCAGCGCGGGGGTCACCCCGTCCCACGGGCCGATGTCACAGAGGAGGCCGGTGCCACTGGGCAGGACGCGGGGTTCGAGGCCCGCCTTCTCCAGCCGCGCCTTGAGGGCGGCCGTGGTGCGGAACTCGCAATTGCCCAGCTCGGGGTGCATGTGCAAGTCCCGCCGGAAGGCGACCAGTTCGGCGCGCAGCTCATCGGGGAGCGCGCCGGGCAGGCCTGCGTCGGCGGAGGGTGTGGCATCGGTCTCGTCGAGGGACATCAATTGCTTCACCCAATGAAGCGTAGAACGACCTTGGGGTGGAGCGAATGTCGATCAACAAAACTTCTACCCGTTCGGGGCGGGAAAGTACCCCGGCCGGTGCATGATCTCCCTAGTCAGGGGGTATAAAGCTTCGCTTCTCGGCGAGCGCATGATCGTTTCGTGAGAAGCGCCACATGGGGTACCTCCCGGCGTTATGACATGGCCAGCGGGGTGTCGGGGCTCGCGGTGGACGGTACCGAGCCGGGCCGCTGGACGTCCCGGGCGGTGTCGGTGACGCCCGACAGGAACCCCTGGGCGCGCGGGGACGCGTCGCTGGTCAGCCAGGTGGGGTCGACGTCGTACACGGCGACCTTCACCTCGGTGCCCGCGAGCGCGAGCGGCAGGGTGTGCACCACGGTGGACGGGAAGCTCACGATGGTGTGCCCGATGGGTCCGCGCCGCGCTATCAGCTCCAGCGGCAGATCGGGCCGTACGATCTCCAGCCCCACCTCGTGCGCCACCCGGCTGAGCTTCTCGGCGCTCTCCCGGCGGTGGGCGAAGTAGCGGGTCGCGCCGTGGGCCTCGGCCAGTCCCGCGACCGCCTCCAGATAGCGCTCCAGGTCGACCACGCCGGTCTCGACCAGGGAGGTGCCGACCAGGTCGGTGCCTCGGGTGAGCCGGGGCGGGCCGAAGCGGGCCCGGGTCCAGGAGAAGTCGTTGGCGGTGATGGTGACCCCGGGCGGCGGATCGACCGGCATCGAGCTGAACACCTCGACCCGGCGCTTCTCGCCCGGGGTGAGCCTGCGGCGCGCGGTGGCGGAGACCGGCGCGAACACCAGGTCGCGCGCCCCACGGCTGGTGCCGCGCCGGTGCCAGCGCACCAGGCGCTCCCCGTTGGCCAGCTGGGAGATGAACTCCATGGTGGCCGTGCCGTCGTCCACCACGACCAGGTCCTTGGCCCGGGTGAGGGTCAGCAGCAGCTGGACGTAGCGGGAGAACGGGTCCCCGATCACGATCCGGGCGGCCCGGCGCAGCGGGCCGCGCAGCCCGCCGATGGTCTTCAGCGGGGCGCCCGCCCCGCCGCGCGCCTCCTCCCAGCGCACCGCCACGCCCTCGTCGCGCGCCAGCTCGGCCATCCGGCGCAGCTGGCCGCGGGTCATCGGGTCGTGCGGGGAGAGCACGACGACGGTGAGGTCGGCGGCCCGGCCGAGCGGCGGCAGCGGCGACGGCTCGTCGCCGGGCTCCGGAGGCACCGCCGGGTCCGGTCCCGGCGCGCGCATCGCGTCCGTGTACGCCCACTCCAGCACGTTGAGGAGCTGGACCGGGCTTTCGACGAAGGCGAGGGTTGTGACGGACTTCGCGCCGTTCCCGGGCTTCGCCCCGTCCGTAGACATCGCACCATCCACAGTTGCACCGTCCACAGACATCGCCTCGTCCACAGACATCACACCGTCCAAGGGCAGGGCCCGGAAGCGACGGGTGTTCCCCGAAAAGTCGAGGACTCCCGCCGCTTCCGGGCGTGGGCCGGTCCGACCGGCCAGTGGCATCACGGAGATGAACCTCAGACCGCGACGGGCTCGCGGTCCTCGGCCTCGGCCTCGGCGACCACACCGGAGACCCGGCGCAGCTTCTTCATCGGGCCGAGCTCGCTCTCGTAGACCTTCTTGACGCCGTCACCGAGCGACTCCTCGACCACGCGGATGTCACGCACCAGACGGGCGAGACCCTGCGGCTCGACGGAGGCGGCCTGGTCCGAACCCCACATGGCGCGGTCCAGGGTGATGTGGCGCTCGACGAACGCGGCACCGAGCGCGACGGCGGCCAGCGTGGTCTGCAGACCGGTCTCGTGGCCGGAGTAGCCGATCGGCACGTTGGGGAACTCGGCCTGCAGCGTGTTGATCACGCGCAGGTTCAGCTCCTCGGCCTTGGCCGGGTACGTGGAGGTGGCGTGGCACAGCAGGATGTTCTCGCTGCCCAGCACCTCCACCGCGTGGCGGATCTGCTTCGGGGTGGACATGCCCGTCGACAGGATGATCGTGCGGCCGGTCGCGCGCAGGGCGCGCAGCAGCTCGTCGTCGGTCAGCGAGGCGGAGGCCACCTTGTGGGCGGGGACGTCGAACTTCTCCAGGAAGGCGACGGCCTCGGTGTCCCACGGGGAGGCGAACCAGTCGATGCCGCGCTTCTTGCAGTGCTCGGAGATGGCGGTGTACTCGGCCTCGCCGAACTCCACGCGGTGGCGGTAGTCGATGTAGGTCATCCGGCCCCAGGGGGTGTCCCGCTCGATGTCCCACTGGTCACGCGGGGTGCAGATCTCCGGGGTTCGCTTCTGGAACTTGACCGCGTCACAACCGGCGTCGGCGGCGGCGTCGATCAGCTTGACCGCGTTCTCCAGGTCGCCGTTGTGGTTGATGCCGATCTCACCGGTGACGTACACCGGGTTGCCGGGGCCGGCGGTCTTCGCGCCGAGGGTGCGGAGGCGAGAGTTGGAGCTCACTTAAGACAGTTCCTTTCCGAGAATCCACGAGGCGATCTCGCGGATCGCGCCGTCACCTCCGGGGGTGGAGGTGACCGCACGTGCAGCGCCGCGCACGACGTCGTGCGCACCTGCGACCGCCACGGGCCAGCCGACGAGGCCGAAGCACGGGAGGTCGTTGACGTCGTTGCCGACGTAGAGCACGCGCTCCGGCGCGATGCCCTGCTCCTCGCACCACTGCTTCAGTGCGAGATCTTTACGGTCGATGCCGTGGAGCACGGGGACCTGGAGCTTGCGGCCCCGTGCGGCGACGACCGGGTTCTTTTCCGTGGACAGGATCAGCAGTGCCAGCTCCGCTCGGCGCAGGGCGGCGATCCCGAGCCCGTCGCCGCGGTGCACGGAGACGAGTTCGCGTCCTTCGGAGTCGATCAGCACCCTGTCGTCGGTCTGGGTGCCGTCGAAGTCGAGTACCACCGCGTCGATGTCGTCGCGGGTGGGGAGGGAGCCCGGGCGCTCCGCGTCCAGCAGCGGGGCGAGGGCGCGGGCGCGGGCCAGGTCGTGCGGGTCGTCGACCTCCAGCACCCGGGCGGCGTCGGTGCGCACCAGCTCGGTGCGGCCGAAGAAGCGGTGCCCGGCCTCGCGGAAGCCGCGCGCGTCCATGGCGTAGGCGGCGCCGGTCTCCAGGAAGTCCTGGGGGCGGTCCTGGCGGCGCGGGCGGTACGACTTGTCGTGGTTGACGCCGTCGCCGCCGTCCGCCGCGGGGTCCTCGCCCTCGCGCCAGACGAAGCCGTGGAAGGGCGCCACCGTCAGCGCGCTGTCCGCGCCCTGCTCGGCGACCGCCCCGGCCACCCCGTCGATGTCCTCGCGGGCGATGAACGGGCTGGTGCACTGCACCAGGAGCACGACGTCCACGGTGGTGCCGTGCGTCGCCTCGTACGCGTCCATCGCGTGGATGACCGCGGCCTCGCTGGTGGCGGTGTCGCCCGCGATGTCGGTGGGCCGCTGGACGACCACGGCGCCCGCGCCGCGCGCCGCGGCGGCGATGCCCGCGTCGTCGGTGGAGACGGCCACGTCGGTCACCAGGCGGGAGGCCCGGCACTCCAGGACGGCGCGGGCGACCAGCGGCACACCGCCGACGGCGGCAAGGTTCTTCGCGGGCACGCCCTTCGATCCGCCGCGGGCGGGGATGACGGCGAGCACACGGGGGCTCGATGCGGGCATGGCGGCTCCTTCGGGGGATTCTTCGATGGCTGTCACAGCTCCCCCATCCGCCGGATGACCGGGGCCACGCGCTGGACGCCATGCCGGTAGGCGCCGCGCGCCGCGTCCCGCATGGTGTTGCGTACGGCCCGCCGCAATCCGCTGACCTCGGCCTCGTCCGCGGCGGCGGCGCCCGGGCGGGGGCTGCCGTCCGGCTCGAAGCCGTACCGCTGGAGAATCCGGGGCAGATAGCCGGGCGCGGTGGCCCGGGTGTAGTAGGGGGCGAGCGCCGGGAGGGTTTCGGCGGCGGCCAGGGCGGCGACCCTGTGCCGGGCGGTGTCGAACGCGGTCTCGTACGACCCGTCGGCGGCCACGCCCTGGCGGGCCAGCCACTCCGGGTCGGGCTCGGGCCGGTATCCGGCGTCCAGCTCGTCCCACGAGGCCAGGCAGCCGGAGCCCAGGAAGTGGTGGTTGCCCAGCGGCTCCCGGATGCCGAGATCGGTGAGGATCGCGGTCGGGATGGCGCGGTGCAGGGACTCCAGCGCGGCCGTGGAGCTGATGGTGACCAGCAGGTCGGTGGTGTCCAGGACCTCGCCCATGTTCCCGTACGCGAGGCGGAAGTTGGGCGGCAGTCCGTCGCCGAACTTGGCGATCAGCTTCTGGTACGGCAGTTCCTCGATGTGCGTGGTGTGCTCGCCCGGCTTGGAGCGCAGCTTGACCACGACCTCGCGGTCCGGGTGGCGGCGGGCGTGGTCGACGGCCCGGCGCAGCAGGTACGTACGGTCGGCGCGGTTGTCCGGGACGGACGGCTGTACGGCGAACACCACGCGGCCGCCGGGGTACGTGCGCCCCTGCCGGGCCGTCTCGTCGTAGCGGGCGCCGCCGAGGAAGGGGAGCGCGCATTCGGTGACGCAGTCCCCGGAGGTGCCGACGCCCGTGTACACCTCGCGGAACCGGTCGGCGTCATGGCGCGAGTTGGCGAGCACCACATCGGCGCCGTGCCGCAGCAGCAGCCCGTCGGTGAGCTTCTCGTAGACGACGCCCACATAGCCGGTGACGATCACCGGGCGGCGGGTGGCGCCCTCCCAGGCGTGCGCGAGACCGTGCAGCATGGCCTGGGTGCCGCCGCCGACGAGGGACAGCACGATCACGTCGTAGCGCTCGCGGTCCATGGAGCGGACGAACTCGATGCCCGTCACCTCGCGCAGCGAGTCCGTACGCACCCCGACCTCGGCCAGCTGCCGGACGGTCGGCGTGGCGCGGCCGCGCAGCAGGTAGCCGTCCAGGCGTCGGCCTGAACCCGCCGAACCGGCTGAACCCGCTGAACCCGCCGAACCCGCTTCCGAGGAATCCGAGCTGTCGGGGACGAGGCGCTGCGCGGTGAGCGCGCCCCATTTCCACCGGGTGTCGGAGTCGGCGAGCACGGCTACTCGCACGGGGGATTTGATACGTGAGGACACGTCGGAGACGCTAGGAAGGGATTTCGAGTGAAGGCCCAACGCAGCAGCAACAAAGGGTTAACAGCATGTCGACGAATGGCGAATCGGCTGACCGGAGCAGCGGGTTAACCGTTCCGACGTTCTTCGTTCACCCTGACGTACCCCTACGGTCAAGACGAATGCCGCCCGGCGACCTAGCGTCACCCGCGTGGTTAAGCTCTCCGTCATCGTGCCGTTCTACAACGTGCAGACCTATGCCCCTGACACACTCAGAAGTCTTCGTGCGAACGCACGCGCGGACTTCGAATTCATTCTCGTCGACGACCATGCGACCGACGGGACGCCAGAGATCCTGGAGCGCGCCGAGCGCGAGCTTCCGGGGGCCGTCTACATCCGTCATGAACAGAACGGCGGGCTCGCCACCGCGCGCAACACCGGTCTGGACGCGGCCTCCGGCGAGTACATCACCTTTCTCGACGGCGACGACTGGCTCGCCCCGGGGTACTACGAGCAGCTGCTCGCGGCCATCGAGGACCTGGGGTGCGACTTCGTCCGCACCGACCATGTCCAGTGCACCGGCCGCAAGCGCTCGGTCCACCGGGTGCCGCACGGCCTGCGGGACCAGGTCATGGACCCGCGGGAGGTGATCCTCCCCGCCGACCGCTCCACCTCGGTCGACTACGCCTTCGCCTGGGCGGGCATGTACCACCGCCGGCTGGCCGACGAGGGACTTCTCCACTTCACCCACGGGCTGCGCACCGCCGAGGACCGGCCCTGGATCTGGCGGCTGCACCGCGAGGCGCGCAGCTTCGCCGTCCTCGGCCTGCACGGCGTCTTCTACCGGCGCGGTGTCTCCTCCTCGCTCACCCAGATCGGCGATGTGCGGCAGCTCGACTTCATCCGCGCGTTCGACCAGGTCATCGAGGAAACGGCGCGGGACCGCGACGCGGACGCCCTGCTGCCGAAGGCCGTGCGCACCTACTGCGCGATCATTTCCCACCACCTCGGAAACATCGAGCGCTTCGAGCCGCAGGTGGCCCGCAAGCTCCGTTCGATGTCGGCGGCCGCGCTGAAGCGCATGCCCCAGGACGTATTGAAGGACGCGCTGGATTCCATGGACTACGAACGTGCCGCGCGGCTGCGGCGACTGAAGCGCCGGGCCGCGGGTACGGAGGTGGCGGCCTGATGTCGGCGACCCTGACGACCCAGACGTACACCCCGCGCGGCGAACGCAGGCGCACCCAGATCTTCCTGGCCTCCACCCTGTACGGGGCGGCCACCCTCGCCGCCGCGATCGACGCGGACTGCGTCGGACCGGCCGACCGCAGGCTGCTGCTGGTCAGCAACAACGCCGCGACGCCGGAGACCACCCCGGCCGTCGACGACATGCCGGGCTTCGAGCGGCTGCGGGCGCGCTTCGACCGGGTGCTGTCCTGGAACGAGACGATCAGCCCGTTCCACCCCGGCGGCTGGTCCCCGCGCCAGGACGACGCCCCGCTGTGGGAGCGCCATCTGCGGCTGCTGTGGAACCTGGGCGAGGACGACATCGAGCTGATCCTGGAGTCCATCCAGGTCACCCCGGCTGCGGCGATCGCCCAGGTGTTCCAGAGCGCCTCCATCGACGTCTACGCCGACGGGCTGATGAGCTACGGCCCGACCCGCAACAAGCTCCACCCGCTGGTCGGCACCCGCATCCGGCGACTGCTCCACCTCGACCTGGTGCCGGGGCTGGAGCCGCTGCTGCTCACCGAGTTCGGCGTACCGGCGGAGGTGCTGCCGACCGAGACGTTCACCAAGGTGCTCGCCGAGGTCGCCGAGGCCGCCCCGCGTTCCGTCGCCTCCGCGACCGAGCGCGTGGCCACCGGCGCCGGGCCCGCCCTGATGCTGGGCCAGTACCTGTCCGCACTGGACATCCTCACTCCGGAGGAGGAGGAAGAGCTGCATGTGCGGATGCTGCGGGGCGCCGTCGCCCTCGGCCACCGCACCGTCGTCTTCAAGCCGCACCCCACCGCCCCGGCGCGCTGGTCGCGGATGCTGGAGAAGAAGGCCGCCGAGCTGGGCGCGGAGCTGACCGTCATGGACACCCCGGTCCTCGCCGAGGTGCTCTACCAGCGGATGGAACCGGCCCTCGTCATCGGCTGCTTCTCCACCGCGCTGCTCACCGCGAACGTCTTCTACGGACTGCCGGTGGCCCGGATCGGCACCGACACGCTGCTGGAGCGGCTCACCCCGTACCAGAACAGCAACCGGATTCCGGTCACCATCGTGGACGCGCTGCTGCCGGACCTGGAGGACCACAAGGCGGTGGCCGCGGGTTCTTCGGCGGCCGGTGTGGTGGACGAGCGGTCCGGCCGGAAGATGACCGGTCTGGTCGCCGCCGTCGGCTTCTGCATGCAGGCGAAGATCTACCCCGGTCTGCGGCCCGCCGCGGAGCGCTATCTCGCCGCCCATCTGGACGCCCGCACCTGGCGCTACTTCAAGCGCCGCCGGCTGACCGCGCTCGCCCTGCCCGGTGCGGTCCCCTCGCAGCTCGGCTTCATCCCGCGCAACGAGACGGTACGGCGGGTCGCCCGCCGCGCCCGGGCGCTGAAGAAGGCGGCCCTGAAGAAGACCGCGACGAGCTGACCGTTCTGACCATCCGTCTTACGCGTCTTACGAGAAGGAGCCACGGCGTGACCGCCGACCACGGGGCAAGCCACATACGTACCGGTGCCTCGGGGGTGGCGTCATGACCGCGGGCGCGCCGCCCACGCCTGAAGCGGGCCCGATATCCGCGGCCCCGGTCTCGGTCCCCGCTCAGCGCGAGCCGGGGCAGCCCGAACCGGGGCAGGGGCCGGGGCAGCCGGTACCGGGGCGCAAGGGGCAGCCGGTCCGGCTGCGCGCCCTGGACGGGCTGCGGCTGCTGGCCGCGCTCATGGTCGCCGCGTACCACTACGGCGGCCGTGACGGGGAGATAGCCCAGGCGTGGGGCGCCTCGCCGCGCCAGATCTTCCCCACCGTCTCGCCGTACTTCTCGTACGGCTGCCTGGGCGTCCAGATCTTCTTCATCATCAGCGGCTTCGTCATCTGCATGAGCGGCTGGGGACGCCCGCTGCGCTCCTTCTTCGCCTCCCGCGTCTCCCGGCTCTTCCCCGCCTACTGGGCGGCGATCCTGCTGGTCAGCGCCGTGTTCGCGCTGCCCTGGGTGGCGTTCAAGACGGTCTCGCCGAGCGACACGCTGCTGAACCTCACGATGCTCCAGCAACCGCTGGGCGCGGACCGGGTCCTGGGCGTGTGCTGGACCCTGTGGGCGGAGCTGCGCTTCTACGCCCTCTTCGCGCTGTTCGTCGTCCTGCCGGGCGCGAGCCGCCAGCGCGTCGTCCTGTTCTGCGCGGTGTGGACCCTGGGCGCGGCCCTCACCGACGCGGCGAACCAGCCCCTGCTGGACCTGATCCTGATGCCGAACTACGCCCCGTTCTTCATCGGCGGCATCGGCCTCTACCTGATCCACCGCTACGGCCACGACGCCACGGCCTGGGGCATCGTCGCCCTCAGCTTCCTCATCGGCCAGCACTACGCGGTCTCCGAACTCTGGCACCGCCCGAACCCGGACTTCTTCTCCTACCGCTCCACGTTCGGCATCGTCGCGATCGTCGCCTTCGGCTTCCTCGCCGTCGCCCTGGTCGCCCTGGGCAAGCTGAACTGGGCCAACTGGCGCTGGCTGACGGTCGCGGGCGCGCTGACGTACCCGTTCTACCTGGTCCACGAACACCTGGGCTGGGTGGTCGTCCAGTACCTCCACCGCAACCTCGGCATCCCCGCCTACGCGACCTTCCCCCTGACGGTGCTGCTGATGCTGACCCTGGCCTGGCTCCTGTACCACTTCGTGGAGCAACGCCTCACCCCCGTCCTGAAACGCTCCCTCGCACCGGCCCGAGCGCGCTGAAAACCCGTCGCCCGGGCGGGCCGCGGACCGTACCGTCACCCGCATGAAGCTGCTCTCCGTGAACGTCGGCAAGCCCCGGCCCAACCCGTGGAAGGGCCTCGGCGCGACGGGCATCGACAAACGCCCCGTCGACGGCCCGGTCACCGTCACCGCCCCCGGCCCCAAGGGCACGGGGGCGGTCGGCCTCGACGGCGACCGGGCCTACGACGTGAAACACCACGGCGGTCCCGACCAGGCCGTCTATGCCTACGCCCGCGAGGATCTCGACAACTGGGAGGCCGAGCTTCGCCGACCGCTACACAACGGCGTCTTCGGCGAAAACCTCACCACCCTCGGCCTGGACGTCAACGCCGCGCTGATCGGCGAGCGCTGGCACATCGGCCCCGACGTCATCCTGGAAGTCTCCTGCCCCCGCATCCCCTGCGCGACCTTCCAGGGCTGGCTGGAGCGCGACGGCTGGATCAAACGCTTCACCGAGGCCGCGCTCCCCGGCGCCTACCTACGTGTCATCGCCCCCGGAGCCCTCCGCACCGGCGACCCGGTCCACATCGCCCACCGCCCCGACCACGACGTGACCATCGCCCTCGTCTTCCGCGCCCTGACCCGCGAACCCGCCCTCCTCCCGAGGCTGCTGGTCGCCGACGCACTGCCGGAGGAGATCACGGCCATCGTCCGCAGACGCACGACGGCGTAGGCCATCAGGCCGCCAGATCGGCGTCGAGCGACGCCACCGTGGACGGCCCGAGCCACACAAGCTGCGCGGTGACCGCACCCCGCGAGAACCACGCCTCCACCCGCTCGGGCGAGGAGAGCACCAACCGCTGCCCAGGCCCGACCACTTCGGTACGCCCATCGCCGTAATCCATGCCCCACGCCGCGATCTCCACGTCCACCTCGTCGGTGTCCTCGTACGGGTGGATGCGCGCCACGGCGAAGAGGCGCGGCGCGGTGGCGAGGGCGAGAGCGCGGAGTTCTTTACCGAGGTCGAACGACTCAGGGCCGGGCTGCTCGGGGGATACGGTGACCATACGTGTCTCCTTGCCGGGAGGTGGAGTTGGGTCAATGGAAGACCGAGTCTGGGCAGTTGCGGACGACGCCGCACGAAGTGGCCTGGCTCACAGAGTAGAGGCAAGGTTGAATTACTTCTACGGAACGTAGAGAGGTATCTAACCTTTCCCTCGTTCCAGTGACGCCAACAGCGCCAGTTCGAACACGGAGAACCGCATGCCGCCGAGAGCAACTCCGACCGCACGTCAGCTTCGCCTTGGCACCGAGCTGCGCAAACTGCGCGAGCGTGCCGGTCTGAACACCCGGGAAGCCGCTGAGCTGATCGGAGCCAAGCAGGCCCGCGTCAGCAACATCGAGACGGGCCGCTTCGGCCTCAGCGAGCGCAGCATCCGCACCCTGGCCGGGAACTACGCATGCGGCGACGAGGACCTCATCACCGCTCTCATCGCCATGACCGGCAAGCAGCAGCGCGGCTGGTGGGAGGAATACCGGGACATCCTGTCTCTGGGACAGCTCGACCTGGCCGAACTCGAACACCACGCATCAGCAATTGCGCTGGCCACCGTGCTGCACATTCCCGGCCTGCTCCAGACCGTCGATCACGCCCGCGCGATCTTCGCCGAAGGCGTCCCTGCCCTCCCGCCACCCGACATGGAGGACCGCGTGTCCTACCGCATCAAGCGGCAGCGCATCCTCTACGGCGACCAGCCCACCCCCTGCAAGGCGGTGATCCACGAGGCCGCTCTGCGCATGCCATTCGGTGGACCGCAGACGGCCCGGGCCCAGCTTCAGCATGTGATCGACATGAGCGAACGGGAACACATCACCGTCCAGGCGATCCCCTTCCGTAACGGCACGTTCGCCGGGTCCGGCCAGTCCATCAACTACTTCTCCGGCCCCGTACCCCAACTCGACACGGTCCTGCTGGAACAGGCCCACGGCTCGCTTCTCCTCGACGCGGAGGCGCAGTTGGAGAAGTATCGACTGGTGATCGGCAAGATGGAGAGCATCGCGCTCACTCAGGAGGAGTCCCGCGACTTCATCCATGGCCTCATCCGGGAACTGTGACAAGGAGCAGCACACATGAACCTGTCCTCATGGCGCCAGTCTTCGTACTGCCAGGAGTCGGCCTCTTGCGTGAACGTCGCAGATGGGGAACGCGGCACCATCATGCTCCGCGAGAGCGAACAGCCCGAAACCGTACTCTCGACCACCCGGACGCGCCTGAGATCCTTCATACGCGCCGCCAAGGCAGGTCAGTTCGACCACGTCGCCGACGTCTGAGGTGGGAGTAACGGATGTTCGCTAGATGTGCCCGCTGAACTTCCTGAATTCCCTCCCTCCCCGACCCTCCGCCCCTGTCGCGAGGGGTCCGTCTTGACTCTGGGCCAGGCGGGGGCTTTTGTCGCGCCCGGGGGTCAGTACAGGGCCTCGATTGCCTTCAGGATCAACGCACGCGCCTCGGCCCCGTACACGGCCATGTCGCGCAGCTGCTCGAAGACCTTCAGGTACAGGGCAATCTCGGAAGGCTGGGTAATGTTGACCTCCGCCGAGACGAACTCCACCGACACGAGCGCGTCGTCATACACGTGGAACGTCTCGACCGGCCACTGCCGCCGCTCCCGTGTGGCCATGGGGATGATGCCCAGCGAAACCTGGGGCAGTGCGCCGGCGGTGAGCAGATAGCCCAGCTGTGCCGCCATCGCGTCCCCGTCGCCCAACTGAGCGTATAGGACTGCCTCCTCTATGAGCATCACGAACCGATGGCCTCGCTCATGAATGATGTGAGACCGCTCAACGCGCGCGGCCGCGGCCTCTGCGCCGTCGTTGAACGGGATGCCGCGAAAGTCTGCGATGTTACTCAGCAGTGCGGCCGCATACCCCTCGGTCTGCAACAGCCCCGGGACCATCGTCGAGGAGTAGACGCGGAACAGCTCGGTGTTGTGGAAGAGCTGCACCGCGCTGTCCTGTAGTTGCTTCATCCCTCGGAGGACCTGGTGCCGCCACTCCGTGTACATCGACTCGGCGTGCAGGGACTGGGCAATGAGATCTTCCGCCTGATCGCTTGCCGCGCAGGCGTTGGTCCACGCGCGGATGTCCTTCGCTGACGGACCGGTCTGGGCGTTCTCGATGCGGGAGGTCTTGGAGTGGTGCCAGTCGCACCGGTGGGCCAGTTCGACGACCGTCATCCCGGCACCCTTGCGGAGGTCGCGAAGCCGCCGCGCGACGACTTCGCGTGCGGCTTGGGCGGACGAGGACGGGGAGGTGGGCATGAGCTGGCCTGTCCGGTGCGCGCTGTCAGTGGATGTCGTACTGGTCGTGCGGAGTGGCGCGTGTCCACACCGTGTCGAATGCTTCGGCGCACAGCTTGGCTGCTGCCGGTTCGTCGGTGATCTCCTCGCCGGTCCACGATCCGTCACCGGCGAAGTGATTCCAGTGGATCCACTGGCCGTCGAACAGCCAGAAGTCGTTGCCCGGCAACGCAATGTCGGAGGCCCGTCGGCGAGGCAGCCACCGCACCTGTTCGCCAGCCGCGACGTTCGTGAACGTGCCGTCGTACAGGAAACGGGTGTACTCGCTGACCGGCTCGGACACGATACGGGCCCGGCGCACCACGATGCCGCGGCTCACGGTCTCCTGGATCAAGTCGAGCCACGGACGCCACCAGGACTCACGGTCCGCCGGGTCGTGACGGAAACCGCCCCTCCATGCGGCGAACGGGCCCTCTTCGTAGTCGACGGCGTAGGCGTCTCTCATCTCCAGGTGCACAGCAGAGCGCGTGCACCTGGAGATCAGCTCATCGAATGTCGGTGCGCTCGACGGCATCGCAAGCCTCCCTGATCATGTGCACCATCCTGGCGGGGATACGGATCACGGCCTCGTTCTCCGGGATGCCCTGGGCGTGGCCCGGCAGCTCGAACGCGGCACATTGTGCTTCAAGCTCGGGGCCGGGCTTCCAGCCCTGGAAGACGAGTTCCTGTTTCTCCTGGTCAACCCACACCGTGGGACTCTGTTTGT
This sequence comes from Streptomyces sp. NPDC005962, assembly GCF_040629205.1. Taxonomy (NCBI): domain Bacteria; kingdom Bacillati; phylum Actinomycetota; class Actinomycetes; order Kitasatosporales; family Streptomycetaceae; genus Streptomyces; species Streptomyces sp. NPDC005962. The sequence goes on along the minus strand of NZ_JBEXVE010000001.1, from coordinate 627,469 downwards.
CCCCGGTGTTGGGGTCGATGCCGATGAACACTAGCGACGACATGACCGCCTCCGTCAACGAGTTGTGCAGTTGTGTGCACCACGGTCATTCGCAGCGAGTAGGTGGTCAAGAGGGTGAGCAGCATGCCACCCGTCCGGGTACACCCGGTGCACAGATCTGCACATCGCTGGAGATGCCATACGCCGCATTCCTAGCGTCGAGGCATGGCCCCTTCTACCACTCGTCCGCCGACCAGCGAAGAGCGGGACTGGCACCCCCTCGACCTGCAGACGATGCGCGCCAACACGCGCCGTCTGCTCGCCGAAGGCGCCCAACTCCTCTCCATGGAGGAGGTGGAGACGCTCACCCTCCGGCTGTGCGGGCACATCATGGTCGCCGTCCCCGAAATCGAGCAGATGGCCGCCCAACTCCCCGGGGCACGCCCAGCGGCCCGCTCGGCTGAGATTCCCCAGCAGCTTCGAGCAACGTCGTTGAGCAGGCATTGATTCGCTCCATAACGACTCCGTCACTCACTTTTGCGGGGAGCTGCGTGCCATGAAGATCACCGAGGAACACATCGACGCCATGCGTTCCGCGCGCCACCGGGCGGCTGGCGCAGAGGCAAGGGCGGTCGCCGAATTACTCCGCGAGGCGTTGGGCCGCCTCGGCTTCACTCCCGACGTGGCCGTACCTCACGGCGTTAAGAACGAGGACCTGTTCTGGCCGGTCCTGCGGGGCGAGGTGACGGTCTCGGGACACCCGATGGTCGCCCTGGGCCGAATCCCGCTCGACAGCGCCAACCGCCTCGCGGACATCCTCATGCGCGCCGCGCTGGAAGAGCAGACCAAGAAGGCCGCCACAAGCTGAGCGGCCCCCTCTGAAGACCCCCCGTTCCGGCTGGACCGGAGCCCTGGCAGGTCGAGCCCAGCGCGGAACGGGTGCACGTGCACGACGGCGCGAGGAGAGCCCCCGCGTCGAGAGCACCGAGAGGAATCATCCCGATGCGCTTACGCGGATTCAAGGCCGTCGTACCCCGACAGGACCCGGAGGACGACGGGCCGACCGAGGGCGGGCAGCAGGGCGGCTGCGGTGACGGCCAGGGCTGCGGCCGTCAGTAGCAGGTGAGACAAGGGCCGGCCCCCACCTCGAGTGGGGGCCGCTCTTCACCGAGAGAGCGAGCACATGCACCACCACGGCTACACCTGGCTCGGGTCCGCCCACGACTTACTCAAAGACGGCCCCCGGCACCCACCGCACCCCCAATTCACCTCCAGCAAAGTCGTCCCCCTCGAACTGGCCCATTGGCTCCTCAAACCCGCATCCTTCATCCACGGCACCTGGACCGAACCACAAGAAGCAGCACAATGGTTCGCCGGGCAAGCACGAGCTTCCACAGCATCCTTCGCATCGGAACACGACCGCGACACCAACCGCCTCGCCAACGCGGTCAGCCGCGCGGCCGACCGGGTCGCCGGTGGCGAGGACGTGGTCGGCGGCTGGTATATGACGGGCCAACGATTCCTGTCCGTATGCCTGATCGCATGCAGCCCGCACCGCACGCGGCCGGACATTCCTTGCCCTCAGGCCGTCTAGGGCGCACATTGCCCGATGATTCTCGACGCAGGGACGCAGTTGAAGCGGCTCCCCGAGATGAGCGAATCGTTGATTACTTGGGCGACCATCACCTTGATGACGAGGCGTCTGACCTGCCGCAGGGGCCTTCCGCAGGCATACCGAGGTGCCGGTCGGGTGACCGACTCGGGGAAGAGAAAGGGCGCTGAGGTGCCAGCGCCGGAGACGGCTGCGGCTGCGGCTGCGGCTGCGGCTGCGGCTGCGGCTGCGGCTGCGGCTGGTTGTCCACGAGTTCCTCCAAGGGGTCATCGGAAAAGTCCTCCCGTCCCTGACAAGTCGGGGGCAGGGTGACCTTGGAGGGGAACCGGGGTTGTACCGCAAGTCCTCCACCGCTTGGCCAGGCCAACCCACTCACGCTCAGAGGCTCCCACTGAGGGTAAAACCCGGAACTCCTGCGGCCGCTCCTGCGGCAGCGGTCGAATGACCCCCATGCCATACCGACGCAGCCAACAACTCCGCCGGGCCGGCGAGCGAGCCTCGCGGGGGCGCCGCTCTCCTGCTGCAGCTCGTCGCCTGCCAGCCGTACCGCCGGCCCGCACACCGGCGACAGCCCGGTACAGGCAGCCGGCCGGTCCGGAACGGGGCCCGCGGCCGGGAACGCCGCAGCAGGGCGGGCTGGACTGGGCCCGGCGCATTGAACTGGCCGCCGTCGTGCTCGGTGTTCTCCTGTCGTCGTTCATCGCGGCGGCCGGTATCTGGTACTCCAACGATCAGGTCAGCCAGGAGATGGGGATCGCTCAGGAAGGGCAGATCACCGACCGGTACACCAAGGCCGTGGAGAATCTCGGCGACGACACCGTGGACGTCCGCCTCGGCGGCATCTACGCCTTGCAGCGCATCATGGAGGACTCCCCGCGCGATCACCCCACAATCTCCGATGTTCTGGCCGCCTTCGTGCGCACCCACGCAGGCAGACCACCGAAGAAGGACGCCGGGTTACCGGCCGACCTGCGCGCCGCAGCGACGGTTCTCGCCTACCGGAACCACACCGGAGACAAGGGCTTCATCCTCGATCTGCGCAGCACCCATCTGCCCGGCATAGAACTCCAACGCCGTGGCTCGGCGGAAGGAGCGGGTACGCGCATCGGGTCCGTCGCGTACCTGAACCATGCAAATCTCTGGCACACGGACCTGTCGGGGGCGATCCTTACCGACGCGAGGATATCGAATGCAAACCTGGACGACGCAAACCTGACCGGAGCGGACCTGCGCAATGCGGACCTACACAAAACAACGCTGAACAAGGCGGACCTGCACTACGCGGGCCTGATCAACGCGGACCTGCGCAACGCGGGCCTGACCGCCGCGAACCTGATCTACGCCAACCTGCGTGGGGCGGACCTGCGCAACACCTATCTGACCGACGCGGACCTGCGCTACGCGAGCCTGATCAGAGCAGACCTGCGCAACGCGAACCTGGACGGCGCGAACCTGGACGGCGTGGACCTGCGCGGGGCGAATCTGACCGGCGTGAATTTGCTTCAGGCGCACCTGTCCCCGGACACCAGACTTCCCCCTTCTCTGGCCAGAGATCCGGCCATCAAAGCGAGGATTGCCGAGTACAAAAAGACTGGCAAGGATCACTGAACAGGTCCCGCCCACGCGCGGCTGGCTGGTCCGGGAGATCGCGTCGACGCGGACACGGCCGCCCTGCGCGCCTGGGCCCGGGACTGGTGCGACGACCTCACCCGGCGCCTGCACGAACACCCCACCGACGACTGACAAGTCGCGGTACCCGGCCCCGTGAAAAGGGCCGCGTGGGGAGGCGCTGCGCCCAGTGCGCCGAGCGAGTGGTTGCGACCAGCCGCTCACGGCACCGCAGCGGGCCTTACTCGGCGCGCCCGGCGTCGAAGGCCTGGGCGACGGCGAGGCTGTCTTCGTAGACGTGGTGTCGCGTGATCAGGCCGTCCTCGACCGTGAGGTGCAGGGCGAACCGGGCGCGGTAGGCACGCCCGGTGGCGCGGGCGGTCTGGCGGATTTCGCCCAGGACGACCGAGTCATCGCCGTCGATGAAGATGCGCTCGATCTCAGTGGCCGCCTGCCCGGGCACATGGTGCTCGGCCAGCTCGCGGTAGTGGGCGGAGGCGTCGGCGCGGGTGGAGCGGTGGCGTATCCACGGGGTGGCCGTGCGGCCGTGCTCGGCCTCCGGCCAGGCCAGCTTCCAGTCGCCCCGCTCGGCGTACAGCTCCGCGATGCGCTCGGGGTCGCCTTCGCCGATCCGGCGCAGCAACTCCTCCACCACGGCGCGGGTGGTCGCACATGTCGTTGACGACAAGACGGATCACTCCGATCTGGAACCCGCGCCGTGCTGACGCGGAGAGAGCAGCATTGTTACCGGCACCGGATGGGCCTGCGATTACCTCGCGGGTCATCAGACCCATGTCGGGGCGTCGGTGCCCCACGGGCCGGGTGGGCGGGACCAGTCCCGGGGGGCGTCGGGGTACGCGATCGGCGGGAGGGCGTAGTGGAGGTGGCCGGTTGGGGAGGGGCGCTCGGTGAGGTGGCGCTCCGGGGCGTACGTCCCGGGGCCCGGCGGGGTGGGGGTGATGCCGTGGAGGAGCCAGGACGCCGTTCCGGCCAGGGAGAACCGGAGGTGGCGGGCGCCGCCGCCGTCGGCGCGGTCGGTCAGGGCGCGGAGCACCGCGGCGGCGAGGAGGTAGCCGGTGCCGTGGTCGAGGGCCTGGGCGGGGAGGGCTCCGGGGCGGCCGTCGGCGGAGGCCTCGGTCAGGGCGATGCCGGTCCCGGCCTGCACCAGGCTGTCGAAGCCGCGCCGGGCGGCCCACGGGCCGGTCCAGCCCCAGGCGTTGAGCTGGGCGACGATCAGGCCGGGGTGGTGGGTGAGGAAGCGGTCGAGGGCGCCGGGGCGGTAGGCGGTGACCACGACGTCGGCTTGGGCGAGGAGTTCGTCGAACGTCCGGCGGTCGTGGGGGTCGGCGAGGTCGAGGCGGGTCGAGCGCTTGCCGAAGCCGGTGTCGGCGTGGGCGTCGGGGTCCTCGGGGAGGTGCGGGGAGTCGACGCGCAGGACGTCCGCGCCCAGCAGCGCCAGCGTGCGGGTGGCGACGGGACCGGCGATGACCCGGGTCAGGTCCAGAACGCGGACGCCTGCGGCGGGCGCGGAGGCGAGTGCGCCGAAGGGGTGCGCCTCTGCCGGAAGCGAGCGCGCGCGCAGGTCTGCGCGGCTCCTGTCGGGGTGCGGCTCAGCCGTGCGCGGCGGCTGGGCACCATCGACCGTCGGCAGGGGCTTCCGCAGGGGCTGAACGGGGTCCGGGCAACGCCACGCGCCGGCGCCCTCGTTCCCTGCCTCCCAGGACTCCACCAACGGGACGGTACGGAGGGGGAGTTCGCCGGGCGGTACGACCGCCACCGCCAGCGCGTCCGCCGCGTACGCCGTCTCCTGGATCTCCCGGGCCGGGCGCTGCGCCAGCTCGGCGGCGAGCGTGTCCGGCTCGGCGTGTTCCGGCAGGCCCAACGCGGTCAGCAACCGGGCTCGGTGGTGGGGGTAGTTGGCGTGGGTGCGTACCCAGCCGTCGGCCGCGCGCCAGAACCCGGACAGCGGGGCGAAGGAGGTCGGGCGGCGGCCGTCGACGCGCAGGTGGCGTTCGCTGATGAACGCCGTGGCGACCGCGCCCTCGTCCACCCGTACGGCGGGGATCGCACCGCCGCCGCGCCGCGCGGCCAGTTCGGCGGCGGCCAGCGAGCAGACGCCCACGGTGGCCCGGGCCAGTTGCCGTACCGGCAGCCGGGCGGGGAGCACCTCACCCGCCGGGGTGTACGTGATCCGATCGGCGAGCGCGGGGGCGCCGCCGAGGGCCGTCCAGGCGTGGGCAGTCGCGGAGTCGGTCGTCATGGGGTCATTGTGCTGCCGGGCCGAGCCGGGCCCAAGGTGGCCTCGATGCCCGCCACGATCGTGCGCAGCGCCTCCTCGAAGCGGGCCTCGTAGTCCTCGAAGAGGTCCGCGCCGACGGCCGCGGTGAGCGGGTAGTCGGGGCCGATGAGGGCGGTCCGCTCGGCGACGTCGTACCCGGGCGCCCGCTCCCCCGGCAGCGGCTCGACGGCCTGCTCCTCGATCACGAAGCCGAGGGTGAAGGTGTACGCGAGGAACGAGGCGCGGGCCGCGGCGCCCGGGGTGAAGCCCGCGTCCACGAAGGCGCGCAGCTGGGCCTCCATGGGGGCGGCGTGGGGCGTGCCGGTGAAGCGGGTGCCGCTGAAGACCTTCGCGCCGTCGCGGTAGCCGAGCAGGGCGCGGCGCAGGGTGCGCTGGGAGGCGATGAGGTGTTCCTGCCAGGTCGCACCGTCCAGCTGCGGCGCCCCCTCGGCCAGGCGCCGGAACATCGCGGTGGCCATCTCGTCCAGCAGCGCCTGCTTGTTCTTGAAGTGCCAGTAGAGGGCGGGCGCCTGGACGTTCAGCTCCTTGGCGATCCGGCGCAGCGTGAGCCCTTCGAGGCCCACCTCGTTGAGCAGCCGCAGCGCCGCCTCCACCACCTGGTCACGGTCCAGTCGCGTCGTCGCCATGGCGCTCATCCTCCCAGCTCAGTCCGGTCCCCCTTGACAACTTAACAACGTTAAGCGCATTCTCGGCCGCATGGAACTTAACAACGTTAAGGAAACGGGCGTGCTGATCATCGGGGCGGGTCCGGCCGGGCTCACCCTGGCCGTCGACCTGGCCCGGCGCGGTGTCGCGGCGCGGATCGTGGAGCGGGGCGAGCGGCTGTTCCCGGGGTCGCGCGGCAAGGGGCTCCAGCCGAGGACGCAGGAGGTCCTCGACGACCTCGGCGTCATGGACGCGGTCCGCGCGGCGGGCGGGCCGTATCCGCCGATGATGGGCTGGGAGGACGGTCGGCGGCTGGGCGCGTTCGAGATGATCGTCCGTACGGGCCCGACGCCGGGCACCCCGTACCACGACATCTGGATGCTCCCGCAGTGGCGGACCGCGGAGATCCTGTACGCGCGGCTGCTCGAACTCGGCGGCGAGGTCGAGTTCGGCGCGGCGTGCACCGCCCTGACGCGGGACGCGGACGGCGTCACCGCGCACCTCGCGTACGCCGACGGCTCGGCCGAAACCGTACGGGCCGCCTACGCGGTGGCCGCCGACGGCGGGCGCAGCACCGTCCGCAAGGCGCTCGGCATCGGCATGGCGGGCGAGTCCGTCGACCCGCTCCCCCGCCTGGTGGCGGACATAGAACTGACCGGCCTGGAGCGCGACCACTGGCATGTGTGGCAGCAGGCGAAGGGCGGCGGACTGTCACTGTGCCCGCTCGCCGGGACCGGTCTCTTCCAGATGCTGGCCCAGTACGACGACGCCGACGCCGTCCCCGATCCGGCCCCGGAGGCGGTGCGGCGGCTGATCGCCGAACGCTCGCATCTCGCCGCGTCAGACGTGGGCGAGGTGCGGTGGACCTCGACGTTCCGGGTCCGGGCGGCGATGGCGGAACGGTTCCGCGAGGGCCGGGTCTTCCTGGTGGGCGACGCGGCGCACATCCACTCCCCCGCGGGCGGCCAGGGGCTGAACACCAGCGTCCAGGACGCGTACAACCTCGGCTGGAAGCTGGGCGCGGTGCTGCGCGGCGGCGCCGATCCCGTACTGCTGGACAGCTACGAGGAGGAGCGGATGCCGGTCGCCGCCGGGGTGCTGGGCATCAGCACCCGCATCCACCGCGCCGGGATGGAGGGCAACGCGAAGGAGCCCCGGCGCACGGCGGAGGTGCACCAACTGGGGCTGACCTACCGCGGCACAGCCCTCGCGGTGGACCAACGGCGGGTGGACGAGAGCGCGCTGCGCGCGGGCGACCGCGCACCCGACGCCCCCTGTGCCCTCCCCGACGGCACCCCGTTCCGCCTCTTCGACGCCTTCCGCGGCCCGCAGGTGACAGTGCTCGCGCTGGGCGGCGCGGAACCGTCCGCCCCCGGCGGCGCGTCCGTGCGTACGTACCGTGTCGGCGGCCCGGCACCCGATCTGCTCGACCCGGACGGACACATCCGTGACGGGTACGCGGAGCGCGGCGTCTTCGTCATCCGGCCGGACGGACACGTCGGTTACGCGGCCCACGGCACGGATCAGATGGCGGGATATCTGACCAGGTTGGGCTCGTAAGACGATACGACGGGAAACCGCACAGCGGGTACGGATAACATCGCGGAGCGCACATCCATTGACCGCTCTCATGCGTCCCTGATCGACGGCTTTCCCTTCCGGACCGCCGCGCGCCCAAAGGGACATTGGAGTATTCATTTGAAAACCACCACCAAGCGCATGCGTCGCCTCTCCGCGCTGAGCGTCCTCGCCGCGGGGGCCGTGCTGTCCTCCGTGGCCGTGGCCCCGGCCCAGGCTGCCGCCGCCGCGCCCACGATCGCCGCCAAGGGCGGGTACGTGATGAACAACGGGACGGGCAAGGACCTTTACAAGAAGGCCGCCGACACCCGTCTCTCCACCGGCTCCACCACGAAGATCATGACCGCCCGGGTGGTGCTGGCCCAGAAGGGCCTCAACCTCAACACCAAGGTCACGGTCCAGAAGGCGTACAGCGACTACATCGTCGACAACAACTGGGCCTCCTCGGCCCGGCTGATCGTCGGCGACAAGGTCACCGTGCGCCAGCTGCTCTACGGGCTGATGCTGCCGTCCGGCTGTGACGCCGCGTACGCCCTGGCCGACAAGTTCGGCACCGGCTCGACGCGGGCCGCGCGGGTGAAGTCGTTCATCGGCAAGATGAACTCCACCGCCAAGAGCCTCGGCCTGAAGAACACCAGCTTCGACTCGTTCGACGGCATAGGGCATGGCAAGAACTACTCCACGCCGCGCGATCTGACGAAGCTCGCGAGCAGCGCGATGAAGTACTCCACCTTCCGCACGGTCGTGAAGACGAAGAAGACCACGCAGAAGACGGTCACCAAGAGCGGTGGCTCCCGCAACATGACGTGGGAGAACACCAACACGCTGCTCGGCACCTACTCGGGCGCCATCGGCGTGAAGACCGGTTCCGGCCCGGAGGCCAAGTACTGCCTGGTCTTCGCCGCCACCCGCAGCGGCAAGACGGTCATCGGTACCGTCCTCGCCTCCTCCTCGGTGGCCAACCGCACCGCGGACGCGAAGAAGCTGCTGAACTACGGCTTCACGAAGTAGTCACGCACGCATACGTCAGGGGCCTGCTCGCGAGCCACGCGAGCAGGCCCCTGTGTTATTGGTCAGGCCCAGGTCAGGCCGCTCAGGCCTCGAAGTCCAGCAGCACCTTGCAGGACTCGCGGCGGTCGGCCGCCTGGGCGAACGCCTCCTTCGCCTCCCGCACCGGCCGGACCCCGCTGATCAGGGCGTCGAACGACGGCTCCGTCGCCAGCAGCCGCAGCGCGTCGTCGAACTCCTCGTGGAAGCGGAACGCCCCGCGCAGGTCGATCTCACGGGCTACCAGGAGGTTCCCGGCGAACGGGCTCTGCCCGGGCGGCAGCATGCCGAGCTGGACGATCACCCCGCCGCGCCGCACCCGGTTCAGGCAGGTGTCGAGCCCGGCGGCCACGCCGGACGCCTCGATCGCGACGTCGATCCCGTCGGAGGAGGCGGGCCAGTTCGGGTCGTCCGGGTCGTCGGCCCGTACGCACGCCGTCGCACCGGCCGCCGCGGCGAACTCCAGAGCGCGGGGCAGCACATCGGTCGCCGTGATGGACGCCGCGCCCGCCGCCCGCGCGGCGGCGACGGCCAGGCAGCCGATCGGCCCGGAACCGGTGATCAGTACGTTGCGGCCCTTCAGATCGCCCGCGCGGCGCACCGCGTGGAGGGCGACGGACAGCGGTTCGGCGAGCGCCGCCCGGCGCGGCTCCAGCCCCTCGGGCAGGACCCGCAGCTGTCCGGCCGGAACGGCGATACGGGACGCGAAGCCGCCCTGTACGTGGGGGAAGCGCGCCGCGCTGCCCAGGTAGCGGGTGTCGCGGCAGATGTTGGCGCGGCCACCCGCGCACTCGGGGCACACCCCGCACGGCGTCGCCGGGTGCACGGCGACCGGGGTGCCGGGGGCGGGCCCGCTCGCGCCCTCGCCGTACGACACGACCGTGCCGACGACCTCGTGCCCCAGCACCATGGGCTGCTTCAGCCGGAAGTCGCCCACGCCACCGTGCGCGTGGTAGTGGAGATCCGACCCGCAGATCCCGCCGTACCGGATCGCCACCAGCGCCTGTCCGGGCGCCGCCTCCGGTTCGGGAAGTTCGTCGACCCGCAGATCTCCCTGCCCATGGATCACACAGCCCAGCACCATCCGCCCAGCCTCCTCGTTCACTTGCTTAGGTTTCACAGGACGCTCGTCATGCCGCCGTCGACGTACAGCACCTGTCCGCTGACGAAGTCGGCGGCGGGCGAGGCGAGATAGAGCAGCGCGCCGATCAGGTCCTCGGTGCGGCCCCAGCGGCCCGCCGGGGTCCGGCCGCGCACCCAGGTGCTGAACTTCTCGTCCTCGACGAGCGGCCGGGTCAGCTCGGTCTCGATGTAGCCGGGGCCGACCCCGTTGACCTGGATGCCGTACTGGCCCCAGTCGGCGCACATGCCCTTGGTGAGCATCTTCAGCGCGCCCTTGGTCGCCGAGTAGGGGGCGATGCCGGGGCGGACGACCTCGCTCTGCAGCGAGCAGATGTTGACGATCTTGCCGTGGCCGCGGACGGTCATACGCCGCGCGGTCTCCCGGCCCACCAGGAACGCGCTGGTCAGGTTGGTGTCCACGATCTGCCGCCAGGCCTCGTCGGTGAACTCCAGCAGCGGTGCGCGGTTCTGCATCCCGGCGTTGTTGACCAGGATGTCGAGCGGGCCGACCCGCTCCTCCACGTCGGCGATCCCGGCGGCGACGGCCGGGCCGTCGGTGACGTCGAAGGCGGCGGTGTGCACGCCCGCCGCCGCGCCGCCGAGCTCGGCCGCGGCCTTGTCCAGGGCCTGCTGGTCACGGCCGTTGAGGACCACCGTGCAGCCTGCCTCCACCAGCCCGCGGGCGAGCGCGTGGCCGATGCCCCGGCTGGAGCCGGTGACCAGCGCGGTGCGGCCCCCGATGTCGAAGAGCGGATGTGTCGTCATGACGTACGTATCCTTCCGGGCCTTCCGGGCCTCATGACCCCGGGCCTCATATGACCAGTGACAGCAGCAGGACGAAGCCGAGCGCGACGACCGAGATGATCGTCTCCATCACGGACCAGGTCCGCACCGTCTGCCCCACGCTCATCCCGAAGTACTCCTTGACCAGCCAGAATCCCGCGTCGTTGACATGGCTGAAGAAGAGCGATCCCGCGCCGATGGCCAGTACCAGCAGCGCCACGTGTGTGGTGGACATGTCCGCGGTGAGCGGCCCCATCAGCCCGGCGGCGGAGATCGTGGCCACGGTCGCCGAACCCGTCGCCAGCCGGATCGCGACGGCGATCAGCCAGGCGAGCAGCAGCGCGGAAACGTTCCAGTCCTTCGAGATGTCCATGATCATGTTGCCGACGCCGATGTCGATCAGCGTCTGCTTGAAGCCACCGCCCGCCGCGACGATCAGCAGGATTCCGGCGATCGGGGCGAGCGAGGTCTCCACGGTGGTGGAGATGCGGTCCCGGGTGAAGCCCGCCGCGCGGCCGAGGGTGAACATGCCCACGATCACCGCCGCCAGCAGCGCCACCAGGGGGTTGCCGATGACGTCGGCGACGCGCTGGACGGTGTTCGCCGGGTCGTCCACGGCGATGTCGACCAGCGCCTTGATGAGCATCAGCACGACCGGGAGCAGCACGGTGGACACGGTGGCGGCGAATCCGGGGCGCCGCTCCAGGTCCTCCGAGGGGCGCGTCGGAACCAGCCGGTCCGGCGGGGTGACATCGACCCAGCGGTCGGCGACGCGCGAGAAGACCGGGCCCGCGATGACGGCGGTCGGCACCGCGATGAGGACGCCGAGCATCAGGGTGACGCCCAGGTCGGCGTGGACCGCGTCGATCGCGGCGAGCGGGCCGGGGTGCGGCGGCACCAGGCCGTGCATCACGGACAGGCCCGCGAGCGCAGGAATGCCGATCCGCATCAGGGAGAGGTTGCCGCGCTTGGCGACCAGCAGCACCACCGGGATCATCAGCACCATGCCGACCTCGAAGAAGAGCGGCAGCCCGATGATCCCCGCGATGAGCACCATCGCCCACGGCATCATCCGGGTGCTCGACTTGGCGAGGATCGTGTCGACGATCTGGTCGGCGCCGCCGGAGTCGGCGAGCAGCTTGCCGAGGATCGCGCCGAGGGCGATCAGCACGCCGACGCCCGCGACGGTGTCGCCCAGCCCGCCGGAGAAGCTGGTGATGACCTTGTCGAGCGGCGCCCCCGCGACGGCGCCGAGCGCCAGCGAGCCGATCGTCAGCGACAGAAACGCGTGCAGCTTGGTCTTGGTGATGAGCAGGACGAGAACGGCTATGCCGACGAGGACGGCTATGCCCAGCTGTGCGTGACCGGCCGACGTGATCGGGTCGACGGTGTCCGCTGCCAGCATCTCGGCGCTGAGTCTGGTCACGGAGGGGTTCCTTACCTACGGGTTACTGGCGTTCGGCCCGCCGCAGCGCGGCGACGGCCTGCTCGGTGATGGTCTCGGGGCCGGGGGCGATGTCGACGGCCACGCCGTTCTCGTCCGGCTGGAGCGGCTCCAGGGTGGCGAGCTGCGAGTCGAGCATCGCGCCGGAGAAGAAGTGGCCCTTGCGCTCCTGCATCCGGTCGGCGATCAGCTTGCGCTCGCCGGTCAGATGCAGGAAGACGACACCGGGCTCGGCCGCGCGCAGCCGGTCCCGGTAGCTCCGCTTGAGCGCGGAGCAGCTGACCACACCGCCGTGAGCGATGTGGTCATGGGCCCACACGCCGATGGCGTCCAGCCACGGCCAGCGGTCCTCGTCGCCCAGCGGGGTACCGGCGGACATCTTGGCGATGTTGGCCGGCGGATGGAAGTCGTCGGCCTCGGCGTACGGCACACCGAGCGCCTCGGCCAGCAGCGGGCCGACCGTGGTCTTGCCCGTGCCGGACACTCCCATGACGACGACCAGGGGAGCTTGCATGTGGAAAACCTCGCTGTTCTGCTCCGGTGCTGTCTTCCTCGACTGTCGTTCTCGACCTCGGCACCGCTGGCAGCACACTCAACCCCACTGATACGACGTATTCAAGAGTTCGTGATGTAAAAGTCATACTTAAAAGCTGCGCGGCGGCCACGTAGTCTGACTCCATGGACAACCAGGGGCCCGGCCAGGGGCCCATTCAGGGGCCCGACCAGGGGCTCACCACAGGGCGGGGACTGCACGCTCGGCTGCTGTCCTCCCTCGGGCCCGCGATCACCGCGGGCGACTACCCGCCGGGCACCGTGCTGCGCACCGACGAGCTGGAGCGCCGCTTCGACGTCTCCCGGACCGTGGTCCGCGAGGCGGTGCGGGTCCTGGAATCCATGCACCTGGTGCGCTCCCGCCGCCGCGTCGGGGTGACCGTCCTCCCCCCGGACGAATGGGACGTCTTCAACCCGCAGGTCATCCGCTGGCGGCTGGCCGGACCCGACCGCCCCCGCCAGCTGCGCTCCCTGACCTCCCTGCGCTCGGCCATCGAACCGGCCGCCGCCGCCCTGGCCGCAGAGCACGCCACCGCCGCCCAGTGCGCCGAGCTGACCGAGCACGCGCTCAACATGGTCGCCACCTCCCGAGGCCAGCAGCTGCCCGCCTACCTCGTGCACGACGTCGCCTTCCACCGCACGATCCTGCGCGCGTCCGGCAACGAGATGTTCGCGCGCCTGGCCGACGTGGTCACCGAGGTCCTGGCGGGCCGCACCGAGCACCAGGTGATGTTCACCGACCCGGACCCGGAGGCGGTCACCCTCCACGTCCGGGTCGCCGAAGCGGTCCGCGCCGGGGACGCGGAGCGCGCCGAGCGCCACACCCGCGAGATCACCTTCGGCGCGCTGCGCGAGCTGGACATCCTGGCGCCGTAGGCCCCTGGCCTTGGCCCGTCGCGTGGCCGGACGTCAGAACTCCAGCACCGCGCGGTAGCGGGCCCGCCCGCCGCGTACGGCGTCGAGCGCCTCCTCGACGCGCGCCACCGGGTACGTCTCGACCTCCGCCCGGATGCCGTGCCGGGCCGCGAAGTCGAGCATCTGCCGCGTCTCCAGGGGCGTCCCCACGACGTCCCCGGCGAGGCGCTTCTCGCCCGGCAGCAAGGCCAGCGGATGCACGGTGACCGCGGATTCGGGCACGCCGACGACGCTGAGCGTGCCGCCCGGCCGCAGCGCCGCCAGGTACGCGTCCCACGGCAGGTCCGCCGGGACGGTCGACAGGACGAAGTCGAGCGATCCGGCAAGCCCCGCGAGCCCCTCACCCGCCGGGCCCGCCACGACGAACTCGTGCGCCCCGAACCGCCGGGCGTCGTCCGCCTTCGCGGCCGTCGCGGAAAGGGCCGTGACATGGCATCCCCACTTCGCGAGGAACTGGAGGGCGAGATGGCCCAGTCCGCCCACGCCGACCACCCCGACCCGGTCCGTGGGCCGCACTCCGTGCCGTACGAGCGCCGAGAACACCGTCGAACCGGCACACAGGAACGGGGCGGCCTGCTCGGACGGCAGGGCGTCGGGGAGGGGCTGGACGTACCGCCAGTCACCGGCGCGCACCTGGGTGGCGAACGCGCCGCCGTCGCCGCGTAGCACCAGGTCGTCCTTGTCCGGGCAGAGGTGCTGCCGCCCGCCGAGACACCACTCGCAGGCGAAGCACGCACCGGCTGTCGCCCCGACGCCGACCCGCTGCCCGACGGACAACCGGGTGCGGTCGACCGCGCTGCCCAGCGCCGCGATCACGCCGACCGCTTCGTGCCCGGCGACCAGCGGGTAGCGGGAGATGCCGTGCAGGTCGTCGATCATGTCGGTGTCGGTGTGGCAGACCCCGCAGTGGGTGACGGTGACGTCCACCTGGTGGGGGCCGAGGGGCGCGGGTTCGTACTCCCGCGCCCGCACCGGTCCTCGTGCTCGCTCCGCCGCGTACGCGCGTATGGCCATGGGGTGCCGCCTCTCCTCCATAAAACCAACTAGTTGGTTAGTTTGACGGTAGAGCAGTGCGCCGCGAAAAAACAACCAACCAGTTGGTAATCTGGCGCCATGTCCCCCGCGAAAGCCGACGCCACCCGCCGACGCCTGCTGGACGCCGCCACCGAGGACTTCGCCGCCCACGGCATCGCGGGCGCCCGCGTGGACCGCATCGCGGCCGCCGCGGGCGTCAACAAGGCCCAGCTGTATGCCTACTTCGGCGACAAGCTCGGCCTGTTCGAGGCGGTCTTCCGGCTGCACGCCGACGCCGTCGCCGACGCCGTCCCGTTCACCGCCACCGACCTCGCCGGATACGCCGTGCGGCTGTACGACGCGTTCCTCGCCCGCCCGGATCTCGTCCGCCTGGTGACCTGGGCGAAGCTGGAGGGCATCCACACCGGAAGCCTGGCGCCCGAAGCGCCCGCGGTCGCCGCCAAGCTGCGGGCGGTGTCCGAAGCGCAGCGGCAGGGCCGGGTCAGCGCCTCGACCGAGCCCCACGACATCCTCGCCCTGGTCAACGCCATGGCCCTGACCTGGTCCGCGGCGGGCCCCTCCACCACTGCGACCCGGGACGACCGCCCCGAGGAGCACGACCGGCGCCGCCGGGCGCTGTCGGAGGCGGTGCGCCGGTCGTTCGCTCCCGGCCCGGCTACGGCCTGACGTAGGGCCGGGTCATGATCTCCATGTTGTGGCCGTCCGGGTCCTCGAAGTAGGCGCCGCGGCCGCCGAAGAGCGTGTTGGTCCGCCCGGGTTCGGTGTGGTGGGGGTCGGCGTAGTAGTTGACGTCGACCGCCTCCAGCCGGGCGATCATGCCGTCGAACCGCCCCTCGGGCACGAGGAACGCGTAGTGCTGCGGCTGGATCGGTTCGTCGCGCTTCTCGTAGTAGTCGAGCGTGACACCGTTGCCCAGGTCGAGGGGGAGGAACGGCCCGAAGGGGGCCCCTACCTCCAGGCCCAGGACGGCGGCGAGGAACTCGGCCGACAGATGGCGGTCGTAGGCGGATATGACGGTGTGGTTCAGCTGGATGTCGTTCTGGCCCTCTTGGGCCGACCCGGAAGTCATCCGGCCGAACGTAGTGGCCACCACCGGGAACCTCAACAGGATTCCCGCGCCCGCCTGTTGCCGTCAGCTTGCCGTCAGCGGCGCCGCAGGGACGGGTCGAGCAGCGCGGGCGGGGTGTCGTGCTTCTCGTGCGGGGCGAGGTCGGTGCCGGGGGCCACGATGGCGTCGATCGCGTCGAGTACGTCGGCGGAGAGCACGGTATCGGCGGCGGCGAGCTGCGCGCGCAGGTGGTCCGGGGTGCGCGGGCCGACGAGGGCGGTGGCCTCGTCCTGGGTGGTGCGGCCGATCGCGCCGAAGTTCATCGCGCCGAGCGCGAGGGTGCTGACCTGTACGCCGGTGCGGCCCAGGGTGCGGTAGTGCATGACGGTGTTCCTCCGGTGACGGGCGAAGCGTGAGGGCGATGCGTGAGGGCGATGCGGCAGCTTGGGCCAAGGCTTGGTTGCCGGGCCCTGCTCTGACATCATGAGCAAACGGAACTTCGTTCCGTTTTGGCAAGGTCGGTCGGCGACGGAGGGAGCCGCGCGGTGAACGCGAGCGGCAGCGGCAGCAGCAACGGGAGCGGGAGCGGCAAGGGCGGCGGCAAGGACCGCGCGGGACGCGGAGCCCCGTCCCAGCGCAAGGACGCCCAGCGCAACAAGGAAACGCTGCTCGACGCGGCCGCCGCCGTCTTCGTCAGATCAGGCGTCGAGGCGCCGGTCCGCGACATCGCCGCCGAGGCGGGCGTCGGCATGGGCACGATCTACCGCCACTTCCCCACCCGGGCGGACCTCATCATCGCCGTCTACCGGCACCAGGTCGAAGCGTGCGCCGAGGCCGGTCCGGCCCTGCTGGCGTCCAGCGCGACGCCGCACGCCGCGCTGGGGCAATGGATCAACCGCTTCGTGGACTTCCTGGTCACCAAGCACGGCCTCGCCGCCGTGCTGCAGTCCGACAGCTCCGGCTTCGATACGCTGCACGCCTATTTCCTCGACCGCCTCGTACCCGTGTGCACCGAGCTGCTCGACGCCGCGGCCGCGTCCGGCGAGATCCGCACCGGCCTGGAGGCGTACGAGCTGATGCGTGGCGTCGGCAACCTCTGCATCGGCGCGGACAGCGACGCCCGCTACGACCCGCGCCACCTGGTCGACCTCCTCATCGCGGGCCTGCGCCACCCTCACTGATCCCCAGCACCCCGGCCGCCCTCATCCCTTGTGCACCGGTATCGGCCCACGGAAGGATGATCGGCCATGCCCACCAAGTCGCTGCACATACCCACCACGGACGGTCACGCCGACGCTTTCGCCGCATTCCCCGACCGGGGCGACCAGGGCGAGCAGGGCGAGCGGCACCCAGGGGTGCTGATGTACCCGGACGCCTTCGGCATCCGGCCCGTGCTGCGGGAGATGGCCCGCGAACTGGCCGGGCACGGGTACTACGTCCTCGTCCCCAACCCCTTCTACCGACACGGCCCGACACCCGTCGTCGAACTTCCCGAGTACATCGGCGAAGACGTCCGTCCCGCGCTCATCGGCCGCCTGATGCCCTTGATCGAGACGCACACCGACGACCGCGTCCTGAGCGACGCCGACGCCTACCTCAGGTTCCTCACCGCCCAGCCCGAGGTCGCCCCCGGACCGGTCGCGGTGACCGGCTACTGCATAGGCGGCCTCTACGCGCTGCGCACCGCCGCGGCCCATCCCGGCCAGGTGGCCGCCCTCGCCGAATTCCACGGCCCCGTGGTCGCCGACG
The DNA here is from genome assembly GCF_040629205.1 of Streptomyces sp. NPDC005962. Taxonomy (NCBI): domain Bacteria; kingdom Bacillati; phylum Actinomycetota; class Actinomycetes; order Kitasatosporales; family Streptomycetaceae; genus Streptomyces; species Streptomyces sp. NPDC005962. Next base: position 610,053 of record NZ_JBEXVE010000001.1, on the reverse strand, counting down.
GCCCCGACGGCCTGCACGGCCTCCTCTCCCGGCTCACCGCCGAGGTCCACCTCGGCCACGCCGAAACCGACCTGACCCCCGAGGCCCTCGACGAGCTCAACCAGGCGCTGAACGCCGCAGGTGTCGACCACACCTCCGAGATCTACCCCGGCACCGTCCACGGCTTCACCATGTCCGACACCGACGCCTTCAGCCCCACTGCCCTGAGACACCACTGGAACCGCCTCCTCCCCCTCCTGGCCCGGACCCTCACCAAGGGCTGAGGCTCAGGCCGCACTGGATCTTGGTGGGTCCCCTCCACCGCGCTACGGTGAAAATGGTGGTCCTCCGGCGTTCGAGGTCGGTGGAGGTGAGAACGTGGACGCCCCGGACCAGCCGGGCACACGGCCGGTCGCCGAAAAGAGAGTGAGCGCGCTGAAAATCCGCCCGCTCACGGGTCGGGCTGGAATACGCGTCTCCGGCGAGGTCACCCTGACCACCCGCGCCTCGTGGGAGCAGGCGCTGAAAGACGCCTTGCACGACGGATGTGGCGACGTGATGCTGGACTTGTCCGGGCTCACGTTCATCGATGTCGGCGGTGCGACCGCTCTGGTACTGGCCGCCCAGGACTTGGACGGCAGACGGCGCTTGGTCATCAAGGGGCCGCCGCCGACGCTGCGGCGCACATTGGCCGCCTTCTCGCCCGAATCGGCGGCGATCGAGGTGACGACGTGATGTGCGCGGCCGAGCCTTTCGCCCATCCGGCCTTGTTCTACCGAGGCATCCAGGAGTATGTGGCCGGGACGGTCCCGTTCATCGAGGAGGGTCTGGCCGCGGGCGAGCCGGTGGCGGTGGCCGTTCCCGCGAGGAACTTCGGGCCACTCCGTGCGGAGCTGGGCGCAAGCGCCGATCGGGTGCGGTTCACCGACATGAGCCGGGCAGGGCGGAACCCGGGGCGGATCATTCCCGAGGTGTTGCGGGCGTTCGCCGACGCGTATCCCGCCGAGCGGGTACGGATCATCGGTGAGCCGATCTGGCCCGCCCGTACACCAGCCGAGTATCCGGCCTGCGTCCAGCACGAGGCACTGGTCAACAAGGCCTTCCGCGGCCGGAATGTCACCATCCTGTGCCCCTACGACGCCGCACGGCTCAACGCCGGATGGCTTGCCGACGCGTACACCACACATCCCGTTGTCGTCGTCGACGGCAGGGAGCAGCGCAGTACGACCTACGACGCCGACCGCGCTGTCTCGGCCTTCAATGAACTCCTCGTGCCACCACCATGGGCCGTCGTATTCACATTTGACATCGCCCGTCTGTCCGGCGCGCGGGACCTCGCCGTCGAGTTGGCCAAGCGCCTCGGTCTGACATGTGAGCGATTGGACGACTTCTCGCTCGCCGTCACCGAGTTGACCACCAACAGCGTGCAGCACGGCGGTGGCTCGGGCACCGTATCGGTCTGGGGCGACGGCACGCAGATCGTGTGCGAGGTGAGAGACCGAGGATGGCTGCGAGACCCGCTGGCAGGCCGTCGCCCGCCACGGTGCGACAAGCCCGGAGGCCGGGGCCTGCTGATGGTTCACAACCTCGCCGATCTCGTCCGCATCCACACCGGCCCCGAGGGCACGACCGTCCGCTTCTGCATGTGACTGCTTGCAACTGACGCCGATGTCAGCTTTTAGCGTGGTGGGCGTCGGCGCTCGCCGAACATTCACCCCACTGATCTCACGAACGGCCGGTTCAGGCCGCGTGGAAAGGCGGAATGTCATGCGCGCAGTCCGATATCACGAGTACGGCGGCGTGGAGACCCTTGTGGTCGAGCAGGCGCCGGACCCGCGTCCCGGGCCCGGCGAGATCCGCATCCGTGTCGCGGCGGCCGGCGTCAATCCCGTCGACTGGAAGGTGCGTTCCGGTGCGGTGCACGAGGTGCTCCCCGTGGACCTGCCCGCGATTCCCGGGCGTGATGCCGTCGGTGTGGTCGACGAGACCGGTGAGGGCGTGCAGGGCGTGAGCATCGGCGACCGTGTCTTCGGGCTGGGCGGCGTCACGGGCGCGACAGCGGAGCTGGCCGTGCTCTCGGCCTGGGCCCCCGCACCCACCACGTGGACCGACGAGGAGGCCGCCGGCGCCGGTCTGGCATCCGTGACCGCGATGGGCGGGCTGAAGGCGCTCGGCCCCCTGAAGGGGCGCACCCTTCTCATCGAGGGCGCCGCCGGAGGCGTGGGCAGCGCCGCGGTCGAGATCGCGGTGGCTCAGGGCGCCACCGTGATCGGTACGGCCAGTGAACGCAACCACGAGTTCCTCACCTCCCTCGGAGCCGTTCCCACCACCTACGGCACCGGCCTCGCGGAGCGCCTCGCCACCCTGGCTCCGGACGGTGTCGACATCGCGCTCGACACCGCGGCCTCGGGCTCCCTGCCCGACCTCGTCGCGATCGTGGGCGACCCTGCTCGCGTGTCGACGATCGCCGACTACGCCAACGCGCATCGCCTGGGTGTGCGTCTGGCCAACGCGGAGAACGACTCCACGCTCCTCGCCGAAGCGAGCGAACTCGGTCGGCAAGGCCGCTACACGCCGCGCATCGAGCGGACCTACCCGCTCGAACGGATCGCGGAAGCGCACGCACACGCCGAGCGCGGACACACGCGGGGGAAGATCGTGGTCCGCGTCTCCGAATAGCACCAGAAAGAGCCGGATCAGATCCAAGTCTGTTCCCACCGCTCCGTGTGCCCGTGAGCGGTGGGAACAGACCCTGGGACCGCGGAGGACTACTGTCCGGGGACGCCGAGCGAGTGCCAGGCCGACCAGTCGGTGTCGTTACCGGCGGTGTTCTGCCAGGCGCACCGGATGGCGCCGTCGCCGAAGAGGGCGAAGACCTCCAGGCGGCCATCGGCGTTCGAGGCGGCCACCGGGTCGCCGATCACGAGCGGGCTGCCGGTGTAGAGCGATGCCCAACTGGACGACCAGCGGCCGTCGGGGGCGGGGTTGGTCTGCCACTTGTGCTCGATGGTGCCGCCGTCCTGGCGGGTGAAAACCTCCAGCCGTCCATCGGTGTTCACGCCGACGGCAGGGGTGCCCACCGGGTTGTCGCCGCCGAGCGATTTCCAGCCCGGGGCCCATCCATTGCTGGGCTTGGTCTGCCAGATGTGCTCGACGAAGCCGTTCGGGCCGAGGACGAAGACCTCCTGCTGGCCGGAGGTGTTCAGGACGGCCGTCGGGTCGTCCTGCGGGGTGCCGCCGAGTTCGCCGGAGGCCCATCCGTCGACGTGGGGGCGCTGATAAGCGTGCAGAACGGTGAGTACCCCGTTCTGGTCGTCGTAGCCTCGGACGAAAGCCTCCAGCCGGCCATCGGCGTCCTGTATAACCGCCATGTCGCCCATCACGTCGTCGACGAAGAGGGCCTTCCAGTAGGGCTCCCATCCGTTGTTCGGGGCGGTCTGCCAGATGTGCTGGACGGAACCGTTCGTGGCGCGGACGAAAACCTCCAGTCGGCCATCGAAGTTCCTGGCGACGACCGGGTTGCCCGCCGGGGACGGGCTGTCGCGGAGCGATTCCCAGCGCGACCACGAGGTGCCGTGGGGGGTGTTCTGCCAGGCGTGCTGGATATTGCCGTCCGGGGTGCGGATGAACGCCTCCAGCCGGGCATCGAGGTTCATGGCCACGACCGGGTCACCCTCCAGGCTGCCGCCGAGCGACTGCCACCCCGACCATTCGTTGCGGCTGGGGGCCGTCTGCCAGTTGTGCCGAAGGGTGCCGTCGGAAGCGCGCGCGAAGACCTCCAGCGCGTCGTTCGTGTTCAGGGCGACCCAGGAGAAGGGGGACACGTACCGGACGCTGCTCACCGTAGCCATGGCAATCCCTGACCTCTCTGGTGACGTGGTGACGTGGTGACCGTCTGCCATCCGCATAGCAACAGGGGTGACGCACAGCAACAGGCGTGACCAGATCCTCCAAAGGCCCTTTTGCGACGATACGCGCCCTACGGCCCCTCCGCGCGGCCAGAGCCGGACCCGCGCCGATGCCCGGCAGACCCGCGCCGATGCCCGGCGGAGTGGCCCGCGCGGGGTCAGCGCGGGTCGCGTATGCCGTCGATGATGCGGGTCCAGTGGTCACCACCGTGTCCGTCTTCGATCGCCCGCCGATAATGCGCCTGGACGGCTTCGGGGAGAGCGAGGCCGAGGCCGAGCGATGCGCTGGTTTCCACGATGTGGTCGGACGTCGCGCCCATCATCGTGACGGTGCTGAGGCCGCCCGGATGCTCCCCGGCGTCCAGCGCGGCGCCGGGAGTCCCCTCGCCCGCCCTCACGATGGCGCCGACCGAGTCGGCCAGGGCGAGCAGTTCCGGCAGTACCTCCTGGGCTTTCATCCCCGCGCCGCCCAGCATCGCCGTCGCGTGCATCAGCCCGGAGAGGGCGGTGAGGAACACCGCGAGCGCGGCTTGATACATCATCTGGGCGAGGCCCGGGTCCTCACCCAGGTACTTCGGCGTGCCGAGCGGCGTCAACGCCGCCTGGTGACGCCGCATCACCTCGTCGGGGCCGCTGTAGTAGACGTAGGACGCCTCCGTGCCGACCATCGGCGCCGGGACCATGACACCGCCGGTGAGGAAGGCGGCGTCGTGGCCCGCCGCCCAGGCGGCTGCCGCGCGGGTCCGGTCGGGAGTGTCCGAGCTGAGGTTGACCAGCGTCCGGCCCGCGAGCGATCCGGGGACGCTTCCGCTGCCCAGGATGTCGTACATCGCCTGGTAGTCGGTGAGGCTGAGGATCACCAGATCGCTCGCCTCGACCGCCTCGGCCGGTGTGGCCGCGAGCGTGGCGCCGTCGGCGACGACTCCGTCCGCTCGGCCGGCGGTGCGGTTCCAGACGGTGACCGGGTGGCGGGCGGCCAGGAAGGTACGGGCCATGGCCTGGCCCATCGGCCCGAGCCCGATAACGGTGACGGCGGGAGTGACGGTGGGGGTGCTGTGTTGTTCGTTCACCCCTCCATGCTTGGAGGGCACGGCTAATCTCGGAAGTACCCACTAAATACTGCGGTACTTACCTTTTCGTAAGTAAGGGGATCAGCGATGACCAACGCGCCGAGAAGCGGGCCCTACATCTGCGGTATCGACGCCGCCCTCGATGTCGTGAGCGGCAAGTGGAAGGGGCTGATCCTCTGGGAGCTCAACGCCCATCAGGTGCGCCGCTTCGCCCAGTTGCGGCGCGGCCTGCCCGGCGTGAGCGAGAAGATGCTGACCCAGCACCTGCGCGAGATGGAGAAGGACGGTCTCGTACACCGGGAGGTCTACGCCGAGGTGCCGCCCCGGGTGGAGTACTCCCTGACCGAGCACGGACGCACGCTCAATCAGGCCCTCGAACCGCTCGGCGCCTGGGGTGTTGAGCGGACCCGGCGCGAAGGCTCCACGATGGTCGACGTGTCCGAAACCGCCCACTGACCGGCGCGCCGGTCACGCGGCCTGCTGCCGTGCGGCGGCCTTGCGGCGGCAGTCGTGGCAGCGGGCGACTGAGGCGGGAGCGCGGAACCCACGGTCGCAGCCGTTGCAGTTCCGCAGCGGGACGAACGCCGGTCGGGGGCTGGGTGCGGGCCCGGGAGCCGCCGGGAGGGGCGGCGGGAGCAGCTCGGCGAGGCGGTGCGCCAGGAACGCGGCGGGGTAACGGAGGTCGGACGGAAGGTTGGCGGCGAGGGTGCGGCGTACGGCCTCGGGCGAGGCACCGCGCTCCAGCCAGACGGCCACGGCCGGGGCGAGGCGGCGTACATCGCGCTGCGACAGCAGTAACCGGTCGTCGTCGCGGCGGAGGGTGGCGAGGACGGCGGTCGCGGCGGGTGACGCGGGTTCCGGTGCGGGTGCGGGCTCCGGCGCGGGTTCCGGTTCCGGTTCCGGTTCCGGCTCCGGCTCCGGCTCCGGCTCCGGCTCCGGCTCGGGGGTATCGCGGGGCGGCGGCTCGGGGTGCGGCTCGCGTACGGGCTGCCGTACAGGCCGTACAGGTTGCGGCTCACGGACGCGGCGGGCGCGGGTGGCCTCCGGGTGGTTGTACGAGCAGGTCCGGGTGACCATCCGGCCGTCCGGAGTGCGCTCCCGGACGCGTTCGAGATAGCCGTACGCCTCCAACTCCCGCAGCGCGGCGGCGATCCGGTCCCGGCCCTCCGGGAACCGCTCGGCCAGCGTACGGATGTCCACGGACGCGCCGTCCGGCAGCGACTGGATGTGCGCGCCGAGACCGATCGCGGTGAGGGACAGCCCGCGATGCTGGGTGAGGTGGTTGCCGACGATCGTGTAGCGGTTCGGGTGTCGTTCCCTCACATGGATGACTCCGCCAGCGGATCGGCGAACGAGGGATAGGGCGCGCGGAGGCGCGCTAGGGTTCTGCTCAGCCATCGGGAAGCTTCTCTCTTCCTCGGTGGTCAGGCCCTCGACCCGGGATGCCACTCCCGGCCGGGGGCCGTCGCATGTCTGGGGTTGTTGTGACCGAGCCTGCCGCGCCAAACCGTCCTCGCGCCAGTCGAGTTGGGCGGAATCACCCGTCCGGGTGACTAGTGTGAGGTTTGGATGGGTTGGGAGGGTTCTTTCCCAGGGTTCTTTGGCTTTTGATGGCCCGCCGCACCGACGCACGCCCCACCGGGGCCAGAGTTCCTGGCCTCCGGCGGGAGGGGCTCAGCCGGGGAGGTCGAGTTCGACCCAGACGGTCTTGCCGATCAGCTCGGACCGAACCCCCCAGCGGTCCGCCAACTCCTCGACGAGCAGCAGCCCGTGCCCCGATTCGCGCGGCTCGTCGGTGTCGGTTTTGCGACGGACGGCGGGCAGCCGTTCCGCGCGGGGGTCCTTCACCTCGATGCGGAGCGTGTCGGCGGTCGCGCTGAGCGCCAGCCGGAAGTTCCGCCCGTGCACGCGACCGTGCAACGCGGCGTTGGCGGCCAGCTCGGCGACGATCAGCGCCGCCTTCTCATGCGGCAGCCCCCAGCCCCGAATGCGCTCGGTCGCGAGCAGCCGGGCGAGACGGGCGCCCTTGCGGGTGGCGGAGAGCAGCACGGTGTACTGCGAAGCGGAAGAGCTGGTTCGGGTGATGATGAGGGTGTTCCTTCGGCTCGCTACCCGGCGGCCGCCCCACCGAGTGGTTACCATCAGTCAACGCCCGGATGCGGCGTGTGGGGAGCTGCCACAATGTCTGCCACCTGTAGGCCAGTTGTGAACCAGGACCGACGATCGGGCCGGGCATGACCATCGGGGAGCGCATCCGCACAGCACGCACGGCACGGCGCCCCAAGTGCAGCCAGGCGAGGCTTGCGGACGAACTCTCAGTGGCGCGCTGGGGGAAGACGGGGTTCTGCGACCGGCAGCAGGTCTACCGATGGGAAACGGGACGCCGAGTGCCCCAGGTGTGGTTGCCGTTCATCGAACAAGTCCTCACCGTCAGTCTGTCCGAGGACAATGAGTCTGAGTTCGCCGATACCGTGACCTCGGTCATGATCCTGGGAGGCAGCGACGTGGACCGACGACAGTTCCTCGCCGCGTCCGCCGCCGTCGGCCTGGCCGCGCTCGACCTCCCTGACGCCGAAGCGGTCACCCGCCGTGTGAACCGTCCCGGCCCCGTGGCGGTCGGCATGGGCGAAGTCGCCGCCGTCCGCACCATGACCACCACCTTGGGCGATGCCGCTTCCGAGACCGGCGGCGGCCACGCCCGGCATCTCGCGGTGCGCTACCTCACCGTCGACGTCAATCGATGGCTGGACGGCCGCTACACGGACAAGGTCGGCAGCGAGCTGTTCGCCGCGACCAGCGAACTGGTGCACCTGATCGGCTGGATGGCCCGTGACGAGGGCGACCAGGGGCTGAGCCAGCAATACCACCTGCACAGCTTCAAGCTCGCCGCCGAGGTCGGGGAGAACGAACTCGCGGCGACGGCCTTGCGCGGACTCGCCGAACAGGCCATCGACCTCGGCCACATTCCCACCGCCGTACGGCTCGCCGAGGCGTGCGAACAGCGCGGCCGGAGACTCGACAACCCCAAGGCGCTCGCGTACTACCGCAATACCCTCGCCCGCGCGGCAGCCGCCGACGGCGACCACCCCACCGCCACGACGATGCTCACCTCCGCCCAAGCCGCCATCGAGCAGGCGCCGTCCCGGCCGGGCCAATCCTGGGCGAGCCACTACAGCCACGGCCGGTGGGCCCACGAATCGGGGATGATCCACGCCAAGCTCGGCGACCTCACCGCCGCAGAAGAACACCTCCATCTCGCCCTCGACATCCACGGCCTCGACCGCAAGCGCACCCGGGCGATCGTGCTCGCCGACCTCGGACACGTCCAGCTCAAACGCGGCAACAGCGAGACGGCTCTGGCCACCTGGAGGGAGTTCCTCGACTGCGCCGACGGCGTGCAGTCCGTACGGATCAACGACGGCCTGACCAACATCGCCGCCCGCGTCACATCCATGCCCGACAGTCCGGCAGCCGCCGAACTCGGCGAGCGCATCGCCGCCCGAGCGTGACCGCACCGTGCGCGGGCCGTCCCCCGGGGACGGCGCGCGCGGCGGCTGCGAGACTGCCGCGATGGCCCTCACCACCGGCGCACCGCCCGTCGACCTCGCCACGAGCCTCCCCGAGATCGCCCCGTACGCCCGGACCACCGTCCGGCTGCATCCCCGGCGGGGTGAGCCCGGTGTGCGGGAGAGCCACATCGGCGGGCCCCTGTGGTGGCCGGCCACCGAGCCGTGGCCGTATTGCGATGAGCACAAGGACATCAACGGCAAGCCACTCGGCCCGTACCCGCTCGTTGCCGTGGCTCAGCTCACCGCCGTCGACTTCCCCGAGATCGCGTTCCCCGCCGGGACGGACCTCGCCCAGGTCCTCTGGTGCCCCGACTGGCACGACCAGCCGCACCCGGAGGGGTGGGGGCAGGCGTGCCGGGTATTCTGGCGGCGGGGCGCGGACGTCGGCGAGGTGCTGGTCGAGCAACCCGATCCCGCGGAACACTGGGAGTACGACATCGACATGGTGCCGCGCCCGTGCGTGCTGCGTCCGGAGCGGGTGGTCGAATACCCGTGGCCGGAGGAGCTGCCGGAAGACCTCCGGGACCGGCTGGACGACGACACGTACGACGAGGTGTCGACGATCCCCGGCTGCAAGCTGGGCGGCGGCATGGGCTGGGCGACGACGGACATGCCGTTCTCGCTGACGTGCGGGGTCTGCGAGGGCGCGCTCTCGCTGTTCGTGCAGTTCGACACGTACGAGTTCACGTACGGCGGCCGCGAGCCGGACCGGTTCCGGCCGCTGGAGGAACGCCACCTCGAACCGGGCACCCCGGCCTTCAACGCGGTGCGCGAGCCGACCGGCATGACGGTGGGACGCGGCAGCCACGCGGGCCTCTTCCTCTGCACGGCCGATCCCACCCACCCGTCGCCCTTCTTCACCCAGTGACCAGCCGGGCAGAGTGAACCCGGCCCCCGGGAACCCCACGCGCCCGGTGATCGTCTTGAGTGCCGTCACCACGAAGTCGCACGGAGGTCGGGGCAGGTCATGGCACATGAGGGAAACCAGTCGACCGAGCGGCCGGGCGGCGGCATCGGCGGCGGCATTGGCCGGGCGCTCGGGGTCGTCAGACGCCAACCCCGTGCGCTGTACGGCTTCACCCTCCTCGTGTCCGCCCTGACCGCCCTGCTCGGCTGCGCGATCGTCGGCGGTGGGTTCGCGGCGGCGTGGGACACCTTCGAGGGGGTCCGGGAGTACGCGGACCGCAGCATCGCCAACGAGGACTCCTACGTGGCCTACGCGGACGGCGGCCTGGAGCCGTTGGTCAGGGTCGGGTTCGTGGTGTTGCCGGTGTTGCTCGTTCTGGGGCTCCTCGTCGTCACCGTCCTGCACACCGCGTACGCCGTCGGCGACTCCCATGCCACGCGCGACGGCGGGCCGCTGACCGTCCGCGAGGTGTGGCGGCGTACCCGTCGGCGGTTTCCCGCCGCGCTCGCGGTCAACGCGCTGACCGGGCTGGCCGTGGGCGCCGTGGTGATGGCGGGCCTGGTGCTGTTCATCCTCGTCGACGGCAACAAGGTGCCCGGTGTGGAGACCACGCCGCTGGGCGAAACCGCGTCCTGGCAGTACACGCTGGTGGGGTGGGTGCTGCCGATCGCCATCTGGTGTCTCGGCCCGCTGCTGCACTCCCGCCTGGCGCTGGCCACCGCCGAAACGGTGGTGGAGCGCCGTTCGCCGTTCGTGGCGTTGTACCGCTCGTGGGTGTTGACCCGCCGGGCGCGGTGGCGCACCCTCGGCCTGGGCACGCTGGGCATGGTGGCCGCCGTGCTCGTCTTCTGGCTCGCCCGGTACGCGGCCGCTCCCCTCAACCACCCCGTCGGACTCGGCATGCTGTGGCTCAGCGACGACAACGTGTGGATGACCGGCGTACTGGTGAAGATCCTGCCCACGGCCGTGGCTCTTCTCCTGCTGCCCCCGGTGGTCATGCCGCTGGTGTGCGCGGTGTTCGCCCGTCTCCACGGAGAGCTGCGTGCTGATGAGGAGAGCACCACGTCCGCTGCCCCGGTGTGACACACCGGGGCAGCGGACGTATCTCGGCTCGGCCTCAGCCGATGGGGTTGACGAAGGTGGCGGGGCGGGTGGCGGCCCGCTGGTCGACGAGCCCGCCCCAGGGCCAGTCCAGGGTGATCGACTTGGTCTCGTTCGGCGGGGTGACGACCGCGAAGGCGGGGGTCCAGGAGCCCTCGTCGTCGTCCCCGGCCAGGGCGAGGTTGATGGTGAAGTCGGTGCTGTCGCCGGGGTTCAGGGTGATGGAGCTGAACTTGGCCGAGGAGCGCTGGAGCGACCAGTCCGCGCTGCCGTGCTCGGTGTTGAGGTCCACGCCCGGGAAGCCGCCGATCTTGCAGGCACTGCCGCCGGTGTTGGTGAGCACGATGGAGGTGGTGGTCGAACCCTCCGCGTTCGGGTCCGGGACCGCGTCGTCGCCCGTGGCGAACGCCGCCTTCAGACCGGAGGTGTGGCAGCGCTCGACGGACTGCTTGCCCGCGGACCCCGACTTCGTACCGGAGTCCGCCTGGGATTCGGAACCCACCTTGGACGAGCCCGAGCCGTCGCGGTCCGCGGCGGCCGCGGAGTCCGCCTTGCCCGAGGTCTTCGCGCCGTCGGTGTCCGAGCCGTTGCAGGCGGTCAGGGTCAGTCCGGCGGCCACGGTCAGAGCGGCGGCGGCGAAGCGAAGGGTGCGGCGGCGAGCGGCGTTGGAGCTCATTGTGGTTCCCCCCAAGGGCAGTTGGTGTCGTCGTTTCCTCGGTACGTCACCCACTCTGGTCGGCGCCGCTGCCGTAAAGCTGCCGCACCGCTGTCGCCCGCTACCGCACCGCTAACGTCCGGCTAACCCAGCTGTTCCAGCTCCGGCAGCGGGTCGCTGAGCTGCTCGCGCAGGTAGTTCCAGACCACCGCGATCAGCGCGGCGACCGGTACGGCGAGCAGGCTGCCCACGACTCCGGCCAGGCTGGCGCCCAGCGTCACCGCCAGCAGGATCACGGCGGCGTGCAGGCCTAGCCCACGGCTCTGGATCATGGGCTGGAACACGTTGCCCTCAAGCTGCTGCACCACCACGATGATCGCCAGCGTGATGAGCGCGTCCATCGGGCCGTTGGCCACCAGCGCGATGAGCACCGCGACGAATCCGGCGAACAGGGCGCCCACGATCGGCACGAACGCGGAGACGAAGGTCAGCACCGACAGCGGCAGCACCAGCGGGACGCCCAGAATCAACAGGCCGAGGCCGATGAAGACGGCGTCGAGCAGACCCACCAGCGCCTGGGACCGCACGAACGCGCCGAGCGTGTCCCAGCCGCGCGCGGCCACGGTGGGGATATCGGTGGCCAGCCGACCGGGCAGCTGGCGGGCGAGCCAGGGCAGGAACCGCGGGCCGTCCTTGAGGAAGAAGAACATCAGGAAGAGCGCCAGGACGGCGGTGACCAAGCCGCCGACCACGGCGTTCACTCCCGTGACGACAGTGCTGACCATGCCGCTGGCGCTCTTTTGCAGGCGGGCGGCCGCGCTGTCCGATGCCTGCGCGATCTGGGCGTCGTCGACGTTCAGCGGCGGCCCGGCGGCCCAGTCGCGCACCTTGTGCACGCCTTGGGTCACGCCGTCGACCAGCTCGCCGGACTGGGACGCCACCGGGACCGCGATCAGCGCCACGACGCCCGTGGCGACCAGGAGGAACAGCACGGTCACGGCCGACGCGGCCACGGCGGGAGGCCACCCGCGCCCGCGCAGAAAACGCGTCAGGGGCCAGGTCAGCGTGGTGAGCAGCAAGCCGACGATGAGCGGCCAGACGATCGACCACATCTGGCCCAGAAGCCATAGGGCCACCGCGGTCATCCCGAGGACCAGGAGGAAATCGAGGGAAATGCGCGCTGATGAGCGGAGTGCGGCGCGGGTTCTCGCGGAACTGAACGTGGCAGGCATGAGACCTCCGTACCCCGTTCACGCTTCGCTATCGCTGCAGCGCAGGAGCGTTTCAGCACACGCTTCTGAACGAACGTCCTGAACGTTCGTTCAGATGTGAGGTACGCTGCCCCGCATGCGACACCGCGAACAGCTCATGGCCGGGGCGAAGCAGTGCCTGGAGGAGCGGGGATACGCCCGCACCACCTCGCGCGACATCGCCGCCGCCGCCAACGCACCGCTCGGCACGATCAACTACCACTACGGCTCCAAGGAAGCGCTGCTCAACGCCGCGCTCCTGGAGATGCTCCAGGAGTGGGGCGACAAGGTCCGCGCCCCGTCGGCGGGGTGGCGGGCCGAGTCGATGTGGGAGCGGGTCGTCGGGTCCGAGGCCACGGACCGCCCGCTGCTGGTGGCCAGTGTCGAGGCGTTCGCCCAGGCCGAACGCTTCCCGGAGATCCGTCAGCAGATCTCGGAGGCCTTCGAGCGGTCCCGTACGGAGATGGCGGCGGACCTGCACGGCATCGACGGCACCGACAGCGCGGAGGCCCGCGAACTGGCCCGCGCGGTCGGGTCGGTACACATGGCCCTGGTCGCCGGGCTGACCCAGCAATGGCTGATCGACCCCGAACACGCCCCGTCGGCACGGGAGGTGGCCGCGGGGCTGCGGCGGATCGCCGACGACCTCGATCCCGGCACGTCCGGCGTCTGACAGGGGTCGGCGGTGCCGGTGGCGCGGGCGACCTGAGTGGGCTTACGGCTTGCGGCCCACGCCTCCGTACGCGTCCACCACATCCGTGTCGGTTTCCGACCGCCATCGGGTGATCGGGACGATGCCGGGGTCCAGCACGTCGAGCCGGTCGAAGAACGCGGCGATTTCGTCGACCGGACGGACGTAATACGGCACCGCCCCGCTCGCGTTGTACGCCGCCGAGGCCGCGATCATCCCCTCGCTGGTGGCGGTGGAATCACCGATCACCAGGTAGCTGCCGGACGGCAGCCCCGCCATCAGACGGCCCACCAGGGCGCGGGCCTCGGCCGGGTCGGCTACGTGGCCGAGGACGTTGAGCAGCACGAGCGCGACCGGTCGTTCCAAGTCCAGCGTCTTGGCGGCCGCCTCAAGCACGGTGTCCGGGGCGTAGAGGTCCGCGTCGAGGTAGTCGGTGGCACCCTCGGGGGTGCTGCTCAGCAGGGTGCGGGCGTGCACCAGGACGAGCGGGTCGTTGTCGACGTACACGATCCGCGCGTCCGGCGCGACGCGCTGCGCCACCTGGTGAGTGTTATCGGCGGTCGGCAGCCCCGTCCCGATGTCCAGGAACTGCCGTACGCCGTGCTCCGCCGCCAGGCAGGTGACCGCCCGGGCGAGGAAGTGACGGCTGGCCACCGCGACATCGGCCAGTCCCGGGAAGATCTCCTTGATCTGGTCGCCGACCTCGCGATCGGCCTCGTAGTTGTCCTTGCCGCCCACGAAGTAGTTCCAGAAACGGGCGGAGTGCGGCTTGGTGGTGTCGATGCGCTGCGCGACATCATCGGACACGGAACGGACTCCTCTGACGGGTGACGGCCGTGCGTACGGGCGATCTACCGCCAAGCTAACCGGAGTTGGAGACGCGTAGGGCGGTTTGGAGACAAAGGGGCGCGGGAGTCAGGAGGGGCGGGCCAGGAGGGTGCGGAGGGTCTTCGTCACGTCGGTGGGCGCCTCCTCGGCCATGAAGTGGCCGTAGCCGACCGTGGCGTGGTGCAGATCGGGCGCCCACGCCTGCCACAGGGCCTCCGCGTCGAAGCCGAGGGCGGCGCCCCAGTCCTGCTGGAGGACGGCGACCGGCATCCGCAGCCGGTTGCCCGCCTCACGGTCGGCCTGGTCGTGGGCGACGTCGATCCCGGCGGAGGCGCGGTAATCGGCCACGATGGAGGGGACGGCGGCGCGGCAGGCGTCGAGGTAGGCGGTGCGGATGGGCGCGGGGATCGCGGCGGGGTCCGTGCCCCAGAGGTCGAGGAAGTGGCCGAAGAACGCGTCCGGCGCGGCGGCGATCATCCGCTCGGGCAGGCCCGGGGGCTGCGCCATCAGGTAGAGGTGGAAGCCGACGGCCGCGGTGGTGCCGTGCATCGCGTCCCACATGTCCAGCGTCGGCAGCACGTCGAGGGCGGCGAGGTGGGTGATGGCGTCCGGGTGGTCGAGTCCCGCGCGGAAGGCGACCAGGGCGCCGCGGTCGTGACCGGCCAGGGCGAAGCGGTCGTGGCCGAGGGCGCGGGCCACGGCCACGACGTCGGCGGCCATGGTGCGCTTGGCGTACGTGGTGCCGTCGTCGGCCTCGGCCGGTTTGTCGCTCGCGCCGTAGCCGCGCAGGTCGGGGCAGATGACGGTGTGATCGGCCGCCAGGTCGGCGGCGACGTGCCGCCACATCAGGTGGGTCTGCGGGAAGCCGTGCAGCAGGACGACGGGGGTGCCGGTGCCGCCGACGGCCACGTTGAGGACCACGTCCTTGGCGACGAGGAGGTGGTGGTAGGCGAAGCCGGGGATGGCCGGGGTCTGCTGTGGCATGGCGCGCCGCTCTCGCTCGGGGGCTTACGGATGCTTACGGATGTGAAGAGGCTGCCGCGTCCGAATCAGCGGCCGATCAGCGCCGGGGCGTACCGGGGCTTGGTTACGGTGACCCGGTGACGTGGGAGCGGGTCGCGTTCGGTGTGCTCGGGCCGGTGGTGGCGGCGGGCGACGGCGGCGCGCTCGCGTTGAAGGGGCCACGGCACCGGGCGGTGCTGGCGCGGCTGATCGTGGCCCGCCGCCGGGTCGTACCGGTGTCCCGTCTCGTCGAGGACCTGTGGGACGAGCCCCCGGCGGGGGCGGTCGGCGCCGTACAGACCTTCGTCGGTGCCCTCCGCCGCGCCCTGGAACCCGACCGTCCGCCGCGCGCCCGGGCCCGGCTGCTGGTCACCGAGGGCCCCGGGTACGCGCTGCGGGCGGCGCCCGACGCCGTGGACGCGTGGCGCTTCGAGGCGGCGGTCGGCGCCGCCGCGGCCCTGCCGCCCGCGGCGGCGCTGCGACGGCTCGGGGAGGCGCTGGAGCTGTGGCGCGGTCCGGCGTACGCCGAGTTCGAGGCGGAGGCCTGGGCCCGCGGCGAACGGTCCCGCCTGGCCGAACTGCGGCTCCGCGCCGTCGAGCAGCGCGCCGAGGCCCTGCTCGCGCTGGACCGCGCCGCCGAGGCGGTGCCCGACCTCGACGCCCACCTGGCCGA
The DNA here is from genome assembly GCF_040629205.1 of Streptomyces sp. NPDC005962. Lineage (NCBI taxonomy): Bacteria > Bacillati > Actinomycetota > Actinomycetes > Kitasatosporales > Streptomycetaceae > Streptomyces > Streptomyces sp. NPDC005962. The sequence continues at coordinate 594,420 of NZ_JBEXVE010000001.1, read as the reverse complement.
CCACCCCTGGCGCGAGGACGCCTGGCGCCTGCTGGCCCTGGCGCTGTACCGGTCGGGCCGCCAGGCCGACGCCCTGGCCGCCCTCCACCGGGCCCGCACCGCCCTGCTCGACCACCTGGGCCTGCCTCCCACTCCCCGCCTCCGCCGCCTCCAGGCGGACATCCTGGCGCAGGCCCCGGGTTTGGAGGCGGAGCCGCTGCCTCCGGTGGCGGTCGTACCCGGCACCCGGCCGGTGGCACCCGGGGCGGAGCCGTCGCCCCCGGTGGCGGCCGTGCCCGGCGGGGCCGGGGAGTCAGCCGGGGCTGTGGGAGTTGCGGCTCGGGTGTGGGGGGAAGCGGCTGCCGTCTACGGGCGGACGGTCGGTGGCGGGGCCCGGGCCCGGCTGGAGGCTGCGGTGGGGCTCATCCGGAACCTCGCGGTGACCGGCGGGGGTGGGCTGGAGGCGGCCCGGGAGCAGCGGCTGGCGGCCATCACCGCCGCCGAGGATTACGGCGATCCGGAACTGACCGCGCGGGTGATCGGCGCGTACGACGTTCCCGCGATCTGGACCCGTAGCGACGATCCGGAGCTGGCGGGGCGGATCGTCGGCGCGGCCGAGCGCGCCCTGGCCGCGCTGCCGGACGGCGACGCGGCGCGCTGCCGTCTGCTGGCCACCGTCGCGCTGGAGTCGCGCGGCAGCCGCTCCCCGCGCGGGCCCGAGGCGGCGCGGGAGGCGGAGCGGATCGCGCGGCGGCTGGACGATCCGGCGTTGCTGGTCTTCGCGCTGAACGGGACGTTCATGCAGTCCTGCGGCCGGGCCGGGCTCGCGCCTCGGCGGGACGCGATCGGCGCGGAGCTGGTCGCGGTGGGCGCCCGGCACGGGCTGGTGACGTACGAGGTGCTGGGCCATCTGGTCCGGCTCCAGGCGCGCGGCGCGCTCGGCGACTTCGCGGGCGCGGACGGGCACGCCGCCGCCGCGGACCGGCTGGGCGCGCGCCACGAGCTGCCGCTCGTGGGCGTCTTCACCGAGTGGTACGGGGCGCTACGGCTCGCCGCGACCGGACAGACGGCGCGGGCCGAGACCGCGTACCGGGCCGCCGCCGCGCGGCTGGCAGGGTCCGGGATGCCGGGCCTGGAGCGGGGTCTGCTGCCGCTGGCGCTGCTGTGCCTGCGGCTGTCGGACGGCGAGTCGGCGCGGGAGGCCGGGCGGGGCGTCGATCTGGACGCGGACTGGGGCCCGTACCGCCGCTGGGCGGAGCCGTTCGCACTGCTCAGCGCGGATGACCCGGCCGGTGCACGGACGGCGCTGCGCGCCCTGCCGGAACCGCCCGCGGACCTGCTGTACGAGGCGCTGTGCTGCCTGGAGGCATCGGCCGCCCGCGAACTCAACGCCCAGGACGCCCTGGAACGAACCCGCACCCGCCTACGCCCAGCAACAGGCCAGCTCGCAGGCGCCAGCAGCGGGCTGCTGACGGTCGGCCCGGTGGACGGCCATCTCGCCGCGATCACGGCGGCACCTTGACGCCACGGCCGTCACCTCGCGTAGTGCACCGTTTACCTCACACCCCCGGTTGACCGGACGCAGCCTAGGGCCAGCGCTCGTACCAGCGCTGGTCGGCTTCCAGCTGCGCGGCCAGTGAGATGAGCAGCGGTTCGCTGCAGGCCGGGCCCAGGAGCTGGGCGCCCAGGGGAAGGGTGGCGGCGGGGTCGGCGAAGCCCGCCGGGACGTTGACGGCGGGCCAGCCCAGGACGTTCCAGGGCCAGGCGTACGGGCAGGCCGCGATCATCGCGCGGTCGGTGTGCCAGCCGGAGAGCCGGGCCATGGCGCCGATCGGCAGGGGCGGGGTGGCGGTCGTCGGGGAGAGGACGACGTCGTACCGGCGGAAGATGGTGCCGACCCGGCGCCGCAGGGGCTCTTCGGCGGCGCGGGCCAGCCGCAGGGTGCCGCGCAGGAGGCGGCCGTTGCGGGCGGCGGCGCGGGTGCGTACGTCGAGCAGGAGCGGATCGGGGACGCGGCCGGCCCATTCGCCCAGGCCCGCCGTGGCGCGGGGCAGGAAGGCGAGCCCGACGGCGCCGTAGCGCGGCTCGGCCTCCTCGACGTCGTGGCCGAGGGCGGCGAGCCGTTCGGCGAGCCGGGTCACGGCGGCGCGGACGGCCGGGTCGAGGCTCTTGGGCGTGCCCGTGAAGGCGGGCTTGAACGACAGGGCGATCCGCAGCCGCCCCGGGTCGCGGCCCGGGGCGGACAGCACGTCGACGGGGTCGGGACAGTGCAGGTCGCCGTCGCGGTTGCCGCTGGCCGCGTGCAGCAGCAGGGCGGCGTCGGCGACGGTGCGGGCGAGGGGGCCGTTGCAGGTGATGCCGTTGAAGGACTCGGCGTCCGGCCAGGTGGAGATCCGGCCGCGCTGCGGCTTGATGCCGACGAGATGCGTCCAGGCGGCCGGGATACGGACCGAGCCCGCGCCGTCCGAGCCGAGCGCGGCGGGGACGAGCCCGGCGGCGACGGCGGCCGCGGCGCCGCCGGAGGAGCCGCCGGGGGTGTGGTCGAGGTTCCAGGGGTTGCGGGTGTCACCGAAGGCGGGGCCCTCGGTGAACGGCCACTGCCCCAGCTCGGGCGTGTTCGTCTTGCCGACGATCACGGCCCCGGCCGCCCGGAGCCGCCGTACCGCCTCGCCGTCCACCGTCTTGGCCGGGAAGTCGCCGCAGCAGCCGAAGGCGGTCGGCTCGCCCGCCACGTCCGTATCGTCCTTGACCGCGATCGGCACCCCGAGGAGCGGCAGCCGCTCACCCGCCGCCAGCCGCCGGTCGGCGTCGGCGGCCTCGCGCGGCGCGGCCTCGGCCCGGACGCGGCGGAAGGCGTTCAGCGTGGCCTGGGTCTCGGCGATGCGGCGCAGCGCCTGCTCGACCAGCGCCCGCGAGGTCACCTCGCCGTCGGCCAGCGCCCTGACCTGCTCGCCCAGCCCCTTCGGAATGACGCTGGTCAACGATGGACCTCCTCGTTCTCACGGATAGGTGAGTTAGACCACTCCCCCTTTACCCGGGAAGGGGAACACACGCACCCTGGGCAACAGGAGATGCCCGTTTCATCACCATCATCACCATCCTCCTCAGCATCTCCCATCAGACTCAGCATCTCCAAGCAGCAAGGACGACCCGCATGACCCACATCGCCGTCCACCGCGCCCGCACCGGCGGCCCCTCCGGCTCCGACCACGACAAACTGATGGAGCACGCCATCGGGTGGGTGCTCGCCATCGCCATGGCGATGTTCGCCGCACAGCTCGGCCTGTTCTGACGCCCGACCCCCACCGGTCAGTGCAGAAAACTGAACCGTCGCGTATGCCATAGTGGACTCCATGACGACGTCCACCACCTCTGCCTGGCTCGCATCCGCCACCATCGACCCCGCCGTACACACCCTGCGCCCCGACTACCGCGCACTGCTCATCACCGCCGACGGCCTGCGCCCCGGACCCAGTGACGAGCTGAGCGAGAAGTGGCTGTCCGCCGCCGAGACGGAGGCACGGGAGCGGTTCGGAGACGGCCCGGTGGAGGAGCACCCGCATCTGGCGGCATGGCGCGAGGCGTTCCGCGGCTTCGGCGCGAAGCCGAAGCGCACCCGGCCCAGCGCGGAGGCGCTGCTGCTCCGGGCGGGGGCCGGACTGCCCCGGGTGGACCGGCTGACCGACCTCTACAACGCGATCTCGGTCGGGCATGTGATCCCGCTGGGCGGCGAGGACCTCGACCACTACACCGGCGCGGCCCGCCTGGTGCGCGCCACGGGCGACGAGGTGTTCGAGACGACGGCGAGCGGCGAGCCCGCCCTGGAGCACCCCGCGCCCGGCGAGGTGGTGTGGCGGGACGACGCGGGCGTCACCTGCCGACGCTGGAACTGGCGGCAGTGCGTCCGCACCCGGCTCACCCACACCACCACCCGCGCCATGTTCGTCCTGGACGCGCTCGGGCCGATGGACGACGCCGCGCTGACGGCCGCCGGTGACCGGCTCGGCGAGGCGCTGACGGAGTCCAGCCCCGGGGTCGTGCTCGCGTCCCGGCTGGTGGGCCGGGACACCGCCTGAAGACGCTCACCCAAGCTTGCCTAGAACAGCGGCTGCTGGCCCGGCGTCGGCGGCTCGTCCCCGCCGAACAGCTTCGGCGGGGTCGTCAGCAGTGGCGCGATCCGGCGCGACCCCGGGCAGGAGACCAGCTCGTAGTCGGAGCGGCGGCCCGGCGGATCGTGGCGGGCGAAGCGCCCGCCGACGACCGCGATCTCACGCGTGCAGACCGGACAGGTGCGGCGGGGAGCAGACATGACCCCAGTGTCGCTCACCCACCCCTGATGTCCCGGGCGAGCTCCCGGGCCGAGTCCGCGGTGAAGCTCCCGGAGATCTGCACGGTGCCGCCGGTGAGGGCCTGCGCGACGGACGGCGCGGACAGCAGCGTGCCGTCGCGGACCATGGCCAGCTGGTTCCGCGGCTGCTGCTGGGCGGCCAGCGTGCCGGTGAGCCGCGCGAAGCGGGCCCGGTCGCGGCCGGTGAGGCCCACGGTCACGACCCAGCCCGCGCCCGAGGCCGACTCGTCGCTCGCCTTCGCCCAGGCGGGACGCGCCGTCATACCGGAGGCGGGCGTGACGACGTAGCAGGTGTCCGTCGCGGCGTCGCGGTAGGTGGCGTACGCGCCGGGGCTCGCGCCGAGCGCCGTACGCCCGGGGCACGCGCCCCGGGTCGTCGCCTCGACGGGGAGGAACCGCAGCGGCGCCGCGTCCCGCGTCACGGCGGAGGGCGAGGGAGCGGGGGATGAGGGGGCGGGGGTGCTTCCGCCCGGTCTGTCGAAGGCGCGGCCCCCATCGCCGCCCCCACAGCCCGCGATCGCCGTCGCGGCCAGCGCACACCAGACCGCCGCCGCGATCCGCCGCCCCCCTGAAATCCCCATCAGCCAATCCCCCCGATACAGCCGTTACCACTCAGAACGCGTCAGCCGGGACATACGTGCCCCACACTTCCCGCAACGCGTCGCACACTTCGCCGAGCGTGGCCCGCGCGGCGAGCGCGTCCTTCATGGGGTAGAGCACATTGGCCGTCCCCGGCTCGCTCTCGGCCGCCTTCTTCAGCGCCGACAGCGCCACCCCCACCGCCGCCCGGTCCCGCCCGGCGCGCAGCCGGGCGAGCCGGTCGCGCTGGCGCTCCTCGATGGCCGGGTCGACGCGCAGCGGCTCGTACGGCTCCTCCTCGTCGATCCGGAACCGGTTCATGCCGACCACCACCCGCTCCCCCGCCTCCTGTTCCCGGGCGATGCGATACGCGTTGCGCTCGATCTCGTCCTTCTGGAAGCCCTGTTCGATGGCGGCCACGGCGCCGCCCAGGTCCTCGACCCGGCGCATCAGGTCCACCGCCGCCTCCTCGACGGCGTCGGTCAGCGCCTCCACCGCGTACGAGCCCGCGAACGGGTCGACGGTCGCCGTCACGTCCGTCTCGTACGCCAGCACCTGCTGGGTGCGCAGCGCGAGCCGGGCCGAGGTGGCGGTGGGCAGGGCGATGGCCTCGTCGAAGGCGTTGGTGTGCAGCGACTGGGTGCCGCCGAGCACCGCCGCGAGCCCCTGGACGGCCACCCGGACGAGGTTCACCTCGGGCTGCTGGGCGGTCAGCTGGACGCCCGCGGTCTGGGTGTGGAACCGCAGCATCTGCGACTTCGGGTCGCGCGCCCCGAACTCCTCGCGCATGACCCGCGCCCAGATCCGGCGCGCGGCACGGAACTTGGCGACCTCTTCCAGGAGGGTCGTACGGGAGACGAAGAAGAACGAGAGGCGCGGCGCGAAGTCGTCCACACCCATGCCCGCCGCGAGCGCCGTACGGACGTACTCGATGCCGTCCGCGAGCGTGAACGCGATCTCCTGCGCGGGCGAGGCACCGGCCTCGGCCATGTGATAGCCGGAAATCGAGATCGTGTTCCACTTGGGCAGTTCGGCCCGGCAGTACTGGAAGATGTCCGCGATGAGCCGCAGCGAGGGGGCGGGCGGGAAGATATACGTACCGCGCGCGATGTACTCCTTGAGGACGTCGTTCTGAATGGTGCCGGTCAGCCGGGCCGCCGGTACGCCCTGCTCCTCGGCGACGAGTTGATAGAGGAGCAGCAGCAGCGCGGCGGGCGCGTTGATCGTCATCGACGTCGAGACCTGGTCGAGCGGAATGCCGTCGAACAGGACCCGCATGTCCTCGATCGAGTCGATCGCGACGCCGACCTTGCCGACCTCGCCGTGCGCGAGCGCCGCGTCGGAGTCGTAGCCCATCTGGGTGGGCAGGTCGAAGGCGACCGACAGACCGGTGGTGCCGTGCTCGATCAGCTGCCGGTAGCGGGCGTTGGACTCGGCGGCGGTGCCGAAGCCCGCGTACTGACGCATCGTCCACGGACGGCCGGTGTACATCGACGGATAGACGCCACGGGTGTAGGGGTACGCACCGGGCTCGCCGACGCGGGCGTCAGCACCACCGGGCCCGTACACCGGCTCGATCGGGAAGCCCGACTCCGACTCGCGCGCCATGGGTCCCATGGGTCCCTGCCTTCTGGTGGCTTATACCTGCCCTTGTACCCATTCAGGGCCTTCTTCACAGCATGCGCTGATGTTCACCGCACGGCAGCCCCGGGCAACATTCCGGGCGACAGACCGGCGACAGGGGGATACATGCACGGAAGATCGGTCGTCCGCACCGCACTCGCCACGGCCGCCGCGGCGGCGCTCCTGGCGGGCTGCCGGGGCGAGACGGCGACTCTGGACGGACAGCGACATACGAGAGCGGAGCCACGGGCGGGCGCGAGCACCGCGAGCGCGGCACCCCGCACCCCGGCGGCCGCCGCGCCGCGCCCGCACCGCACGTTCACCCACACCCCGCGGGCCACGCCCAGCCGGGCCACCACCCCGCCCCGCACCCGGGTGGCGGCGAAGCCGCGCAGCGCCCCACGGGCGGCCCCGCCCGTGGTCGCCTTCGGCACCAGCGGCGAACGGGTGCGCGAACTCCAGGCGCGGCTGCGTCAACTCGGGCACTTCGGCCGTAACCCGACCGGGTACTTCGGCACGGTGACGCGCACGTCGGTCACCTCGTACCAGCGCGCCCGCGGTCTGACGGCCACCGGCTCGGTGGACAGCCGCACCTGGACCTCACTGCGGTCCCGCACCACCCGGCCGACGCGCGACGAGCTGTACCCACCGACCACCAACCCCCTGGCCAAGCCGGACTCGCGGTGTCTGACCGGGCGGGTGCTGTGCATCAGCAAGGGCAGCCGGACGCTGGCGTGGATGGTCGACGGCCGGGTGGTGTCGGCCATGGACGTGCGCTTCGGCTCGCAGTACACACCGACCCGGGAGGGGCTCTTCCAGGTCAACTTCAAGAGCCGGGACCACGTCTCGACGATCTACCACACGCCGATGCCCTACGCGATGTTCTTCAGCGGCGGCCAGGCGGTGCACTACTCGGCCGACTTCGCCGCGCGCGGCTACAGCGGGGCGTCGCACGGATGTGTGAACGTCCGCGACAAGAAGAAGATCGCGGCGGTCTTCAGCCAGGTGAAGGCGGGCGACAAGGTCGTCGTCTACAAGTAGGGCGAGTAAGTGGCGCGGGCAGAGCCGGGGGAACGTGCTCTGCCCGCGCCGATGCGCGGAGCCGTCGGTACGGGGGGAACCTCGGCTCCCGCGCGGCCGATGACCAGTCGGCCCGTTTCTTACAGCGTCACCCCTGAAAAAAACGTCACAGCTAGATCGGCAAGCCTCATGGAGCGCTGGATTCCGTGGGCGTCGTCGGATCGCTGGACGTCGTGGACCGGCTCTCGGACGAGCCGCTGGACGGGGTACCCGACGGCGTACCGGCCAGGGCGCTCGACGGGGTGTCGGACGAGGTCGGGTCCGGGCTCGGCGTACCGGCGTCGTCCCCGGCGGGCGGCGGGGGCGCGGGGCCGGAGGACCCGCCTTCGTCGCCGTTGGTGCCGCCGGTGCTGCCCGTGCCGGAGGAGGTCGTGCTCGTACCGTCGGTGCCGCCGCCGGTACCGCCATCCGGCACGGTGTCGCCGCCGACGAGCCCTACGCAGTAGCCGTGGATGCCGGACCGGCTGCCCGCGGCTCGCTCCAGCTTCTTCAGCGTCCCCTTGCCGACGTCGGGCCCGGTACCGGCCTCCGCCGCGAGGTAGCGGCGGCAGGCCCCCAGGGCGTTGCCGGTGCCGGTCTTCCAGGCCTCGGGAGTGCCCTTCGCCCCCTTGCCCTGCTTTCCGGGCTTGTCATGCCCGTGGTGCTTGCCGTGCTTGTCGTGCTTGTCGTGCCGACCGTGCTTGCCGTGGCCCTCGCCACCGCCCGGTACGCCCCGGCCCTGGGTGCCCTCCGAGGTCCCGCCACCGGTCTCGTCGGGCGACGTCGGCCCGCCGCCGTCCTGGGAGATCTCCGGCCGTGCCGACTCCCCGCCCTCGGGACCGGTCTCCGACACGCTGGCCCCCGGGCTCGGGGTGCCGCTGCCATGCCCGAACGGCAGGACACCGGCCGCCGCCGCGACCGCGAAGCCGCTCAGCGCGCAGCCCGCCACCGCGGCCACCGCGCCAGCGCGCAGCCCGCGCCAGCCCCTTTGCCGCCCGGCGGGGGCAGCGGCCTCTGGGGCCGTCGCAGCCGGTCGCGCTATGCGCGTTGACTTGCCGCCGACCAGGCCTTCTGCCGAAATGGCGACCACTGTCGGCTGGGTCCGCGCGGCGCGGAACGCGGCCACCGCCGCCTCCTCGCCGGGGAGCGGGGCCGTGCCGCCGGGAGCGGCGGCGGTATCCGGGCTGCGGGCCTCCTCGGCTACGGCGCCGAGCACGGCTGCCAGCCGTTCCGCTTCGGCGTGCGGACGATCGTTCCGGTCGTCGGGGGCGCCGTGCCGCCCGTCGACCGGTTCACCGCGAAGCAGCCGCTCCGCGGCCTTGTCATCCAGCCAGCTATAGCGGTGGTCGTCGGCCATCACATGTCTTTCTGCGTTGGCGCGCCCGATTCCGTCACACCCGCGGACCTGGCCACCCCCGTCTCGCGCTGCCCGGGTATCCCGTCGAGCACGGGCGTGTCACCGAGCAGATCGGCCAGCCGCCGCAAACCCCGGTGCGCGGCGGTCCGTACCGCGCCCGGGCGCTTGCCCAGCACCGCGGCCGCGCTCTTGGCGTCCAGTCCGAGGACCACCCGCAGCACCACGGCCTCCGCCTGGTCCTGTGGCAGCTGGGAGATGAGGCTGAGCGCGCGGCCGGTGCCGAGGGCCTCCAGCGCCTCACCGGCGGTGTCGGCCTCGGACGCCCGGGTCTCCAGCTCGGTCTCGTCACCGCCGACGACCGGGCGCCGGCCGCGCATCCGTATGTGGTCGAGGGCGCGGTTGCGGGCGATACGGGCGGCCCAGCCGCGGAACCGGTCGGCGTCCCCGTCGAACCGTCCGAGGTCGCGGGCTATCTGCAGCCAGGACTCGGAGGTGATGTCCTCCGCGTCCGCGTCGCCGACCAGGGTGCGCACGTAACCGAGCAGGCGGGGGTGGACGGACCGGTACACGGCCCGGAAGGCGGTCTCGTCTCCGGCCTGCGCCGCGTTCACCGCGGCGGTCAGTTCCGCGTCGTCCCCGTGCACGCTCTCTTCCTGCCCCACTATCGGAGAAGTCTCGGTCCAGCGATGCCGGGCGGCGCGCTAGCCCTGCCCGTACGGCGACGGCGGCCCGGCGGGCGGGCCGGGCGGCGGTGCGGGCGGGGCCTGCGGGACGACCGGCGGCATCTGCGGTGCGCCGCCACCGTACGGGGACGGGGCGGGCGCGCCATACGGGTTGCCGGTGGCGCCGCCACCGTACGGGCTCCCGGCGGGGGCGCCGTACGGGGTGGGCGCGGGCGCGCCGTACGGGGATGGTGCCATCTGGCCGTACGGGCTCTGCGGCGGCAGCGCGGCACGCTGCTCCTGCATCGCGGTGATCTGGCGGACGAGCAGCAGACCCAGGATCGCGGCGGCGATGGTGACGACGTACGCGAAGCAGTTCATGCCGATCGCCGTCTTCATGTCCTCGATGGCGCTCCGCGCCCCGAAGAGGCCCCCGTCGAGGGCGCGCTGCCGGGCGTTGCTCCACTGCACGAGGGAGCTGGAGAAGAGCGGGCCGCTGACGATCCAGCACACCCACCATCCGTTGAGCAGACCGCGCTGAACCTGGTGCGGGCCCTGCGGGGAGCTGGCGCGCCAGATGTCGTTGGCGATCTGCTTGGGGAACCACAGGCTGACCACGGGGGTGAACCAGGCGCCCGCCGCCCAGCCGGAGCCGAAGCGGTGCTGGCCGGGCGCGAACACCTCGGCGTTCAGCCGCAGGCGGCGGAACCAGATCGGGAAGACGACGGCGAGCCCGATCATGACCAGCGAGGACAGCACCAGCGCCGTGCGGTAGAAGTCGTCGGCGTCGTCGGCGTCCGAGCCGGACACCGAGCCGCCGTCCAGGACGTCCCCGTAGAGGTTGTACTGCTGGACGCGGGCGATGAACGCCAGGACCAGCACCGCGATGGTCGCGCCGAACAGCACGATGAGCGCGGTGGACAGCCCGCGCCGCAGGTCGACGCCGCCCGGGGGCATGGCACCCGCGGCGGGCATGGACACGGGCGGCGCCGCGGGGTAGCCCCCGGGTCCGGCGTTCGGGGCCGGATTCAGCTGCTGCTGATAGGTGCCGCACGCGGCGCAGCGACCGTCAGGACCGACGGCCACAGCGCGGCAATTCCCGCACGGATACATTCTTGATCCCCCTGGGACGTGGCCCGATCGGAACCACGCGAGAAAACACTTCTGACCGCGCCCACAGCGCGGACCTGCACGTTACGGGCATCCGGTCGGTCCCGTCCAGAGTCGGCCCAGGGCATGGACGCGACGGGCGTGCCCGCGGCGGTCAGGTTTCGTGTCCACGGCGGGTGTGACGTATTCGAAGCGTGCGACGCTATAAGGAGCAAGGGCCTTCGCGGGCCCGAGCTGGACGGCGGTCGGGGCCTCTCCTGTGGGGGGTGGCGGCCCCGGCCGTCCCTCCATGCCCACTCCCCTTTCCCGCACCCTTCGTCCCGTGCGTCCGGGTGCTGCTCACAGTCCCAGCCGGTCGGCGAGACGGGTGAAGGCGGACCAGGTCAGCGGGGGTTTCCCGGGGTCCCACAGGCGCTGGGAGAGCGCGGCGAGCGGCAGCCGGATGCCCTTGGCCACCTGCTGCTCGGTCTGGGCCTGGGGCTGGTCGGACCAGACCGCGAAGCGGGCACCGAGAACGCGGCTCGAACCGGTCAGCTTTTTGTCGGAGATGGGCTGGGTTCCGCGCAGGGTGCCGGGGGTCCATTCGTCGTAGATGCGCTTGCCGGTGGGGTATGTGAAGCCGTTGGGCTGGCCGAGTACGTAATAGAGGTACTCGGAGTTGAGGTTGACCACCTTCCGGCCCTCGCGGAGGTACTCCACCGGCGGCCGGGCGGGCCACTTGGTGCGGCCCGTCCAGTACTCGACCTGAATGTTCTTGTCGGGGGTGATGACGCCGCCGTTGAAGAAGCCGTCGTTCCACGCCTTGGGCTCCTTGCCGAGCGAGCGGGCGACCGCCGCCCGGTCGTTCAGCCAGCCGGTGGCCAGGTCCTGGACCGTGGCCCGCGAGCCGTACTTGCGGTGCGCGGCGGCGACGAGCTGCGGGAACGAGGCCTCGGGGTCCTTGACGGTGAGCGCCAGATACTCGTCGGCGCCCAGATGCCAGTAGCGGCCGGGGAAGAGCGGGGCGTACTCGCGCATCAGCTGGTCCACGATCCGGGCGGAGCCCGGCTTGGAGATGTCCACGTCGCCCTGGAACGAGGTGCCGCCCGCGTTGCGCAGCTGGAGGTCCGGGTGCTGGCGGATCACCGCGCCGAGGTGGCCGGGCGAGTCGATCTCGGGGACGACGGTGATGTGCAGCTCCTGGGCGAGGGCGACGATCCGCCGGACCTGGGCCTTGGTGAGGTGCTGCGCGGAGACGATCTCGGGGTGGGTATCGCTTTGGATACGAAATCCCTGGTCGTCCGAGAAGTGCAGGCCCAGCTGGTTGAGCTTGAGGTCGGCCATCTCGCGCAGCCGCGCCTCGATCCATCCGGCGGTGTAGAACTTGCGCGCGATGTCCAGGTTCAGCCCGCGCTGGGAGCGGGCGGGGCTGTCGTGGATGACGCCCTCGGGGAGCTTGCCGCCGGAGCGCAGGGCCTGCTTCACGGTCCGGGTGCCGTAGAAGACGCCCGCGGTGGCCGGGCCGGTGACGCGGGCGCTGCCCTTGCGGACGGTGAGCGTGTACCCCTCGGCGCCGCCGGACTGACCGGGCGCGACGGCGAGGGACAGATCACCGCGGCGCGGGGTGCCGGAGGCGGTGCGCAGTCCCAGCTCCGCGGCGGTCATACGGGCCTCGTCGGCCAGCGGGCCCTTGAGGTCGGCGACCACCCGGCTGTTCTTGCCGGGCTTCCAGCCGGGTCCGGACTGCGCGGTGAACGCGCGGACGGAGGGGATCGTGCGGGGTGCGGCGGCATGCGGCCAGGTGGCCGGGGCGGAGGTGGGCGCCGTACTGGCGTGAGTGGCCGCCGACGGGCTGGAAGCGTGCCCTGTGGGGACGGAGGGGGCGCGGGGGGAGGCCGAGCCGTGGTTCGCGGGCTGCGTCTGCTGGCAGCCGAGGCCGATGAGGACGAGGGTCGCGGCGGCACCGGCGGCGCCGCCGCGGAGGAAGGCCGCCTTGGCGGCTCTGACGGGCAACCCCATGGCGGGCACCTCCGCTCGACGTACTGCTCTCTACGTCACGCCCTGGTCTGCTTCACGCCCTGGCCTGCTTCACGCCCCGGTCGGCTTCACGCCCCGGTCGGCTTCACGCCTCGGTCTACGTCACATCCCTGTCTACTTCACGCCACAAAACGTCCCCCTACGAGTGAATTTACGCTCTCTCCGCCACACCGGCCTCTCCGCGTCGTTACCGTGTACTGCTCACCCCCTCAGCACACCTCCCCCACGCGCCTCCGTGTGTCCCCGTGCGCCCAAGGAGTCCACGCTGTCCAGGTCCCGTCCCAGGTCCCGCGACGCCCACGGCCTCGACCGCCTCAACCACGTCACGGCCGATGCCGCCGAGGCGGCGCTGCTCTCCTGCTGCGGCAGCCGCCGCTGGGCCCGGCTGATCGCGGACCACCGCCCGTACCCCGATCTCGACGCGCTGCTGGCCGCCGGGGACGAGGCGAGTTACGACCTCACCCCGGCCGATCTCGCCGAAGCGCTGGCCGACGAGTCCATGACCGGCCACCCGCTGCCCGGTCATCCGCTGCCCGCCGACGCCGGGGTCGGGGTCGGCGCGCTGGCCGCGCACACCGCGTTACGCGCCGCGCACGCCGCGTACGAGCAGCGTTTCGGTCACGCCTTCGTGATCTGCCTGGACGGTCTGGCCCCCGAGGAGACGCTCGACGGGCTGCTGACCGGAATCCGGGACCGGCTGGGGAACGAGCCCGAGGAGGAGCGGGCCAACGCCGCCGAAGAGCTGCGCCGCATCGCCCGCGGGCGGCTCACCCGGCTGATGACCCCGGAGGGCACCATGCCGGATATCGCCCGGTTTCGTCCGGCGTGAAGCGCCCACCCGTGCTTCTTTGATCACACCTGAGCCCCCCGCGCGAACCCGCCGACAACACGTCGCTACGATGGCCAGGGCCGGTGGACCGTACCCGGCCGGGCCCGACCGACAGTCAAGCCGGCAGGCCCCAGTCCCCGCTTCCGGAGGGTTTTCCGTGCCGGCTGGAACGCTGTACCGCGGCCGGGAAGGTATGTGGTCCTGGGTGGCTCATCGAGTCACCGGCGTCCTCATTTTCTTCTTCCTGTTCGTTCATGTCCTGGACACCTCGCTCGTCCGGGTGTCCCCCGAGGCGTACGACGACGTGGTCGCGACGTACAAGACGCCCCTTGTGAACCTGATGGAGTACGGCCTCGTGGCCGCCATCCTGTTCCACGCCCTCAACGGGCTCCGCGTCATCGCCGTGGACTTCTGGTCGAAGGGCCCGAAGTACCAGCGCCAGATGCTCTGGTCCGTGGTCGGAATCTGGGTCGTGCTCATGCTCGGCTCCTTCTACCCGATCCTCCAGCACACGCTGCGCGAACTGTTCGGGAGCTGACGCACATGTCCGCCGAGACCACCACCCCCGCGAACGACGCCGTCAGCGCGTACGACGTGGACCACCCGGCCCCGGTCATCGAGCCGCCGCGGGCCCGTACCCGTAAGACGCCCAAGACGACCCGTACCAACTTCGAGATGTACGGCTGGCTCTTCATGCGCCTGTCCGGCATCGTGCTGGTCGTCCTCGTCCTGGGCCATCTGCTGATCCAGCTGGTACTGGACGGCGGTGTCACCAAGATCGGCTTCGCCTTCGTGGCCGGGCGCTGGGCCTCGCCGTTCTGGCAGGCATGGGACCTGATCATGCTGTGGCTCGCCACGCTGCACGGCGCGAACGGCCTGCGCACGATCATCAACGACTACGCGGAGCGGGACAACACCCGCCTGTGGCTGAAGGGGCTGCTCTACACAGCGGCCGGATTCACCATCGTGCTCGGCACCCTGGTGATCTTCACCTTCGACCCGAACATCCGCTAGGCCCCGGGGCTGAGGTATCCACTCATGAAGATCCACAAGTACGACACCGTCATCGTGGGCGCCGGCGGCGCCGGTATGCGCGCGGCCATCGAGTCGACGAAGCGCAGCCGCACGGCGGTGCTCACCAAGCTGTATCCCACCCGCTCCCACACCGGCGCCGCCCAGGGCGGCATGGCCGCCGCCCTCGCGAACGTCGAGGAGGACAACTGGGAGTGGCACACCTTCGACACGATCAAGGGCGGCGACTACCTGGTCGACCAGGACGCCGCCGAGATCCTGGCGAAGGAGGCCATCGACTCGGTCCTCGACCTGGAGAAGATGGGCCTGCCGTTCAACCGGACCCCGGACGGCACGATCGACCAGCGCCGCTTCGGCGGCCACAGCCGTAACCACGGCGAGGCCCCGGTCCGCCGGTCCTGCTACGCCTCGGACCGCACCGGTCACATGATCCTCCAGACGCTGTACCAGAACTGCGTCAAGGAGGGCGTGGAGTTCTACAACGAGTTCTACGTCCTGGACCTCCTGATGACCGAGGTCGACGGGGTCAAGCGCACCGCCGGTGTCGTGGCGTACGAGCTGGCCACCGGCGAGCTGCACGTCTTCCAGGCGAAGGCCGTCATCTTCGCGTCCGGCGGCTGCGGCAAGTTCTTCAAGGTGACCTCCAACGCGCACACCCTCACCGGTGACGGCCAGGCGGTCGCGTACCGGCGCGGGCTGCCGCTGGAGGACATGGAGTTCTTCCAGTTCCACCCGACCGG
Organism: Streptomyces sp. NPDC005962; assembly: GCF_040629205.1. Taxonomy (NCBI): domain Bacteria; kingdom Bacillati; phylum Actinomycetota; class Actinomycetes; order Kitasatosporales; family Streptomycetaceae; genus Streptomyces; species Streptomyces sp. NPDC005962. Next base: position 579,086 of record NZ_JBEXVE010000001.1, on the reverse strand, counting down.
CATCTGGCGCATGGGCATCCTGCTGACGGAGGGCGCCCGCGGTGAGGGCGGCATCCTCCGCAACAAGGACGGCGAGCGCTTCATGGAGAAGTACGCGCCGGTCATGAAGGACCTCGCCTCCCGCGACGTGGTCTCCCGCTCCATCTACACGGAGATCCGCGAAGGCCGCGGCTGCGGTCCCGAGGGCGACCACGTCTTCCTCGACCTGACCCACCTGCCGCCGGAGCAGCTGGACGCCAAGCTGCCGGACATCACCGAGTTCGCGCGCACCTACCTGGGCATCGAGCCGTACACCGACCCGATCCCGATCCAGCCGACCGCGCACTACACGATGGGCGGCATCCCGACCAACGTCGAGGGCGAGGTGCTCTCCGACAACGACACCGTCGTGCCGGGGCTGTACGCCGCGGGCGAGGTCGCGTGCGTGTCCGTGCACGGCGCCAACCGGCTGGGCACCAACTCGCTGCTCGACATCAACGTGTTCGGCCGCCGCGCGGGCATCGCCGCCGCCGAGTACTCGGCCACGGCCGACTTCGTCGAACTCCCCGAGGACCCGGCCGGGTTCGTCCGCGACCAGGTCGAGGACCTGCGCGACGCCACCGGCACCGAGCGGGTCACCGAGGTGCGCCGGGCGCTGCAGGAGACCATGGACAAGAACGTCATGGTCTTCCGCACCGAGCAGACACTCAAGGAGGCCGTCGAGGAGATCGGCAGCCTGCGCGCGCGGTTCAAGAACTGCTCCGTCCAGGACAAGGGCAGGCGGTTCAACACCGACCTGCTGGAGGCCCTCGAACTGGGCAACCTGCTCGACCTGGCCGAGGTCATGGCCATCTCCGCGCTGGCCCGCAAGGAGTCGCGCGGCGGCCACTACCGCGAGGACTACCCGAACCGCGACGACGTCAACTTCATGCGGCACACCATGGCGTACCGAGAGGTGGGCGCGGACGGCGCCGAGTCCATCCGCCTCGACTACAAGCCGGTCGTGCAGACCCGCTACCAGCCGATGGAGCGTAAGTACTGATGAGCACCCCCACGCTTGAGAAGTCCGACAAGGCCCCGGAGCCGGCCGACGCCACCGCCGCGCACACGGTCACGGTCACCTTCCGCATCCGGCGCTTCAACCCGGAGGTCGCGGCCGAGTCGTACTGGGAGGACTTCCAGCTCGACATCGACCCCAAGGAGCGCGTCCTCGACGGCCTCCACAAGATCAAGTGGGATCACGACGGCACGCTGACCTTCCGCCGTTCGTGCGCCCACGGCATCTGCGGCTCCGACGCCATGCGGATCAACGGCCGCAACCGGCTGGCCTGCAAGACGCTGATCAAGGACATCAACCCGGAAAAGCCCATCACGGTCGAGGCCATCAAGGGCCTCACGGTCCTCAAGGACCTGGTCGTGGACATGGAGCCGTTCTTCCAGGCCTATCGCGATGTGATGCCCTTCCTGATCACGACGGGCAACGAGCCGACGCGCGAGCGGCGGCAGAGCGCCGAGGACCGCGAGCGCTTCGACGACACCACCAAGTGCATCCTGTGCGCCGCGTGCACCTCCTCGTGCCCGGTGTTCTGGAACGACGGCCAGTACTTCGGCCCGGCGGCGATCGTCAACGCGCACCGCTTCATCTTCGACTCGCGTGACGAGGGCGGTGAGCAGCGGCTGGAGATCCTGAACGACAAGGACGGCGTCTGGCGCTGCCGCACCACCTTCAACTGCACCGACGCGTGCCCGCGTGGCATCGAGGTCACCAAGGCCATCCAGGAAGTGAAGCGCGCGCTGATCACGCGTCGCTTCTGAGCCTTACGCCTGCCTCACGCCTGTTCGTACGGGCCCGCCCCCTCGCCCGGGGGCGGGCCCGTCGCGTTTTTGGGTTGTTGAACGCCGAACATTGAACGCCGGACGTTGAACGCCCGCCCCGACCTCGACGTACCTCCTGGGGAAGAGGGTGGATGGGGCACGTTCATCAAGGGGTGAAAGCGTGACCGGCACGCAGGAGCGCGGCGCAGCGGAACGAACCGGCCGGCCCATGAGCGACAGCCGCCCGTTAAGTACGGAACTGGACTGGCGCGGCGGGCTGGACCCGGTCCGCGCCACCCGCATCGGCCTGCAGCTCCTCGCCGTCCTCGACTCCGCCCATCGCGCGGGCATCGTGCACGGTGACATCAGCCCCGCGCGGGTCCTGATGCGCTCGGACGGTGAGGTCGTCCTCTCCGGCTTCGGCCAGGTCGGCACCGAGCCGTCACGGCAGGTCACCGACCCCGCGTACGCTTCCCCGGAGCAGGCGCGCGGGACCGGCGCCTGCGCCGCGTCGGACATGTGGGCGCTGGGCGCGGTCCTGTTCGCCATGGTCGAGGGCCGCCCGCCGCACCGGGGCCGGGCCTCGACGGAGGAGACGCTGCGGGTCATCCGGGAGGTACCCGTACCGCCCCCGCCGCACGCCGGGCCGCTCGTCCAGGTCATCCACGGGCTGCTGCGCGACGATCCACGGGAGCGGCTGACGGCGCCGGTGGTGCGCCAGGCCCTGGAGCGCATCCTCAACGAGGGCGAGCCCGTCCCGATGCGCGCCGCGCCGCGCCTGCCGTGGCTGCGCACCACGTACGAGGCGTGGTTCCCGTCGACGCGGCGCGGCGGCGGGGGCGGAAGCGCGGGCGGGGGCGCGGGCGGCGGGGGCGGGCGCCATGGTGGCCGCCGGGTCGGCCCGTTGGCGCTGGCCCTCGCCACCCTGGTCCTCGGCACGGCGGTCTCGGTGGTGGCCCTGGCCACCACCAGCGGCCAGGGCGGCGGCGACCGCGCCTCCGACGCCTCCCCCTCCGCCCCACCGGCGGGCGGCGCCGCCCCCAGCCTGCCGCGCGAGGACCCGCCGCCCTCCGCGCCGGACACCCCGGGCCCGCCGGGATCGTCCGCCTCCGAGCAGCCCCCGCCGTCGTCGTCCTCCTCGCCCCCCGCCGCCGGAGGCGGTGGCGGCGGCGCGTACCCCGGCCCCGACGACCCGCCGCCGCCCGGCTACTACCGCTACACGAGCGAGACGGGCGGGTTCTCCATCGACCTCCCCGAGGGCTGGAAGCGGGTCGAGAGCGGCTCGCGCTTCCACATCAAGTTCGCCGCGAAGGGCGACGACCGCAATCTGGTAGTGACGTTCGGGAAGGGCCCCGAAGAGGACCCCGTCGAGGGCTGGCGCCGTCTGATCCCGACGATCGAGAAGCTGTATCCCGGCTTCCAGCGGATCGACGACATCCGCCGGGTCGAGTACCGCGACTGGAAGGCCGCCGACATGGAGTGGAGCACGGCGGTCGGGAGCGACCGGCTCCGCACGTTCGGCCGCGGCTTCCTGGTCGGCGGCGGCCGGGGCTTCTCCATCCGGTGGACGACACCGGCGCACGACTGGAACGCCAAGGAGAACAAGCAGGCGCTCGGCATCTTCCTCAGCTCCTTCGAGAAGAAGAGCTCGTAAGTCCTCAAGGCTTCAAGCCACTTAAGACTTCAAGCCGCTGGTGACGCCGCCCCCGGGGCCTCCCGGGGCGGCGGCCCGCCCGCCCCCGACCCGCTATACACCCCGGGTATACGCATCACGTATAGTCCCCGTCATGGCCAACGCCTACCTCCTCCCGATCCAGACCGCCGCCGCCCTCTTCCCGCTGCTCGCGGTGTTACTGCTGCTGCCGACCGCCGTCGTCCTCTACCGCAGGCACGGTGTGCTGTCCCACGGCCGGGCCCTGTCGCTCTACGGCTTCCTGTTCTACGGAATCACCGCCTTCTGCATGACGATCGTGCCGCTGCCGGCGGACGCGTCGATCACGTGCGAGCAGTTCGCCGCCGTCGCCCACCCCCAGTGGATTCCGGGCAACACCTTCGGTGACATCTGGAAGGAGGCGGGGCGTCAGATCACCCCGGGCGCCCTGGTGTTCCAGAATCCCGCCGTCGCCGGGGCGCTCTTCAACCTGCTGCTGACCGTGCCGCTCGGCCGCTTCCTGCGCTACCACTTCCGGCTCGGGCTGCGGACCACCGCGATGATCGGGTTGGGGACGGCGGTGTTCTTCGAGGTGACGCAGGTGACCGGGGTGTGGGGCATGTACAACTGCCCCTACCGGCTCTTCGACGTGGACGACCTGATCATCAACACCTCGGGCGCGGTGCTCGGCTGGCTGCTCGCCGGGCCGGTGGCGCGGCTGCTGCCCGCGCTGGAGAGCCTGGACGGACGGGCGCTGACGCGACGGCCGGTGCCGTTCGGGCGGCGGCTGGCGGCGCTGGGCGTCGACCTGGCCGGATACGCGCTCGCGATGACGTTCATCAGCGCCGCGATGGTCGCTCAGGACACGGCGATCCCGGCCTGGCTGCTCGTCGGGGTCTTCCTGGCCTGGTTCGTCCTGCTGCCGCTGGCGACCGGCGCGACCCCCGGCAAGTGGCTGCTGCGGCTGCGGCTCGTGGCGCACGACGGCGGCCCGCTGGTGGCCTGGCGGCTGGCCCTGCGGGCGCTGCTGCTCGGGGCGCTCGCACTGCCGCTGCTGGCGGCGCTGTTCCTGGCCGTACTGATCGTGCTGGACGAGCCGTGGCCATCCAATGTGTTCGCCGCCACCCATGACCCGGGCACCGTCGGTGCGGCGGCGGTTCTCAGCGCGCTCGGGCCCGTCGCACTGTTCGCCGTGGCCGCCGGATTCGCGCTCGCCGCCACCTGCGCGGTGGAGACGCTGCGCCATCCGGACCGGATCGGCCCGCACGATCGCGCCTCCGGCATCCGTAACGCCGCGCTGCCGCACAGCCGCGCGGCGAAGGGCGATGAGCAGCCGGTACCGGAGGCGCCGGCACCGGACGCGCCGCGCGTCCCGGAAACCACCTCAGGCGCGCGTTGAGGCCAGTTCCACGACGGTGACATCCGGCGGCGCCCCGACCCGCACCGGCGGCCCCCAGGCCCCGGCCCCACGGGTGACGTAGAGCTGGGTGTCGCCGTACCGCTCCAGCCCCGCCACGGTGGGGTTGGCCAGCGCCGCGACGTACTCGCCGGGCCAGAGCTGCCCGCCGTGGGTGTGGCCGGACAGCTGGAGGTCGACGCCGCGCTCCACCGCGTCGTCGATCACCACCGGCTGGTGGGCGAGCAGGACGGACGGACGCGCCCGGTCGCGGTCGCCGAGCGCCCGGTCGAAGTCGGGCCCCTGTCCCTCGTCCTCCCCCGCCACGTCGTTGACCCCGGCGAGGTCGAACCAGTCCAGCTCGACGCGCTCGTTCTCCAGGGGGCGGATGCCGAGTTCGCGGACGTGGTCGACCCACTGCCCGGCGCCGGAGAAATACTCGTGGTTCCCGGTCACGAAGAAGCTCCCGAGCCTGCTGCGCAGCCCGCGCAGCGGCTCGGCGGCCGGGCCGAGGTCCGCGACACTGCCGTCCACGAGGTCGCCGACGACGGCGACGAGGTCGGGGTTCGTGCGGTTGATCGTCTCGACGACGCGCCGGGTGTGCGAGCGGCCGAGGACCGGGCCGAGGTGGATGTCGCTGACGACGGCGATCCGGAAGCCGTGCGCGCGGCGCGGCAGCTTCGCGAGCGGCACGGTGACCCGCTTGACGCGCGGCCCGCGCAGCACGGTGTACGTCCCGTACCCGACCGTCCCGGCGGCCGCCGCCGTGGCACCCCCGGCCACGGCCCGGGCGACGAACAGCCGCCGCGATGGCGTGACGCCTGCCGTGGCCGCCTGGGGTGCCTCGGGCGTCTCGGGTGCCTCAGTTGCCTCAGGCGCCTCCGTCGCCATGGCTGCCGCACCTCCCGGCGCGGCGGCGGGCACCGGAGCCGGGGCGGGCACCGGAGCCGGGGCGGGCGCCGGGGCGGGCTGAGCAGGCGCGGCGACGGCTTCGGCCACCGCACGGCGCTTCAGCCAGGCGCGCAGGAGGGGCCGTACCGCCTCGCCGACCAGCAGGGCCAGGGTCAGGTACAGCAGCAGCGCGAGCCACAGGTACCCCGGCCAGGCCAGCACCCGCTGAAGCGGGAAGGGCACGCCCGTACGCCCCGCGACCAGGGCCCCGACGCTGATCAGCGGGAGCGCGAAGGCCGCCGCCGTGCCCGTACGGCGGGCCCGCCCGCCGGGCGCCGTCGTGTCGCGGATCAGCCGCCGCCACACGTACCAGTGCACGCCGACGAGCAGACCGACGACGGCCAGTGCGATCAGGACGAAGAGCACGACCATCCCCGGTTCTCCCCTATGCGGCTGTGGAATTGTCCGGACTCCGGACGGCTACGCGTCGGCGTCATTTCGGCGCAAAGCACGCAGCCCGCGCAACCCGATCACCCCGATGGCCGTCCCCAAGAGAAAGGACGTGATCGCGAGCAGCAGATGCACCCAAAAGTACGCGGTGGGGTCACCGGCGTCGTCGAAAGCGAGCCCGCTGGCGTCCTTCCACAAATTTTTGACAAAGGTGAACCAGATGACCCAGCTCCACGCCCCAAAGGCGAGCAGGAACCAGGAAACGGGGCGGCTGAGCTTCATGGTCTCCAGTATGGGCACCCGGACGCGTACCTCCACGCGGGGGTCCGCCACCCGTAAGACGGCGGTGCTTTCGCCGTCCGCGACGGCTGCGGGTACGTTCGCAGACGTGCCGATCTCTTCGAACACCTTCACGTCGCGCGCCGCCGCGCCACTGGCCGCCACGGCCGCCCTGCTGCTGTCCACTTTGATGTCTCCCCTGCTCGCCTCCCCCGCGTTCGCCGCCGACGACCCGGGCGGCGCCAAGGGCGCCGAGGCCGCGCAGCCTCCCGCCCGGATGTCCACGGTGGGCGGGGCGCGGCTCGGTCGGCCCGGCACCCAGATGGACGCGAAGCGGGGCGCGCCCGCGCTGCCGAAGGGGCTGAGCGGTAAGTCCTGGATGGTGGCGGACGCCGAGTCGGGCGATGTGCTGGCCTCGCACAACGCCCACTGGCAGCTGCCGCCCGCGAGCACCCTGAAGATGCTGTTCGCGGACACCGTGCTGCCGAAGTTCCCCAAGACGACGAAGCACACGGTACGGACGTCCGACCTGGCCGGAATGGGCGCGGGCAGCAGCCTGGTGGGCGTGAAGGAGAACCTCAACTACACGGTGCACGACCTGTGGCTGGGCGTCTTCCTGCGCTCGGGCAACGACGCGGTGCACGTCCTGGCCGCGATGAACGGCGGCGTCCCGGCGACCGTGCGGGACATGCAGGCACACGCCAAGCAGCTGAACGCGCTGGACACCCATGTCGTCACACCGGACGGCTATGACGAGGACGGCCAGTACAGCAGCGCGTACGACCTCACGCTGTTCGCCCGGTCCGGGCTGCAGAAGGCGGACTTCCGGGAGTACTGCTCGACGGCGACCGCCCAGTTCCCGGGGGAATACAAAAAGAACAAAAAGGGCAAGAAGGTCCGCATGAGCTTCGGTATCCAGAACACCGACCGCCTGCTGACCGGCATCGACGTCAAGGCCTACAAGGGCCTGGCAGGGGTCAAGAACGGCTATACGAGCAAGGCGGGCTCCACCTTCACCGGCGTGGCCCAGCGCGGCAAGCGGGTGCTGCTGGTCACGGTCATGAACCCGCAGAAGTCGGAGCCCTTCGGCGTCTACAAGGAGACCGCGAAGCTGTTCGACTGGGGGTTCAACGCGGCGGACTCGGTGACTCCGGTCGGCACCCTCGTCCGCCCCGGCCCGGCGGGCCTGGACAAGAGCCATGCCTCGGTGGACGGCAAGAAGAACGGCGACGAGCACACCCAGGCGTCCGTCTCGGGCGGCGACTCGGGCGGCATGTGGACGGCGGCCGGGATCGCGGCCGGTTCGCTGGCCGTGCTGGGCGCGGTGGCGTACGCGGTGCACCGCCGCTGGCCGCGCCGGGGCTGATCCGGAGGGATCGTTACGCGGATCGTTACGCCGCAGAGCGGCCGGGCCCCTCGGTCCGGCCGCCCGGCCCGAGGGGCGGGGGGCCGTCGCCCGTGCCGTCGGGCTCATCGGGTTCGGCGGTCTTCTCGTCCATCTCCTCGGCGGCCGATCCGGTGGCGGTCCAGGCGGCGCAGTACAGCGTGAGCTTCGCGGTGAAGTTGATCCACAGCAGCAGCGCGATGGGCACGCCGAACGCCCCATACATGCTCTTGGCCGCCACCCCCCGCAGATAGCTGCTCAGCAGCAGCTTCAGCAGTTCGAAGCCGATCGCGCCGATGAGCGCCGCGACCACGACCCTCCGGCGCGGCGGCTCGACCCTGGGCAGCCAGGTCAGGACGTAGCACAGCAGCAGGAAGTCGGCCGCGACGGCGATCAGGAACGCGGCGATCGTCAGCAGCCAGCCGCCCACCCCGTACTCGGGGATGTGGAGGAGTCGCGTCACCCGGTGGATGACGATGACGGCGAGCGTCGAGACGGCGAACGAGGCGAGGGCGACGCCGCCGAGGCCGATGAGCACCAGGCCGTCCTTGAGCTTGCGCACCACAGGATTCCCGGGATCTTCCTCCAGCTCCCAGACCGCGCGCAGGCATTCGCGCAGCGAGCCCACCCAGCCGATGCCGGTGAACAGCAGCAGGGCGCCCGCGACGATCCCGATCGTCGCGGCGTTGTGGATGAGACTGCTCAGATCGAGCTGACCGGAGATGCCGGGGATCTGCTGGGCGAGCTTCCGCTGCAGCTGATGCATCTGCGACTCGGTGAGCGTCGCGGCGCCGATGGCCGCTCCCACGGTGACGAGGGGGAAGAAGGCGAGAAAGCTGATGAAGGTGATCGCGGCCGCCAGGCGGGCCCAGTGGACGCGTTCCAGCCGTTCGTAGGAACGCCAGGCGTGGGTACGCATCACCCGGGCGAGGGCGGGGCCGATGAGCGGCAAGCGGGTCAGCCAGTCCATGATCAACAACTACCCTTCCGCCGATTTTTACTCCTCGGCGGCGGGTTCCCATTTCTCCGCTGCTCCACGACTCCGCTACGCCGTCCGGCCCAGGGCTTACCGCTTACCAGGGCAGGGCTGCCGGGTCTACCAGAGCTTCAGCCCCGGGCTCACCAGCGCGAGGGGGCGGCCGGGCGGGTCAGATCGATCTGACGGGGCACCACGGGCGAGGCTGTCTCGGGCGGTTCGCCCGACCCGAAGGGGTACTCGCGGTCGAGCCGCCACACCCCGTCCGCGCCCTGCTCGTACAGCGCGAAGCCGTTGATCGTCCAGGCCGCCTCGAAGTCCTTCAGCTCCGCGAACGCCCGGTCCATCGCGTCCTCGTCGATGCCGTGCGCGACGGTCACGTGCGGGTGGTACGGGAAGAGCAGCTCACGGGCGCACGGCCCGGACGCCGCCCGGATCTGCTCCTGCAGCACCATGCATTCGTCCGCGCCTTCGACGACCTTGATGAAGACGACGGGCGAGAGCGGGCGGAAGGTGCCGGTCCCCTCCAGCCGCATCGGGAACGGCCGCCCCTCCGCCGCGACCTGGGCCAGATGGTCCTCCACGGCGGGCAGCGCCGTGGCCTCGACCTCGGTTGGCGGCAGGAGGGTGACGTGGGTGGGGATGCCATGAGCGGCCGGGTCCCCGAAGCCCGCGCGCCGCTCCTGGAGGAAGCTGCCGTACGGCTCCGGGACCGCGATCGAAACGCCGAGCGTTACGGTCCCCACTGCGTTCTCCCTCCTGGCCCTCCCGGGCTGCTGGGCTTCAGTGCGCTGCACCGGTGCCAGTGTGGCGGCTGTGCCGCCTTCGCGGCTAGATTCCTCGATTCTTCGGCACACGGGCCGAAGAACCCCCTGGTCAGGGGTGGGCCGGGGTACACTCCGGCGGCGCTCGCCGAGGCAGCGCCCGCGCTGGACCCCCTCGTGGGCGCTCAGCGCGCCGCGGGCAGGAACCCCACCTTGTCGTAGACGAGCGCCAGCGTCTCGGCGGCGACGCCACGCGCCTTGTCCGCCCCCTTGGCCAGGATTCCGTCCAACGTCCCCGGGTCCGCCAGGTATTCCTGGGTCCGCTCGCGGAACGGCGTCACCCACTCGACCAGCACCTCGGCCAGATCGGTCTTGAGCGCGCCGTACCCCTTGCCCTCGTACTTCCCCTCCAACTCCTTGATGGAGAGGCCGGTGAGGGTGGAGTAGATGGTCAGCAGATTGCTGACGCCGGGCTTCTTCTCCTCGTCGAAGCGGATCTCGGTCTCCAGGTCGGTGACCGCGCTCTTGATCTTCTTCGCGGAGACCTTCGGCTCGTCGAGGAGGTTGACGATGCCCTTGGGGGTGGAGGCCGACTTGCTCATCTTGACCGTCGGGTCCTGGAGATCGTAGATCTTCCCGGTCTCCTTGACGATGTACGCGTCGGGGACGGTGAAGGTCTCGCCGAAGCGGCCGTTGAACCGGTCCGCGAGATCGCGGGTCAGCTCGATGTGCTGGCGCTGGTCCTCGCCGACGGGGACGTGGTTGGCCTGGTAGAGCAGGATGTCCGCGACCTGGAGGATCGGGTACGTGAAGAGGCCGACGGTCGACCGGTCGGCACCCTGCTTGGCCGACTTGTCCTTGAACTGGGTCATGCGGGAGGCCTCGCCGAAGCCGGTGAGGCAGTTCATCACCCAGCCGAGCTGGGCGTGCTCGGGCACATGGCTCTGGATGAAGAGCGTGCAGCGGTCCGGGTCGAGTCCGGAGGCGAGCAGCTGGGCGGCGGCGAGCCGGCTGTTGGCGCGCAGCTCCGCCGGGTCCTGCGGAACGGTGATCGCGTGCAGGTCGACCACGGTGTAGAAGGCGTCGTGGGTCTCTTGCAGCGCGACGTACTGCCGGATCGCACCGAGGTAGTTCCCGAGGTGGAAGGAGCCTGCGGTGGGCTGGATACCGGAGAGCGCACGGGGACGATCAAGGGCCATGCCACCCATTCTCTCAGGTGTGGAACCAGACTCGGTCCGCCGGTGTATCAAAGGTGTGAGGACTCGTGAGGGGGCGCGGGAGGGGGACCTCGTCGCGCAGGACGAAGCACAGGACGCAGGGCCGGACGCAGCGCAGGACGCCGGGCCGGACGTTGGGCCGGACACCGGGCCGGACTCAGGGACGGACGCCGGGCCGGACGCGGGCGTGATCGCTCGGGTGCGGGCCGGGGAGACCGAGGCCTATACCGAGCTGGTGCGCGCGCATGCGCCGATAGCGCTGCGCACCGCCGCGCTGATGGGCGCGGGCGCGGACGCTGAAGACGTGGTGCAGGACGCCTTCGTGAAGGCGTATCTCGCGCTGGGCACCTTCCGGGGCGACGCGGCCTTCCGGCCGTGGCTGCTGCGGATCGTCGCCAATGAGACGCGGAACGCGGTGCGGTCGGCGCGTCGTCAGCAGACGGCGGTCGACCGGGAGGGGGCGATGGCCGGAGCCGGTCCGGAGGGTCCGGCCATACCGGAGAGCGCCGATCCGGCGGCCGTGGCGCTCGCGGACGAGCGGCGGGCGCGGCTGCTGGCCGCGCTGGAAGAGCTGAGCGAGCCGCAGCGCTGGGTGGTCACCTACCGCTATCTGCTGGATCTGGACGAGGCGGAGACCGCGGCGGCCCTGGGCTGGCCGCGCGGCACGGTGAAGTCGCGGCTGAGCCGCGCGCTGCGGCGGCTGGAGCTGCTGCTGCAGGCGGACGAGGCGGCCCCGCCCGGCGAGGGACCGGTGCGGGCACGGCAAGCACGGCAGACACAGCAAGCACGGCAGGGAGGTATAGGGGATGGACGGGGAAGGGCTGCCCGGCGAGCTGCGGGCGCTCGGGCGCGCGCTGGAGGGGCCACCGCCCGCCGACCCGCCGGGGGACGGCCCCCGGGCGGACGACCCCCTGGGGGACCAGCCCCGGGCGGGCAGCGCACCGTCGGAAAGCAGGCCACCGGCGGCGGGCGGCGAGACGATGGCCGAGCGGGTGCTGTCCCGGATCGTGGGCCTGTCGGACCGCGCGGCGCCCGGCGGCCTGATCCGGGAGGAGCAGTGGTGGCAGGCCCTGCCCGGGCTTGAGGCCGGGCAGGCCCCCACGGGCCGTCCCGGCCGGTCGCCGGACCGGGGGCGCGACAGGCCACCCCCGGCCCGGCGGCCTCGCCCCTGACCGGGATGAGCCCGGCCGCGGCGAGGCCCCGCCGCAGTGAGGACCTGCCATGGCGACGCCCTGCCATGCCGAGGCCCTGCCTCCTCATGGCCGGTTCCCCGCTCGGCTCGCCAGTCACGGTGCACAGCCCCACCCTGGGTGGTGTCGCTGCCCCTCGATGGTGCGGCAGCCCCCGGAGGTGTCGCAGCCCTCGGAGGTCTCACCGACCCTCGGTGGTTCACAGAACAGAACGGAGGACGTCTTGACCTCGACCGAACGCCCCTCGGAGCGCGCCATCGCGGCCGCCGAGGCCCACAGCGCGCACAACTACCATCCGCTTCCGGTCGTCGTCGCCTCCGCCGAGGGGGCGTGGATGACCGATGTCGAAGGCCGCCGGTATCTGGACCTGCTCGCCGGGTATTCCGCGCTCAACTTCGGGCACCACAACCGGCGGCTGATCGACGCCGCCAAGGCGCAGCTGGAGCGGGTCACGCTCACCTCGCGCGCCTTCCACCACGACCGGTTCGCCGCCTTCTGCACGGAGCTGGCCGCGCTGTGCGGGATGGAGACGGTGCTGCCCATGAACACCGGCGCGGAGGCGATCGAGACGGCGATCAAGACCGCCCGCAAATGGGGCTACCGCGTCAAGGGCGTGCCGGACGGGCGGGCCAGGATCATCGTCGCGGACAACAACTTCCACGGCCGCACGACCACGATCATCAGCTTCTCCACCGATCCGGAGGCCCGCGCGGACCACGGCCCGTACACCCCGGGGTTCGACATCGTGCCGTACGGCGATCTGGCGGCGATGGAGGCCGCCCTCGACGCCGGGGCCGGGGAGACGGTCGCCGTGCTGCTGGAGCCCATCCAGGGCGAGGCGGGGGTGCTGGTGCCGCCGCCCGGATATCTGGCCGGGGTGCGCGAGCTGACCCGGGCGCGGGGTGTGCTGTTCATCGCCGATGAGATCCAGTCGGGCCTGGGCCGCACCGGGAAGACCTTCGCCTGTGAGCACGAGGGCGTCGTTCCGGACGTCTATGTGCTGGGCAAGGCGCTGGGCGGCGGGGTGGTGCCGGTGTCGGCGGTGGTGTCCTCCGCCGAGGTGCTGGGCGTCCACCGCCCCGGGGAGCACGGCTCGACCTTCGGCGGCAATCCGCTCGCCTGCGCGGTCGCGCTGGAAGTGATCGCCATGCTGCGGACCGGGGAGTTCCAGGGCCGCGCGGCGGAGCTGGGCGAGCATCTGCACCGGGAGCTGGCGCAGATGGCGCACGGCGGGGCGGTGGTAGCGGTGCGGGGGCGCGGGCTGTGGGCCGGTGTGGACGTGGAGCCGTCGCGCGGCACCGGGCGGCAGATCTCCGAGCGGCTGATGGACCGCGGGGTGCTGGTCAAGGACACCCATGGGTCCACCATCCGGATCGCACCGCCCCTGGTGATCGGCAAGGAGGATCTGGACTGGGCCCTGGACCAGCTCAGGGCGGTGCTGGCCGAATGATCACGAACTGCCTGGTGCGCATGCGCCGCGCGCTCGTCCGGGCTCGTGTGGAGATCCGCGGCCGCTTAGAGAATCACATGCGGCACAAAGCGCGCGTACTCGTCCGTGATCAGCCCGGCCGACTCCCGGATGCCGAGCCCCGCGGGCTCGTCCTCCACCACCCACGCGCCGAGCACCACCCGGTTGCCGTCCACCTCGGGCAGCGGGGCCAACTCCTGGTAGCAGCAGGCCTCGTCCCGGATGACGGGCTCCGCGCCCGGCTGGTGCACGGTGACGCCCGCGCCCTCCCGGCCGAGCAGCGGCTTGGCCACGTAGCCGGTGGTGCGGGCCAGTTCGCGGGGCCCGTCGAGGTAGGCGGGCAGCAGATTGGGGTGGCCGGGGTACAGCTCCCACAGGATGGCCAGCAGCGCCTTGTTGGACAGCAGCATCTTCCAGGCGGGCTCGATCCACAGGGTGGAGCCGGTGCCACCGCCGTTGTCGACCGTGTCCAGCACATGGGCGCCGAACCGGTCGCTGACCAGCCACTCCCAGGGGTAGAGCTTGAAGCAGCCGCGGATGAAGCGGTGCCGCATGTCCACGAAGCGGCCGGAGAGCCGTTCCCAGCCGATGTCCTCCATGGAGATCGTCTCGGTCCGCAGCCCCGCCTGTTCGGCCGTCTCCCGCAAGTAGGCGACGGTCATCAGGTCCTCGCCCAGCTCGTCCCCGGCCGAGTGGGCGAAGTACAGGGGCACGCCCGGCGGCAGCAGGGCGGCCTGGTGCCGCCAGGCGTCGACCAGCCGCTCGTGCAGGGAGTTCCACTGGTCGGCGCCGGGGTAGCGGTCCTCCATCCAGAACCACTGGGCGCTCGCCGCCTCCACCAGCGAGGTGGGCGTATCGGCGTTGTACTCCAGCAGCTTCGCCGGGCTCCCCGGAGCCCCGTCGTACCGCAGGTCGAACCGGCCGTAGACGCTGGGCTGTTCGGCCCTCCGGCGCCAGGACTCGGCGACCAGCCCGGCCACCCGCGGGTCCTCGATGCCGAGGTCGGCGAAGCGGTCGGCGTCGACGATGTGGGCGGCCGCCTCCAGACACATCCGGTGCAGCTCCTCGACCACATCCTCCAGCGCCTCGACCTCGGGCAGCGAGAAGGCGTAGTAGGCGCTCTCGTCCCAGTACGGGCGCAGCGAATCGTCCGGGTAGCGGGTCAGTGGGTAGATGACCCCCTGCTCCTCGACCGTGGTCTGCCAGTCGGGGCGGGGGTCCATGGTGTGACGCTTCATCGGGTCGTCGTCCGGTCAGCCGCCGCCCGACCCCGAACAGCCGAAGCCGCCACGGTCGGCGGCCTGGCTCTTGCTGAAGGTGCCGTAGTCCGCCCAGCGGCCGTCGACGTCGGCGTCGTAGTACCAGTCGCCGTCGACCCGCTTGGTGGTGCCGCGGCTGCTCTTCTTCTTGCCGCCCGTCGAGCCCGAAGAGCCGTTGCAGGCGCTGGAGTCGACGACGCGGTAGCCGTTGACCACGTCGTAGCTGTCCCGGTCGACACAGCGCTTGTCGGGCTCCGATCCACAGGAGGTGAGGGCCGCCGCGAGGGCGCCCATGCCACCCAGGATAACCGTGCTCGACCGCAGTCGGCGTGGACCTTTCCGTTCCATTGGTTCTGCTCCCCCGTTCGTTGGACCGCCCACCCTAGAGGGGGTTATCGCACAAGTGAACGCCGGGTGCGGGGAGCCGCCCGCTCAGGGCAGCACCCGGCACAGCGCCTCCAGGGCGCCCGCGAAGGCGTGCTCGGGCGGCGCCCCGTAGGCGAAGACCAGCCCGTCCGGCTCCGGTTCACCGCCGCCCGGCCCGTTCTCCTCGCGGTACCGGAAGCGGTTCAGGCCCTCCATGGCCAGGCCCTGCCACGCCGCACCCTGGAGGACGGAGCGCACGGTGCCCGGCGGCAGTTCGAGCACCGCGTGCAGTCCGGCCGCGATGCCCGTGACGCGCACCTGGGGGGCGCGGTCGGCCAGCGCCGCCACCAGCTGGTCGCGGCGCCGCTGGTAGCGCAGCCGCATCCCGCGCACATGGCGGTCGTACGCGCCCGATGCGATGAACTCCGCGAGCGTCAGCTGATCCAGCGCGCCCGACTGCCACTCCCCCGTCCGCTTGACCGCCAGCAGCCGGTCCAGCAGATGGTCCGGCACCACCATCCAGGCCAGCCGCAGCCCGGGCGCCAGGCTCTTGCTCGCCGTGCCCAGATAGACCACCCGCTCGGGGTCCAGTCCCTGGAGCGCCCCCACCGGCTGGCGGTCGTAGCGGAATTCGCCGTCGTAGTCGTCCTCCAGCACCAGCCCGTCGGCCCGGGACGCCCAGTCGACCACGGCGGCCCGCCGGTCGGGGTCCAGGGCGACGCCGGTGGGGAACTGATGCGCCGGTGTGAGCAGCGCGGCGCGTACGCCGGTGAGGCGGTCGAGGTCGCCGGTGCGGGCGCCCCGCCCGTCGACCGGCAGCGGCACGGTGCGCAGTCCGCCGCGGCGCAGCACATTCCAGTGGATGTCGAGCCCATAGGTCTCGACGGCCAGCGCGCGGTGGCCGTCCCGGTGCAGCGTCCGGCCGAGCAGGGCGAGCCCCTGGACGAACCCGGCGCAGACCACGATCCGTTCGGGAGCGGCGCGCACCCCGCGGGCGCGGGCGAGATAGTCGGCCAGGACCCGGCGCAGTTCGGGCCGCCCGCTGGGGTGGCCGTAGCCGAAGGCGTCGCTGGGCGCCGCGGTCAGGGCGCGCCGGGCGGCAGAGAGCCAGGCGGAGCGGGGGAAGGCGGAGACATCGGGCGACCCGGCCCGCAGGTCGTAGGCCGGGCGGGTAGCGGCCACGGCGGCGGGCGGCGGGGTGCGCGGCGGCGCGGGCTCGGGCGGGACGACGCGCCGGGCGACCCGGGTGCCGGAGCCCTGCCGGGCGGTGAGCCACCCCTCGGCGACGAGTTCGCCGTAGGCGTCGGCGACCGTGTTGCGGGCGATACCGAGGTCGGCGGCGAGCGAGCGGGAGGAGGGCAGCCGGGTGCCGGGGGCGAGGCGGCCGCCGCGTACGGCGTCACGCAGCGAGCGGATCAGCGCGGCCCGCACCCCACCGGCCCCGCCCTGCGGCAGGTCCAGATGCAGATCGGCGCCGAGCCCGCTCGTCTCCCCCGCCCCGGAACGGGCCTTTCCGGACCCGGAGCCTGCCCTTCCGGACCCACTGCTCGCCCTCCCGGACCCGGAAGTGGCCCATGAATCCTCCATGGAAATGGACCATACCTCTGGGCTGGTGAGGTTCTAGCGTGGAGCTCATGACGACGCCTGAGAGCACCCACCAGCACGGCCCCCGGATGAGCTTCGCCCACGCGGCCCCGGCCGTCTACAAGGCCATGGTCCAGCTGGACGTGGCATCCCGTAAGGGCCTGGAGCCGTCGCTGACGGAGCTGATCAAGATCCGCGCCTCGCAGATCAACCACTGCGCGTTCTGCATCGACATGCACATCAAGGACGCCCGGGCGGCGGGCGAGTCCGAGGAGCGGATCTACCTGCTCAACGCCTGGGAGGAGGCGCCCGGGGTCTACACCGAGCAGGAGCAGGCCGCGCTCGCCCTGACCGAGGCCGTCACGCTGCTGCCCGGCGGTGTCCCGGACGAGGTGTACGACCGGGCCGCCAAGCACTTCGAAGAGCCGGAGCTGGCCCAGGTCATCGCGCTCATCCTCACCATCAACGCCTGGAACCGCATCGGAGTGACAACACGCCTGGTCCCGGGCTCCTACAAGCCGACCGCGGGCTGAGGACGCTCGTTCAAGGGGGTTTCCATGACGGCCAGTGCCACGGCCGAGGCCAGGGCGTTCCGGGCGATGCACCACGGGCGGGACGCGGACGCGCCGCTCGTGCTGCCCGGTCCCTGGGACGCCGGGTCGGCCCGCGCCTTCGCGGACGCGGGCTTCCCGGCCCTGGCGACGCCGAGCGCCGGGGTCTCGGCGTCGCTGGGCTACCAGGACGGTCGGATACCGGCCCGGGAGATGTTCGCCGCGGTGGCCCGGATCGTCCGGGCCGTGGAGGTACCGGTGTCGGCGGACCTGGAGAGCGGCTACGGCCTCGACGCCAAGGAGCTGGTCGAACGGCTGCTGGAGACCGGGGCGGTGGGCTGCAATCTGGAGGACTCCGACCCGCTGACCAAGCGGCTGGCCGACCCACGGGAGCAGGCCGACCGGCTGGCCGCGATACGCGCCGAGGCGGGCGACGGTCTGGTGATCAACGCTCGGATCGACACCTTCGTCCACGGCGAGTCCGCCCCGGGCGACTCCGCCCAAGGCGAGGCAGGGTCCGGCCTTGGCGACAGTGAGCGCGCGGCCGAGGTGGCGATCGAGCGGGGGCGGGCCTATGCGGCGGCGGGCGCGGACTGCGTCTATCCGATCTTCGCGCCCCCGGAGCTGCTGCCCCGGCTCGCGGCCGCCATCGGGGTGCCGGTCAACGCGGCGGCCTTCGCGGCGGACGGACCCTCGCCCGCCGAGCTGGGCAGGCTCGGCGCCGCCCGCGTCACCTTCGGCCCCCGGCTCTTCCGCGCGACGATGGCCGCCGCGCGGGAGCTGGCCCAACAGCTGGGCCCCGCTCCGTCCGCCCCATGAGAAGACCGCATGAGGGGGACGGGGCGGGGCCCGGCCGGGTGCGTCGTTCAGAAAGTGACCGGAGCTAGGGCAGCCACTTCTTCCAGACGTCCGGATGCGCCTTGATCCACTTCTCGGCCGCGTCCTGCGCCGACATCCCGTCCGAGGCGATCAGCTCGGACACCTGGTTCTGGTCCTTCTTGGTCCAGTGGAACTTCTTCAGGAACGCCGCCGCCTTGCCGCCCTTCTTCGCGAAGTCCGCGTTGAGGTACTTCTGCAGCGGGGTGGTCGGGTAGGCGCAGTCGAAGGAGTCGGGGTCCTTGGCTCCGTCGGCAGCACACTTGTCCGTGTACTTGGGCAGCTTCACCTCTTCCATCGGCACCTGGTTGAACAGCCACTGCGGCTCGTACCAGTACGTCAGGAAGGGCTTCTTCTGCTTGGCGAACTGCTTGAGCTGGGTGATCTGGGCAGCTTCCGAACCGGCGAAGACGATCGAGTAGTTCAGCTTCAGGTTCTTCACCAGTGCCTTGTCATTGGTGACATAGGACGGGGAGCCGTCCAGCAGCTGGCCCTTCCCGCCGCTCTCCGCGCTCTTGAAGGTCTTCGCGTACTTGTTGAGGTTCTTCCAGTCGAGGACGTCCGGATGCTTGTCGGCGAAGTACTTCGGCACCCACCAGCCGATGTGGCCGGTGACGCCGAGGCCGCCGCCCGACGCGATCGTCTTCTTGTCCTTGACGTAGCGCTGTTCCTGCTCCGGGTGGCCCCAGTCCTCCAGGATCGCGTCCACCCGGCCCTGGCTGAGCGCGTCCCACGCCGGAATCTCGTCCACCTGGACGGTGTCGACGTGGTAGCCCAGCTCATGCTCCAGCAGATACTGGGCGACGGCCACGTTGGCCTGTGCGCCGACCCAGGACTGGACGGAGAGCGTCACGCTCTTCGCGCCGCCCACATTGGCGTACGGCGAGGACTGCTTGGACATATCCGCCGCGCCGCAGCCGGTCGCGGTGAGCAGGGCCGTGACCCCGGTGGCGGCCATCAGCAGCTGCCGGCGGCGAATGTTATGGGCCGTAGCCATCTCAGGCCCCCTTCCTGTCGCGGCGTGCGGTCGGCTGGGTCACCCGGTCGAGCATCAGCCCCAGGCAGACGATTGCCGTGCCCGCCACCAGACCGGTCGCCAGGTCGCCCTGCGCCAGGCCGGACAGCACGTCGTAGCCGAGCGCGCCCGAGCCGACCAGGCTGCCGATGACGACCACGGCCAGCACCAGCACCACGCCCTGGTTGACGGCGAGCAGCAGCGCCGGGCGGGCCAGCGGCAACTGGACCTGGCGCAACTGCTGCCCCTGGGTGGCGCCGAGCGAGCGTGCCGACTCCAGTGCGGCCGGGTCGACGTTCCGAATCCCCTGGGCGGTGATGCGGATGACGGCGGGCAGCGCGTAGACGATGGCCGCGGCCGCCGCCGGGGCGCGGCCGACGTCGAACAGCGCGACCACGGGGATCAGATACACGAACTGCGGCATGGTCTGGCACACGTCCAGCACCGGTCGCAGCATCCGCTCCAGCCGGGCGCTGCGCGCGGCCCAGATGCCGATCGCGAACCCGAGGACCAGCGTGACGACGACGGCCGCGAGCACCTGGGAGAGGGTGTCCATGGACGACTGCCACACGCCGAGCACACCGATCGCGGCCATGGCGGCGGTGGCGGTCAGCGCGGTGGCCCAGGTGCCGATCAGCCAGGCCAGCGCCCCGACGATCAGCAGGATTCCGTACCACGGGATGCCCTGCAGTCCGTCACGCAGCGGGTCGAGGACCCACTTGAGGTAGTTCGCGGCCCATTCGGCGGTGCCGCCGACGACCGGCACGCCGGTGTAGAAATGGTCGACTATCCATTCCTTGAACTGGTTGACGGGCCCCTCGATGGCGACGGTCCAGCCGCCCGGCCAGGTCTGGGAGCCGGACACCCGTCCGGCGACGGCGATGGCCGCGGTGATCACCGCGACGCCCGCCCACGCGGGCCAGCCGCGCAGCAGCCGGGGGCCGTCCTCGGCCGGGGGCTCGCCGAGCCGTTCGCCCGCCACCCCGATGGTGCGGTCCATCACGACGGCGAGGAGCACGATCGGGAGTCCCGCGGCGAGCGCCTTGCCGACGTCGACGCTGGACAGCGCCTGGTAGACGCGGTCACCGAGACCGCCGCCGCCGATCACGGAGGCGATCACGGCCATGGACAGCGCCATCATGATCGTCTGGTTGATGCCCAGCAGCAGTTCCTTGCGCGCCAACGGGAACCGGGCCGACAGCAGCCGCTGCCGCCAGGTCGCGCCGAGCGAGGCCACGGCCTCCAGCACCCCGGCGTCCGCACCGCGCAGGCCGAGGGCGGTGAGCCGGGCCATGGGCGGAGCCGCGTAGATCACGGTGGCCAGCACCGCGCCGGGCACGCCGTTGCCGAAGATCATCACGACGGGCAGCAGATACGCGAACGCGGGCAGCACCTGCATGGTGTCGAGCACCGGCCGCAGCACCCGGAACGCCCATTCCGAGAGACCGCCGGCCAGGCCCAGCAGTGCGCCGATCACGACGGAGGCGGTGACGGCGACGGCCATCAGGGCGAGCGTCTGCATCGTCGGCACCCACATGCCCAGCAGTCCGCAGACGGCGAGGGACACGAGGGTCGTCACCGCGACCCGCACCCCGGCGACCCGCCAGGCGAGCAGGGTCAGCCCGGCGGTGACACCGGCCCAGCCGAGGGTGAGCAGGGCGACATAGCCGACGCGGACGCCGATGATGATCGCTTGGCTGATGTAGCCGAAGAAGTAGAGGAAGATCCAGTGGCTGTCACGGTTGTCGAGGATCCAGTCGCTGGACTTGCCGAGCGGGCCGGACACATCGACGGTCAGCGCGTCCGGCCAGCTGCCACCGGACCACTTGGCGTGCGCGAGCGGGATGAGCACGGCGGCGATCACCAGGAGCACCGCGAGCTTGCGGACGGTCACACTGCCGACGGCGGTGCGCAGCAGCGACGGGCGCGGTTCGGCCGCGGCGGTCCCGTCGGCGGAGGCCCCGGCGTCGGGGCCGGTACGGGGGCGGGTGGTCGTGGTGCTCACACGCGCCTCCCGGGGCCACCCGGCGGAAAGCGGGTCAGGGGCGTATTCATGCCGCGGCCGCCTCCTTGCCGTCCAGGCCCGCGACGACGCTGAGCAGGCAGGCGTGATCGACGACGCCCAGGCAGCGGCCGCCGTCGACGACGCGCGCCGGGCCACCGGTGCGGGCCACGGCCTCGATCGCGTCGGCGACGGTGGTGCTCGGGGTCAGCGCGGGGCCGTCGTCCTTCTCGTCGGACGTCGCGGGGCGCATCGCACGGCGCACGGTCAGCACCTGCTCGCGCGGCACATCGCGGACGAAGTCCCGGACGTAGTCGTCGGCCGGGGAGCCGACGATCTCCTCGGGGGTGCCGATCTGCACGATGCCGCCGTCGCGCATCAGCATGATGCGGTCGCCGAGCCGCAGCGCCTCGCTGAGGTCATGGGTGATGAACACCATCGTCCGGCCCTCGTCATGGTGCAGCCGGATGACCTCCTCCTGCATATCGCGGCGGATCAGCGGGTCGAGCGCGCTGAACGGCTCGTCGAACAGCAGCACCTCGGGGTCGACGGCGAGGGCGCGGGCCAGGCCCACGCGCTGCTGCTGACCTCCGGAGAGCTGGCCGGGGCGGCGGCGCTCCAGACCGGTGAGGCCGACCTTCTCGACCATCTCGGCGGCCTTGGCGCGGCGCTCGGCCCTGCCCATGCCCTGGATCTCCAGGCCGTAGGCGATGTTGTCGAGGACGGAGCGGTGCGGCAGCAGACCGAAGTGCTGGAAGACCATGGCGGCGCGGTGACGGCGCAGATCGCGCAGCCGGGCCTTGTCCATGGCCATGACGTCCTCACCGTCGATCTTCAGCGTCCCGGAGGTCGGCTCGATCAGACGGGTGAGGCAGCGCACCAGGGTGGACTTGCCGGAGCCGGAGAGCCCCATCACCACGAACACTTCGCCCGGCTCGACGTCGAAGGAGACGTCCCGGACGGCGGCCGTGCAGCCGGTGCGGGCACGCAGGTCCGCGGCGGACAGCTCGGCCTCGGGCGAACCGGGGACTCGGTCGGCCTTCGGACCGAAGACCTTCCACATGTCGCGGACCGAGAAGACCGGGGTGCGGTCGCCGGTCTCGGGGGTGTCGGGCGTCTCGGGGGCCAGGGTCGTCGCCATCACGCCTCACCTCCGGGAGCGAGCTGGGCGGCTCGCTCTCGCGATCGATAACGGATCTGATCACGCTCGCCGACCAGCAGGTCCGCGCACTTCTCGCCCACCATCAGTACTCCGATCATCGGGTTCACGGCGGGCATGGTCGGGAAGACCGACGCGTCGGCGATCCGGATGCCGGACAGGCCGCGGATGCGCAGGTCGGGGCCGACCACGGCCAGGTCATCGTTCGCGGCGCCCATCTTGCAGGTGCCCGCGGGGTGGTAGACGGTGTGCGCGACCTTACGGGCGTACTCGCTGATCTCCTCGTCCGAGGTGATCTCCGGGCCCGGGCACACCTCGCGCTTGAGCCAGCCGGCCAGCGGCTCGGTCTTGGCGATCTCACGGGCGAGCCGGATGCCGTCGACCAGGGTGCGGCCGTCGTAGTCGTCCTCGTCCGTGAAGTAACGGAAGTCGAGAGCGGGCTTGACCTCGGGGTCGGCGCTCGTCAGATACAGCCGGCCGCGGCTGCGCGGCTTGGGGATGTTGGGGGTCATCGACACCCCGTGCTCGGGCTTCTCGTAGCCCAGCCGCTCGGGGTTGTCGGTGAACGGGATCTGGTAGAAGTGGAACATCAGATCCGGACCCTTGGACTCCGCGTCCCGGCGCACGAACAGACCGGCGTCCGAGTCCATCGCGGAGTTGTCCGGTATCGGGCCGTCCGTCTCCCACACGATCACCGACTCGGGATGGTCGAGCAGGTTCTCACCGACGCCCGGCAGATCGACCTTGACCGGTATGCCCAGCGCCTCCAGGTCGGCCTTGGGGCCGATACCGGAGTGCATCAGCAGCCGCGGGGTGTCCACCGCGCCCGCGCAGACCAGCACCTCGGTCTTCGCCCGGACGAGGATCTCCTCGCCGTCCTTGGTGCGGACGTGCACGCCGGTCGCCCGGCCGCTGTCGTCCAGCTCCAGCTTGTGCGCCCAGGTCTCCAGCATGATGTGGAGGTTCGGCCGGCCCAGGAACGGGTGCAGATAGGCGACCGACGCCGAGGAACGCTTGTTGTTCTCCGGGTGGTACGAGAGGTCGAAGAAGCCGACGCCCTCGTGGAACGGCTGCTTGTTGAAGCCCTCGACGCGCGGCACGTCGGCGGCGGCCTGGGCGGCCTCCACGAAGTCCCGGGCGATCGCGTTCCGGTCCTTCTCGTCGACCGGAACGACGTTGTTGCGCAGCTTGTGGAAGTACGGGTCCATCGCGGCGGCGTCCCAGCCCTCGGCACCCGCCTCGGCCCACTCGTCCCAGTCGCCCGGCAGCGGCTTGAAGGAGATCAGGGTGTTGTGCGAGGAGCATCCACCGAGTACCCGGGCGCGGCTGTGCCGGATGTGCGAGTTGCCGCGCGGCTGCTCGACGGTGGGGTAGTCGTAGTCCAGATCGCCGCCGAGCAGCCCCAGCCAGCGGCGCAGGGTGAGGACATCGGGGCGGTCGATATCGGAGGGACCGCCCTCGATGACGGCGACGTGGACGTCCGGGTCCTCCGTGAGCCGGGAAGCGATCACCGACCCTGCGGTGCCGCCGCCGATGACGACGTAATCGTATGCGTCAGGTACGGGCATGTGGGGATTACTCCTCGCGGTCTTCCGGTCTTCCGGGGCGGCCCGCACGGGTGCGGGCCGGGGGCCGTCCCCGGAGGGGATGGGGGTTACGGACGAAGGGGAGAGTGCCGGGCGCCGTCAACGGACACGAAAGGGCCCGGGCCCGGCGGGAGGTCCGGGCCCGGCGGTGCCGCCCCGGGCGGGGGCCGGCGGCGGGGCGTCAGCCGCCGAACCAGCGCACCGGGCTGGGCCGCAGGTTCTCGTAGACATGCTTGGTCTCGCGGTACTCGTCCAGGCCCGCCGGGCCCAGCTCACGTCCGACGCCGGACTTGCCGAAGCCGCCCCATTCGGCCTGCGGGAGGTAGGGGTGGAAGTCGTTGATCCACACGGTGCCGTGCCGCAGTCGCGCGGCGACCCGGCGGGCGCGCGCGGTGTCGGCGGACCAGACGGCGCCGGCCAGGCCGTACTCGGTGTCATTGGCGAGGGCCACGGCTTCATCTTCGGTGCTGAAGGTCTCCACCGAAAGAATCGGACCAAACGTTTCTTCCCGAACGACGCGCATTTCACGGTGGCACTGGTCGAGCACGGTCGGCAGATAGAAGTAGCCGGTCGCCGGACGGACGTCGGACGGCTCGGGCTGCTTGCCGCCGGTGCGCAGCACCGCGCCCTCCTCCAGGGCGGACGCCACGTACGCCTGGGTCTTGGCGAGCTGCTGGGCCGAGACGAGCGGGCCGCACTCGACACCCTCCTCGGTGCCGCGGCCGAGCTTGATCTTCTCGGCGCGGCTGACCAGCTCGGCGACGAACCGCTCGCGCACCGACTCCTCGATGATCAGCCGGGCACCGGCCGAGCAGACCTGGCCGCTGTGGATGAAGGCGGCGTTCAGGGCCTGGTCGACGGCGGTGTCGAAGCCCTCGTCGGTGGCGCAGGCGTCGGCGAAGACGACGTTCGGGTTCTTGCCGCCCAGCTCCAGGGCGACCTTCTTCACGCTCGGCGCGGCGGCCTGGGCCACCTTGGTGCCGCTGATCAGGCCGCCGGTGAAGGACACCAGGTCCACATCCGGGTGATCGGACAGCCGGGCGCCGACCGGGTCACCGGCGCCGGTCACCAGGTTGGCCACACCGTTCGGCAGGCCCGCCTCGACCAGCAGCTTCACCAGGTGGACGGTGGACAGCGGGGTCACTTCGCTGGGCTTGATGACGAAGGTGTTGCCCGCCGCGAGCGCCGGGGCCACCTTCCAGCTGGCCTGGAGCAGCGGATAGTTCCAGGGGGTGATCATCGTGCAGACGCCGACCGGCTCGCGCACCACGACGCTGTGCACATCGGGGCTACCCGCGTCGACCACGCGGCCGGCCGACTCGCCCGCGACCTGGTCGGCGAAGTAGCGGAAGGCGTTGGTCACGTCGTCGACGTCGACCCGGCCCTCCTCCAGGGTCTTGCCGGTGTCGCGGCTCTCCAGGAGGGCGATCTCCTCACGGTCGCGCTGGAGCAGGTCGGCGACCCGCCGCAGCAGCGCCGACCGCTCGGCGACCGGGGTGTGGGGCCAGGGGCCGCTGTCGAAGGCGCGGCGCGCGGCGGCGATGGCCGCGTCGGTGTCCTCCGCGCCGCCCTCGGCCACCACGGCCAGGGTCTTGGCATCCGCGGGGTCGAGAACCTCCCGCTGCGCGCCGGATGCGGCCGCTCGCCACACCCCGTCCACATGAATGCTCTCGACTGCCGACACTTTCTCTCTGCCTCCTGGATCGCGAACGTCTGCGCTGGCCACACCAGCAACTAGGACCCCTTACCGGAAGCACGAAAGGTATGCGCAATTTTTCCTTGAAAGTGGCCCGGCTCACGCGAGACGAAGGGGGGGTGAGAAGGAGGCGGGGGCGGAAAGGGGCCCGGGGAGGGCGCGGCGGCTACGAAGCGGTGCAGTAGGCGGTCGGGCAGAAGGTCTCCAGCACGGCGTCATGGAGCGACTGCTCCTGTGCCCGGTCACCGGCCGGGCCGCTGATCAGCACCGCGTACATCGTGCCGTTCTGCGCGGCGAAGCGGCGGTCGAGTATCCGCCGGGCCCCGGATTCCTTGCTCTGGTACGTGTACTCCAGCTGGGCCGGGTCCATGGCGGCCGCGCCGAGCTGGGCGAGGGTGACCTGCTCGTAGTCGCGGTTGCGGGACGCCAGCCGCTCGGCCTCCTGCGCCGACTCGTACGGCGTGGCCTCGGGGCCGTGCAGCTCGAACACCTGGATCTTGGTGGAGTCGTCGGGCGAGGTGAAGAAGACGCTCGGGCCCTCCACCGTCCGCCGCCACCCTTCGGGGACGGCGATGTCGAAGCCCTCCGGGTCCCGCGCGGTGCTGAAGCCCGCGGGCGGCACGGAGCCCGTCAGGGACGGGCCCGCCGAGGGGGACGCGTACGCCGACCCCGACGGGTACACCGACGGCAGACCGGACGGCGCGGCGCTCGGCGCTCCCGTCGGCAGACCGGTGGGCGCACCCGTCGGCGCACCGGTCTCGGGCGCGGGATAGACATCGCCGGGCGCGGTGGCGTCCGCGCTCGCCGAGGGCACCGGGGTCCCGCGGTCCCAGGGCAGCGGGCCCGCCTGCTTCCCGGTCGTACCGTCACCGCCGAACGCCACCCAGCCGGAGAACGCGATCCCCGCGGTCAGGAACACCGTGACCGCGACCGCCTGCAGCACCCGCCGCGCCTCAGCCCTCCGCTGTTCCTCCGAGCCCCCGTCAGTCATGCCTGTTCCCCCAAAATCGCATTTCTTCTACCGATAAGCAGAGTTAACCGAGTTAGCCCGACATACGGTGTACCCAGTATGCGCGCCGCGGTCACCTCCGCTACCGCCCCGATGCCGGATAGTTGGCCACCGGAGATGTACGCGCTCAGCCGGACGGGCAGTAGGCGGTGGGGCAGAAGGCGCCCAACACGATCCGCTGTCGCTCCACTTGATCCGGCCACTCATCGGACGGGCCCGCCACCAGCACCGCGTACTGCACGCCGTCCGGGCCGGTGAAGGCGCGGTCGACGACGCGGCGCTCGCCGTACTTCGGGCTGCGGTAGCCGTATCGCAGCTCCGCGTCCGCGCCGTCGCCGGTGCCGAGCCGCTCCAGCTTGTACCGCTTGTAGTGGGGGTTCTTCTTGAGGCTGGTCTCGGCCTGCTCCAGCGCCTCGTACGGGGTGATCTGCGGGCTGGTCAGGGAGAAGACCTGGATCAGACGGCTCGCGTCGGACGACTCGTAGAAGACCCCCGTATCGCGCTTGACGCGCTTCCAGCCCTCCGGCACGTTCAGCGTGAACCCCTCCGGGTCCACGGCGCGTTGATACCCCTGCGGTGGGGGCCCGCTGCCCGCGGCGATCGACCCCGACGGCGATGCGGACGGCTCTCCCGACGACGGCACGGCGCCGGACGGCGAGGGCGAGACGCTGTCCCAGCCGGACGAGGTCGCGCTCGGGCCGCTGCCCTCCTTCACCGTGTCGTCACCGCTGCCCGACAGCAGATGCCAGGTGCCGACGCCGATGCCGCCGATGAGCACCACGGCCAGCACCACGAGCAGCACCGGCCCCCGGTGCGGACTGGGCGGCCGTCTGCCCGGGGCGGGCGGCTCGGCGCCCTCCCCCACCCAGCGCTGCGCGGCCTCGTCCCAGCGGGGGCCGCGCTCGTCGCTCGGCGTGCTCATCTCAGCCGCCCAGCAGCGCGCCGACCGCCTGGCCGACGGCGACGCCCGACGCCAGCATGCCGACCCCGGCCCCGGCATCCTGCAACAGCACCCGGAGCCGGGCGAGACGGCCCGCCCCGGCCCGGCCGGTGCGCTGGATCTCGCCCTGGGTGTCGGTCAGCTCGTCCGACAGCGCGCTGACCTCGGGCCCGGCCACCAGCCGCTCAAGATCGGCGGAGAGCTGCTGGACGGCGCGCAGCAACTCCTCGTACGCCGGGTCGCAGACGGCGCCGTCCTGCGCCCCGTTCACGATGTGGTTGCCGTCGCCGATGCCGACGACACCGCCGCGCACATTGCCGATGCGGATGTTCCCGAACCGCCGCCCGCTCTGGCCACCGGCCGTGCCCGCGCCGCTTTCCTCGTCCCTCTCAGCCGTCCCCATGGCCGCCTCCCCCTCCGTTGCCCCTGGTGTTGCTGACCGTGTTGTTGTCGCCGACGGTGATGGCACTGTCCTGTGCGGACTCGATGAAGATGCCGCCACCGCTCACGTTGATGATCTTCTGCTCGAACTCGCCGGTCTCCCATCCGGCTTCGTCCAGCGCCTGCCGCACTCCGTTGGCCACCCGGTCCTCGACGCTCTTCAGATAGCGGCTGACGTCCATCTCCTGGAAGAGCGAAGCGCCGTCGTCGCTGCCCAGCTCGCGCACGGACCTCCAGGGACCGTCGGGGATGGCCGCGGCATAGGCGCCCGTGTAGATCCGCAGAAAGAAGGCGAGCATCCGGAAGCCGTGGATGAGCACGCGGCCCGCGGTCGTGGGCGTCCGGGCCAGTGCCCACAGCACCTTGCCCGGCAGTCCGCCGCGGCGGTGGGAGTCGGTGAGCCGGTCGATCGCGCGGAAGTCCGGGCGGATCGGGCGCAGCACATGCGGGGCGAACTCCAGCATCAGCATGCCGCCCTGGGTGTGCACCCGGACGAAGACGGTGGTGACGACCTCCTCCTGCCAGGCTCCGACCCGGATGCGCAGGAAGTGCCGCCGGACCTCGCCCGCCTCCTCGACCGCCGCGGCCCGCTCCCGCTCGAAGTGCGCCTCACCGTGCGGTGCGAGGGAGCGGCCGCGCAGCCCGGTGGCCTTCACGAACACGCACTCGTCCAGCTCCAGACCGCGCAGCCGGTCGCGGACCTCGGCCGACTGCCTCGGCACCGCGGCACTCCGGGCCGGGGTCCGGGCGGACGGGGTGCGCAGATTCTCCACCAGCGGCCGGATGCGCTCCAGGATCACCCGGTTGTCGAGCGGCACCGCGGTGCGGCCCTCGCGCGGCCGCAGCTCGACCGCGAGGGTCCAGGTGGCGTGCGCGGTGCCCGCTCCGAGAAACGGGTGCTGATCGTGGTAGAGGATCACGGGCGCGTGCTGCTCGCGCCGGATCAGCTCCCGCACCCGCTGGAAGCGGGCGCTGCCGGAGCGCTCGGCGGGGTCGTCGGCCGGGGCGGCGAAGGTCTGCGGGGCGAGGTCGCCGGACAGCACCCGGGCCACATGCTCGCGGTGCAGGGCCACCGCCGCGGCCATCGCGGTGGGGATCAGCAGCGCGGCCCAGGCGGCGCCGGTGCCTGCCCCGGCCGTCAGCTCCGACAGCGTGCCGCCGTCCAGCGTGCTCGGCTCCGGGCCGTCCGAAAAGACCAGCTCCAGCGCGGAGAAGACATAGCCGATCAGCAGCAGCACCCCGCCCACCCGCAGGACCGCGGCCAGCCGCATCCGGGCGGGCGCGATCCCGTCGGAGCCCGGATAGTCGGCGCGGAAGGGGCCCGAGGCACCGCCCCTGGCCCAGGTCGCCAGCAGCAACAGCCCGCAGGACAGCAGGAAGATGAAGAAGAAGCCCTTGGCCAGCAGGGCGTGCAGCAGCCAGAGCCCGATCAGCAGCAGAATCCAGCCCGCCTCCAGGCGGCGGGCACGCAGCGCGTGGGCGAGCACCCGGGAGACGTCGACGCCCAGCGACGGGGCCACGACGCGCTCCTCGTGGACCAGCAGCTCGTCCACGACCGTGTCCCGGAAGTCGTCGTCCAGATACACGCCCGCGCACAACAGCCGCGTGGCCTCACTGGCCGCGTGTCTGGATACGGGTCCGGTCGCGTGTCCGGTCGCGTCATCACCGCGACTGCCTGTGCCCATGCTCTCCCCCCGAGGCCGGCATCAACCCCTCATACGGTAGGAGAAAGTGGGACGCAAGGACAGGAAATAGCCGAAGGGTCACTCTCCGGAGTGAATAACGGAGGGTGACCCTTCGGATGTGCGCACGCGGAGTGCGTCGGACGCGGGCGCGTCGGCGGACGCGCGTCAGCGCGTCAGATGAGGCCGAGACCGCGCACGGCCTCGCGCTCCTCCTCCAGCTCCTTCACCGACGCGTCGATGCGGGTGCGGGAGAACTCGTTGACGTCCAGTCCCTGGACGATCTGGAACTGCCCGTCCTCCGCGGTGACCGGGAAGGACGAGATCAGGCCCTCCGGCACCCCGTACGAACCGTCGGAGACCACACCGGCCGAGGTCCAGTCACCGGTGTCGGTGCCGTTGACCCAGGTGTGGACGTGGTCGATGGCGGCGTTGGCGGCGGAGGCGGCCGAGGACGCGCCACGGGCCTCGATGATCGCGGCACCGCGCTTGGCGACGGTCGGGATGAAGGTCTCGGCCAGCCACTGCTCGTCGCTGACGACCTCGGCGGCGTTCTTGCCCGCGACCTCGGCGTGGAAGACGTCCGGGTACTGGGTGGCGGAGTGGTTGCCCCAGATCGTGAGCTTCTTGATCTCAGCGACCGGCACCCCGGTCTTCTGGGCGAGCTGCGACAGGGCGCGGTTGTGGTCCAGGCGCGTCATCGCGGTGAAGCGGTCGCCCGGTACGTCCGGGGCGGCGGCCTGGGCGATCAGCGCGTTGGTGTTGGCCGGGTTGCCCACGACCAGGACCTTGATGTCGTCCGCGGCGTGGTCGTTGATGGCCTTGCCCTGCGGCTTGAAGATGCCGCCGTTGGCCTCCAGCAGGTCGCCGCGCTCCATGCCCTTGGTGCGCGGGCGGGCGCCGACCAGCAGCGCGACGTTGGCGCCGTCGAAGGCGACGTTCGGGTCGTCGGAAATGTCCACGCCGCGCAGCAGCGGGAACGCGCAGTCGTCCAGCTCCATCGCGGTGCCCTCGGCCGCCTTCAGCCCCTGGGGGATCTCCAGGAGCCGCAGTTTGACCGGCACGTCCGCGCCGAGGAGCTGACCGGAGGCGATGCGGAAGAGCAGCGCGTAGCCGATCTGGCCGGCCGCGCCGGTGACGGTGACATTGACGGGAGTGCGGGTCATGGCGGTCTCCTGCGCTGTGTTTGTCCGAGATCTCTTGGTGTCGAGATACCGGCGCCAGGCTATCCGACGACGCGGCGCCCGCATCTCCGGGCCCATGTGTCGCCGCTCACCGGCCACGCCCCGGCGGCCGTCTGTCAGGAGGGGGAGAACAGACGGCCGCCCGGTGCCGCACCCGTGGGGGGTCGGCGTTCGCATGCCCCGATTCCCCGGGGTCATTCCTCCCGTTCGGAGATTCCCCCGGACGGGACCGCGGCGGGCGGACACGCCGGTCGGTCACCCCTGGGGAGCGCCCTGCGAGGTGCCCTGTGGAGTGCCCTGTGAGTTGCCCTGAGTGTTCCGTGAGGTGCCCTGCGGGGTGTCCTGCGCGGTGTCCTGTGACGTGCAGCCGCGCCGGCCGCCGGTGAGGGTCGCGCACGCGGTGGCCCGCGAGGCGGCGTCCGCCGTGACCATCGCGGTGTACGCGTCGCCGTCCGCGTCGACCTTGCCGCTCTCGGTACGGCCCGGCCCACCGCCCTTCGCGGGGGCGCTGACCCGCACCTGATCGCCGGGGGCCGCCCGGGCGATGCGGGCCCAGGCGGCGCCGCAGACCTTGCTGTAGCGGACCTCGACGTACGCCGTCCCGACCATCGCGTTCGCGGTCGTCGTGGCGTACTTGCCGCCGCAGCCCATGGCCTGCGGGTCCTTGCCGCCGCAGCCGTCCCCGGAGCACTTCACCCCGGCCGGGAGCCGGGAGGCGGTGGTGGCGGGGGGTTTGACCGGCTGCTGGGCCCGCTTCTCGCCGTCGTCGCCCTGGCCGGTCACGAGGACGGCTCCGGCCACGATCAGCAGCGTGCCGACGACGCCCGCGGCGAACAGCGCGATACGGCGCCGGGGTTGCCCGGCCGGGCGCGGCGGGCCCGGCTCGTCGGCCACGGGCGGCGAGGGCGGGGTGCCCGGCCCGGGCGGCGCGGATGAGGTGAGCGACGCGGATAAGGCGGGCGGCGCGGATGAGATGGGCGGCGCGGGCGACTTGGCCGCCGGGACGGGCTCCACCAGCGGGTGTTCGGGCCCGGGCACATCGACGTTCCGGACACTTGGGGCTCCCTGCGCGCCCGGGAAGGCCGCCGGGCGGGACTTCGCGGGCTTGCGGCCGTTCTTCTTCTCCTTCTCCACCGGCGGCGGCGCGAACTCCTCCAGCGCGGCCCGCGCCCGGTCGACCCGGATGGCCTCCATCGTGACGTCGTGCCGCGCTTCGGCACGGCTCCACGCCCGCTCCGCCAGCTCCCACAGGGTGCTGAGGTGACCCGCGTCCGCGCCCGTCGCCTCGGCCAGCGCCTCCACCGCGCCCTGCGGCGGCAGGAGTCTGCCGCCGAGATAGCGCTCCCAGGAGGTCTTGCTGTAGCCCGTGCGGTCGGCGATGGCGACGACGCTCATCCCGCTGCGGTCGACGAGTCCGCGTAACTGCCCGGTGAACTCCCGCACCTGCGGGTCGAGTTCCTCCGGCAGGTCCCTCCAACGAGGCATGTGCCTCCCCCTGTCCCCCCGTGCGTACCTGGTCGTTCCCCTTGCAGTGGTCCCCCTGCCGGCGTCCCGGGCGCCGAAGTGACTACCCAAAGAGATGCCTTGCCCCAGGATGTCAGTTCCTCCGGCGGGGGCGCATCGGAGCATTCCGGACTCGGGAGCGCACTCACGCGGCGTCCGCTCGTCGTTGCGCAGCCGATACCTCGTTGCGGAACTGTCACTTCCAAGCCACAGGCCCTCAACGTCCATTGATCCCGCACAGCTGACGCACAACCCTGATCATCAGGCGGTCCGTCCTTCTTCGGGGGAGAGGACGGACCGCCGCCCGGACCGCGAGGGAAGCGAACAAGCCAACGGCGGCCCGTCCTCCCGCGGGGGTGAGGACGGGCCGCCGTTCGGTTGAGGGGCCGCGCGGAGGGCGCGGACTAGCGGACCGTGAAGTGCACCACGTCCTGAAGGAACGGGAGTTTGATCCAGGGGTCCGGCTGGACCATCAGCGACAGCAGCAAGATCACCGCGCCGAGCCCGCCGTACGTCAGCAGGTCCGTGAAGCGCGACCGTACGGCCAGCATCCCGACCTCCGGCAGCGCCCACCGCAGCGCGGCGCCCGCCAGCAGGGACAGCCCGATCAGCGCCGTGCCCAGCCGGAACCCGTCCAGCGAGACGATCAGCAGCCCCAGCGCGACGCCGCCCACCACCGCCAGGAACGGCCACTGCCGGGCGGTCGCCGGGGCGCTGCCGGGCGCGGCCCGGCCGCCGCCCTGCGGACGCGCGGTGTCCCGGGTGATCAGCGGGAAGCGGCGGGACTTGCGGAGCAGCAGCCCGGGCAGTTCCGCGACCGTCGGCTTGCCCGCCGAGGCCCGACGGGCCGCCGGTTCCTGACCGGCCGCGGGCTCCTGACCGGTTGCCGGTTCCTGACCAGCTGCCGGTTTCTGACCGGCCGTGGGCTCGTCCGTAGCCGCCTGTCCGGTCGCCGCCTGGCCCGTCGCCGCCTGGCCGGTCGCGGGCTCTGCTGCCGACGCCTGACCAGCGGCTCCCGCCCGACCAGCCCCGGCCTGACCGGCCGTGGACCCTTCGCTCGCCTCAGCCGTCATGACCGGCACCGCCGTCGGCGGCCGCCTTCGCGTCCCGCTCCGCCGCCTCGACGACGTTGACCAGCAGCTGAGCGCGGGTCATCGGGCCGACGCCGCCCGGGTTCGGCGAGATCCAGGCCGCGACCTCGGACACATCGGGGTGCACATCGCCCGCGATCTTGCCGTGCTCGTCCCGGCTGACGCCCACGTCGAGCACCGCGGCGCCCGGCTTGACGTCCTCGCCCTTCACCAGGTGCCGCACCCCGGCGGCCGCCACGATGATGTCTGCCTGGCGCAGCTGCGCGGACAGGTCGCGGGTGCCGGTGTGGCACAGGGTGACCGTCGCGTTCTCGGAGCGGCGGGTGAGCAGCAGCCCGATCGACCGGCCGACGGTGATGCCGCGGCCGACGACCACCACATGCGCGCCGTTGATCTCCACGCCGTGGTGGCGCAGCAGCTGGATGATGCCCTGCGGCGTGCACGGCAGCGGCGCGGTCTCGTTCAGCACAAGCTTGCCGAGGCTCATCGGGTGCAGCCCGTCGGCGTCCTTGGCCGGGTCGATCAGCTCCAGCACCCGGTTGGTGTCGATGCCCTTGGGCAGCGGCAGCTGGACGATGTAGCCCGTGCATTCCGGGTCCTCGTTGAGCTCCCGGACCGCCGCCTCGATCTCCTCCTGGGTGGCGGTGTCGGGCAGGTCACGGCGGATGGACGAGATGCCCACCTGGGCGCAGTCGCGGTGCTTGCCCGCGACGTACCACTTGCTGCCCGGGTCTTCGCCGACGAGCAGGGTTCCGAGGCCGGGATGGACGCCCTTGGCCTTGAGCGCCTCCACGCGGCTGACGAGATCGGACTTGATCGCGGCGGCGGTTGCCTTGCCATCGAGAATCTGGGCGGTCATGGCTTCATCCTCCCGGATGCGGGGACATCGATTCCACTCAGGGCCCGTGAGATCTGTGAGACCTGTGAGAAGGGGCGGAGTGGGGTGGGGCGGCGGAGGCCGCACCCCCGACTGCGGGGTGCGGCCTCCGATGGCATACGTCGCGGGGACGGGCTCAGTGGAAGAAGTGCCGGGTACCGGTGAAGTACATGGTCACGCCCGCCTTCTGGGCCGCCTCGACCACCTGCTCGTCGCGGACCGAGCCGCCCGGCTGCACCACGGCCTTGACGCCCGCCTCGGCCAGTACCTCGAAGCCGTCCGGGAACGGGAAGAAGGCGTCGGAGGCGGCGTACGCACCGGTCGCCCGCTCCTCGCCCGCCCGGGCCACGGCCAGCTTCGCCGAGTCGACGCGGTTGACCTGGCCCATGCCGACGCCGACCGTGGCGTTGTCCTTGGCGAGCAGGATCGCGTTGGACTTGACCGCGCGGCAGGCGCGCCAGGCGAAGGCCAGCTCGGCGAGGCCGTCGGCGTCCAGCGCCTCCCCGGTGGCCAGGGTCCAGTGGGCCGGGTCGTCGCCCTCGGCCTGGAACCGGTCCTTGACCTGCACCAGCGTGCCGCCCTCGATGGGCCGCTGCTCGGTGACCGCCGCGGGGGCGTCGGCGCAGCGCAGCACGCGGATGTTCTTCTTACGGGCCAGCACCTCGACCGCGCCGTCCTCGTAGGCGGGGGCGACGATGACCTCGGTGAAGATCTCCGCGACCTGCTCCGCCATGGCGACCGATACCGGACGGTTGACGGCGATCACGCCGCCGAAGGCCGACAGCGAGTCGCACGCGTGGGCCTTGCGGTGCGCTTCGGCGACGTCCGCGCCGGTCGCGATCCCACAGGGGTTGGCGTGCTTGATGATCGCGACGCACGGCTCGGTGTGGTCATGGGCGGCGCGGCGGGCGGCCTCGGTGTCGACGTAGTTGTTGTACGACATCTCCTTGCCGTGCAGCTGCTCCGCGTGCGCGAGGCCGGTGCCGCTGCCGTCGCTGTAGAGCGCGGCGGGCTGGTGCGGGTTCTCGCCGTAGCGCAGGACCTGCTTCCGGGTGAAGGTCGCGCCGGTGAAGTCCGGCCACTCGCCCTCGTCGGCCGCGCCGTGCTCATCAGCGGCTCCGCCGCGGGCCTCGACGAACCAGTTGGCCACCGCCACGTCGTACGCCGCGGTGTGCTGGAAGGCCTCGGCCGCCAGCCGCTTGCGGCGCGCCAGGTCGAAGCCGCCGTCGGCGGCGGCCTTGAGGACGTCACCGTAGGCGGCCGGGTTCACGACGACCGCCACGGACGGATGGTTCTTGGCGGCGGCGCGGACCATCGACGGACCGCCGATGTCGATCTGCTCGACGCACTCGTCGGGCGAGGCGCCCGAGGCGACCGTCTCGCGGAACGGGTAGAGGTTGACGACGACCAGCTCGAACGGCTCGACGCCCAGCTCGGTGAGCTGATCGCGGTGCGCGTCGAGGCGCTGGTCGGCGAGGATGCCCGCGTGGACGCGCGGGTGCAGGGTCTTGACGCGGCCGTCCAGACACTCCGGGAAGCCGGTCAGCTCCTCGACCTTGGTCACCGGAACACCCGCCGCCGCGATCTTCGCGGCCGTCGAGCCCGTCGAGACGAGCTGGACACCCGCCGCGTGCAGTCCTTGGGCCAGCTCCTCCAGCCCCGTCTTGTCGTACACGCTGACCAGCGCGCGGCGGATGGGCCGCTTGGTACCTTCGGCGGTCACGGGATCATTACCTTTCGTCCCTCAATGCGGTAGCCGTGCCGGGCCAGACGCCCCACGACCTCGACGAGCAGCGAACGCTCGACTTCCTTGATCCGCTCATGCAGAGCGGACTCGTCGTCCTCGTCCCGGACCTCGACCACGCCCTGGGCGATGATCGGGCCGGTGTCGACCCCGTCGTCGACGAAGTGGACGGTGCACCCGGTCGCCTTCACGCCGTACGCGAGCGCGTCGCGCACCCCGTGGGCGCCGGGAAAGCTGGGCAGCAGGGCCGGGTGGGTATTGACACACCGGCCGCCGAAACGGGCCAGGAACTCCTTGCCAAGGATCTTCATGAACCCCGCCGAGACCACCAGGTCCGGCGCGTACGCGGCCGTCTCGCCCGCCAGTGCCGCGTCCCACTCGGCGCGGCTCTCGTAGTCCTTGACGCGGCACACGAAGGTGGGGATACCGGCGCGCTCGGCGCGCTCCAGACCGGCGATGTCACCGCGGTCGGCGCCGACGGCCACGATCCGGGCGCCGTAGGCCGCGGTGCCCACGTCGTCGATGGCGTCGAGGAGCGCCTGCAGATTCGTACCGGAGCCGGAGACGAGAACGACGAGGCGGGCAGGGGAGCCG
This sequence comes from Streptomyces sp. NPDC005962, assembly GCF_040629205.1. Classification (NCBI taxonomy): domain Bacteria; kingdom Bacillati; phylum Actinomycetota; class Actinomycetes; order Kitasatosporales; family Streptomycetaceae; genus Streptomyces; species Streptomyces sp. NPDC005962. The sequence continues at coordinate 542,467 of NZ_JBEXVE010000001.1, read as the reverse complement.
GAAGGGGCGGGAAGGGGCGGGGAGGCCACGGCGGGGATCTTTCTCGCGGGCGGTGCTGCGGGCGGTGCTGCCGTTTGTGTGGTCGTACAAGGTCACGGACTCTTGAATTCCGGGGAACTCTACGAAGCCGCCGACCGTCAGCAACGATACCGGCACACGAAGCGGCCCCCGGGGGACGGGGGCGGGCACGGGAGGTAGCGTCTGGACTGGGAATCCAACTGATGCCGTGGGAACGACCGTCGCGCCCGCACCGCCGAGCCGTACGGCAGCAGCCGTACCCGGCCCGGGTGTGCAGGACGACGACACAAGGGGAAGACACACTCCAGATGCCGGACCGACGCCGCCGCGCGGCTCATCGCCTCACTCCGACCCCCAGCCACACCGGGGGGCGGCGATGAGGCGCGCCCGCACGTCGCGTACGACGCCGCTGCTGCGCGAGCAGCAGTCACCGTCGTCCTCCTCGTCCCCCTCGACTCCCTCGTCGTCCTCTTCCTCCTCCGGGGACCACCACGGCGAGGAGCGGCCCGAGGACAATCCCTTCGCCCCGCCGCCCGAGGGCAGGCCCGACGAGCCGTGGCAGCCCCGGCACCGGCCCGAGGACGGCAGCGGTGACAGCGGCGGTGACGGCGGTCAGGACGGCCAGAGCGGCCGGGGCGACCAGCCACAGCAGCCCCCGGCCTGGGGCAGCCAGTGGAGCAGCCGCCAGCCCGGCCGCCAGAGCGGCGGCTTCGGCACCGGCCCCGGCACCGGCGGCGGCCGCCCGTCCGGGCCCGGCGGCCAGGGCGGCGGCCCGTCCGGCCCGCGCGGCTGGGACCCCACCGACCCGGCCCAGCGGCGCGCCCGGTACGCACTGCTGGCGGGCATGTGGGCGTTCTTCTTCGCCCTGTTCAGCCTGGCGCAGATCGCGCTGCTGCTCGGCGTGCTGGCCCTGTACTGGGGCATCAGCTCGCTGCGGGCCAAGCCGCGCCGTTCCTCGACGGCCACGTCCGCCGCGGTGAGCGGCACGGCGAACGGCACGGCGAGCGGTAAGGCGAACGCCCCGCTCAACGCCCCGCCCCCGCCGCCCGGCGCCACTCCGGCCCGGCTCCCCGCGCCCGGCTCCGGCTCCGGCTCGTCGAAGCCGCAGTCGACGGCGGCGATCAGCGGTCTGGTGACGGGCGGGCTCGCGCTCGCCATCGTGGCGGCGACGTTCAGCTTCCAGATCGTCTACAAGGACTACTACACCTGCGTGAACGACGCTCTCACCCAGACCTCCCGGCACGCCTGCGAGACCCAGCTCCCCAAGGAGCTGCGCCCCCTCCTCAGCACCGGCGAATAGCCACCGGCGAGCAGCGCACCGGCGAATAACGCACCGGCGAATAACGCACCGGCGAACAGCAGAGCCGCCCCGGGCCACATGCCCGGGGCGGCTCTGCTGTTCGGCTTACGGGGTCTCCTCCGTGGCATCGGGCTTCCGGTGCGGGGGCGGCGTCGGCGCCTCCATCGGGCCCATCGGGCCGGTCGCGCCCACCATGCCGCCCATGAACTCGGCCATCGTGCCCGCACCCATGCCGGTGCCGACCCCTGAGCCGAGGCCCGGGCTCGTCGCCGGGTCCGGGGTGCGCTCCGGCTCGCGCTTCCGCTTTCCACCCACCCGGGGGCTCGGCTTCAGCCACTGCCACCAGGGCTCGGCCATGGCCTTCCGCAGGTCGATCGGCTCGGCCTGCGGCTCCAGCTCGGGCTTCGGCTCCAGCGCCACCCGGGCCAGCGCCTCCTCGTGGGCCGTCCGCTTCTTCGCCCGCGCCTCCTCCCGGGCCCGGGCCTTCGCCGCGCGGGCCGCCTTCCACTCCGCCCAGGTCGCCCGGCTGGGGACGTACAGCCGCACCCAGCGCACCACCAGCGCGCCGGGCACCGCGATCGGCCCGGTCCAGGCGAGGGTGGCGGTGCCGGTGCGCCACCAGTCGGGGCCGAGGTCGGCGAGGATGCCCACGCCCAGCGGTCCGCCGGACACAGCCGCCAGCAGCGCCATCACGGCCGCGCAGCCGATCGCCGCGAGCGCCGCCAGCACCGCCGTCTCGCCCCAGCCCCACGCCGGGCGGGGCGCGCCCTTGCCGGGCCGCCGGGCCGCCGCGACCGCCGTCAGCCAGGCCACCGACGCCCCCGCCAGGGCCCCGGTCACCCAGTTCAGCGGCCAGTGCGGGCCCTCCGCGGGCAGCGCCGAGACCAGGGGGAAGTGCGGCAGCTGGGGGTAGGAGGTGACGCCGAGCGGGGTGACGACATTGCCGCCCCCGGCCGCGAAACCGGCGCCGATGCCGTACGCCGCGCCCCAGACGATGGCGTTCGGCAGCAGCGCCAGGCTGACCAGCAGCACCGCGAACCGGCCCTGCCATACGTTGCTGAGCTGCAGGAACGCCAGCTGTACCGATCCCGTGTGGCTCAGCATCGAGATCCCGGTGAGCAGGGCGCCGCTGCCGAGCAGCACCATGAGCCCACCGGCCCCGGCGCGGCACGCGGCGAGCAGCCGGCGCCGTCGGCACCAGCTGCCGCGCAGCCACGAGGCGCATCGGACGACGCCCGCCGCCAGCGGCGCCGCGCCCGGAACCCGGCCCAGCGCGGCCTTCGCCCGCCCGGGCAGCCGCACCGGGAACCGGCCGTCGGCCACCCACACACCGAGGGCGGCGGCGGCCATGGCCACGAGCGGCAGGTGCAGCACGGCGCTGAGCGGGTCGATGTGCAGCGGCCCGGCCGTGGCGTACAGCACGGCCGCCATGCCGACGAGCAGATAGCCGCCGGTCACCCAGCCGAAGACGGTACGGGGGTCGACGACGGAGTCCTCGGGCACCCACTGCCCCTCGGCCTCCTCCTCCTGGCCCTGGTAGACCGCGTGCTGCGCGGCGCGGTAGAGCAGCCAGCAGGGCACCGCGCTGATGAGCAGCGGGGTCAGCCCGACGGGTGCCGGATGTCCGGACAGTGTCTCGGTCCGTACGAGGTCGGCGCCGTGCCCGAGAAGCCACAGGTCGGCGGCGACGTGCAGCGCCCCGTCGGGGCTGCTGTCGGGGGACGAAGAGGTGATCCACAGCAGCAGGACGACGACGGCGAGCGTGCCCAGGCCGAGCCCCGCGGCCACCACGCCACCGAGGAACGCTTCCCTGGCGACGGAGGGGCGCTGGCGCGCGGCGCTACCGCGTGAGGACACCGATGGACTGCGATCGGTCGTTTGGGTCACGGGCCCATGCTGCCAATAACAGTCGTTTCATCCGTACATCAAGCGATTGGTCGCGTGTCGTACGTAATGGGCTTATGTGCCTTTTGTGGCAAGGCATCATGCGGCCCCGGGACCGCAAAAGGCGCGGGCCCGTACCACCCGTCCGGTGGTACGGGCCCGCGCCCGTGAAGCGTTCGCTCCGTCAGCCTGCCGACGTGTCAGCCTGCCAGCGCGGTGCGCGCCAGACCGGCGGTCTCGGTCGGCGTCTTGCCGACCTTCACGCCCGCGGCCTCCAGGGCCTCCTTCTTCGCCTGGGCGGTGCCGGAGGAACCGGACACGATCGCACCGGCGTGGCCCATGGTCTTGCCCTCGGGCGCGGTGAAGCCCGCCACGTAGCCGACGACCGGCTTGGTGACGTTGGCCTTGATGAAGTCCGCGGCCCGCTCCTCGGCGTCGCCGCCGATCTCGCCGATCATCACGATCAGGTCGGTGTCGGGGTCGGCCTCGAAGGCGGCCAGCGCGTCGATGTGGGTGGTGCCGATGACCGGGTCACCGCCGATGCCGACGCAGGACGAGAAGCCGATGTCCCGCAGCTCGTACATCATCTGGTAGGTCAGGGTGCCGGACTTCGACACCAGACCGATGCGGCCGGGCTTGGTGATGTCGGCCGGGATGATGCCCGCGTTCGACTGACCCGGCGTGATCAGGCCCGGGCAGTTCGGACCGATGATGCGGGTCTTGTTGCCCTTCTGACCGGCGTAGGCCCAGAAGTTCGCCGAGTCGTGAACGGCGATGCCCTCGGTGATCACCACGGCGAGCGGGATCTCGGCGTCGATCGCCTCGATGACCGCGCTCTTGGTGAACTTCTCCGGGACGAAGATGACCGTGACGTCGGCGCCGGTGGCCTCGACGGCCTCCTTGACGGAGCCGAAGACCGGTACCTCGTTGCCGTCGAAGTCAACGGTGGTGCCGGCCTTGCGCGGGTTCACGCCACCGACGATGTTGGTGCCCGAGGCGAGCATCCGACGGGTGTGCTTCTGCCCCTCGGACCCGGTCATCCCCTGGACGATGACCTTGCTTTCCTTGGTGAGGAAGATAGCCATGGTTTCTGGTGTCCTCGTCCCTTACTTCGCGGCCAGCTCGGCGGCGCGCTCGGCCGCGCCGTCCATGGTGTCCACCTGCTGAACCAGCGGGTGGTTGGCGTCGGTGAGGATCTTGCGACCCAGCTCGGCGTTGTTGCCGTCGAGACGCACGACGAGCGGCTTGCTGACGTCCTCGCCCTTGGACTTCAGCAGCTCCAGGGCCTGGACGATGCCGTTGGCGACGGCGTCGCAGGCGGTGATCCCGCCGAAGACGTTGACGAAGACGGACTTGACGTCCGGGTCGCCGAGGATGATCTCAAGACCGTTGGCCATCACCTCGGCGGAGGCGCCGCCACCGATGTCGAGGAAGTTGGCGGGCTTCACGTTGCCGTGGTTCTCACCGGCGTACGCGACGACGTCGAGGGTCGACATGACCAGACCCGCGCCGTTGCCGATGATGCCGACCTCGCCGTCGAGCTTGACGTAGTTGAGGCCCTTGGCCTTGGCCGCCGCCTCGAGGGGGTTGGCCGCGGCCTTGTCCTCGAGCGCCGCGTGCTCCGGCTGGCGGAACTCGGCGTTGGCGTCCAGCGTCACCTTGCCGTCCAGCGCGATGATCTTGCCGTCACCGGTCTTGACCAGCGGGTTGACCTCGACGAGCAGGGCGTCCTCGTTGATGAAGACGGTCCACAGCTGCTGGAGGACGTCCGCCACCTGGTCGGCGATCTCGGCCGGGAACTTCGCGGCGGCGACGATCTCGGCGGCCTTCTCGGGGGTCACACCCTCGATGGCGTCCACCGGGATCTTGGCGAGAGCGTCGGGGTTCTGCTCCGCGACGACCTCGATCTCCACGCCGCCCTCGACGGAGGCCATGGCGAGGAAAGTGCGGTTGGTGCGGTCCAGCAGGAGGGAGACGTAGTACTCCTCCTTGATGTCCGCGGTCTGGGCGAGCATCACCTTGTGGACCGTGTGGCCCTTGATGTCCATACCCAGGATCTGGTTCGCCTTCTCCACGGCGTCGGCCGGGTCGGAGGCCAGCTTGACGCCGCCGGCCTTGCCGCGGCCACCGACCTTGACCTGCGCCTTGACGACCGCACGGCCGCCCAGTCGCTCGGCCACCTCGCGCGCCGCCTCAGGCGTGTTGATGACTTCACCGGCCAGCACCGGTACACCGTGCTTGGCGAAGAGGTCCCTCGCCTGGTACTCGAACAGGTCCACGCGCGTCCGTCCCTTTTCCATGGATATCGCGGTCGTTATCTGCGCGGGCGTGCCGCAGGCGGCAGCGTGAGGACGCGATCTATAACGAGGGCGGCACACGTGCGCCGGGTACGCGGCATGTCCGTCTCGCAGGTTATAACCGCGAGACGTGCGGCCCTAAATCGCAGATCACACTGGAGCGGTGATTACAGTCACAGATCGCGACCGTACACACCTATTTGGGAACCGAAAAGCGGGCAGTCCCCTCCCCAACGAGGACTGCCCGCTCTCGGCTACTGCGCGGTATTGCGGCTGCGTACGGCGTCAGAGCCGCACGCGGCGATCATGCGATCCGGCGATCAGACGGCCGGGAGGGTGACCGGGGCGGCGGGCAGCTCGGTGGGCAGCTCGGCCGGAACGGTCGGCAGGTGGGCCGGAACGGTCGGGAGGTCCGCCGGAACGGTCGGCAGGTGAGCCGGAACGGTCGGCAGGTCGGTCGGGAGCTGCGCCGGGACGGTCGGGAGCTGGCCCGGAACGTTCGGCAGGTCGGTGGGCAGCTGGCCCGGAACGTTCGGCAGGTCGGTGGGCAGCTGGGCCGGAACCGACGGCAGGTCGGTCGGGAGCTGGGCCGGGACGGTCGGCAGCTGGGCCGGGACCGCGGGCAGGACCGGGAGGGCCGGGATGTTGGCGGCGTCGGTCAGGTCGACCGGGGCCACCGGGAGCAGGCTCTGCACCCGGGCCACGGTGTCCACCGCGGTGCCCTGCGCGTTCGTGGCCACGGAGCCGGTCAGGTCCAGCGCGAACGGAACGGTGCTGGTGGCCAGGTCGGCGGCGAACGGAACCGTGTTGGTGACCGTGTTCTGGGCGACCGGCACGGCGTTGGCGACAGTGCCCTGGACGACCGGCACGGCGTTGGCGACGGTGCCCTGCGCGAGCGGGAGGACGTTGCTGGCGGTGCCCAGCGCGTAGCCCTGCGCGCTTCCGGCCACGTAGGCGACGTACGGCACGGTCTTGCCCGCGGCGTCACCGGCGAGCACGCCCGCGTCACCCACGGTGCCCTGCGCGACCGGGACGACCTTGACCACGACGCGGTTCACGGCGGGCGGCAGGAGGTCGCCCGCGACCCCGCCCACGACGGGCTTGGCGATGCCCACGGTGCCCTTGGCCTTACCGGCCAGCTCCTCCGGGCGGACGCCCGCACCGGAGAGGGAGGCGAGCAGGTTGTCGGCGGCGCCGGGGGCGGCGGGCAGCTTCGGGGCGGCCGGGAGCTGCGCGGGCAGCTCGGCCGGGGCGCCCTTGACGGACGGCACCGGGGCGGCGGCGGGCAGCGAGGAGCCGCTGGCCGGCAGCGAGCCGAGGCCGGGCAGGTGCGGAACGACGCCGGGAACCTCGCCGGTGGGCAGGTCGACGTCGGCGGCCTTCTGGACGGACTTCACGGCGTGGTGCGCCTTCTTGACGACCTTGCCCGGCTTGGTCGCGTCACGGGTCACACCGTCGAGCGCGCCACCGGTCACGTCGCGGGTGGTCTTGGAGACGTCCGGCAGCTGGCCCTTGGCGGCGCCGTGCACGGTGTCGTCCACCGTGCCGGTCACGCCGTCCACGGTCTTCTTCGCGGTGTCGTTCACCTTGGACGTGTCGGCCACATCGCCGGTCGCACCGTCGACGGTGTCGGTGACCTTGCCGGTCGTGTCCGTCACCTTGTCAGTGGTGTCGGTGAGCTTGTCGGTCGTGTCGGCGACCTTGCCCGTGACGCCGCCCACCGTGCTGGTGACGCTGTCGGTGGAGGGGACGTGCGGGGCCTCGGCGGCGTTGGCGGCGGCGGAACCGAGCGCCCAGATACCGGTGGCGGCAGCGGCGACGAGGATGGAGCGGCGAACGTTGTTGCGCATGGTGGCAGAAGTCCTTCGAATTCAAGGGGATTAAGTGGGTGGGCAGACCTGACCCGCCCCCGCGCGGCAGGTCTTGTACAGACGGGGGGAGGTCTGCCCTAGCCGGGGAATTCGAGGACTTCGTTGTACCGCTCGCGCGTCGGCGCGGAGCTGTCCGCACGGACCGCGCCGGGCGCGAGCCCGAGATGCGCGGCGCCGGACGGCGGCAGAGCGGCGTGGGCGTTCCCGCCACGGGGAGCGCCGCTGTCGCCGGTGCACTGGGTGACGGTCCCGAGGGGGGACCGCGGGAGGGGCATCGGCGCCGGGGCGCCGTCCCTCTGGCCCGCGCCGTCGGCTGCCCGGACGACGGTCCCTCGACCGTGGTCGTGGGAGTCGGCGGTACGCGGCGCGGCGACGGCCGAGGCCGACATGTCGGGCCCCAGCGGGGCCGCGGCGGGCCGGGCCGCGTGATGCAGGGTGTGGTTCGTGGCGGCGTCGTCCGCGGCCGGGCCGTGGCCCGACGCGGCACCGTGCGCACCGGAGGCGTCGCCCAGCGCGCCGACACCGGCGTCGCCGACGTCGGAGAGCCGCACCGGCAGGTCCGCGCCCGTGGCGTCCTTGACCAGGTCATCGACCGGATCGGTGACCTGCCGCGTGTGCCGCTCCACCGGCTCGCGCACCGGTTCCACCGTCTTGCGGACGGTGTCGGTGGCGGTGTGCGCCGCCCGGCGTGCCACGGTGCCGGCGGTCTTGACCGCCTTGGCCGGGGCCGCCTTGGCCTTGACCGCCTTGGCCTTGGCAACCGGCTTCTCGGTGCTGTCCGTCTTGGCGGTGTTGGCAGTGTTGGCGGTGGACGAGGAGTCGAGCAGGTCCGATGCCTGGGCCTGGTGGCCCGTCACCGATCCGGCCAGTTCTCCCCGCTCGGCCGCGTGGGCGCTGCCACCGAAGACGAACGCGAGTGCCAGGAAGCCCCCGAGGAACAGCGCCGCCAGCAGCGCCCGCCGCGCGGCCACGGTGCGCGGCAAGCGCACAGCGGCAGGCAGAGCGAACGCGGCAGACAAGAGGGGCCTTCCGTGGTACGGACAACAGGCGAAGCGCCAAACCGGACGGTCACATTCACGTCCTGGCGACAGACATGATCCTTGCACGACCCACAGGGGGCGGCGCAAGCCCCTGGCCAGTGATGGTCACTGATGCATCGCCATGTCCGGTATCGGCGGTTGGCGCCGTTCGATCGCCGCCGCCATCACCTCCGGGAAGAGATCGGGGGTGCAGGCGAAGGCGGGTGCGCCGAGCGCGGCGAGCGCCGCCGCGTGCTCCCGGTCGTAGCTCGGCGCCCCCTCGTCGGACAGCGCCAGCAGAGCCACGAACTGCACCCCGGACGCCTTCATCGCGGCGACCCGCCCCAGCATCTCGTCGCGTATGCCGCCCTCGTAGAGGTCGCTGATCAGCACGACGACGGTGTCCGCGGGCCGGGTGATCCGCGACTGGCAGTACGCGAGCGCCCGGTTGATATCGGTGCCGCCGCCGAGCCGGGTGCCGAACAGGACGTCCACCGGGTCGTCCAGTTCGTCGGTCAGGTCCACGACGGCGGTGTCGAAGACCACGAGCCGGGTGGCGACCGACCGCATCGAGGCGAGCACGGCGCCGAAGACGGAGGCGTACACCACGGACGCGGCCATCGACCCCGACTGGTCGACGCACAGGATGACGTCCTTCTTCACCCCGCGCGCCGCCCGCCCGTAACCGACCAGCCGCTCGGGGACCACCGTGCGGTGCTCGGGGAGGTAGTTCTTGAGGTTGGCACGGATGGTGCGGTTCCAGTCGATGTCCCGGTGGCGGGGGCGGCTGATCCGGGCGGACCGGTCGAGCGCGCCGGTGAGGGTCGCGCGGGTGCGGGTCGCGAGCCGTTTCTCCAGCTCCTCGACGACCTTGCGGACGACGGCCCGCGCCGTGGTCCTGGTGGTCTCCGGCATCGCCTGGTTGAGCGAGAGCAGGGTGCCCACCAGATGTACGTCCGCCTCCACGGCCTCCAGCATCTCGGGCTCCAGCAGCAGCGCCGACAGGCCGAGCCGGTCGATGGCGTCGCGCTGCATGACCTGGACGACGGAGGTGGGGAAGTACGTACGGATGTCACCGAGCCAGCGCGCCACTTGGGGCGCGGAGCCGCCGAGCCCGCCCGAGCGCGGGCCGCCGCCCGCCGGTCCGCCGGGGCCGTCCCCGCCCCCGCCCCCGGCTCCGTAGAGCGCTTCGAGCGTGCGGTCCATGGCGGCGTCGGTGCCGCTCAGATCGCGGCCGGTGCCGTCGCCGCCCGTGCCGTCGCCGCCCTGTCCACCACCCTGTCCGCCGAGCACCAGCCGCCAGCGCCGCAGCCGTTCGTCGGCTCCGGTGTCCGTCTCCGTATCCGTCATCGGTCCGCCTCCGTGGTGTCGTCGTGATCAGTGGCGGTGGCCATGGGTCCGGGGTCCAGGCCGAGCAGCAGTCGCACCGTCGGCACGACGGCGGCCGCACGGTCCGCGTCGGTCCCGGGGCCGAAGCCGGGCATCGCCTCGCCGCCCGCGGGGCGTGGCTCCCCGGCCGCGGTCCCGGGGCCGCGGCGGACCAGCTCGCCGAGGGTGCGGCGGACGCCCGTGTCGTAGGCGGAGAAGGTGCGCCGCAGCAGTGGCAGGACGTCCGTGAACGCCTCGGCGGGTACGGAGGTGAGCCAGCCGTCGATGAGGCCGAGCAACCGTTCGTCGTGGACGAGCAGCATGCCGCCGCCCGCGCCGCCGCCGATGAACCCCTCGACCCAGGAGGCCGCTTCGGGCGGCGCGGTGCCGGGCGAGAGCGCGAGCCGCATCAGCCGGGCCGCCTCGCCCTCGGCGAGCCGCCCGTCGTCCAGCAGCAGACGCGCGGCCCGCCCCCGGAGCAGCCCCGGAGTGGCGGGAGCCCCGTCCCGCCCGGCGACAACCCGCAACACCCCCGCCCAGCGCCCCCGCAGCGCCTCACCCCCACCCGCCCCCGAACCCCCGGCGACCGCGCCACCCGCCTCGGGCTCCGGCTCCGGCTCCGGCTCCGGCTCCGGCTCCGGCTCCGGCTCCGGCAGGAGGCCGATCGCCCGGTGCACGGCTTCCACGTGGCGCAGCATTTCGGCGGCGCCGTCCGGGTCGAGCCCCACGCAGGCGGGCGGCAGCCCTACCAGGATGCGTTCGGCCAGGCCCGCGGCGACCTCGCCCAGCGCCGCGGTGTCGGTGGCGCGTACGTCCCCGTAGCGCACCGCCCGCACCAGGGCGGGCAGCGCCTGCGCGAGGTGGCCCACGTCGGCGTCGAGCGCGGCGCGGTCGGCGAGCGCGCGCATCACCACGGGGAGCGCGTCCGGGAGCGCGGACAGCAGGCAGCGCTCGGCCAGCTCGGTGACCTCGGCGAGGGCCGTGGCGCCCAGCGCCTCGGACTCGGCCTTGGCGGTGGCCGCGGACAGCACGGTGGTGCCCCACACCCCCGCCTCCGCGACCCGCACCGACAGCTCCGGCTCCCAGCGCAGCCGCCAGGTCTCGCGGAACGTGCCGGTGGCGCCGCGCGAGGCCGCCGGGGTGCCCCAGCCGATCCCCAGCAGCCGCAGCCGGTGCAGCAGACGGCTGCGGGCGGCGTCCATGTCCTTGCGCAGGTCCAGCTCCAGCTCCCGGTCCGCGGCCTCGGGCGCCAGCCGCAGCGAGCGCTGGGCGCGCCGCAGGTCCCGCTGGAGCGGTACGGCGGGGGCCGACGCGGGGACCTCGCCCAGCACGTCCCCGACCACGAGCCGGTCCCGCACCAGCGCGATCGGCACGTCCGACCCCTCGCACATGACGGCCCGCACGGCATCCGTCGTCTCGGCGAGCCCGGCGAGCGGGCGGCCGCGCACGGCAGCGAGGGTTTCGGCGAGCCGCACCGCCTCGATGACATGCGCGGACGACACCGCGAAGTCCTCGTCCCGGAGCAGCCCGGCGACCTTGGTCAGCCAGCGCTCCAGGGGCCGGTCCGGTGCGTGGAAGAGATGGCTGTACCAGCCGGGCGAGGCGATCCCCGCCCCGTAGCCGCTGTGCCGGGCCAGCCGGCGGTGTGTCCAGGGCACCCAGCTGATCTCGGCCTTGACCTTCGGCAGCCCCTTGAGCAGCTTCCGGTCGGCGGTCACGGTGGAACGGGCGGCCAGCGCCGGTACGTGCCAGGCGCCGCACACGACGGCGACCGCCTCCCCGAACTCCCGCCGCGCCGCGTGCATCCGCAGCCGCATATGGGCCTCCCGGACGGCGTCGTCCTCGTGCCCGCCGTGCCCGTACGCGGCCCGCAGCTCCCCCATGGCCTCGCCGACGGCGGCGAACGCCGCGGTCCCGCCGACGCCGCGGTGCTCGACGACGTCCTCCCACCAGCGCTCCGGGTCCTCGTACCCGGCCACCTCGGCGAGGACGGCGAGCGGATCGACGCGCACCCGCTCGGCGTCGCCCGGCTCGGCCTCCTCCGGTACGGCCTCCTCCGGTACGGCGTCGCCCGGCTCGGCGGGCGCTGGTCCGGCGGGGTCGGCCTTCGCCGTCATGGCCAGGGAGTTCGCGGCCGGGAGGTCGATGAACCGCACGGGCACGCCGCGGGCCAGCGCCCACTGGATGGCCGCCCACTCCGGCGAGAACCCGGCCAGCGGCCAGAACCCGGCGCGCCCCGGGTCGTCCGCCACGTGCGCGAGCAGCGCGACGGGCGGGCGCATGCCCTCGTCGGCGGCGAGGTGCACCAGCGCGTCCGCCTCCGGCGGGCCCTCGATGAGCACGACACCGGGCTCGCACTCGTCGAGCGCCGCCCCCACGGCCCGCGCGGACCCGGGCCCGTGGTGCCGCACGCCCAGCAGCAGCGGCCACTCCGGCACGACGGTCCCGGCAGCACCGGCGGTTCCGGCAGCCCCGAGGGCTCCCGCGGCCCCGGCGGTCCCGGGGGCTCCACCTGGCGTCGCGGGGTCCTCCGCTGCGGGGCCGCCAGGGCGGTGAGCCTCCCGGCCGCCGGGCGTACCCGCTTCCCCCGCATTCCCCGTGGCCGCCTCCGGGCGTGTCCCGGTGCGTCGGTTGTCAGCCGCGGTCACCGCGCCATCGGCGCCGTATCCGCCCGCGGGCGAAGCCCCGGTCCGCAGCGGGGCAGCGGGGCGGCCCGAGGTGGCTCGCGGACCAGCCTCGGCACCGTCCGTCGGCATCAGCTCCGTGGCCCTCACGCGCTCACCTCCCGGCACGCGCGGTAGAAGTCCTTCCACCCCTCGCGCTCGCGGACGACCGCCTCCAGGTACTCCTGCCAGATGACGCGGTCGGCGGACGGGTCGCGGACGACCGCGCCCAGGATGCCCGCGGCCACGTCACCGGCCCGCAGCACGCCGTCGCCGAAGTGGGCGGCGAGTGCGAGCCCGCTCGTCACCACGGAGATGGCCTCCGCCGTCGACAGCGTGCCCGAGGGCGACTTGAGCTTCGTACGGCCGTCACCGGTCACCCCTTCGCGCAGCTCGCGGAAGACCGTGACCACGCGGCGGATCTCGTCCACGCCTTCCGGGGCCTCGGGGAGGTCCAGCGAGCGGCCGATCTGGGCGACGCGGCGGGCGACGATGTCGACCTCGTCCTCCGGGGTCGCGGGCAGCGGCAGCACCACCGTGTTGAAGCGGCGGCGCAGCGCGCTGGACAGCTCGTTGACGCCGCGGTCGCGGTCGTTGGCGGTGGCGATGAGGTTGAAGCCGCGGACGGCCTGGGCCTCCTCCCCCAGCTCGGGGATCGGCAGGGTCTTCTCGGACAGGACGGTGATCAGGCCGTCCTGCACATCGGCCGGGATGCGCGTCAGCTCCTCCACACGCGCGGTCATGCCGTCCGCCATCGCCCGCATCACCGGGCTCGGGACGAGCGCGGCGCGGCTCGGGCCGTGGGCGAGGAGCCGGGCGTAGTCCCAGCCGTAGCGGATGGCTTCCTCGGGCGTCCCGGCCGTGCCCTGGACCAGCAGCGTCGAATCGCCGCTGACCGCCGCCGCCAGGTGCTCCGAGACCCAGGTCTTGGCCGTGCCGGGGACGCCGAGCAGCAGCAGGGCGCGATCGGTGGCGAGCGTGGTGACGGCGACCTCGACGATCCGGCGCGGGCCCACGTACTTGGGTGTGATCACGGTGCCGTCCGGCAGCGTCCCGCCGAGCAGATACGTGGCGACGGCCCACGGCGACAGCCGCCAGCGGGCCGGGCGCGGGCGGTCGTCGGCGGCGGCCAGGGCGCTCAGCTCGTCGGCGAAGGCGTCCTCGGCGTGCGGACGGAGGACCTCGGCGGCCTTGCCGCCCGCGGTGGCCTCGACGCCCGCGGTGGCCTCGACGCCCTCGGTGATCTCAGGTGAATTGATTCCGGACACAGTGACGGTCACAGCTCCCCCACGACTCGTTGCTCGTTCCGTTCCCGGACGCGTAATTCACTGTGCACCACCCCACTGACAACCGGTCCGGTATCAACGAACGTGCAGGTCAGGGCAGTTGTCAGTGAGGGCCCGTACCGTCGAAGACATGAATCCGCAGGGGGAACGCTGGACGGCGGAACAGGTGCTGGCCCTGGCTCCTGACGCCGCGTCACGCAAGGCGGGCGGCAAGCTCGCGGGTGCCGCTTCGTGGTCGGGTACGGGGGCGAGCGCGAGTGCGAGTGCGCAGGGCCAGGCCGTCTGGGGGCTGTGCGCGGGCAGCGGCAGCACGCCGTACCGGGCGGTCGTCGACCTGCACGGCCCTGCCTATCGGTGCAGTTGTCCGAGCCGGAAGTTCCCGTGCAAGCACGTGCTCGGGCTGCTGCTCCTGTGGGGAGCGGGCGGTGCGGGGGTACCGGAGGGCGGGGAGCCGCCCGAGTGGGCCGGGCAGTGGCTCGGCGAGCGGCGCGAGCGCGCGCGGAGCGCGGCGGGGGCCGCGGGCGGGGACGCGGGCGCGGGGGCGGAGGCCGCTGGGGGCGGCGGCACGGGGAAGGGGCCGGGCGGGGCGGACGCGGCCGCCGACCCGGTCGCGGCCCGCCGCCGCGCCGAGCGGCGCGCGCAGCGCATCGCGGCGGGCGCCACAGAGCTGGAGCAGCGGCTCGCGGACCTGCTGCGCGACGGTCTGGCCACGGCCGACCACGCCGGATACGGGGCGTGGGACGAGACGGCCGCCCGCATGGTCGATGCCCAGGCCCCCGGCCTGGAGGCCCGGGTGCGGGAGCTGGGCGCGATCCCCTCCTCCGGCCCCGGCTGGCCCGCCCGCCTGCTGGAGGAATGCGCGCTGGCGCACCTGCTCAACCAGGGCTTCCTGCACCTGGACAGCCTGCCGGAGGAGCTGGCCGCCACCACGCGCGCACGGGTCGGCGTCACGCTGCCGGTGGCCGAGTTGCTCGCGCATGGGCAGCCGGTCCGGGACCACTGGCTCGTCCTGGGCCGCCAGGACAGCGGCGACGGCAAGCTCACCACCCGGCGGATCTGGCTCCGCGGCCGGACCACGGGCCGGATGGCGCTGCTGCTGTCGTTCGGCGCGGCGGGCCGACCCCCCGAGCTGGCGCTCCCGCCCGGACTGGTGCTCGACGCGGACGTCATCTATTACCCGGGCACACGCCCACTCCGAGCAGCCCTGGGCACGCACTATCCACCCACCACACCCCCACTCCCACCCGGCTGGCCCCCGGCAGCCACCCCGGCCAACCGAGCCCCCGCGGACAGCACGGGCGGCAGGCTCGGCACGGGCGCCGGGATCGACGATGTCGACACGGGCAGCGGGCTCGGCACGAGCGGCGAGGTCGACGCGGGCGGCACGAGCGGCAGGGTCGGCGCGGGCAGCACAAGCAGCCAGGTCGGCACGAGCAGCGGGCTCGGCACCGGCACCGGCGTCGGAGTCGGCGCGGGCGGCGGGCTCGGCGAGGTCGGCGCAAGCGGCGCGGACGGCACGAGCAGCAGGCTCGGTGGCCGGGCCTCCGGCGGGGGCGTGGTGGGGCTCGCCGGGGTGCCCGACGGTGGCGGCATCGACGCCGCGCTCGTCGCCTACGGCGACGCGCTGAGCGACGACCCCTGGCTGGAGGGCTGGCCCGTCGTCCTCTCCGGCGTCACGCCCGTCCCCGATGCCGACGGATGGCAGTTGGCGGACGAGGCGGCCGGGACCACGCTCCCCGTCGATCCGCGGTGCCTCGGCCACACCAACCTGTGGCAGCTCGCGGCGATATCGGGCGGCCGCCCCGTCACCGTCTTCGGCGAGTGCGGGCACCGCGGCATCACGCCCCTCACCACCTGGGACCCGGAACCCGTCCCGCTCGCCACGGGCACCGGCCCGACCTCGTACGGAGGCACGCGTTGACCAGCACCGCACCCGCGCCCGTATCCGCGCCCGCACCCGCGCCCGTGTCGTGGGACGACCTCGTCGCCGCCGCCCTGCTCGGTACCGAGCGCCGCACCCCGCCCGTCGCCGCGCGCCCCGGGCAGGACGCGGCGTCCGCCCTGCTGGACGCCGCCGCGCTCAGCACCGTACGGCGGCGGGCCGGGCTGCGCCCCGCCCCCGCCCGGCCGGGACCGGCCCCCGCGCCCGAGGACCCGCGCCCTCCGCTCCCGCCCGCCGCCCGCAGCCGACTGGCGATGCTGCTCGCCGACCGTTCGTCCCCTGGGCGCAGCGGGCCGCGTTCCGCCCCCGATCTGGCCGAGCTGCTGCCCCAGTGGCTCGCCCTCGCCAACCAGCACGGCTACCGCGCGCCCGACGCGCTGCTCCCCACCCTGCTCGACGCGGCCCGCGCCCGTACCGATCTGCGGCCCGAGGCGCTCGCCCTCGGCGGGCCCCGGGCGCTGTGGCTCGCCCGGCTCAACCCGGACTGGAAGTTCGCGCTGCGGGGCGGGCCCGGGCGGGGCACGGCGCCCGCGTCGGAGCCGGGCGGGACCGCCGATGTGCGGCGGCAGTGGGAGGAGGGGCTGTTCGCCGAGCGGGTGTCGCTGCTGGCGAGGACCCGTCACCGCGACCCGGCGGCCGGGCTGGCCCTGCTCGACGGCACCTGGTCCACGGAGCGCGCGGAGGACCGGCTGATGTTCCTCGACTCGCTCCGCGACGACCTCGCGCCCTCCGACGAACCTTTCCTGGAGCAGGCGCTGTCCGACCGCAGCCGGAACGTCCGGGCGACCGCCGCCGAGCTGCTGGCCGCGCTCCCCGGCTCCGCGTTCGCCGCGCGGATGGCGGAGCGGTCCGCGGCCTGCGTCTCTCTGTCTCCGGCCACGTCCCCGGCCACCGGACAGATCACCGTCGACGCACCGGCGCGGTGCGACAGCGGGATGCAGCGCGATGGCGTCGTGCCGAAGCCGCCGTCCGGCCGGGGGGAACGGTCCTGGTGGCTGAGCCAGTTGGTGGAGGCCACGCCGCTGGCCTGCTGGTCTGAGAGGTTCGGGGGGCTCGACGCGGACCGGATCGTGGCCCTGCCGGTCGCGGACGGCTGGCAGGCGGACCTGCACGCGGCCTGGTGCCGGGCGGCCGTGCGGCAGCGGAGCGCGGAATGGTCCCGCGCGCTCCTCGGTTCCCCGGGTGCGCCGCCCGTCGCGGCGGGTGAGCCCGCCGCGGCGATCTGGCGGGACCCGGCGAAGCTGCTGTCCGCGCTCCCCGCGGAGGAACGGGCGCAGTGGGTCGCCGACTTCATCGCCTCCCACGGGCTGTCCGACGCGTTCCGGCTGCTGGGGGTGTGCGCGGTGCCGTGGGCCGAACCGCTGGGCGGGGCGGTCGTGGACGCGCTGGACATCGCGCGGGACGCGGGCAGCTACCCCTGGAGCTTCAGCGGGATCATGGGCCTTGCCGAGCGCTGCCTCGACCCGGCCCAGGCGGACCGCCTGGAGGTGCTGACCGCGCTGCCGGACGAGCCGGAAGGGGCGGCGCCGGGGGCCGGGGGGTACTGGTCGGAGGCGTTTCAGCGGTTGGTGGGGACGCTGAGGTTGCGGGCGGCCATGCGGTCCGAGCTGGCAGGCACCTGACCCCCCACCCCGCCCCTCCCCGACCCCGGAGCTCCGCCCCGGACCCCCGGCCGGACGCCCAGCCGACGGGCGACGGGCCGTGCTGGCAGCAGTGGCTGGTGGCGGGCGGCCCGCGCTCGGCATTCGTCCGTGCGGGCGGAGCCAGAAGGGGGCTGCTCCGGCGCACGGGGGCCGCACGTGGGCGGGCCCGGAACTGGAGCGCGCTCCGGCACGCAGGCGGCGGGCCGCTTCCCGGGCGGCAGGCGGCCGCACGGTGGCGCCGGGGTCGGCGGGCCGGACCGGCGCCGCGTGGCGGTCGTCGGTCAGGCGGCTACGGGGCGGACGTTTTGGCGGACCCAGTCGACGATCGACGTCGTCGTCGCGCCGGGGGTGAAGATCTCCGCTACGCCTTGTTCCTTCAGCGGAGGAATGTCCGCCTCGGGGATGATGCCGCCGCCGAAGACCTTGATGTCCTCCGCCTCGCGCTCCCGCAGCAGCTCCAGCACCTTGGCGAACAGGGTCATATGCGCACCGGAGAGGATCGAGAGGCCGATCGCGTCGGCGTCCTCCTGGATCGCGGTGTCGACGATCTGCTCGGGGGTCTGGTGGAGGCCGGTGTAGATGACCTCCATGCCCGCGTCGCGCAGCGCCCGCGCGATGACCTTCGCGCCGCGATCGTGGCCGTCGAGGCCCGGTTTGGCCACCACCACACGGATCGGACCGGTCACACCCATCGCAGCCTCCAAGCCCTAGTGCGCGCATCCGCGTGAACGAACGTTATCTCCAGCTTCCCGCAAGCATCCCCTACCCAGCAGTTTCGCGATGCGCAGCGAGGGGGAAATCACACCTACACACCCAACCTCGGGCCGGCCACCAAAGGGAGCCGCAGCGGGGACCGTCGCACCGCGCAGCGCCGCCCGGCAGCCGCATGGACGGCGGCATGGCATGGGCATGGCGCCGTGGTGCGACGGCGCGGTCGGCCACGATCACGGATGCGGCAACGACAGCGGCAACGGCAACAGTCACGGCTGCCCGCTGAAGCAAGGGCACAAGGGGGCGGTCGCGTGGGCCTCGTATGCAGTCAGGGCGGACAGGACAAGCAGAGCAAGCAAGGCAGTCGGGTTCGGGCTCTCGCCTTCGATCTGGCGATCCTCGCCGGGCACCTCCTCCTCTACCCCACCGGCATCCGGCAGGAGCGTCCGCCCGCCACGCCCCCGCCCGACCTCCTGGGGCACCGCCCCGTGCTGCTCCTCCACGGCTTCATCGACAACCGCTCCGTCTTCGTCCTGCTGCGCCGCTCCCTCCTCCGGCACGGCCGACAGCATGTCGAGGCCCTCAACTACTCCCCCCTGACCTGCGACCTCCGCACCGCCGCCGCCCTGCTGGCCCGCCACGTCGAAGACGTCCTCGCCCGCACCGGCCACAGCCAGGTGGACATCGTGGGTCACAGCCTGGGCGGGCTGATCGCGCGCTACTACGTCCAGCGGCTGGGCGGCGACGTTCGGGTGCACTCCCTGGTCACACTGGGCACCCCGCACTCCGGTACCCGCATCGCGCCCTTGTTGTCCGCACATCCGCTCGTGCGTCAGATGTGCCCGGACTCCGAGGTGATAACGGAGTTGAGGCAGCCTGCCCCCGAATGCCGTACGCGTTTCGTTTCTTTCTGGAGCGATGTGGATCAGTTGATGATCCCGGCAGAAGTCGCCCGCATAGACCATCCAGATCTGATCTTTCGCAACATCCGGGTCAGCGGTGTGGGACATCTCGCCCTGCCGGTGCACTCGGCCGTCGCCGCCGGGGTCCGGGAGGCACTGGACGCGGCCCCCAATGCCACGCGGACGGACACTTCGGGCGCCTTCTCGGTCGCCTGATAGGGCCGAAAATTGCCGAACAACTGTCGAACGTGGGGCCAAGAACGGGCGCACAGTCAACCGAAAGAGGTCCAAATGCCCTTTCCCGTGCTGCCCAAAACTTCCTGAAGATTGTCGCTCCCGCGTACCGCCGGGTACAGTCGCCGCTAATTCTCCTGCAGCCGAGGCGAAAGAGAAGTTGGTGGTGAACGACCGTCACCCGTTGGGGGCAACCCCGACCGTCCCTGCTCCCGACGCCTCGTATTCCTATGACGAGGCCTACGGCCAGCAGCAGGGCACAGCGCACGGTTACGTCGGGTACGACGGGTACCCCACCGGCAGCTTCGATAACCTCGGGGCCGCGTACGGTGAGGCCGACCCCCTCTTCGGCTCCCTCCCGGGCAGCTACGGAGACGGTCAGGGCGACCCGAACGGCGGGCACAGCGGTCAGTACGACGCGACCCAGTGGAGCGGCGGCACCGCGTACGACACCGGCACCTATGACACCGGCGCCGCGTACGACACGGGCGCCTACGACACCACCGCGATGTGGGCCGCCTCCGGCTATCAGCTGCCCACCGACGTCCCCACCCAGCGGCAGGACGACACCGGCGGCCACTGGGACACCGGTGCCTGGGACGCGCACTCCCAGCAGTGGGACACGGGCGCGTACGACACCGGAACGGGCCAGTTCGATACAGGACAGGTCGATACGGGCCACTTCGACACCGGCGCGTACGACGTCGTCACGGGGCAGCACGCCGCGTACGACACCTCCGGCGTCGACACCGGGCAGACCCAGTTCTGGGATACCTCGGCCTACGCCACCGTCGACGAGTCGCAGTACAGCGAGCCGTCGTACAACGAACCGCAGTACAACGAGCTGCGGTACGACGACCCGCAGTACGACGAGCAGCAGTACGACGAGACGTACGACAGCGGAACGGCCCACTTCGAAGAGGCCGGGCAGGCCGAGCAGACCGCGGTCTTCGAAGCCGTGGCCGAGCCAGAACCCGGCCCCGACGCCGTCGCCGACGTCACGCCGCCGCCCGCCACCGCCACCACCCCCCGCTCCGGCAGCCGCTCCCGCCGCCGCTCCGCGCCCGCCCGCCCCAAGCGCTCCGCGCTCCTCACCGTCGCCGTCCCCTCCGTCTGCGCGCTCGGCGTCACCGCCGTGGCCGCCGCTTCCGTGAGCGGCATGTCCGGCGACGAGAAGAAGGACGACACGACCACGCAGGCGGCCCCCGACGTACAGCCCGTCAAGGCCTCCGTCGCCAACAGCGAGATGGACACCCGGCTCGCCGGGGTCGACGACGGCGTCAACGACTTCCGGGAGCGCGCCAGCCGTACCCAGGAGCGGATCGACCTCAAGGCACGCCAGGCCGCCGAGAAGGAGCGCAAGGCCAAGGAGGCGGCGCGCAAGGAAGCGCTGCGGCCGAAGTTCGTACTGCCGGTCAAGCAGCACGGGCTGAGCGCGGGCTTCGGCCAGGCGGGCATCAACTGGATGTCCCTGCACACCGGGATCGACTTTCCGGTCAGCCAGGGCACGCCCGTCATGGCGGCGACCGACGGCACCGTACGGACCCAGTGGAACGACGCCTACGGCAACATGGTCATATTGACCGCTCCCGACGGTACGGAGACCTGGTACTGCCATCTCAGCAGCACCAAGATCCGCTCCGGGACGGTCAAGGCCGGGGATGTCATGGCCTACTCCGGGAATTCCGGCAACTCCACCGGCCCTCATCTGCACTTCGAGGTGCACCCGGGCGGCGGGGCGGCAGTGGACCCGCAGCCGTGGCTGCGAAGCCACGGCCTCGACCCCAACTGACCGGCCCCCGACCAGCAACGCTCAGAGCTCGGCCAGCAACGCTCAGAGCTTTTCGACCGGCGCGTACCGCAGCAGCAGCCGCTTCGGCTTCTCGCCGCCGAAGTCGATCGTCGCCTCCGCGTTGTCCCCGGTGCCCTTCACCGCCACCACGGTGCCGAGCCCGAACGAGTCGTGCGTCACCCGGTCCCCGATGGCCAGGGAGACCACCGGACGGTCCTTCGCCCGCCGCGTCGCGAAACCGGACGCGGAGGACCCACCCCGCGAACGCGACGACGACAGCCCGGACGACAGCCCCGACCCGCCGCCCGACGACGCCATGGCGCCCATCGACGCCGACGGGGTCGCGGGCCCGGTGCGCCGCCACCGCACGTACTCGTCGGGGATCTCCTCCAGGAAGCGGGACGGCGGGTTGTACGCGGGCTGGCCCCAGGCGCTGCGCATCGTCGACCGGGACAGATACAGCCGCTCGCGGGCGCGGGTGATCCCGACGTACGCCAGCCGCCGCTCCTCCTCCAGCTCCTTGGTCTGGCCGAGCGCGCGCATATGCGGGAAGACCCCGTCCTCCATGCCGCTGAGGAAGACGACCGGGAACTCCAGCCCCTTGGCCGTGTGCAGCGTCATCAGCGTGATGACCCCGGCGCCCTCCTCGTCCTCGTCGGGGATCTGGTCGGAGTCGGCGACGAGCGCGACCTGCTCCAGGAACTCCGCGAGCGTGCCGGGGTTCTCCTCACCCCGGTCCTGCTCGAACTCCAGGGCCACGGAGGCCAGCTCCTGGAGGTTCTCGATGCGGGTCTCGTCCTGCGGATCGGTGGACGCCTGGAGCTCCGCCAGGTAGCCGGTGCGCTCCAGCACGGCTTCCAGGACGGTCGCCGGGCCCGCGCCCGACTCCACGATGGTCCGCAGCTCCTCCATGAGCGTGTTGAACCGCTTGACCGCGTTCGCCGAGCGGGCCGCCATGCCGTACGCCTCGTCGACGCGGCGCAGCGCCTGCGGGAAGGTGATCTTCTCGCGCGACGCGAGCGCGTCGATCATCGCCTCGGCGCGGTCGCCGATGCCGCGCTTGGGCACGTTCATGATGCGGCGCAGCGGTACGGCGTCCTCCGGGTTGGCCAGGACGCGCAGGTACGCGAGGACGTCGCGGACCTCCTTGCGCTCGTAGAAGCGGACCCCGCCGACGACCTTGTACGGCAGCCCGACCCGGATGAAGATCTCCTCGAAGACCCGGGACTGGGCGTTGGTGCGGTAGAAGATCGCGACGTCCCCGGCCCGGGCGTCCCCCGCGTCCGTCAGCCGGTCGATCTCGTCGGCGACGAACTGGGCCTCGTCGTGCTCGGTGTCGGCGACGTAGCCGGTGATGGTGGCGCCGGTACCGGCCTCGGTCCACAGGTTCTTCGGGCGGCGGTTCTCGTTGCGCTCGATGACGGCGTTGGCCGCGCTCAGGATGGTCTGGGTGGAGCGGTAGTTCTGCTCGAGCAGGATCGTCCGCGCGTCCGGATAGTCCTCCTCGAACTGGAGGATGTTACGGATCGTGGCGCCCCGGAACGCGTAGATCGACTGGTCGGCGTCGCCGACCACGCACAGCTCCCCGGCCGCCATCTCGTCCGTGCCCGTGCCCACCAGCTCGCGGACCAGCGTGTACTGAGCGTGGTTGGTGTCCTGGTACTCGTCGACCAGGACGTGCCGGAAGCGGCGGCGGTAGTGCTCGGCGACGTCCGGGAACGCCTGGAGCAGGTTGACCGTGGTCATGATGATGTCGTCGAAGTCGAAGGCGTTGGCCTCGCGCAGCCTCGACTGGTACATCACGTACGCCTCGGCGAGGGTCTTCTCGAAGCCGTCCGCCGCCTGACCGGCGAAGGTCTCCTCGTCGATCAGCTCGTTCTTCAGGTTGGAGATCTTGGCGCTGAACGACTTCGGCGGGAACTTCTTCGGGTCGAGATCGAGATCCCGGCAGACCAGCGCCATCAGCCGCTTCGAGTCGGCGGCGTCGTAGATCGAGAACGATGAGGTGAAGCCCAGCTTCTTCGACTCGCGGCGCAGGATGCGCACGCACGCGCTGTGGAACGTCATCACCCACATCGCGTTCGCCCGCGGCCCGACCAGCTCCTCGACCCGCTCCTTCATCTCCCCCGCCGCCTTGTTGGTGAAGGTGATGGCGAGGATCTGGCCGGGATGCGCATGGCGGGTGCCGAGCAGATACGCGATGCGGTGGGTGAGCACCCGGGTCTTGCCGGAACCGGCGCCCGCGACGATCAGGAGCGGCGAGCCGGTGTGCTCCACGGCCGCCCGCTGCTGCTCGTTCAGCCCCTCCAGCAGCGCCGCCGGGTCGACGGCGGGGCGGGCCGCGCCGTCCCGGTAGTACGCCTCTCTGGGCCCGCTCGGCACCGGCGCGTCGAAGGCGCCCGTGAAGAGGTGGTGCGGCACCTCTTCACCGCCGGAACCGCCCGGACCGCCCGGACCATCCGCACCGCCTGAACCACCGGCCGGGCCCGGGTGTGCGGAATCCTCGGGCGGCGGGGGCTCCTCGTCCGGAGGCCCGAGATTCGCCAGGAAGCTGTCGTCAAAGAGGCTGCTCATCGCTCACCGAGTTTAGGCGGCCGCACCGACAGCCTGCGCACAGACTACATATGGATGTCACGAAACGGTTTCGGGCATATCGGCCACCAGCCTTCACAGGAGCCCCACGAGTTGGCTACCGTCCTCCCCCAGGCGGCCCGTACACCCGTCGGCGAACCGCGCCGGCCCGGGCGGCCTCCGCCGAGTCCGTCACGCCGCGAGGCAGCCGGAGCCGGGGACCCACAACGCAAGATGGGGTGAATCGGCCCGAGCTGCGGTACGACACGTACGGCATGTACGACGTGACGTCCCGCCCGCACAAGGCCGTAGGGCAACCTTCCGTACCGCCCGAACCCGACAGCTAACCCGGTAGGCGGTCCACGGAAGGAGCGCCTCCCTTGGCGTCGCACCGCAAGCCGCGGACCCGAATACCCACCTCCTCGTCCACCGGACGCCGTACGGCCTACGGGTTCACCACCGCGGCCCTCGCCTCCGTCACCCTCCTGTCCCAGACCGCGAACGCCGCGCCGAGCGACCCGAAGCCCGGCACCACGCAGTCGATCGAGGCGGTCAAGGAGAAGGTGGACACGCTCTACCACCAGGCGGAAACCGCCACCCAGCACTACAACGCCGCCAAGGAGCACTCCGAGGAGCAGCGCACCAAGGTCAGCCGGCTGCTGGACGATGTCGCCGAGAACACGGAGAAGCTCAACGAGTCCCGCCGCACGCTCGGCACCTACGCCGCCGCCCAGTACCGCAACGGCGGTATGACGTCGAGCGCCGCGAGCCTGCTGTTCTCCAACGACCCGCAGGACCTCTTCGACCAGTCCCACCTGATGAGCCGGATGGCCGGTTCACAGAAGAAGGCCGTCGACGACTTCCAGACGCAGGCGGCGAAGGCCGCCGAGGAGCGCCGCGAGGCCTCCCGGAGCCTGGCGTCGCTGACCGAAACCCAGAAAGAGCTGAAGACCAAGAAGAAGTCCGTCCAGGACAAGCTGTCCCAGGCCCGCCAACTGCTGGCGAACCTGACCGCCAAGGAGAAGGCGCGGCTGGCCGCGATCGAGAAGAAGAAGGACGAGGAGGCGCGGCGCAAGGCGGCCGAGCTGGCCGAAAAGCAGCGGAAGGCCGCCGCCGAGCAGAAGCAGCAGGAGCAGAAGCAGGGGCAGCAGTCGAGCGCCGCTTCCGGTTCCGGTTCCTCTTCCGGTTCCGGAAGCGGCAGCGGCTCGTCCACCTCCACGAACAGCACCAAGGCCGCCAAGGCGATCGACTTCGCGGAGTCCCAGCTCGGCAAGCCGTACGTCTGGGGCGCCACCGGCCCCAACTCCTACGACTGCTCAGGGCTCACCCAGGCCGCGTGGAAGGCCGCCGGAGTCTCGCTGCCGCGCACCACATGGGACCAGGTGAAGGCCGGTACGCGCGTCTCGACCTCCGACCTCAAACCGGGTGACCTGGTCTTCTTCTTCGACGACATCAGCCACGTCGGGCTCTACATCGGCGACGGGATGATGATCCACGCGCCGAAGCCGGGAGACGTGGTGAAGAAGGCGCCGATCACCGAGATGCCGATCTACGGGAGCGTGCGGCCCGCGTAAGCCCTGTGCCTCGGTAAGAGATGCGGCTGCCCGGTACGCGATCGGGCAGCCGCTGTCCCCGGTGACCGGGTCACGTGCCCGGCTTGCGCCCGTACACGTACACGTCGTCGCCGTTCCGCAACAGGCTCCAGTACTTCTTCGCGTCGCCGGAGCGCATGTTGACGCAGCCGTGGGAGCCGGGCGGCGACCACACGCTTCCCGCGATGGAGTGGAAGGCCTGGCCGCCGTCGAAGAACTGGCTGTACGGCATGGCCACGTCGTAGATCGTCGACCAGTGGTCGATGTCCCGCCAGTAGATTTTCTTCAGCCCGGTGCGGGTCTCGTACTTGTCCCGCCCGCTGCGCACCGGCACCGGTCCGAACACCAGCCGCGAGCCGTCCTGCACCCAGCTGAGCTGGCGGGTGAGGTCGACGCAGGCGATGCGGCCCTTGTTGGTGGGGCACTTGCGCGCCGCGTTGGGGTTACGCCCCGCCGCGTTCTGCGCGTTGATCAGCTTCATGACACCCCAGGTGACGGGGCCCGCGTAGCCGATGGTCGGGCTGATGCCGTGGTTGATCTGGAACTTCTGCGTCGCGCGGCAGTCCCCCGAGGACTGCCGACCGTCGACGGGACGGCCGAGGAACCTCTCGACCTGCTTCTGATACGGACCGGTGCCCGCCGTACACGACGTCGCCGCCTGCGCCGGTGCCGTACCGAGTGCGACGGACAACGGCACCACCATGCCCGCCATACCCAACGCGACCGCCGTACGGCGCCGCCATGCCGCGAATCTTCCCTCTGCCCCCATTGCGCGCTCCCTCCGGGCTTGCCCTCGACTTGCCCTTGATGGGTAAGACAGTCGAAGGGCGCGTCGGGTTGCGCTTACAGGTGCGATTTCCCCCATTCCGCCCCTTCGCGCCCCCTGGTCGGGGGTCTGGCGGCGTGAGAAAAACTGATGGACTGTCAGGCGTCAGGTCAGGCGTCAGGTCAGGCCTCAGGTCCAGAGCACCGCGATGAAGATGTTCACCGTCGTCAGCGCGCCGACCGCGCCGAACATCGCGGGCTCCACCTTCTCCTCGTCCCGCTTCACATACACCAGCCCCAGGATCACGATCAGCAGCGCCAGCTTGACGCCGATCTTCAGCGTGTTGACGGTCTGATCGTCGGCCTGGTTCAGCCCGACCAGTACGGCACCCGTGACCAGCATGGTCAGGGCTCCGTGCAGCATCCCCGGGGTCATCCGCGCGCCGTCCCCGCGTATCGCCGAGAGCTGGGAGAGGAAGCCCCCCAGCAGGGCGGCGATGCCGACGATGTGCAGGCCGACGAACACATTGATGAGTACGTCCATGGCATCGGAGACTAGCCCCGCGCATATCACCGCCAGTCACCCGGGTGCACCCCGATCGGCACATCGGTCACAGCCGCCCCGATCCCGCCCACCTCACGACGCGCCCGTGATCAGCAGTCGCTACCGGGGGGACGAATCCGTCCACCTCCGTTCATCTCAGCGCGCCGCGCCGCCGACCCGCCTACCTTCCCCTCCAAGAAGCACCCCCGCCCCGTGTTCCCCGACGAAAGGTGAGTCGCCGCAGTGGCGCCGCAGCCCCCCACGAAGCCGAAGCAGCGGCACCGCTCGTCGCTCACCGGCACCATCCTCCGGACCACCACCGTCCGGACCGCCGCGACCCTCGTCCTCGCGGGCGCCGCCTCCGCGACCGCCCTCCCGGGGGTCGGGCACGCCGAGCCCCGCCTGACGTCCGCCCAGGTCAAGGCGAAGGTCGACGCGTATCAGCGGGAGGCGGAGGAGGCCACCGAGAAGTACGACGGCGCCCGGGCCACGACCGACAGGGCACAGCGCTCGCTCCACCGGTTACGCGACGAGGCGGGCCGCCGCACCGCCCGCCTCAACACGGCCCGTAACGCCCTCGGCGCGTTCGCCACCGCCCAGTACCGTTCCGGCACCGTCGCCCCCACCCTTCAGCTGGCCCTCTCCTCCTCCCCCGGCCAGTACCTCCAGCGCGCCTCGCTCGCCGACCGCGCGGGCGACCGCCAGGCGGCGACGATCGCGAACATCACCCGCGAGGAGCGGTCGCTGCGCCGGGTCCGGGGCGAGGCGGCCGGCCGCCTCCGTGAGCTGCGCGCCGCGCAGGCGGCCGCGGGCCGCCACAAGCACGCGATCCGGGAGAAGCTGGCCGCGGCCGACGCGCTGCTGACCAAGCTGACCCGCGCACAGCGCGACCGCCTGCGCGCACAGCAGGAAAAACAGCAGCACGCCCGCACCCCGGCAGCGCCCCGGCACAGCGCGGCCGCCCGGCCGGGCGGCCGCGCGGCCCGCGCCATCTCCTTCGCGTACGAGGCGCTCGGCAAGCCGTACGTCTGGGGCGCGACCGGGCCGTCCGGGTACGACTGCTCGGGCCTGACCCAGGCCGCCTGGCGCGCCGCCGGGGTGTCCCTGCCGCGTACGACCTACACCCAGATCAACGCGGGCCGCCGTATCTCACGCGGCGAGCTGGCCCCCGGTGACCTGGTCTTCTTCTTCTCCGGCGTCAGCCATGTCGGCATCTACATCGGCAACGGCATGATGATCCACGCCCCGCGCCCCGGCGCCCCGGTCCGGGTGGCCCCGATCGACCAGATGCCCTTCGCGGGCGCGGCCCGGCCCGCCTGAGGTCCATCCGGCCTCAAGGACCGGTTACTTGTAGGTGATGTCCCAGTGGTTGCCCTCGTTGGCGTAGACGTTGCCGGCCGAGGACCGGTACATGGGCGCGCCGTCACCCCGCCTGCCGATGTAGGCGTACTGGCGCTTGATGAAGCGGGTGACGCAGCTCGTGGGCGCGATGTCGACCTTGTAGCCCTTCCAGTGGCTGCGCGTACCCCCGGCGTGCCCGGTCTCCGTGCCCCCGGTGATGGTGACCCGGCAGCGGCTGGCCCGCTTGAAGGTGATGACGCCCTTGACGGTGCCGGAGTTGATCTTGGTGAAGGACGTGCAGTTCCGCCGGTTGCGGTCGGAACAGTTGCCGCTCGAGGTCCAGCCGATACCGGCCGCCCGCAGCTTGGTCGCCGCCTGCCGGTGCGTCAGCTTGGCGCCGCTCGCCTCCGCGGTGGCGGCGGGCAGGAGCACGGCGGTCGCCGCGGTGACGGCCACGGCGGCGGCGTAACCACGGCGTGCGAGGAGCTTGAGGGTCATACGAATTCCTTTCATCACGATGAGCGTGGTGCGGTCGCCCTGATCGTGTCGGTGCGGCCGCCGTCCCAGCCAGCGTCGGCCCGGCGGTGCGGTGGACGCGGGACGTCCCGCGCGCCGGCCTGCGGAATGGGACGACCCGGGGACGGTGTGGCGGGATGCGCGGGACGACCGTCGCGCACCCCGGGACGGGACAGTAAAACGAGAGCGAACAGGTGTCACGATTTGTGTTTGTCCTATCGCTGTCGGTAATAGTGGGGTCGCAGAGTCAACAGCCGCTGAGCACACCGGGGGTGGGGATGCCGCGCTGGAAACCGCTGCCCGAGGGGACGGACCCCAGCGTCCGCCAGCTGGTCGCGCATCTCCGCAGGCTCAAGGACCGCAGTGGGCTGAGTCTGGCCGCGCTGGAGACCAAGACCGGGTGCAGCAGATCGTCGTGGGAGCGGTACCTGAGCGGGCGCGCGCTGCCGTCGCAGCGGGCGATAGTGGCCCTGTGCGAGCTGAGCGGCACGGATCGGGCCCGGCTGCTGGCGCTCCGGGAGGTCGCGGAGACGGTCTGGGACGCGTCCACCACGGCGAACGCGCACGTGGACACGAACGCCAACGTGAACACGAACACGCATGAGGACGCGAACACGCGTGAGGACGTGGACGGCGAGGACCAGTCGAGCCCGGCAGCCGGCGGCGGGCGCGGCGCCGAGAGGCGAGGCGTCGCACGCGGGGTCTTCACGCTGGTGGTGACGGCGGCGTTCGCCGGTGCCGCCGTCACCGGGGTGCTCCTCGGCCGGGGGCCGGAGCAGGAGGCAAGGGCGGCAACCCGGCTCCCCGCGGTGCGCTGTGACGTGCGGTCGGAGCAGGGCGCAATCTACGCGGGCCACAGCCGGACCTGGAAGGAGACGGTCGGGCTCGGCTACTACGGGGAGAGGGTGGCCGAGGCGGAGTGTCTGCTCGGCCATCACGGCTACGACACCGGCCGGGTGGACGGCCTGTACGACATCGCCACCCGCGACGCCGCCCGGCGGGCGCAGCGGGACGCCGGAGTGGTGCCCGACGGGATCATCGGGCAGCGCACCTGGCCCGTGCTGCGCCGGGAGGGGTGAGCGGGACGATGCGGTGGAAGCCGTTGCCGGACACGCTCGGCCCCGAGTGCGTACGGTTCGTCACCAGGCTGCGGGAGCTGAAGGACCGCGCCGGGGTGAGCCTGGCCGCGCTGGCCGACCGGACGGCATACAGCAAGTCATCGTGGGACCGCTGGCTGAACGGCAGTACGCTGCCGCCTCGGCAGGCGGTGGAGGACCTGTGCCGGCTGGCCGGGCAACCCGCCGGGCCGATCCTCGCCCTGTGGGAGCTGGCCGACCTCACCTGGCGCGGCCGCCCGCACAGCGACGGGGCACCGGCGGGCGCCGCGCCCGCGACCGAGGCTCCACGGCGGACGGATACGCCCCGGCGACTGTCTCCGCGACGGATCGTGGACACCGGGCAACGACCTCCGCGACGGATCGTGGACACCCGGCGACGACCTCGGCGGCCGACGGAGGGCACCCGGCGGCGCTATCCCGTGCGGGCGGTGGCGGTCACCGCCGCCCTGGTCGCCGCGGTCACCCTCCCGCTCTCCTGGTGCCTGGCCGGCACCACGGGCCGACCGGCCGCGCCGCACCCCCCGGCGGCCATCGCCACCGCGCAGGCCCTCTGCACGGGCCGCGACTGCCAGGGCGAGGACCCCGCGGCGGCGTGGTGCGTCAGCGGGTCCGAGACGGTCGTCAGGAAGCGCACCTCCGAGGGCACCTGGTTCGAGGTCCGCTACCGCGAAGCGTGTGGGGCGGCGTGGGGCCGCATGTGGTTCTCCCGGCCGGGGGACCGGCTCGTCGTCACCCTGTCCGGTGAGCGGCGCAGTGTGGCCGACACCGACCCGGCAAAGGCCGGCCGCTACCACTCCACCCCCATGCTGGCCACGGACTCGCCCCGGCGCGTCACCGCCTGCTACCACCCGCGGCGGGGCGCGCACGTGTGCGTCGGCGGCTGAGGCGTAGGTGCGTCGTGCGAGGAAGCGCGGCTCAGCCGCGAAGGAACGGCAGCAGGCGGTCGAGCAGAGCCCCGGGCTCTCCTCGGGCACGTAGTGCCCGCAGCGGCTTGACCTTACCCTCAGGGGCAAGGTTTAGCGTTCATCGAGGTGAGAGACATGCGGATCGGTGAGCTGGCTCGCCAGGCCGGTGTGACGACCAAGGCCGTGCGCTACTACGAGTCGCTCGGGCTGCTGGCGCCCGCGCGGCTGGCCAACGGCTACCGGGACTACGGCGAGCACGACGTACGGCTCGCGCGGGAGATCCGGGCGCTCAGCGGCCTCGGCATCCCCGTGGAGCGCACCCGGCCGTTCCTGGACTGCCTCGCGGTCGGCCATCGGCACGCCGACGACTGCCCGGCGTCGCTGGCCGGATACCGGCAGGCGATCGACGAGCTGTCGCAGCGCATCGCGGGGCTCACGGCACGGCGGACGGCGCTGATCACGCACCTCCAGCGGGCCGCCCACCGCAACAGTCGTGTCTCACCCTCTGCCGAAGGAGAGGAATCGATGACCGACTACCTGAGCCTGCCCGCCGACCTGCCCGTCCCCCAGGACGACGGCGCGACCGCCCACCTGCCCGGCACCCAGGTACCGCCCCTGGAGCTGCGCGGCAGCGGGGACACGACGGTCCGCCTCGACGCGCTCGGCGCGGGCCGGACGGTGCTCTACGTCTACCCGCTCACCGGCCGCCCGGGCACCGACCTGCCCGAGGGGTGGGACGCGATCCCCGGCGCCCGTGGCTGCACCCCCGAGGCCTGCGGCTTCCGCGACCACTACCAGGAACTGCTGGCCGCCGGCGCGGTCCGGGTGTTCGGCCTGTCCAGCCAGGACACCGACTATCAGCGCGAGGTCGTCGAACGGCTCCACCTGCCGTTCGACATGCTCTCCGACCCGGCCCGGAGCCTGGGCCGGTCCCTGGGCCTCCCGACCTTCGAGGCCGGTGGACTGACGCTCTACAAGCGGCTGACGCTGATCATCCGCGACGGCGTGATCGAGCACGTCTTCTACCCGGTCTTCCCGCCGAACGAGCACGCCGACCAGGTGCTGGCCTGGCTGCGCGCCACCTCCCACTGACGCAGGAGCGGCCCATGTCCACCGGATTCACCGGATTCACCGGCCTGAGCGCCTTCCCCCTCACCCCGATCACCGATGACGCCATCGACGAGAGGGCGTTCGCCGCCCTCGTCCGGCGGCTCGCCGCCGCCGGGGTCGACTCGATCGGGGCGCTGGGCTCCACGGGTTCGTACGCCTACCTCAGCCGCGAGGAGCGGGCCCGCGCGGCCCGCGTCGCCGTGGAACACGCCGACGGGACCCCGGTCGTCGTGGGCATCGGCGCGCTGCGCACCCGTCACGTACTGGAGGCGGCCGAGGACGCGCAGAACGCGGGCGCGGCCGGGGTGCTGTTGGCGCCGATGTCGTATCAGCGGCTCACCGACGACGACGTGTTCGGGCTCTACGAGGACGTCTCGGCGCACCTCTCCGTCCCGCTCGTCGTCTACGACAACCCCGGCACCACCCACTTCACCTTCACCGACGAGCTGTACGCGCGGGTGGCCGCGCTGCCCCGCGTGGCGTCCGTCAAGATCCCCGGCGTCCCGGCCGACCCGCAGGCCGCCCGCGACCGCGTTCAGCGGCTACGGCAGCTCCTGCCCGACACGGTGACCGTGGGCGTGAGCGGGGACGCTTTCGCGGCGACCGGGCTGAACGCCGGGTGCGACGCCTGGTATTCGGTGATCGCGGGCACCTTCCCCGAACCGGCCCTGACGATCACCCGTGCCGCCCGGTCCGGCGCCCCCGACCGGGCCCGGGCCGAGTCCGAGCGCCTCCAGCCCCTGTGGGACCTCTTCGCCCGCCACGGCTCCCTCCGCGTAGTCGCCGCGGCAGCCGCCCACCTCGCCCTCACCCCACCCCACAACCTCCCCCGGCCCCTGCGCGGCCTGCCCCCCGAGGCCCGCACCGAGGTCGCCGAGGTACTCGACCAACTGGGGCTGAGCGCGTAGCCCCAGCCAATCGCCCCCGGACGCGGGCTCGTCGGAGATACCGGCACCCGGCCGAGCCCGCCGCCCTCTCGCTAATCAGCCGTCCCAGGTTCCACTACCCAGCGTGAGGGATAGCCGGTGATGGCCTCGATCTGGTCGTAGTCCCCGTCGTAGTGGAGGACGGTCGCCCCATGCCGCTGGGCCGTGGCGGCGGTGAGAAGGTCGGCCATCGAGAGGGCCCGATGATTCCCCTTGGCGATGGCCTGGCGCTGGATGTCGAGTGCGGCATCCCAGACCTCGTCGGGGCATGACAGGTAGTCGAAGCCTGTCAGCCAGCGCCGTAGCTGGTCGGCTTCGTTCGCGTTGCGGGCGGAGTAAAGGATCTCGACCTCTACGGCTCCGGTCACGCAGAGCAGCCCCCGCTCGTGCAAGGGATTCAATGCCTCCCGGACGGCCGGTCTGGTATGTCGAGCGAGGGCGGACTTGTCGATGAGGTAGCGAGGGCTCACGCAGCCGCCTGGTCATGCGGCCCGGATGACGTGTCGCCGCGAGCGTCATAGGTCAGGTCGATCTCTCCGCTGTCGATCGCGTCAAAGAACTCCTGCCTCCGCAGCCGCTTCACCACCTCAAGGAGGGCAGCGTTCACTGTCCCCACCTTGGTGCTGGTGCCGAGAGCCTTCTGCGCCTCGGCCAACAGGTCATCGTCCAGATCAATCACCGTGCGGGCCATGTCGGCCTCCTCCTGTTCCCGGGGCGCCTACACCCCGATGATATCGAATCGAGCACCCACGAGATATCACTGCGGGCCGGGGTCGCCGCGGTGCTCGACCAGCTGGGGCTGAGCACGTAGCGCGGGCAGCCCCGGCTCAGGACGCGTAGTCCTTGAATTCCTCCGTCTCCAAGGTGATCCCGACCGGGGCGGGGATGTCGATCACAGCGCCGTACGGACGCGTCGCGAGGCTCCGGTACTTCCCGTCTTCCGGCTCGCAGTGGACGGTGACCGTGCAGTCGTCCCGGTCGATGAGCAAGTAGACCGGGAGGTCGGCGGCGGCGTAACCGTCACGCTTGAGCCCGCGGAGACTTCGGTCGACTTCTGGGTCGCGGGTGGTGACCTCGACGGCCATCAGCATGCCCTCCGGGTCGGACCACTCTCCGTGCCCCACGATGTGCCGGCGCGGCGCGAGGACCGCGTCGGCACGCACCCTGCCTTCACGACGCGCCTCAGCCTTCAGCCCCCGGTAGGGGTACAGCGACAGTTCGGGCCGTTTTTTGAGGAAGAGCCTCACGAGCCACATGACGATCTCCGCGCGATTTCCGTCCTGGGCAGGCTTTACCTCCAGCTTCCCGTTGATGAACTCCAGCCAGACCGTCTCCGGCGCGACACGGGCCAGCTCTTCGAACTCATCGACCAGCATCTGGGGGCGGCGCGGGGGCACGGTTTTCGGCATGGGGTCAGCCTTCGTGCGTACGGACATCGGATCGGATCGCCGCCGCGCGACGGCGGACCTCGGTCGGCGACAAGCTGCCCGGCGGCGGCAGTTCCGGCTCGCCTCGGCAGGGGCGGCAGAGGCCGCCGGGGAGGGCTGCGGGCGGGCCGGGGCGGCCGCAGTCGGTGCACTCCAGGAGGCGGCTGATGGTGATCTCCGCACGCGGCTCCGGTACGGGCTCCGGCGGCAGCTTGGCCTCCAGCCGGGTCCGGGCCAGCGCGGCCGGGCTGTGCACCGGCACCGGCAGGCCGGACGTCAGCGCCTGGACGAGGCGGGCGGGGTCGGCGTCGCGGGCCAGCCAGACCGCGGCGAGGGGTTCGAGGCGGGCGCAGTCGGCGGCCGAGAGGGTCATCCGGGGATCTGTACGCCCCAGGGACGCGAGGACGGTGTACGCGGGGGTCCTGGCGGGGGCGGCAGGCCCGGCTGCGGGCCTGGGTGCGGGTGCGGGCTCTGGCGCGTCGTCGCCGCGTACGAACGCCTCCCACCACGCCTCCCCGCGTGCCGTCCGCGAGAAGAACGTACGGGTCACCCAGCGCGCCCCGTCCTCCGCGACGATGTGCTCGCGGACGCGCCGCAGATGACCGGCCTCCGACAGCCGCCGCAGGGCCGTCGCGCAGGCCATCTGGCCGTAGTCGGGGAGGCACTTGGCGAGCGTCTTGGCGTCCATCGCGGCACCGTCCGGCAACCGGTCGATGTACGCGGCGACGACCGCCTCACGCCTGGGCAGATGTGCGAAGTCATCGGCACGACGCGGGGATTGGCGGGGTGCGCTCCGCTTGCCGTAACCGGCGTTGGCCAGGGGGTGTGCGGGCGCGTGCGGGGCAACGCTAAAGTCGGCTAAAGCCATGAGATCGAGTCTCTTTCGATCTTGTAGGTCAGGCCCCGGATTTGGTGTTGGCGCACCGCCGGGGCCGTTTGCTTGTTGTCGCGAACGCTAGACCGATGCCACCGTACGTGGCAACCCGGTCACATTATGTGCGCGGTAAGGGGGAGGGTGGGTGGGTTCAAACACCCACCCGTTCCTTGGAAAGAGCGCTCAGGCCTCGGCGCCCGAAGCTCAACCCGCTCCATCCATGTGCCGACGCACCGTTCCTTAGATAAATGCGCACAGGTCTCAGCGGCCGGGACCCGACGCCTCCTACGATGGCGTATGACCACACATGGTCAGCTGATTGCCGCAGATTGACGATCGGGGCGCTGAAGATGTCAGGAACAGACTGGATGTCATCGAGGTCGGAGTTCGCCCAGCCTCCGGTCGACCTCCGCACCGACATACCGCACTCCGCCCGCGTCTACGACTACCTCATGGGCGGCAAGACCAACTATCCGCCGGACCGCGCCGCCGGGGACGCCTCCGCGCGGGCCTGGCCCAGCCTGCCGACGTCCATGAAGCAGGCCCGCAACTTCATGCACCGGTCGGTCCGCGACCTGGTGCGGGAGCACGGCATACGCCAGTTCCTGGACATCGGCACCGGCATCCCGACCTCTCCGAACCTCCATGAGGTCGCGCAGGAAATCACCCCCGACGCGCGGGTCGTGTACGTCGACAACGACCCCATCGTCCTCACCCACGCCCGTCACCTGATGACGAGCACCCCGGAGGGACGGACCGAGTACATCGACGCGGACATCCGCGACCTCGACTCCATCCTCGGAGCGGACCAGCTGGGCAACACGCTGGACCTCAAGCAGCCGGTCGCGCTGTCCCTCATCTCGATCGTGCACTTCGTCATGGACGAGGACGATCCGCAGGGCCTGGTGCGGCAGTTGATGGACGAGCTGGCGCCGGGCAGCGCGCTGGCCATGACCATCTTCACCGGCGACACGGCCCCCGAGGAGGTCGCGGGGGTCGGCCGCGAGTACAACGAGCGCGGTATCCCCCTCCAGATCAGGGACAAGGCCGAGGCCGAGCGGTTCTTCGACGGCCTGGAACTGATCGACCCCGGCGTGACCCTGCTCCATCACTGGCGCCCGGACGCCGCCACGGAGGGGGTCCGGGACGAGGAGGTCGCGATGTACGGAGGCGTGGCGCTCAAGCGGGGCTGACGGCGGCGAACGCTATGAACTCCGCCCAGGCGTCCGGGGCCAAGGCCAGCTGGGGGCCGGCTTTGAGCTTCGAGTCCCGGACGTGGATGGTGCGGGGGCAGGTGGCGACCTCGACGCACTCGCCCCCCTCGCTATTGCTGTAGCTGGACTTGGCCCAGGGTGCGGCGACCTCGACGCAGTTGCCGCCTTCGCTATTGCTGTAGCTGGACTTACGCCAGGACAGGGCGACCTCGACGCAGTTGCCACCGCCAGTGTCGCTGTAGCTGGACTTGAACCATGCAAGCTCGGTGCTCATAGCTCCTCCGCCAACTTTCTGATGAAGTTTGCCGACGCCTCGGGGCTGAGGGCCTGCCGGAGGATCATGGCATGGCGCTGGTTGATGATGCTGACCTTGGGCGGGTCGGCATACAGCACGCCCGTGGTCTGCCCCTCCTCGTACACGAGATGCTCGTGCTCCGGCGTCTCCAGCAGCACGAAGGGCCCCAGCAGCCCTGGGTGTGTCCCGCCGAACGGCACGACCTGGATCGTCACGTTGCGCCGCTTACCCACCTCCAGCAAGTGGTGCAACTGCCGTACATGCATCTCCTTGTCGCCGATCGGGAAGCGCAGAGCGGCCTCGCCGATCAAGAAGTTGAACGCCCTGGTCTGCTTGTCCAGCAGAGCTTGACGCTCCAGCCGCGCCGTGACCCGTGCATCGATGGTTTCGTCATCCAGCGGCGGACAGTGGTCGCCGATCAGGGCCTCGGCATACTCCTTCGTCTGAAGCAGTCCCGGGATGACCAGGGACTCGAAGCCATTGAGGACGATCGCCTCGGCCTCGTACCGGATGAAGTCTTCCGAATACGACGCGAACTTGTCCGGCTTCAGGTACTCCTGACCAGCCAACAACAGCCCCCGCGCCCCGAACATCTGGTCCGCGACCTGGAGCAGCCGCAGCGCGGGCTTACGGCGCCCCTGCTCCATGGACTTGATGGTCTCGTACTCGTAATTGGCCTCTTTGCCCAGCGCCTCGCGGCTGATCCCGGCCTGCATGCGCCACAGTTTGATCTGGTTTCCGCAGTACCGCCAGGACATCGGCGTCTGCGAACCACCCTCCATCACACTCATCGCGCCCTCTCTCCCTGAGGCACTTGCGGTACGCATACGCTGCGTACCGACGTCGTTACTGCGGCACGGTACGCCTGACCAGCAGCATTCCGGTCATGAATGCACCAACTCCCCCACTTCCGATGGACATCGAATGGCGGCTCCCCCGCCACCCCCGCAGCGTGGGCCGGGCGCGGGCACTGCTGCGTGAGCAGGCCCGTACGTGGCAGATCCCCGAGACCCAGACGGAGGTCGCCGTACTGCTCCTCAGCGAGCTGGTGACGAACGCCTGCCGCCACGCCCGTGTTTCCCCTGGTCGGGAGGTCCGCGCACGCTGCGTGGTGCGTGACGAGAAACTGCGGGTCGAGGTGTCGGACGCGAGCGAGGTGATGCCTCAGCCCCGCCAGGCGACGGCGGAGGACGAGTCGGGGCGGGGGCTGGAGCTGATCGCGGCGCTCGCGGACGCGTGGGACGCGCATCCGCGAGCGTGCGGCATCGGCAAGACGGTGTGGTTCGAGCTGAAGTTGAGCGCGGTTACGTGACCGCCGCGAGGCCGTTCGCCAGCAGGTCGAAGGCGTGCTCGGCGTCGCGTACGGCGCCCGGGTAGCGCGCGTCGGCGGTCTCGCCGCCCGCCAGGCGCTGGAAGTTGTCCGTGGACAGCGCCCACTGGACGGAGATGATCTGGACGGCGGCCAGGCGGGCGGTGAGGTCCGGCGCGTCAGTGGTGTCGCGCAGGGCCTCGGCGAGGGCCCGTTCGCCGCCCGCCTTGAAGCGCTGCATGCGGTCGATCAGGGCCGGGGTGCCGAAGATCAGCTCGGTGAGGGTGATCGCCGCGGGGTGGTCGTTGATGCCGGTGATCGGGTCGCGGCGGCGCAGACCGTCGAGGAAGTGGTCGCGGAGGGCAGTCAGCGGGGTGGTGTGCGCCGGGCGGGCGCGTACGACCCGGGCCGCTTCGGCCTCGTGATCGGCCATGCGGTGCACCACGAGGTCTTCCTTGGTCGGGAAGTACGCGAAGAGCGTGCGCTTGGAGACCTCGGCGGCATGGGCGATCTCGGCGACGGAGACGTGGGCGAAGCCGCGGTCGAGGAAGAGGTCGATCGCGGCGTCGGAGATCGCGGTACGCGTGCGCTGCTTCTTGCGTTCGCGGAGCCCCGGCTGGTCGGTCGTCGTCACTCGTTCAAGCTACCTCACCAAACTGCACTTGGAATATTTCTGCACCTGGTGTAGAAATATACTCAGTGCAGCGGACGAAGGGGAGCGTGCGATGAACGAGACCGAGACGGACGTCGTGATCGTGGGGGCCGGGCCGACCGGGCTGACACTGGCGCACGAACTGGCGCTGGCCGGGGTCCAGACCCTGGTGCTGGAGAGGCTCACCGAGCGCCTCCGGCAGGTGAAGGGCGGGGCGATCCAGCCCCGTACCGCCGAGATGCTGGAGCTGCGCGGGCTGCTGGAGCCGATGTTGCGGCGGGCCATGCCGCGCGGACCGGTCGGTGGGCACTTCGCGATGCTGCCGGTACCGCTGGACTGCGGGCCGTGGGACACCCGGCATCCGTCCCCGATCTCGCTCCCCCAGTGGGAGATCGAAGAGGTACTGGAGGAGCGGGCGACCGAGCGAGGCGCGCGGGTGCGGCGCGGCGGCGCGGTGACATCCGTCGAGCCGGACGACGACGGGGTGACCGTCACGACGGACGACGGTCTGCGGGTGCGGGCGCGGTACGTAGTGGCGTGCGACGGGGGCCGCAGCGCGGTGCGCAAGAAGCTCGGCATGCCGTTCCCCGGACGGGACGGGACGTATCTGGCCGTGCTCGCCGACATCCGGCTGTCGTCCGTATCGCCCCTGGTGCCACGGAAGCCGGGGCACATCAGCACGCTGACGCGGCGGGCGAACGACCATTGGGCGATGCTCGTCCCGCTCGGCGACGACCGCTATCGGCTGACGTACGGGTACCACGGCCCCGAAGAGCGTCCGGAGCTCGGCCGGGACACACCGGTCGGTGAGGAGGAGATCGCGGCCGCGCTGCGGGCGGTGTACGGCGAGGAGACGGTGC
This sequence comes from Streptomyces sp. NPDC005962, assembly GCF_040629205.1. Classification (NCBI taxonomy): domain Bacteria; kingdom Bacillati; phylum Actinomycetota; class Actinomycetes; order Kitasatosporales; family Streptomycetaceae; genus Streptomyces; species Streptomyces sp. NPDC005962. The sequence continues at coordinate 503,518 of NZ_JBEXVE010000001.1, read as the reverse complement.
TCGGCGGGGTGGCCAACTCCTCACGCTTCAGCGACGCCACCCGGCAGGTGGAGCGCTACCGGGCGGGGCGGGTGCTGTTCGCGGGGGACGCCGCGCACATCCATCCGCCGCTGGGCGGGCAGGGGTTGAACCTGGGCGTGCAGGACGCGTTCAACCTGGGCTGGAAGCTGGCCGCGACGCTCCAGGGCCGGGCGCCCGCCGGGCTGCTGGACACCTACCACGCCGAACGGCACCCGGTCGCGGCCCAAGTGCTGCACCACACCTCGGCCCAGCGAGTGCTGGCGGACCTGCGGCCGGACAACGAGGACGTCAACGCGCTGCGCGAGATCGTCACCGATCTGCTGCGGCTGCCGGACACCAACCGGTACCTGGCGGGGCTGATGTCCGGGCTGGCGCTGCGCTACGACGTACCCGGCGCGCACCCCCTCACCGGGCAGCGGGTCCCGGACGCCGAACTGGTCACCGCTACCGGCCCGACCCGGCTGTCGGCCCTGTTCGGCGCGGGGCACGCCGTGCTGCTGGACCTGGCCGGGCTCGTCCCGGACGACATACGGCTGCCGGGACGAGTCGACCTCGTACGCGCCAAGTCCACGGCCGACACGGCCGACTTGGGAGCGGGGGTGCTGCTCCTGCGCCCCGACGGCTACGTCTGCTGGGCGGCGGACGACGCCGAGGCGTGCCGCGAGGGGGTGCCGCGTGCGATCGCCGCGCACCTGGCCGATGAGGAAGAAACCGTCTAGAGATCGGGCAGGCGACCCGTTGCGGAGGCGAAGCCCAGCCAGGTGTGCCGGTTGTTCGCCCAGCACCAGCCCACCTTGGGGGCGTTGCGGCGCTCGCGGCCGTCCCGTCCGGTGCCGTTGCTGATCCAGATCGCCGGGGTGCGGGAGTCCAGGGCGCCGCCTGCCTTGCGCAGCCGGGAGCCGATGGTCATGAAGCAGTGGTTGCGCTCCAGAACGGCGGGCTGCTGCATCACCCAGTGGATGCCCTCGGTGAGCAGCAACGGGGTGCGGGCCTGTGCGGTGAGGGCCGGCAGCGCCTCGTTCGGGCTCCAGTTGGCCATCTGGTCGCCCCGGTCGAGGCCGGTGAGCAGGTAAAGCGAGGCGTCGGGCACCGCGAGCGTGTCGAGCGGAGCGAAGAGGTCGACGTCAGGCATGTCGGTGACGACGAAGCCCGGCTTGTCGCCGCGGCGGATCAGTGGTGCGAGGGTGGAGGCGGGGGCTCGGTCCGGGTGAACGGCGAGCAGGGCGCCCTCGCCGCCCGCAACAGCCTGGGCGGCCGCGGCGAAGGTACGGATCTCGGTGGCGGACAACCCGGCGATCTCGTGCACCCCCAGCTCGATCAGCCGCTCGGCCTGCGTACTCAGGGCCGGGGGTACCGGAGGTGCGGGGACAGCGGTGGAGGCGGCGGGCGTGGTTGCGGACACGATGCTCCCAGGGCAGCGACGTGAGCGGACCCTGCGGCAACGAGGCGGCCCGCCGGAACGTTCCCCGCCGCCTAGGGGGTGTCCGCCTCGGTCGGGCCAGGACCTTCCGCGAAGTGCGGCAGAACCATCTCGACCATCTAGGACATGATCTCGGCACGATCGGTGCCGTCCGCCGCTACGCCTCAGACCAGGCGGCGGGCGGTGGCCCAGCGGGTGAGTTCGTGGCGGTTGGAGAGCTGGAGCTTGCGCAGGACCGCCGAGACGTGGCTCTCCACCGTCTTCACCGAGATGAACAGCTGCTTGGCGATCTCCTTGTAGGCGTAGCCGCGCGCGATCAGGCGCAGCACCTCGCGTTCGCGCTGGGTGAGGCGGTCGAGGTCCTCGTCCACGGGTGGGGCGTCGGTGGAGGCGAAGGCGTCGAGGACGAAACCGGCGAGGCGCGGGGAGAACACCGCGTCGCCCTCGGAGACGCTGAAGATCGCGTCGACCAGGTCGCTGCCGGTGATCGTCTTCGTGACGTAGCCGCGGGCGCCGCCGCGGATGACGCCGATGACGTCCTCGGCGGCGTCCGAGACGGACAGGGCGAGGAAGCGGACCGGGCGCTCCGCGGCCGCCATCATCGCGGCGCAGCGGCGCAGCACCTCGACCCCGCCGCCGCCGGGGAGGTGGACGTCGAGCAGGACCACCTCGGGGCGGGTGGCGGTGATGACGGTGACCGCCTGGTCGACGTCGGCCGCCTCGCCGACCACCTCGACGCCGGTACGGGCCGTCTCGCCGATCTCGGCCTGGACTCCGGTGCGGAACATGCGGTGGTCGTCGACGAGGACGACGCGGACCCGGCGGGCGTCCGGCGCACCGGTCGAGTTGGTCGCGCTCGTACCCTCCGTGCCGCCAGTGCCGTCCGTGCCGTCCGTTGCCTCGGTCATGTCGTCGCCGCCCTCTCCATCTCCAGCTCCACTACCGTGCCCCCGTCGGGCGCGGGCCTCAGACTCGCCGTGCCGCCGTTGCGCTGCATTCTGCCGATGATCGACTCCCGGACGCCCATGCGGTCGTCCGGCACCGCGTCCAGATCGAAGCCCGGGCCGTGGTCGCGTACCGAGACGAAGACCGTGGCGCCCTCGACTTCGGCGAACACCTGGACCGCGCCGCCGTCGCCACCGTACTTGGCGGCGTTCACCATCGCCTCGCGTGCGGCCTGCAGCTGCGCGCTCAGTCTCTCGTCCAGCGGGCAGTCGCCGACCACCACGACCTCGATCGGGACGCCGTGGTGGTCCTCGACCTCCGCCGCCGTCGCTTTGACCGCCTCGGCGAGGGTGTCCGGCTCGTCCGCCTCGTCCTTGCCGGTGCCCTCCGGCTTGTACAGCCAGGCGCGCAGCTCCCGCTCCTGGGCGCGGGCCAGCCGGGCCACTTCGCGCGGGTCCTCGGCGCTGCGCTGGATCAGGGTGAGGGTGTGCAGCACGGAGTCGTGGACGTGGGCCGCGACCTCGGCGCGCTCCTGGGCGCGGATGCGCATCAGGCGCTCCTCGGAGAGGTCCTGCGTCATCCGGATCACGTACGGGCCCGCGAGCAGGGCGATACCGACGATCACGGCGAGGGCGGCCTGGAGGACGGCGCCCAGGTGCCGGGCCGACCCCTGCAGCACGAGGATGCCGGTCACCCCCGCGCCGACCAGCACCACCCCCGCCCCCGCCCGGGCCAGTGGCAGCACCCGCTTGCTGCGGCTCAGCTCCACCCACTGGGCGCGGCGGGCGTTGTCGGCCTGTCGCCAGAACAGGGCGACGCCCGCCCCTACGAGGAGCAGCGGCCAGATATAGGTGTTCGCGCGGCCCAGCTTGAAGCCCTGGATGAAGATGCCCATGCCGATGAAGAGCGCGATCAGGGCGATGATCTGGCCGCGTTCCGGCCTGCGGGCCAGGATTCGGCGCCGCCCGTCCGGGCCCACGGTGGTGAGCGGGCGGTTCGTCTCCCCCACGCCACCGACGCCGAGGGGGACGATGAACCAGAAGAGCGCGTAGAGGAGGGTGCCGAAGCCCTCCGCCATGATCAGCGCGACGAAGGCGATCCGTACCCAGGAGACCGGCAGCCCCAGATGCCCGGCGAGACCCCGTGCCACGCCGCCGAGCAGGCGGCCCTCGGCGCTGCGGTAGAGCTTGCGCGGGGGTGGCTCGGTGGGGGTGGTCGGGGGTGCGGCGGCGGTCATGCCCCGATCGTCACACGACCTCCGCGTTCCGGACATCAGGGTCGACCCTGATCATCCCCGGACCGGGGCGGGGCGGGCGGGCGCCTGCGGCGCGGCGGGGCGGGGCGGGCGCCTGCGGCGCGGCGGGGCGGGGCGGGCGCCTGCGGCGGGCTTGTCCCCCACCCCGCCCCTTCCCGAAACCGGGGCTCCGCCCCGGCCCCCACTGGGGCTCCGCCCCAGACCCCGTAGCGGGGGCTCCGCCCCCTGCACCCCCTCCCTGTGAGGCTCCGCCCTCCCCTGCACCCCCGATGGGGACGCGTCGTCGTGGGGGTGGTCGTGAGGGTGGTCAGGGGAGGCGGATGCCGTCTCGGACCTTGTCGAAGATCGGGCGGTACTGGCTCCACTGGTCTTCCGGAGCGCTCAGGTAGATCGCGTACTCCTTGTCGCCCTCGTTCCCGAAGCCCAGGTCGATCGCCCGGAACCAGCGGGCGCGGCCCTTGAAGCGGAACTCCCAGATCGCCGCGGGCATGCCGCGGAACGTGGTCTCCTGCAGGCGGGTCCGCTCGTACTCCTCGTCGGTGAAGCTCGCCTTGAAGTTGGTCTCGACATCCTCAAGGTGCTTGACCTGGTCCTTGGACGCGAAGTCCAGGACGTTGACCGACAGGCGGACCATCTTGGCGGGGTCGAGGTAGCGGATCTCCTGGGTCTCGTCCACCCTGCCCTCCGCGTCGGCGTCGGGCTTCCAGGTGTCGGGGACCGGGAAGGAGACGCCGAGGCCCTTCGCCAGGTGGTAGCCCTTCGGCACGGGGGACGGGGAGAACGAGGGCGTGGCCGAGGTGGCGGGGGGCGCGTCGGAGGAGAACGAGAGGGGGGTTCCCTCCCTCTTCCACACGACGACGCCGGCCGCCACCATCACGATCGCCAGCGCCGTCCCGATGGCCGTCCGGCGGGCCTTGCGGGGGTTGCGGGGTTTGGAGGCCTTGGGCTCCGGGGTCGCCGTGGGGGTGGGGGCAGGGGTGGGGACGGGCGTGGGGATGGGTGTGGGGACCGTGAGGGGCTCGGGGGCGGGCGGGGTGGGCTGCGTCCGCGGTGACGGCTCGGGGGCCGGGGGCTGGGCCTTGAGCTTCGTCAGGGCCATCGTCGTCCGGGTCGTTCGGTCCTGCACCGAGTACGTCGTCGTCTCCGGCTCCGACGCCGGTCCGCGCAGCGCCCGTTCCGTCTCCTCCGCCGACGGCCGCCGCTCCGGCTCCTTCTCCAGCAGCGCCTCGATCAGCGGCGCCAGCGAGCCCGCCCGCTTCGGCGGATCCAGGGGGTCGACGGCGATCGCGTACCCGGTCTCGATCGGCGTCGGCTTACGGAACGGAGCCCGGCCCTCCACCGCCTGATAGAGCGTCGCGCCCAGCGCCCACAGGTCGGACGCCGGACCGGGCACGCGGCCGCGCACCCGCTCGGGGGCTATGTAGTCGATGGAGCCGACGACTTCGCCGGTCTTGGTGAGCGTGGAGGTGCCGGTGGCCATGGCGATGCCGAAGTCCGTGAGCACGACGCGGCCGTCGGTGCCGAGCAGCACGTTGCCGGGCTTGACGTCGCGGTGCAGGACGCCCGCCGCGTGGGCGGCCCGCAGGGCGGCGACCATGCCGCGGCCGACGCGGGCGGTCTCGTTGGGGGAGAGCGTCCCGCCCTCCTTGAGCAGGTCGCCCAGGGTCGTGGACGGCACGTACTCCATCACAATGCACGGCAGCCCGTCGTCGTCCACGACGTCATGGACGACGACCACATTGGGGTGGTTGATGCGGGCCGCGCTGCGCGCCTCGCGGCGGGTACGCTCGTGCATCGTCGTCAGTTCTTCCTCGCCCAGGTGTGGCGAGACGTGCAGCTGCTTGAGGGCGACCTGACGGCCCAGCAGTTCGTCCTCGGCGCGCCAGACCGTACCCATGCCGCCGCGGCCGATCTGCTCGGCCAGCCGGTACCGTCCGGCAATCAGCCGCCCTACGTCCGACACCGCACTCCCCTCCCGCTCCATGGCGGCCTGTATTTCCCGCGCATGTCACGCATGTTCGATCCGCCACGATAGTCGCCACGACATCGGGGATGATCTCAGGGAAGGCCCAGGGTTTCACCGGATGTCGCCGGAACGACCGTCTTGTCACGATGGACACATGACCGATGCACCCACCGTGGCGGACGAGAGCGAGGGCACGGCCGGTTCCGGGGAACCCCGGGGCGCGGCGGCGCCGCTGCGGCGCGGCCGCGACCAGAAGATGATCTCAGGGGTGTGCGGTGGGCTCGGCCGCTACTGCGACGTCGACCCGGTGATCTTCCGGGTGGTGCTGTCCGTGCTGGCCCTCGCGGGCGGGCTCGGCCTGATCGTCTACGGCTTCTGCTGGCTGCTCGTCCCCCTGGTCGGGGAGGACGAGAACGAAGGGCGGCGGCTGCTCTCCGGGCGTGTCGAGGGCCCGGCGCTGACGGCGGTGCTGTGCGCGCTGGTGGGCTGCGGGCTGTTCCTGTCGATGCTCAACAACGGCGGTGTGATGTGGTTCTCCTTCATGCTGACCCTCGCGGCGGGCGGCGCCGGTTATTGGGCGCACCAGCGACGGTACGCGGAGAGCGGCGGCGCGGTGGACCCGGCCACGGCGCAGGCCGTCGCGGACGCGCCCCCGGAGGCCAAGGCTCCGCCGACGCGGGGCGGGCCGGGGCCGTCGTGGTGGCGCGATCCGATCGTCAAGGACGGCACGACGGGGCTGCCGGGCGGGGCGGGCGCGGGGTATCTCTGGGGGCCGGACGACGGTCCGTACGACAAGGCCACGGCGCGGGCGGAACGGGCCCGGCGGGTCCGCGACCGGTCCTCCATCGGCGGCTGGATCTTCCTGATCGCGCTCGCCACCGCGGCCGCAGGTATCCGGCTGTCCTGGCACCACCAACCGCTCGGCACCAGCCTGGAGATCGGCCTCGCGGGCGCGCTGGCGGTCTTCGGACTCGGGATGCTGGTCAGCTGCCGGTACGGGCGGACGGGGGCGGGGACCGCCATCCTGACCGTCGTCACCTGCGCGCTGCTGGCCGCCGCCACGGCGCTCCCGCGGTCCGTCACCACCGACTGGTCCCGCGAGACCTGGGCCCCCGCCGCCGCCTCCGCCGTGCGGCCCTCGTACACACTGGGCGGCGGCGTCGGGGAACTGAAACTCGACCGTTTCCGGCTGACGGACGACCAGACCGTCCGGACCCGGGCCGACGTGGGCGCCGGAAAGCTGGCCGTGACCGTGCCCCGGGACGCCCGCCTCAAGCTGACGATCCGCACGGGCCTCGGCGACATCCGGCTGCCGGGTGAGCGCGGCGACGACATCGACATCGAGCCGCGACGGGAACGGACCGTGACCCTCGACCCGAAGGGCGGGGCGCGCGCGGCGCACGGAACGCTGGTGCTGCGGCTGTCGGTCGGCCTGGGGAACGTGGAGGTGACCCGCTCATGAAGCGGCATCCGGTGGAGCCGGGAAAGCTGGTGGCGGGGCTCGTCGTGCTGGGCGTGGCGACGGTCTACGGCCTGGACGCGGCCGGGGAGTGGGACGTGCGGTCGCTCGTGCCGCTGATGGTGCTGGTGGGCGGCCTGTGCGCGGCGGGGCTGGTGTCGGCCCTGACCTACCTCACCCGCCGGACCCGAGCCCGAACCCGAGCCCGCCCCCCGGAAAACGCCCCGCGGACATGAGCCGCCCCCGGACCCCGCCCGAGGCGCTTCCCTGCGCGGGCGGGGGCCGGGGGCTTCGGCGCTCGGCTCAGGTGAAGAGCTGGGAGTTCTGGCGGCGGCGGCGTTTGGACCAGACCGTGTCCAGGGACAGGTAGGGGGCGCCGGCGAGGATCAGGGGGAGCCAGGCCATCAGGTAGGCCAGGTCGTTGCCGTAGTAGTACGGCTCCGTCTGCCAGCTCACCGTCAGCCACAGGCTCAGCGAGATCAGGGCGCCGCCCGCGGCCGCCAGGCGGGAGAGGAGGCCGACGAGGGTGCCGAGGCCGACGGCCAGCTCTCCGAAGGCGATGACGTAGCCGAAGGTGGTCGGGGCGTTCAGGGCCTGGTCGACCATCCAGGGGACGGCCGAGGTGTCGCGCACCTGGCGCATCAGCTCGCCGACCGAGCCCGCGCCGCTGTCGGCGAGGAACGCCGAATCGGTGAGCTTGTCGATCCCGGCGTAGACGAAGGTGACGCCCAGGAAGATCCGCAGGGGTAGGAGCGAGTAGCGGGCGGCCATGGCGCGCAGACCGCCCAGGCCGCCCGTCGGCGGTCCGCCGCCTATGCCGCTCACGACGTTCACACTGCCCGCGTTGTCCGCGGGACCCCCTCCGACCGTTCGGTCCGCATGCCTCATGACGCCCGCCTCTCCCATTGCGCAGTCATCAAAACCATACGGAGCGGAGGGGGATTTTACTCAGCCCGGGTCGGCCCGGGTCAGTCCAGTACGTCGATCTGGTAGCGGTTCGTCTCCGCGCCCGACGCCGTCACCACCTGCACGTCCACCCGGCCCGGCTCGACGTCCACCGGCACCGGCACGGTGAGCGCCGTATCGGTCGGGTTGCTGAAGCCGCCCGCGACCGGGACCAGGGGGACGTGGACATGGACGGCGCCGATGCGGACGACCATCATGGCCAGCCGGTCGGGGCCCTGCGCGCCCGGCGGGACGAAGCCGTTGCCGCGGATCTCGATGTCGTCGCCGGTGCGGATCGGGGCGTCGCGGTCGATGCCGCCCTCCTCGGGGCGAACCCGGACCACGGACAGGACGGTCGGGCGGCCGCCCTCCGCGTACTTGCCGGTGAGGTACATCAGGACGGAGACCACGGCGAGCAGCACCAGCCCCCACGGCAGCTCCGGCAGCCGCCACGGCTCACGGGCGAGGCGGACGGCGGCGAAGGCGAGGGCGACCGCGTGGACGACGACGTACTGGACGTCGGCGAAGCTGCCGCGGCCCGCGTCGTCCGTGAGGAGATCGGCGGCGCGCGGACGGGCCGCGCGGACCTTCTGGAGCCGCTGGGCCCGCACCCGGGCCGCGACGACGAGCCGGGCGAGCACCGCGGCCACGCAGGTCAGCGCGGCGACCGTGAGCAGCCCGGCGGCATGGCCGAGGGAGAGGCCCCCGGCGATCCGGTCCCGGTCGCCGGGGGCGACGGCCAGTTCGACGGCCAGCACGAGCACCGAGAAGACGGCGAGCAGCAGCCACGCGGCGGCCAGCGAGCGGGAGGTGGACATCCGGTTGTCCTCGCCGACGAGCGGCGCGAGCGGACCGCCGTTGGCGTAGTGCAACCGGGCGGTGAGGGTCAGCAGCGCGCCGGTGACGAGGGCGGCGGCGAGCCCGGCGGTACGGGCCACCGACCACCCGGCGCCGAGCGCCGTCGCCAACTGCCCGAGCAGCAGCGCACCGACCGCGCCCCAGACCACCAGCAGGGTGCGCCGCCACACCGCGTCGCGCCACGCGGTGCTCTCGGCGTGGCCGCTGTCGGTGACCGTACGGGCCGCGTGGGCGAGCTCGTCCGACACCCACTGCCGGGACGCCCCGGCCGAGTGCGCGAGAGCCGCCGGAAGGCCCTCTCCGGCCGCGAAACGCTCCCGCATGGCCACGAACGCGGCCACCGCCCGCCGGTGGCCCTCACGGGCACCCTGGGGGCACTCACAGCCCGCCGGGCCGTGGTCCGGGTGGCCGCCGGGCCCGCCGGGACCGTTCGCCGCCTTCACTTTCGCCTTCGTGGCGCCTTTCGTCGTGTCCACCGCCACGAGGTCTCACCGCTCCGTCGTTCACTCGTTCTGTACGCCCAACTGACATGTGTTGAGCGAGGATTGTGCCGCACCGCGAGGGGGCTCAGTTGAGCAGGTCCGGCTCACCGCGGGTGATCTGCAGGTACAGAGGCTGATAGTTGATCCACGCCACAAGATCGCTTCCGAGCTGCTCACGGATCTGTCCGGCGCTCTCGTGATCGACGGGGACGGGCTTGCCCGCCGCCTTGGCCGCCAGCTGCGCCTGGCACGCGCGCTCCATCGCGATGAACCACCAGGCGGCCGCGTCGACCGAGTCCCCGACCGTCAGCAGACCGCGATTGCGCAGGATGAGGGCCTTGTACGCGCCGAGCGCCGACGCGATCCGGCGTCCCTCCCCCTCGTCCACGACGACGCCCGTGCTGCTGTCGTAGAGCCCGTGGTCCTCGAAGAAGGCGCACACGTCCTGGGTGATCGGCTCCAGCAGCTCGCCGAGCGCGGACAGCGCCCGGCCGTGGACGGAACGGGTGTGGGCGACCGCGACCACATCCGGCCGGGCCCGATGCACGGACGAGTGAACGACGAAGGCCGCCTGGTTGACGTGGTAGCGCCCCTGGACCACCTGACCCGCCTCATTGACGAGGATCAGGTCGCTCACGGTGATGTGGGCGAAGGGCATTCCGAACGGGTTCACCCAGAAATGGTCGGCGAACTCCGGGTCGCGCGCGGTGATATGCCCCGCGACGCCCTCTTCGTACCCGTACCGCCCGAAGACACGCAGCGCCGCCGCCAGCCGCTCCTTGCGGTACCGCCGCTCGTCGGCCAGGGAGGCGTGGGTGGGCGGCATGGTGATGTGCAGCTGGTCGGTGGGTATCGGCTCGGGGTTCGGCCGCGGTATCGGCATCGTCATCGGCAGCTCCGCTCCTCGGGACCTTCAAGGCTCCGAGGCGGAAGCTACCTCCGGGTATCGCGGGAGGCCAGAGCCGGGGCGCCTCTTACAGCTGGTCGATCTCGGTGAGGTCGATGTCGATGGTGAAAGGGACGGTGAGCTTGAGGTGGTTGTGGTGGAGGCTGGTATGCCGGTATGTGCGCGTTTCGGTGTCGAGTTCGAAGACGTGGACCACGGGGCGAGCGTCCGTGCTCGTCATCTCGACGCGCCAGAAGTGCGGGATACCCGCGTTGGCGTACTTGTGCGGCTTGGTGTCGTGGTCGCGGGCCTCGGACTCGGGAGAGACGACCTCGACGGCGAGGATCACATCATTGACCTGGTAATAGGTCTGCTCGCCACTCCGCCGGGACTCTGCGCGTACGACTGTGATGTCGGGCTCCGGGCCATTGCGTTTGTCGATCACCACGGTCATCTCCCGCCGAATCCTGTACTCCGGGGGCACGGTCCGGCGCAGCCCGCTGACCAGAAGATCAATCACCACACTGTGAAAATCTCGCTGCGGACTCACGAAAACCAGACTCCCGTCGATCAGCTCGGTGTGCGGCGGGAGATCGGGCAGACTCAGCAAATCGTCCACGGTGTAGCCATCCGGCGGCGGCACGGGCCACGGGGTGGTGTGCAGCGGCTCAGCGGTCATGGTTCCTCCCATGGACGGGATTCTTGGCCGTAGGGCCAGCGTACCGAGCACGAACGCCGTTGCCGCCACCCAAACGAATGAGCGACGGCAACGGCGTTTGACGATCAGATGACGATCAGGCGGGGGTGATCACTCCCACTCGATGGTGCCGGGCGGCTTGCTGGTGATGTCCAACACCACCCGGTTGACCTCGTCCACCTCGTTGGTGATGCGGGTCGAGATGCGCGACAGCACGTCGTACGGGAGGCGCGACCAGTCGGCCGTCATCGCGTCCTCCGAGGAGACCGGGCGCAGCACGATGGGGTGGCCGTAGGTGCGGCCGTCGCCCTGGACGCCGACCGAGCGGACGTCGGCGAGCAGGACCACCGGGCACTGCCAGATCTCGCGGTCCAGACCAGCGGCGGTCAGCTCCTCGCGGGCGATCGCGTCGGCCTCGCGGAGCAGGTCCAGACGGTCCTTGGTGACCTCGCCGATGATGCGGATGCCGAGGCCCGGGCCCGGGAAGGGCTGGCGCTGGACGATGTCGTCCGGGAGGCCCAGCTCCTGGCCGACGTTGCGCACCTCGTCCTTGAAGAGCCGGCGCAGCGGCTCGACCAGCTGGAACTCGATGTCGTCGGGCAGTCCGCCCACGTTGTGGTGGGACTTGATGTTGGCGGTGCCGGTGCCGCCGCCGGACTCCACCACATCCGGGTAGAGGGTGCCCTGGACCAGGAACTCCACGGCCTCACCGGCCGCGCCCGCCTCGGCCACCAGCTCGGCCTGGGCCTGCTCGAAGACCCGGATGAACTCCCGGCCGATGATCTTCCGCTTCTCCTCGGGGTCGGACACCCCGGCGAGCGCGTCCAGGAAGCGCTGCTCGGCCTCGACGACCTTCAGCTGGACGCCGGTGGCGGCCACGAAGTCCTTCTCGACCTGCTCGGACTCGCCCTTGCGCATCAGCCCGTGGTCGACGTACACGCAGGTGAGCTGGGAGCCGATGGCCTTCTGGACGAGCGCGGCGGCGACGGCGGAGTCCACTCCGCCGGAGAGCCCGCAGATCGCGCGCTTGGTGCCGACCTGCTCGCGGATGGCCGCCACGGACTCCTCCACCACATTGGAGGTGGTCCAGGTGGGCGACAGGCCGGCGCCCCGGTACAGGAAGTGCTCCAGGACCTGCTGGCCGTGGGTGGAGTGCATCACCTCGGGGTGGTGCTGTACGCCGTACAGCTTGCGCTCGTCGCATTCGAACGCCGCGACCGGCACCTGCCCGGTGGACGCGGTGACGGTGAAACCCTCGGGCGCGGCCGAGCAGGCGTCGCCGTGCGACATCCACACCTGCTGCTGCTCGGGGGTGCCCGCGAAGAGCGTCGAGCCCGGCTTGGAGACGGCCAGGTCGGTACGGCCGTACTCGCGCGCACCGTTGTTGTCGACGGTGCCGCCGAGCGTGACGGCCATCAGCTGGAAGCCGTAGCACATGCCGAAGACGGGGATACCGGCCTCGAAGATCGCGCGGTCGAGCCTGGGTGCTCCCTCGGCGTAGACCGACGACGGCCCGCCGGAGAGGATGATCGCCTTCGGGTTCTTCGCGAGCATCTCCGCCACCGGCATGGTGGACGGGACGATCTCGCTGTACACCCGGGCCTCGCGGACCCGTCGGGCGATGAGCTGTGCGTACTGCGCGCCGAAGTCGACGACCAGAACGGTGTCGGGGGCGGCAGCAGGGGACGCTGATGGCACTTCGGCGGCCTTCCGGCGGTGGAACTGGAGGGTTGGACTTTCGATTCTAACCAGCCCATAATCGGCCTCATGTCCACGCGCATGACCTTCGTCTTTATCTATGGCACCGGCCCGTCCGGCTGCCATGGTCGTGCTGCTTGAACTACTGACAAGCGACTTCCCAGGCGCCCCGGGCCGGTACAAGGCCCGGGGCGCCTGTGCGTATGTCTTCGGGTCTCGGCCGGTTCCGGTCCCCTCTGAATCGACTCTGATCGACGAGAGACCAGGAGATACGGATATGAGCACGACCACCTCTGATGTGATCGATTCCGCGCGCGAGCGGATCGACGATCTCGACGGACGCATCCTCGAACTCATCCGGGAACGGATGGCCGTCTCGGCCTCCGTCCAGGAGGCGCGCATCGCGGCGGGCGGGCGACGGGTGCACCTCTCCCGCGAGATGGAGATCCTCGACCGCTACCGCCAGGCGCTCGGCAAGCCCGGTACGACCCTCGCCATGACGCTGCTGGAGCTGTGCCGCGGCCGGGCCTGACCCGGGCCCCTGGGCCCCCTCGTCACCCGTACGGCGGGTGACCGGCCCGTGGACGGGCTCGTTGAGCCCGGTGCCGCGTCGGCGAGGTGACCGGTCGGCAGGGGACAGCAGCCCGGTCACCATCCACAGGGCGGTCGGTCCCGGGGACGCCTGGGACCGACCGTATCCAGTCGAAACGGTTGCGCCCGGAGCGATATATCCACCACGATGCAGTGAGGGAAAACACCCCGGGTCAGCACCCGTCATTGGTCCGACCACGGCCTGATCACGAGTTCGGCCGCGCGGGCGTACGCCCCTGACGCACCTTCTCCGCCCCACCGGTTTCCTCGCAGATTCCCCCACCCTTTCCCCACGGCTTCTCCACCCCGAGCCCGCGGCGCAACCCCCCGGCGCCGCCCCCTCAGCACCGGCGCTGCCCTGACGCCGGTGCTGACCGCCTAGGGCCCCGGGACGTCCGACCCGTTCGGACGTCCCGGGGCCCTACGCCTGTTCCGGTCCTGTTCCGGTCCCGCTCCGGTCCCCCTGTGGGCTCCGCGCGCCCCTGGCGCCGCTGATGCCTATGCGGGTTCTGTGACCATTCTGTGAGCAACTGTGAAGGCAACCTTTCGGCCACCGGGTTGGTCATGTACGTGCAAACCGAACGCACGGCCATTCCGCGCCCCACCGCGACGGCCTTCCAGGAGAGGTCTTCATGAGGATTCGCCGCACACTGGTGGCCGCCGTTGCTACGGCTGCCATAGCTCCCGCCGCGCTGCTCGCCGCGCCCGCCGCCTTCGCCAGCGACGATCCGTCGCCCAGCCCGTCGGTCACCGAGCCGGATGACGGCGGCACTCCGACCGAGGAGCCGTCGATCCCGCCGTCGGATGAGCCGACGGTCGGGCCCACGGATCAGCCCACCGGTGAGCCGACGGACGAGCCTACGGCCGGGCCCACCGATGAGCCGACCGACGAGCCCACGGATGAGCCGACCGACGAACCGACCGACGAGCCCACGGACGAGCCGACCACCGGGCCCACGGACGAGCCGACGGCCGGGCCGACCGACCCGGCGGAGTGCGCGGAGGAGTCCGAGGAGGCCGCCGTCACGACCGAGCTGCGCGGGCTGCCCAGCAAGGTCGTGGCCGGTGCCGGCTGGGTGCCGTTCACCTTCCGGACGACCAACACCTCCGACAAGGCGATGAAGTCGGTCGAGGCGTTCGTGCAGATGTACGCCGCCAGCAAGAACACGTACGAGGACGTCTCCAAGTACCTCACCGTGCAGTGGTACGACGAGGACGCGGGCACCTGGGCGGCCGTCGACATGGACGGCATGGGCGGCTACTTCGCCTCGATCGACGCGCTGAAGCCCGGTGAGTACGCCGACGCCAAGCTGCGGCTGAAGGTCGACGCCAAGACCCCCGGCAGCTACGGGGTCGGCTTCGCGATCGGCGCGTACCACAACGAGGACGACGTCTGCGGCTGGTCCGAGGCCATGGAGTACGACTTCGACGTCCTGGTCGCGGGGAGCAAGCCGGGGCCGATCGACGACGCCGAGGGTAAGCCGGGGGACAAGGGCAACCGGCCTGCGCCGCAGGGTGGTGGCACGGAGCTCAGCAAGCTGCCGGTGTCGGGGCAGCTCGCCTCTACCGGGTCTTCTTCCGCGCTGCCGATGATCGGGCTTATCGGTGGTGTGGCTATGGCCGTGGGTGGCGGGGCCGTGTTCGTCGTGCGGAAGCGCCGTTCGGCTTGAGGGTAGGTCGTGGGGTCACCCCGGACCGGGGTGGCCCTACGTTGCTGCCCCTGGGGGTTCGTCGTCGGGTGCGGGCCGGTGGGTGGGTTGTGCCCACCCGTTCCGCCCTGCGGAACGATTGCCCACAATCTTTAGGGCGGCGTATGCCGTTTTGGGGACTGCTGGGGTGTTCGGAGCTACCGGGGGCAGTTGGACGTACGGCTCGTTGGCGGGCGGGCGCGGGTCTGGTTCGGTCTTGTTGGGCCATAGGGACATCGCCCGTTCCGCCTGGGCCGTGATCGTCAGGGACGGGTTCACGCCCAGGTTGGCCGAGACGGCCGCGCCGTCCACCACGGAGATCCCCGGGTGTCCGTACAGCCGGTGGTACGGGTCGATCACGCCTTCCTCCGCCGACGCCCCGATCGGGCAGCCGCCCAGGAAGTGGGCGGTCAGCGGGGTGCCCATCAGCTCGCCGACGTTGCTGCCCGGGAAGCCGTTGATCGACTCGGCGAGGTGGCGGGCGGCCGCCGCGCCCTCGGGGATGTGGTCCGGGTTGGGCGTGCCGTGGCCCTGGCGGGCGGTCAGCAGGCCCTTGCCCGGGCCTTTCGGCTTGCGGTACGTGGTCAGCGAGTTGTCGTGGGTCTGCATGACCAGGCCGATGATGGTGCGCTCGGACCAGTGCCGGTTGGACAGGGAGCGGGCGGCCAGCGTCGGGTGGCGGAGCGCGGCGTTAAGGAAGCGCAGCCAGCGCGGGCCACGGCCGTCCGGGATCTGCAGGATGGACATCATGCCCATCGCGTTGGAGCCCTTGCCGTAGCGGACGGGCTCGATGTGGGTGTTCTCGTCCGGGTGGATGGACGAGGTGATCGCGACGCCCCGGCTGAAGTCGGGCCGCTCCCCGCGCCGGGCCCGGTAGCGGCGGTCGGTGGTCTGGGCGCCGACCAGGGCCTCGGAGTTGGTGCGGGTGAGCATCCCGAGCCGGTCCGACAGCCGCGGCAGCAGGCCCCGGTCGCGCATCGTGTGCAGCAGGGTCTGGGTGCCGTACGTTCCGGCGGCGAGGACGACGTACCGCGCGCGCAGCGTCTTCGGCCTGCCCTTGCGGCGGTGCGCTGTGGGGACGGTGGCGACCTGGTAGCCGCCGTCCGGGGCGTCGCGCAGGGCGACCGCGGTCGTCATGGGGTGGACGACGGCACCGGCCCGCTCGGCGAGGTAGAGGTAGTTCTCGTTGAGGGTGTTCTTGGCGCCGCGGCGGCAGCCGGTCATGCACTCCCCGCACTCGGTGCACGCCCGGCGGGCCGGGCCCGCGCCGCCGAAGTACGGGTCGGGGACCTCCTCCCCCGGCGCGGCCTTAGCCGACCCGTCGGAATCGTCGCCGTCCCCGAAGAAGACGCCGACGGGCGCCATATGGAAGGAGTCGCCCACGCCCATCTTCTCGGCGGCCGCCCTGAGATGGACGTCCGAGGGGGTCATGGTCCGGTTGAGGCGGGCGCCGAGCATGCGCCGCGCCTGGTCGTAGTACGGCTTCAGCTCCTCCTGCCAGTCGGTGATGGCGCCCCACTGCGGGTCCCGGAAGAACGGCTCGGGCGGTACGTACAGCGTGTTGGCGTAGTTGAGCGAACCGCCCCCGACCCCGGCGCCCGCCAGGACCATCACCTTGCCGAGGAGATGGATGCGCTGGATGCCGAAGAGGCCGAGGGCCGGGGCCCAGAGGTAGTTGCGGAGGTCCCAGGAGTTCTTGGGCAGGGTCTCGGGCGTGAAGCGGCGGCCCGCCTCCAGGACGCCGACCCGGTAGCCCTTCTCGGTCAGCCGGAGGGCCGAGACGGCCCCTCCGAAGCCCGATCCGATGACGATGACGTCATAGTCGTAGTCGTAGCCACCGTCATCCGTCTCTTCTGTCTCTTCGGCGCGCTTGGCCTCCGACACGGGTACCTCCCCGTCGATGCGTACCGGTCAGCGCAGCCGCAGGGCCTTCATGGCGCGCAGGCTGCGGCTCATGAACTCCGCGTATTTCTCGTCCGTCAGACCGAAGGACGGGCCGAGCGGCATCAGCCGCTGCTGGGCGACCGTCTGCGCCTCGGTGTACTTGAGGATGCCCTCCGAGCCGTGGCGGCGGCCGAGACCGGAGTCGCCCATGCCGCCCATCGGGGACGCGACGCTGCCGTACGCGGCGGCGTACGCCTCGTTGACGTTGACGGTGCCCGCGCGCAGCCGGGCGGCGACCGTACGTCCGCGTCGGCCGTCCTTGGACCAGACGCTGGCGTTCAGGCCGTACGGGGTGGCATTGGCGCGCTCGATCGCCTCGTCCTCGTCGGTGAAACGGTAGATCGACACCACCGGGCCGAAGGTCTCCTCGGTGCACACCGCCATGGGCGCCTCCACGCCGTCCAGGATCGTCGGCTCGTAGAAGTACGGGCCGATGTCCGGGCGGGGGCGGCCGCCCGCGACGACCGTGGCGCCCTTGGAGACGGCCTCTTCGACGTGGCGGGTGACGGTCTCCAGCTGGCGTTCGGAGACGAGCGAGCCCATCTCGGCGCCGTAGGCGAGGGCCGAGCCGAGCCGCATGGCCTTCGTACGGGCCGCGAACCGCTCCAGGAAGTCGTCCGCGACCGACTCGTGGACGTACAGCCGCTCGATGGAGATGCACAGCTGCCCCGCGGAGGCGAAGCACGCGCGGACCGCGCCCTCGGCGGCCCGGTCGAGGTCGGCGTCGCGCAGCACCAGCATGGCGTTCTTGCCGCCGAGTTCGAGCGAGCAGCCCACCAGGCGGGCGGCGGCGGCCTGGGCCACGCCGCGGCCGGTGCGGGTGGAGCCGGTGAACGAGACGTAGTCGGCGTGCTCGACCACGGCCGGGCCGACCACCGGGCCGTCCCCGACAACGATCTGCCACACCCCGGGAGGCATTCCGGCCTCCAGCATCAGCTCGCGCGCCCACAGGGCGGTCAGCACGGTCTCGGTGTCCGGCTTCATGACGACCGCGTTGCCCGCGACGAAGGCGGGGATCGCATCCCCGACGGACAGTTCAAGGGGGTAGTTCCACGGCACGATCTGGCCGATGACACCGCGCGGCTGGCGCAGTTCGGTGACCTTGGTGAGCGTGGGGACGACGCCCAGATGGGACTTGGGACGCAGATAGGCCTGCGCCTTGCGGCCGTAGTGGCGGGCGGCCAGGACGACGCCCTGGATCTCCTCATGGGCGTGCAGCCGGGTCTTGCCGGTCTCCAGCTGGATGAGGTCCAGGACCTCCGACTGGCGGCGCAGCAGCAGGTCGTGGAAGCGCAGGAAGACGGCGGCGCGAGTGCGCACGGGGGTCGCGGCCCAGGCCCGCTGGGCCTCGCGGGCCTGCTCGAAGGCGGTGGCGACATCCTCGGGCGTGGACTCGGGCAGCCCGGAGGCCAGGACCTCCCCGGTGAACGGGGTGTGGTTGACGGTGCTGCCGCTGCCCACGACACCCCGGGCGAGCCGGGCGACCAGCTCGGGGGTGACGACATCGGCGGCGGTCCGGTTTCCCTTGGCGGCGAGGGGATTTCCGTCGCCGGGTGCCGGTATTACCTGGGCCTGTGCGCTGTCCTGCGAGTCGGTCATGGGGGCGAGCGTAGGCCCCGGCCCGGCGGTTTGGGTACCCGGCGGTAACTATTTGTGGCCGAGGTGGCAGTCGTGGCAGTTCTCCGGTATTCCCTCGGTCAAATGCCCTCGATTTTGAGGTTCTTCACGACGTCCTCGTACACCGCGTCGCCGGTCGCCCTGGCGTCGCCCCTGGCGGGCATCCTCACGGTCAGCTGCCAGGCGATGTGCTCGTC
This sequence comes from Streptomyces sp. NPDC005962, assembly GCF_040629205.1. Classification (NCBI taxonomy): domain Bacteria; kingdom Bacillati; phylum Actinomycetota; class Actinomycetes; order Kitasatosporales; family Streptomycetaceae; genus Streptomyces; species Streptomyces sp. NPDC005962. The sequence continues at coordinate 484,849 of NZ_JBEXVE010000001.1, read as the reverse complement.
GCTGACGTAGACGTGATCACGGTTCAGATAGAGGACGCGGTTGTCGTCGCTGGTGGTGCCGGGCTCGTAGTAGGTGGTGCTCAGATCCTTCGCCGGTTCGCCCTGCTGCCGCGTCTCCCGCGTCTTCCCGCTGCGCGCCTCGTCCATCGTCGACAGGGCGCCGCTCTTGTAGAACGCGGCGATCTGCCCGGCCACCCCGGCGGTGTTCGTGATCTTCCGCTCCGGGTCGGAGACCAGCTTGGCCAGGGTGATGGTGTAGACGCCGCTGGGGTCGTCGAAGGTGACGCTCTGCGCGTTCTCGTCGCTGTCGTCCTGCACCCTCTTGTACGCGCTCGGCACGGCCAGCGAGGCGGCCACCACATCGCGCTCCTCGCGAACCGTCCAGCCGGACGGCAGACCGCTCCCCTCGCTCGCGAACGGCTTGGTGAAGATCAGCACGCACACGGACGCGATCACGACGAGGGCGGCGCCCAGGCCGAACTGCGCCGGACGGTTCTTGTGGAGGATCGGCGGGACGAAACGGCTGCCGCCCCGCACGGTGTTCTGTCCCGCGTTCTGTCCCGCCGGGGCGCCGTACGTACCCCCGGCGAGCACCGTCGGAGGCGGCTGCGGCGGCTGCGGCGGCCGTACGACCGACTCCAGCGCCTCCCGCGTCTCGGCCGCCGAGGGGCGCATGGCCGGGTCCTTGAGCAGCAGCCGCATGGTGAGGGAGCCGAGCGCGTCCGGGCCACGCGCGGGCCTCTGCGGTTCGGCCGACAGCACGGCCTGGAGGGTCGCGGGGGTGTGCGAGCGGCGGAACGGGGACAGGCCCTCGACCGCCGCGTACAGCACGACGCCCAGCGACCACAGGTCCGACGCCGGGCCCGGCCGCTGCCCCAGCACCCGCTCGGGCGAGATGAACTCGGGCGAGCCGACGAAACCGCCGGTCTCCGTCAGCCCCTGTTCGCCCTCGATGTGCGCGATGCCGAAATCGGTGAGCACCACCCGGTCGCCCCGGCCGAGCAGCACGTTGTCCGGCTTGACGTCACGGTGCAGTACGCCCGCCCCGTGCGCGGCCGACAGCGCGCCCAGCACGGCGAGCCCGATCCGGGCCGCCTCGCGCGGGTCGAGCGTGCCCTCCGCCAGCCGGTCGGCCAGCGAATCGCCGCGCACCAGCTCCATCACGATCCAGGGGCGGCCGTCCTCGACCACCACGTCATGGACGGTGACGACGGAGGGGTGGTCGATCCGGGCCGCGGCGCGCGCCTCGCGCTCCATCCGCTGGTAGACGGTCCGCAGCTCGCGGTCCGGCAGCTCCGCCGGAACGCGCGGCTCCTTGACCGCCACCTCGCGGTCCACGGTCTGGTCGTGCGCCTTCCAGACGGTGCCCATGCCGCCGTGGCCGAGGCGCCCGAGGAGCCGGTAGCGGCCGCCGATGAGCCGCCCCGAGCCGGGGCCGTGCTGCGCGCCGTGCGCGGCCGCCGCGCGCGGGTCGTGCGGTGCGGCAGCGGTGTGCTGCTGCCCGGAGGCCTGCGTGGGCTCGTACGCACCGGGCGCACCGGGCGCGCCAGACCCCGCCGCCTGTCGCGGTGGCTGCGCGGGCGGCACGGCCTGTGGCGGTGCCTGTGGCGCTGGTACCTGTTGTGGCGGCGTGTGTGGCGGCGGTGCCTGTGGGGCCGCCTGCCGCGGCGGCCGCAGATCGTAGCTGGTGGGCTCGTTCGCCCGTCCCCCGTCGTTCGTCATGCGCCATCACTACCCGGTCGGCGGTGGACACCGCCACCCGCGATGGGCTGCGGAGACGACTCGTGACAAAGCCGTTGCGACGGGGTCAGCCCGATGCGCCGGTTCGGGCGAAGGTGGCGACGGCGGTATCGAAGTAACGTTTCCCCTCGGCCTTCTTCTCCACCGGGACGGAAAGCCACAGATCGTACATCTTGCCGCCCTCGTTCCAGCTCAGGTCGAAGGTCTGCCGGGAGCCGCCGTCATCGGCCGAACCGTCCCAGACGAACGCCCACAGCGCGGCCGGGTGGCCGTTCTGCGTGGTCCGGATGACCTGCCCGTTGCGGTAGCCCTTGTAGTCGCTCGGCCCCTTGGCGTCCGCCGCCCGGCTCACCGCGAGCGGACCCCTCGGGTCCGGCGCCTGGGGGTGGATGCCGATGCGGAACTCCAGGCCGGGCGAGTTGTAGTAGACCCGGGGCGTCCTGGCCTGGCGGGCGAAGCCCTCCGGTACGGCGAGCGAGAACCCGGCCGGGTCCTTGACCCGCTCGAACCCCTCGGGCACCCCGCCCGACGGGCTCACGCCCGGGCCGGGGGACGTGGACGCCTTCGGGTTCGGGTTCGGGGAGGCCGTGCGGTCCGAGGCCGGTGCGGCCGATTCCGCGTCGCCGTCCGCGCCCGCGCCCGTGTCCTTACCCGCGTCCTTGCCGGTGCCCTTCTCCGCGTCCTTCTCCGCGATCTGGGCGGCGTCGCGCGCACCGGCCGTCGCGCCGCCGCCCTTGCCGCCGTCGTCCAGCAGCGCCATCGTGCCCGCGCCGAGCCCGGCGAGGGCGACGACCGCGGCGACGGCCATCAGGACCGTACGGCGCTGGGGGGAGCGCCCGCCGGACGCCGGTACGGTCGGGGCGTCCGGGGTGGCCGCCGGGGACCCGAGCGGCGCGCCGGATTGCGTCGGGGTGCGCCGGACAGAGAACCCCGAGGTGTCCCCCGAGGCCAGGTACGTGCGCAGCATCCGCGCCGCCTCGTCCGCGGTCAGCCGCGTCTCGATATCGCGGCGCAACAGCCCCTCGATGAGCGGCCGCAGCGGTCCGGCCGCCTCCGGTACGTGGATGTCGTCGTAGACGACGGCGTGCAGCACGGCCGCCACGGACTCCCGGTGGAACGGCGACTCGCCGTTCACCAGCGAGCACAGCAGCACGCCGAGCGACCACAGATCCGACTCGGGTCCGGTACGGCGCCCCGACATCCGCTCCGGCGCCGTGTACTCCGGCGAGCCCACGAACGCGCCGGTCTCGGTGAGCGTCGTCGCCCCGGCGACCTGCGCGATCCCGAAGTCGGTCAGCACGACCCGCTCGGTGCCCGCCTCGACCAGCACGTTCGCCGGTTTGATGTCCCGGTGCAGCACCCCGCGTGCGTGCGCCACCCGCAGCGCGTCCAGCAGCGCCGCCGCCACCCGGCCCGCCTCATGCGGCCCGAGCGGGCCCCGCGCGCCCATCCGGTCGGCGAGCGAGGCGCCGTCGACCAACTCCATGACGATCCACGGATGGCCGTCCTGCTCCACCACGTCGTGCAGGACGATCACATTGGGGTGCTTGATCTGGGCGACCGTACGGGCCTCCCGCAGCGCGCGCTCGCCACGCAGCTGATCGCCGGGCCCGGAGCCCTCGTCCACGTGCAGTTCCTTGACCGCGACATCGCGGCCCAGCAATTCGTCGACGGCCCGCCAGACCGTGCCCATGCCACCGCGGCCGAGCCGCGAGACCAACCGATAACGCCCGGCCAGCAGGCCGGTGTTTCCCCCGGAGTTACCCATGGGCTCATCTTGCCTCACGGCTTCGGAGGCACCTCGTCCGGTGGGCGGCTCCGGCGCCTTGTGCGATGAGTCGCGCGCCGGGTGAACGCGCGCCTGCGCGCTCGCTCTTGGGGGCGATTGAGCGGACGGGCCGCATCGGGCATCGTAGAGCGTGCCGATGTTACAGGGGCGGACCGCGGCCGCCCCGCATCGACAGACATACAGAATCGACAGGCATACAGGCATGAAGCCGCCCCGCGGCGGGGGTCCACGGGGCGGCGGTTCAGGGGGTTGCGGCTGAGTGCGCGCGTCAGCTGGAGGTGGGGACCTTCCAGGTGCGGGTGGCGGTCAGCCGCTTGCGCAGCGCGGGGTCTTTCACCGCGCTGGTCTTGTCCGCGGCTTTCGCGGTGACGGTGTGGGGCTTGCCGTCGGCCGGGACGCCGAGGGACGCGGGGGTGACGGTCTTCTTGCCACGTGCCGCGGGGACTTCGCGCCCGTCCACGGACCAGGTGAGCGAGGCGGACTTCGGGACGCTCACCGTGAGCCGCGCCGACCGGGCGGCGGAAGCGCCGGTGCGGCTGCTGAGCACGCTGGCGTGGCGGTAGAAGCCCGCGATCATCGCCTCGCGGCCGGGGAGGCTGTACTTACGGCCGAGCGTGCGCATGATCGAGTTCTCGGTGGGGCGGTTGATGCCCTTGGGGTAGTAGCGGCCGCCCTCGTACGCGCCGACCTTGCCGCCGTCCGGTGAGGTCCGGCCGATCCAGCGGTACCACTTCCGCTTCTGGGCGGTGAGCTGGGCGGCGCTCAGCTTGGTGGCGTTGGACTCACGGGGTTCGGCGCCGGTGTAGGTGCCGTTCGTCGCGTAGACGTACTCGTCGGCGAGGTCGCCGACGGAGTGGCCGGTCTCGTGGACGGCGACCTGGTCGGAGTCGGGGTGGTCGGAGGAGGCGGTGGCGATGCCGTCATATCCGACGCCGGAGGTGATCGTGTAGCCCGCGCCGCCGTATTTGGAGGAGTTGGACAGCACGATCACCAGGTCGGCCTCCGGCGCCTTCGCGGCGTACGACTCGACCTTGCCGGTGTCGACGCACAGCAGCCGCTCGGTGCCGTCGCACCAGAAGTAGGAGTCGAGGGCGGTGTCCTTGACGACGCCCTTGGACGGGTCGCCGGAGACGCCGGACTGGTTGGAGACGGCGTCCACGGACCAGACGTTGAAGAGGTTCCGGTAGGCGGCGTACGGCTCGACGGCGGAGATCTGCGCCCATTTGGCGCGCACGTCGGCGTGGAAGTCGCCCTGCTGGGCGGCGGTGTAGCCGTCGCCGACGAAGACGACGTCGACCTTGTCGGCCGAGGGGCCGTTGCCGATGACGGAGGCGACATCGCCGTCGGCGGCGGTTTCGGCGGGCGAGAGCGCGCGGTCGTCGCGGGTGAGCCGGGCCGGGGTGGCGGCCGGGACCTCGGTGTGCCGGGGGTGGGCGCCGGGGCCGGTGAAGTACTCCACCTCATGGGTGCGCCGGGCCGATTCGACGGCGGCAGCGGCGGACGCCGACGGCGCGCCGGTGACGGCGGCGCTCACGGTCGCGGCGACGGCCGCCGTCAGCGCCAGACCTCCGGCGACGACAGCGGAGCGTAACGGGGTGTGGCGGCCTCGCCATATCCCTTTGCGCACGGGGGCTCCCGACGTTTGCTCCGTAAGCGGCCTGTTAAACACGATTAATTCGCCGCTCAACCTAGGGCCAAAGATTGCCCCGAGCAATGGGAACTAGGGAAATCGCTAAAGAAATCGACCATCAGGCCCTATGTCCGGGATCGCACCCCGCGCAGGGTGACGCTCCGTCACGCCGTCATGCCGCTTCGTCCCGCGCGAGCGCCAGCAACCGGTCCAGTACGCGGCGGCCGCCCGCCCGTACTCCGTCGTGCTCGAACTCGTCCGTCACCCAGGTCCGCAGACCCCGGATCGCGCGGGCGGTGGCCAGCGCGTGCGCGGTGTCCACGTACAGATCGTCGTGGTAGATCGCGGCAGCCACGGGGACGGTGTTACGGGCGAGCCGCTCCGGGTCGTACAGCGGGCCCCAGCCGGTACGGGCCGCCAGCAGTTCGGCGGTGCGGCGCAGCGGGCGCAGCGCGGCGTGGGTCTCCAGCATCCAGGGGTGGACGCTCTCGCCGGTCAGCAGGACGGGACGGTCCTCGGCGACCGCCCGAACGGCGTCGAAGCGCGGGAACTCGTCCCGTACGCGGTGCGCGGACCAGGCGGTGGCGCGGTCGTCCTGGGCGTAGACGGACTCGTGGAGCAGGGTGTACAGGGGGCTTCCGGCGCGGGAGAGCACGGCGGCGACCTGCTCGGCGAACGCGTCGGCGAGGCGCGGCCCGGCGGCGGTCTCCACGAAGGCGCCCTCCAGGAGGTAGTGGAGGCGGTGCGATCCGTCGCCGGTGCCGAGCAGGATGCCGAGCTGCTGGAACGCCTCCGGGGTCAGCCGGGTGCTCTCCGGCAGCACCTCGTCGTGCGCGGCGAGGTGGCGGACGACGCGGCGGACGGTGTCCGCGTCGCCGGGGTAACGGCCGTAGTGGGCGAGGGTTTTGCGTTCCATGCGCGGATAGGCGGCCCGGTACACCTCGTCCGCGCCGGTGCCGAGCCCGGGCAGTCCGCCGGTGATGAGCACCGTGTCGAGCCCTTCGGGCGCGTACGACAGGTATGTGACGGCGCAGAAGCCGCCGAAGCTCTGGCCGAGGACGGTCCAGGGGCGGCCACCGGTCAGCCGGGCCCGGATCAGCTCGCAGTCGCGGACGATGGAGTCGGCCCGGAAGTGGGCCAGGTAGTCGGCCTGCTGCTCGGGGGTGCCGCGCAGTGGCAGGGTCTGGCGGGTGGCGGGCGTGGAGCGGCCGGTTCCGCGCTGGTCGAGGAGGAGCACCCGGTATTCGTCGAGCGCGCGGTCGAGCCAGCCGGAGCGGCCCACCGGGCGGTCGGCGCCGAAACCGGGGCCGCCCTGGAGGTAGAGCAGCCACGGCATCCGCTCGCGCTCGGCCGCCAAGGCGCCCGCGGCGACCACCTCGCGGCCGTAAAGCCGGATCTGTTCGCCTCCCGGAGCCTTATGGTCAAGCGGTACGTCGAAATGGTGGTCGGTGAGGTGCAGCCCCGGCTGACGGACGGTCGCCATGGCGTCCGACCCCTCCGGTGCTGTATCCATCGCCTGCTGCATGTTTTTAATCCTCACGTAAATGGACTTAGCCCGGCGATTAAGTTACCGCCGGGGAGAAGAGGGCACGGTGGCCGAAAAGAGCGCCGGAGACAGTCGGGCGGCGCGGGCGGGGTCGGGGGCGGGGGCTACGGCGGAGATCGGGCGCCGGGTGCTCAGGCTGCGCACGGAACGCGGGTTCACCCAGCGGCAGCTGGCCGAACCGGCCTACACCGCCGCGTATGTCTCCACGCTGGAATCCGGGAAGGTCCGCCCCTCCGAGGCCGCCCTGCGCCACCTCGCCGACCGCCTCGGCATCACCTACGAGGAGCTGGCCACCGGCCGTTCGCCGCGGGACGCCACCCGGCTGCGCGCCGGACTCACCGACGCCCGGCGGACGCTGGCCACCGGCGACACCGAGGACGCGGCCGCCCGCTTCGCGGCCCTGGGCGCCGAGGCCGACCGGCTGGGCTTCCCCGACGAGCGGGCCGCGGCCCTGCTGGGGCTCGGCGACTGCGCCATGGAGACCGGCGAACTCATCACCGCCCGCGACCACTTCGAGGCCGCCGAGAAGCTGCTCGCCGACGAGCCGCTGCCGCGCCGCGTCCCGGCGATCCGCGGCCGCGCCGTGTCCCATCTCCTCGCGGGCGAACTGCGCTACTCCTGCTATCTGCTGGAGAGCGCCATCGACGAGCTGAACGCCTGCGGGCTGCACGACCCGAACGCCCTGCTGCTGCTCTACACCGCCTCGATCGCCCCGTACATGGACATGGGGGCGCACGGGCGTGCGGTGCGCGCCGCCGAACTCTCGCTCGCGCTGGCACCCAGTGTGGACAACCCGGAACTGGTCGCCCAGATGCACCGCGGGGTGGCCCGCACCCTGATAGCCGAGGGCCGCACCGCGGAGGCCGACGCGTCGCTGGCCAAGGCGCAGGAGCTGTACGAACAGCTGCGGCTGCGCACCGACCTGGCGCACTGCCACTGGATGCGCGGCTACGTCCACGCGCAGGACGGCGACCTGGAGCGCGCGGAGAGCGAACTGCGCACCGCCCGCGACATGCTGGCGTCCAAGCGGGCCGCGCTGTTCACGGTGCAGGTGGAGGTGGAGCTCGCGGACGTGCTGCGGCGACGCTGCCGCACCGCCGAGGCGGAGGCACTGCTGCGGCCCCTGCTGGCGAGATCCGGCGCCTCCGATACCGGCGCCTCCGATACAGGGCGGGAGGCCGTCGAACTCACCGCGGAGCGCGGCGCGGTGCACGCGGGCGGCGCCCACCGGCTGCTCGGGCTGATAGCCGACGAGCGCGGCGACGCGGAGGGGGCGGAGGAGCACTACTGCGCGGCGCTGTCGCTGCTGGAACGCACCGGCGCCGCCGGTGACCTGGCCGACCTGTGCCGGTTGCTGGGCGATCTGCTCCGCCGCGAGGGGCGGTTGGAGGCCGCGATGGACGCGTACCGCACGGGACTGGGACACCGGGCCGCACCGGGCACCACCACACTGGGCCCGGCCCCGGCCGAACCGCCCATCGGGAACTGATCAATCGAGCACTGATCACACGACGGCGTGTCCCACGGGGACGACCGGTGCGCCCGCCGGGCCGGGGCCGCTCGGGGCTGGTCAGGCCCCGACGGACCGGTCCTCCCCCGGCGAGGGCCGGTCGGCACGGCACGGCGGGCGGATCAAGGGGTGAACAGGCCGCCGCGTGTGGGGGTCGCGGCGGCCCGTCCGGCGCCGTAGCGCCCCGCTTCCAACCCCACACCGCGACCAGTTTCGGCCACGGCGGTCACGGCGCGCCGAGAGGCATGACGACGCGCTGTCGGGGCGGGGGTTCGGGTGTACCCCGCGGAGTGGTGCGGCATGTGATCCACTCTGCCCGGCCCCGGACGCACGGACATCCGCCTCCGGTCTTCCCTCGTCCCCCGCCGATCGGCGGGGTGATCCCCCCAACAGGGCGGAGGAGACCACTCCATATTGGTGCTCCGATGGGGCAGGCTGTGCGGACAATGCGCATGACAGCTGAGGGAGGGAGTGGCCGGTGATCCGTGTTGCGGTGGTCGACGACGAGGCACTCGTACGATCCGGCCTGCGGCTGATCCTGGGCACCGCCCCGGACATCGACGTGGTCGCCGACTGTTCCGGCGGAACGGCGGTCGAGACCGTGCTCGGCAGCGAGGCCGACGTCGTCCTCCTCGACATCCGTATGCCCGACGCCGACGGGCTCACCGTACTGGGGCAGTTGCGGGCCGCGCCCCGCTCCCCCACCGTCGCCATGCTGACCACCTTCGACGCCCAGGAGTATCTGACCGCCGCGCTGCGCGCCGGGGCGGCCGGGTTCCTCCTCAAGGACACCGACCCGGAACAGCTCGTCCGCGCGGTGCGCACCCTCGCCCAGGGCGGCAGCGTCCTCGACCCCGGCGTCACGGGGGCCGTCATCGGCGGCTATCTCGCCGCCGAGGCGGAGGCGACGGCCGCCAGCGCGGTCGACGCCCTCACCCCGCGCGAACGAGAAGTGCTCGCGCTGCTCGGCGAGGGGCTGGCCAACGCGCAGATCGCCGAACGGATGGGGCTCGCGCCCAGCACCGTCAAGGACCATGTGCGGGCGGTACTCGGCAAACTGGGCGGGCTCAACCGGGTGCAGGCCGCCATCGTCGCCGACCGGGCCGGGCTGGTCACCAGCCGCCCGGGGGCGGGCGGACCTCGGTGACCGCGGCCGCGCCCACCCCGCCCGCCGCACCGCCGTCGACATCGACATCGCCGTCGCCGTCGCCGTCGCTCCCGTCATCGCCGCCACCGTGGCGGCGGAGGCTGCCGAAACGGCTGCCGCGGTGGGGCGCGCTGCTGATCCCCGCCGTGCTCGCCGTGGCCGACTCGCTGCTCGTCAACGGCGTCACCCTCGGCCTGGAGCTGAACGTCTCCCTGGTCGCGGCGGCGGCCCTGCTGCTGCGCCACCGCTTCCCCGCCCCGGTCTTCCTGGTGACCCTGCCCGGCATCTTCATCGGCTACATCTGGTTCGCGCCGATGATCGCGCTCTATACGGTGGCCGAACGCCGCCCCGGCCCACGGCTGCTCGGCGTCTCGGCGCTGCTGCTGGCCGCCGCGCACTTCGTCCCGTGGCCGGTTTCCGACTTCGAGCCGACCGCGTACCGGGAGAACACGCTCACGCTGATCGACGCGTGCGTCACCTCCGTCGGGCCCATCGCACTGGGCCTGCTGGTGCGCACCCGGGGTGAACTCGCCGCCCGCCTGGACGATCTGACCCGCAGCCGCCGCCGTGCCGACGAGCTGATCGCCGAGCAGGTGCTGAGCACCGAACGCGCCCGGCTCGCCCGCGAGATGCACGACGTCGTCGCCCATCAGGTCAGCCTGATCAGCCTCCAGGCCGGAGCGGTGCAGATCAGCGCGGCGGACCAGCAGGCGCGGGAGGGCGCGCGGACGATCCGCGAGCTGTCCGTACGGACGCTGGACGAGCTGCGCCACATGGTCGGCATCCTGCGGGCGGCGGGCGGCGACCTGGAACAGCTCACCCCGCAGCCCCGGCTGGCGGATCTGCCCCGGATGATCGAGCTGAGCGCGCTGGACGTGGCGTACGAGGAGGCCGACGACGCACGGCGCGCGGGCCGTCCGGAGGCGGTGGAGCGGGCCGCGTTCCGCATCGTGCAGGAGGCGTTGACCAATGTGCGCAAGCACGCGCCGGGGGCGCGGGTGACGGTACGGATCACCGAGGCGGCCACCGAGGGGCGGGGGCTGCGGGTGGAGGTCCGGAACGGGCCGCCGGACGCCTCGGCCGTGGCGCCGGGACTGCCGGGCGGCGGCCATGGGCTGGTGGGGCTGCGGGAGCGGGCGGTGCTGCTGGGCGGCACGCTCACGGCGGAGCCGACGGATGAGGGGGGCTTCGTGGTGCTGGCGGACTTCCCGAAGGTGCCGCCGCGAGATCAGTAAGGCGCGGGGGGTCTGTTCCCCGCCCCGCCCTTTCCCTTCCCTTCCCCGGACCGGGGCAGGCCTCGGGCCCCGGACGCCCTTCGGGCATGGCCCCGGGCGCTCTTCGGGCGTGGTCTCACACGCCGACCGGGCCGGACTGGCTAGCCGGACCGGCTAGGCCGAGAGGGTATTCGCGGTGCTCTGTTCGTCGCCGTCCGGTTCCGTCGCCACCATCAGGTTGGGATAGACGTCGAACAGGCGGCGGACGCCCAGGGCCGCGAGGACGCGGTGCACATGGGAGCCATGGGCGGCGTCCTGGGGCGGAAGAATCAACCGGAGCTTGCCCGAGCACGACCGCATCAGCCGGCGCGCGGCGATCAGGACGCCGACCCCGCTGGAATCGCAGAAGCGAACCTCGGAGAGGTCGAGCACCAGTGAGTGGCGGCCCTCGGCGACCGCGTCGTGCACGTGCTGCCGGACTGCGGGCGAGGTCACGAGGTCCATCTCGCCGGAGACCTGCAGGACGACCCACTCCCCCCGTCCGTCCTCCATCACCTTCAACGTCACGCGCTCGAAGCCCTTCACTCGCAGCTAACCGGAATTTGCTGTTCCAGAGCGGCTGCCCGCCCGGCACCGCATAAAACTCCCCCCAGTCTCAGGCCGTGCCAACGACCCTATGCCCCGCCGAAGCGTTTCGTCCCGTCGCTCCTGCACACCGTGACCGGCCCAATACCATCCGCAGCCGCGTTGTGCCGCACTTTGCCGCATGGAGGCGCGTTGTGTCAGCCCCCGGCACTACATTCGATATGAAGGTGGGCATAGTGCCAACAGACCCGGCCGACGAAGAGGGATGGGGGCCGCATGGCGAACGACGCACCGCCCCGCTGGGACCGCAGGATGCAGCAGCGGCTGGCACGCGGCGAAGCCGCCGCGCTCGGCGAGCTGTACGACCGCCTCGCCTCCCTCGTCCACCATCTCGCCCATCGCGTCCTCGAAGACGAGGACGCGGCGGACCGCATCACCCGCGAAGTCTTCACCTACGTCTGGGAGAACCCGGACGCGTACGACCCCAAACAGGGCTCCCTGCGCTCCTGGATAGCCACCCTCACCCACCGCCACGCGGTGCACCGGCTCCGGTCGCGGACCACCGACGACGACAACAGCGATGGCGACGGTGGCGGTGACGATGTCGCCGTCGCCGTCGCCGTCGAGGAGCGCATCCGCGACGCCTCCGTCGCGGCCCGCGCCGACTACATCGTCACCTCCATGCCCGCCCCGCTGCGCGCCGCCCTGGAACTGGCCTACTTCGACCGCCGCGACTACCGCCAGGCCGCCGCCGCCCTGGGTGTGACCGAGGACGAGGCCAGGCGCCGCCTGCGGCTCGGGCTCCAACTGCTGTCCACCGCCTACGTCCCACCGCCGCGCACCACGGCGCCTCCCGGCTACGGGCGGGCGCTGTGAGCGGCGCGGGCGGCCCGGAGCGCTACGACCCCGGCGACTTCCCCGATCCCGATTACGGCCACGGCGACAACTCCGGTGACGGTGACGGCGACGGCACGGCCGGACCCGGCGACACATCGGGCATTCCACCGGAACCGGACGGACCGCCCCGCATTCCGACGCCACGAAGCGCCGCCGAGGACACCAGCGGCTGGCCGGGCCCCCTCATGCCGCTACCCGAACCAGCTGATCCACCTGCCACCGACCCGCCCGCCGACCGCCAACCCGGCACCGCCCGGCCCCACACCGCCCCGCCGCCCTCGCATGACGTCCTGCGGTCGCTCCTCGGCGCCTGGGCGCTCACCGCCTGTTCGCCCGACGAGACAGCCGCCGTCGAGGCACATCTCAACCACTGCACCTCCTGCGCCGAGGAAGCGCTGCGGCTGCGCGAGGCCGTGGGGCTGCTGCACGCCGAACACAGCCTCGACCTCGACCCGCTTCTCCGCTCCCGGGTGCTGGCAGGCTGCCTCGGCCGCCGCCCCGCGCGGATACCGGTGCCCGGCTGGGCCGCCGCGTACGACGCGGAGGCCGCCCGGCTGGACGCGCTGCTACGGGACATGGGCGACGCCGAATGGCGCGCTCCGGTACGGCTCAAGTGGTTCGACGGGCACCGCCTCACCAGCCGGAACACCACCGTCGCCGGGGTGATCGGGCATCTGATGGTGGTCGACGGCGCCGTGGCCGCCGCCCTCGCGCTGCCCGACCCGCTCGGCGAGCACGCCCCCGGCTCACCCTCGGCCCGTACGGAGGCGTACTGGCACGCGGAGCCCGATGCCACGGGCGGGACCGGCCCGTCCACCGCGCTGCGGGAGTTGTGGCGTGAGCAGGGGCACGCGCTGGTCCGTACGGTGTCGTTCGCCGGGCGCGGGGCCTCGGATCTCTCCGTACCGTTCGGGGATTTCACGCTGCCGGTCCGCGACGCGTTCCTGGACCGCGCCTTCGAGTGCTGGGTGCACGCGGGGGACATCGCCGAAGCCGTCGACTACCCGTATGAACTCCCCGCCTCCGCCCACCTCAAGGCCATGATCGACCTGTGTGCCCGGTTGCTGCCCGACGCGCTGGCCGAGCGGCGCCGCGCCGGGCTCGCCGCCCCGCCGCGCCGCCTCGTCGAGGCGGGCGCCCCGGGCCGTACGCTCCATCTGGAGGTCGAGGGCCCCGGCGGAGGCGACTGGTACATCCCGCTGGACTCACCGGCCGCCAAGGGAACGGCGGAGGAGGCGGTGGCCCATATCGCGCTGGACCCGGAGGCGTTCTACCAGCTGGCCGCCGGGCATGTGCCGCCGCAGGAGGCGGCGGTGGGGCAGATGGGGGACGTGGAGGCGATCCGCGACGTGCTGTTCGCGACGGCCTCGCTCTCGCGGCTTTAGCCCCCGCCCGACGAACCCCGGCCCGATATTCCCCGTATCGGCCCGCATTGGCCCGTATCTCGCCGAATCAGCCGAAAACGACCGTCCGGCGGCCGTTCAGCAGCACGCGGCGCTCGCTGTGCCACTTCACCGCGCGGGCCAGCGCCTGGCACTCCACGTCGCGGCCGACCGCGACCAGCTGGTCCGGGGTCACGCCGTGGCCGACGCGCTCGACCTCCTGCTCGATGATCGGGCCCTCGTCCAGGTCGGCCGTCACATAGTGGGCCGTCGCGCCGATCAGCTTCACTCCGCGCGCGTGCGCCTGGTGGTACGGCTTGGCGCCCTTGAAGCTCGGGAGGAAGGAGTGGTGGATGTTGATGATCCGGCCGGACAGCTGCTTGCACAGGTCGTCCGAGAGCACCTGCATATAGCGGGCCAGCACCACCAGCTCGACGTTCTCCGCCCGCACCAGCTCCAGCAGCTCCGCCTCGGCCCGCTCCTTGGTGTCCCTGGTCACCGGGATGTGCCGGAACGGGACCCCGTACGAGCCCACCAGCTCCTGGAAGTCGGTGTGGTTGGAGACCACCGCCACGATTTCCACCGGGAGCGCGCCGATCCGGGAGCGGAAGAGCAGGTCGTTCAGGCAGTGCCCGAACTTGCTGACCATCAGCACGATGCGCATCTTCTGGTCAGCACGGTGGATCTGCCAGTCCATCCCGAAGGAATCCCCGACCGCCGCGAAGCTCGCCCGCAGGTCCTCCACCTTCACCGGGGAGACGGCACGGAAGTGCACCCGCATGAAGAAGAGTCCCGTGTCCCGGTCCCCGAACTGCTGGCTGTCCTCGATGTTGCAGCCGGTCATGAAGAGGAAACTCGACACGGCGTGCACGATGCCCTGCTTGTCCGGGCAGGACAGCGTGAGGATGTACTGGTCGGGAACGGAATGCGACTCGCTCATGACTCCATAGCGTCGCACACCCACGGCACCACTCAGGACCCGCCGCGGCTAGGCGGCCCGCGTCATGATCGACAGCACCTCAAGGGTGCGCGGCGGCACATCCGGGTCCTCGCCGTCGTTGGTGGCCAGCCGCATATGGGCGTCGCGGGCCGCCCGCACCGCCTCCGGCCAGGCATGGTGCTCGATGTACGCCGAGACCGGGGCGTCCGCGCCGACCTGGTGCAGAATCCTCAGCACCCGCAGCACGGCGACATCGACGAGCGCCGCCTCCTGCGAATCGCGGAAGACCGTCCCGACGTATTTCTCGGCGGACCAGTTGTCCAGCCAGGTGTCCTCGACCAGCCGGTAGACGGCATCGGTCACATCGCCATAGCCGGATTGCCCGGCCAGCCAGCACTCCTGCTGGAAGACCGGGTCGGAGAGCATATGCAGCCCTGAGCGCACATTGGTACGCCAGCGCCACCAGGGCATGTCGTTGACAGGCATACCGCCCATGGTGGTCGAGCGATGGCCGCGACGGGAAGACTTTTCCGAACCTTGCACAGTGATCGATCGTACGTTCTTCACACACGGGGACGCACCGCCCCCCGGGTGTTCACCTTCCCGATACCCGCGCGTTCCCTTACATAGCGGATGTGTTCCGCCCGGAGCACCAGGCTCCCATACCATGACCCGACGGCGCCGCCCCTCCTCTCACCCCCTCCGAGCAGCCGTCGTCGCCGCACTCTGCACCGCGGCCGGGGCGTCCTCGCTGACCGGATGCGGCTCGCTGCCGGGAATGTCGAAGGCGTCGGACAACAAGCCCATCGTCGTGATGACATGGGCCCCCGAGGGAACCAAAGCGACCAATATGCCGGGAATGCCCGCCATGGCGCAGGCGTACGCCCGCTGGGTCAACGCGAGCGGCGGCATCCACGGCCGCAAGCTCAAAGTGATCACCTGCAACGAGCGCAACGACTCCGTCCAGGCCGCGCGCTGCGCGCAGGACGCGGGGAAGGCGAAGGCCGTCGCGGTCGTCGGTTCGTACAGCCAGCACGGCCGCTCGTTCACCTCCCCGCTGGAGGTCGCGGGCATCCCGTACATCGGCGGCTACGGGCTGACCCAGGAGGAGTTCAACAGCCCGTACTCCTACCCCGTCAACGGCGGCCAGGCCGCGCTGCTCGCGGGCAACGGCCGCCAGCTCGGCTCCCGCTGCGCACGCGTCTCGCTGGTACGCCCCGACACCATCGCGGGCGACGAACTCCCCGAACTCCTCGACGCCGGGCTCAAGGCGGCGGGCCGCGAGCCCGCCCACGACATACGCGCCCCCGAGGGTGCGGGCGACTACAGCAGGCAGGCCACCAGCGCCCTGGAGGACGTCGGCGCCGACAGCTCCCTGGGCTCCGCCGCCGCGGGCGCGGAGATGAAAAGCTCCTGCGTCACCGCCGCGCTCGGCAACCGCACGGGCACCTTCTTCGACTCCTTCCGGCGCGTCCAGGAGGACCACCCGAAGGTCCGGATCGCCTCCATCATGGGCAGCGTCCGGCAGTCCCTGGTCGACAGCACGGGCGGCAGCAACAGCCCGCTGGAGGGGACATACGCCACGGGCTGGTACCCGGCACCGGACGATCCGCGCTGGGGCCCCATGAAGAAGGTCATCAACAAGTACGCCTTCGACGACAACCGCATCGACCCCGACGACGCCGGCACCCAGACCACCTGGATCGCCTACACCGCGCTGCGCTCCGTCCTGATGTCCCTCAACCCCGGCAACATCAGCGCGCGCACCGTGCGCAACGCGCTGGACCACGGCCACAAGGTCGACACCGGCGGCCTCACGCCCCCGCTGCGCTGGGGATACGACGACCCGCTGAACGTGCCGGACTACCCGCGGATCGTGAACGCCGACGTCACCTATCAGGTGGTGCGCGACGGGCGGCTGGTCGCGGTGCGCAAGGGGTTCGTCAACGTGGCGAAGACACTGGAGCGGTACGGCCCCCGGGACTGACCGCCCCGGGGAACGGCCCGTCCCCGCTCAGAGCTGGGTCGCGTCGTGCTTGGTGAGGCCGTACTTCCCGGCGAGCGGGTTCCACAGCTCGGCCGCCTTCCGCTTGGCCGTGGTCGCCTCGCCACTCGCCCGCTCGGCCGCCCCGACCCGCCCGGTCCGGCGGGCCTGGCCCTTGGGGCACCCCTTCTTGCCGCGGACCTGACCGGCCCACGCCGCGTACTGGTTGTCGGCCTGCGCGGACGACTTCCACGCCTTGGTCAGCGACGCGGTCAGCTGGGCGTGATCCGGCAGCTTGTCGACGGACAGCTTGCCCAGCCGGGTCACCAGGTCGTTGCGCTGCCCGGCGGCCGTCCGCAGGTCCGAGGCGGCCTTGGGCAGGTTCTTGCACGTCTTGATGCTGTTCACGGCGCTGATCACCGACGAGCGGCTGTTGTTGCTGTCCTTGAGCAGCGCGTCCAGCGCTTTCGCCTGCGGCTGCGCGGGGTCGGCCGACTTGGACGGTGCGGCCGTCTCGTCCCCGCCGGCGCTCGGCTCCGAGCTGCCCAGCGTGGTGTTGTCGTCCTTCTTCTCGTCGTCGCCGCCCGCGCTCAGCGCGGCTCCGGCGGCGAGACCGGCGATCCCGCAGCCCGCGACGACGATGCCGATGAGCACGGCGGGCGACATCCGGCGCCCGCTCCGGCCACGGCGGCCGCGTCCGCCGTGCCCGCCGCCTCCGTCCGCCGGGCCCGGAGCGGGCGCCGGGGCGGTGAACTGCGGCATCTGCTGCGTCTCGCCGGGGGACTCGGCACCGGCGCCCGCCCCCGCAGCGCCGCCGCCGTCGGCCCGGAACAGGCCGTCGAACTCGGCGGGCGGCGGCCGGTCGCCCGGTCGGCCGGGGCGGATCGCGAAGGGTGAGCCCGCGGGCTTCGGCGGCTGTTGTTGCTGCTGCTGCCGACCGCGCCGGGACGGGGCGGTCTGCGGCGGCGCGGCGGCCGGGATCGGGCTCGGCAGGACGGAAGTCTCCTCCGCGTCCCCCGGCGCGGCGTGCGCGGGCTGCTGCCCGCCGCCGCGGTGTGCTCCCCGGCCGGGGCGGACCGTGCGCAGCTGGGTGGTGGATTCGGCGGCGGCCTCGGCCTTGGCGGGCCGGTTCTCCGGCGGCAGCGGCGCACTGGCGGACGGCTGCTGCGGCTGCTGCTGTGGGGGCGCGGCGTGCCCGGTGCCGGGCACGGGGGGTATGTACTGGGTCGCCTCGGCGTCCCCGGCGGGCTGCGGCGGCAGGAGCTGCGTCTCGTCGGCGGCACCGGCATACGGCTGCGGCTGCGGATGTCTCTCCGGCTGCGACTGTGCCTGCGGCGGCTGGTACGCGGGAGGCTGCGGCGGCCCGTACGCGGGCGGCTGGGGCTGCTGGTACTCGGCGGGCTGCTGCGGCTCCTGGTACGCAGGGGGCTGCGGCTGCTGCGGGGGCTGCTGGTACGCGGACTGCGGCGACTGCTGAGGCGGCAGCGGCTGTTGCGGCGCCCAGCCCTGCGGCGCCCCGAACGACTGCTCCGGGGTCTGCGGCGCCCCGAACGACTGCTCCGGGCTGCTCTGCGGTGCCCCGAACGACTGCTGCGGACCCTGCGGCGCCCCATACGACTGCTGCGGACCCTGCGGCGGCGGGCCGAAGGACTGCCCCGGCTGACCGTACGGCGCACCCTCGGGCGGCAGCGGTCCCGCACCCGTGGGAGGCCCGGCAGGCGGGTGCGGCGCGGCGGGGGCCGCGCCCTGCGGGGGCGGCCCCTGCGGCGCGTCCTGGGGTCCCCAGGGCT
Source organism: Streptomyces sp. NPDC005962 (assembly GCF_040629205.1). Classification (NCBI taxonomy): domain Bacteria; kingdom Bacillati; phylum Actinomycetota; class Actinomycetes; order Kitasatosporales; family Streptomycetaceae; genus Streptomyces; species Streptomyces sp. NPDC005962. The sequence continues at coordinate 466,695 of NZ_JBEXVE010000001.1, read as the reverse complement.
GGCCCCACGCCTGACCACCGGCCGGGGCGCCGTGCTGCTGCCCCACGGGCCCCACGGGCTCCGCGGGCTCCAGCGGCTCGGGGGGCCACTGGTCGCCCTGAGCGGGCAGTACGACGCCCTCACGGACCGCAGGCAGCTGCGGCTCGTTCCCGTGTCCGCTCTGCGTCACCGGGTCTCCTTGAAGAAGCGATTACCGAATCGTCGGCTCACGCTACCGGTTACCCGTGGGGGTATGAGCCCGCCGGAGGGAGAGACTGGTCACCGGCGAAGGCCCGGCAACGGCCCGGAAACGGCGCCGCGACAGCGCCGCGAAGGGACCGCCCGAGGAGAACGGGACAGGCTCAGGCGGCCTGCACCTCCAGCCTCGCCCCGAACTCCCGTACCACCGGCTCGTCCCGGTACGGCTCCAATCGCTGCTGGAAGTCGTCCAGATACTCCACTCCCCGGTTGGAGCGCAGCGTCTGGAGCAGATCCACCGCCTGGCCGCCGACTTGGCACGCCTGCTCCACCTCGCGCCCCTGGACATGCGCCGTGGCCAGCAGCAGCAGCCCGATGGCGCGGCGCCGCACCCGGCCCTCCGGGTGGCCCGCCAGGGCCTCTTCGGCGCGCCGCCGGGCGGGCTCGGCCTGGCCCAGGTCGCGGTGGCAGTGGGCCAGTTCGTCGGCCAGATAGGCGCGGTCGAAGTGGCGAATCCACGGCTGCTCGTCCCCGGAAGGACCGCCGCTGCCCACCGCCCGCTCCATCGCGTCCAGGGCGCGCCCGGCCGCGTGCTGGCAGGCCGGGGCGTCCCCCATGAGCGCGTGCCCGCGCGCCTCGGCGGCCAGGAACATCGACTCCGCGCGCGGCGGCACCTGACCGCGCGAACCCTCCTGCGCGGCCTTGGCCAGCTGCGCGATCTCCCGGGGGTTGCCCAGCTGGGCGGCGAGATGGCTCATGCTGGCGGCCAGCACGTATCCGCCGTACCCCCGGTCCCCGGCGGCCTGTGCGAGCCGCAGCGCCTGGATGTAGTAGCGCTGGGCGAGCCCGGACTGGCCGGTGTCGATCGCCATGTAACCGGCCAGCTCCGTCAAGCGGGCGACCGCCGCGAACAGTTCGCGCCCGACCGACTCCCGGTAGGACCCGGCGAGCAGCCCGGAGACCACGCTGTTGAGGTAGTGGACGACGACCGGACGCACATGGCCGCTGCCGTAGCGGTGGTCCAGTTCGACCAGCGCGTCCGTGGTGGCCCGCACCGCGGCGACGTCGGAGCGGCCGACCCGGGCCCCGGCGGTGCGCGCGACCTGCGCGTCCGCGCCGGTGATCAGCCAGTCGCGGCTGGGCTCGACGAGCGCCGAGGCGGCGACCGTCGAACCGGTCAGGAAGTCGCGGCGGCCGACGTCGCTGCGCCACAACTCGCAGACCTGCTCTATCGCGCCGAGCACGGTCGGGGAGAACTGCAACCCCACGCCCGACGCCAGGTTCTTGCCGTTGGCCATGCCGATCTCGTCGATCGTGACCGTACGGCCGAGCTTGCGGCCCAGCGCCTCGGCGATGATGCCCGGGGCGCGGCCACGGGGCTGCTGCCCGCGCAGCCACCGGGCGACCGATGTCTTGTCGTAGCGCAGATCGAGACCGTGCTCGGCACCGCACATGTTGACCCTGCGGGCCAAACCGGCATTGGAGCACGCGGCTTCCTGAATCAGCGCCTGCAGCCGTTCGTTCGGCTGTCGCGCCACAAGCGGCCTAGCGGCCATGGTTTTACCCCCAGTGACTGCTGTGCGTTCTCGGCGGATGCCGTCCCTGTTGATCAGTTCCCCGCGGGTATCGCGGGTATACGGCGAATGCGGAACTTGCCCGTATTGACCACATAGACCGTTTGGTTCACGTACGTGCGTACGGCCGCGCCAAAACGCCCTCGCACGCCTGTCACGCATGGTGGCTACCCGCTTACACAGCCGGAACCCCATACGCGCCCCCACCCATGCACCCATGCGCCCCGGCATGCCGTCGCCGCGCGCCGGGGAGCACGGGCGGCAGCGCGCGGCCGGGGGCATGGCCGTAACCCTTGTTGACGGCGGAAGTTGTCTTGGTCGTGGAAGAGACCATGGACGTGACAGGAACACCACATATTCCGAAGCAGCGTGGGGAACGGCTGCTCGACGCGGCGGTGCGCTACGCCGAGGAACGGCACTGGGACGTGCTCGCCGGCGCCTGGCTGGACACCGTGCGCGGGCTGCAGCGCTGCTCCTGCGGGGACGCCGACTGCCCGGCCCCCGGCGCCCATCCGACCGCCCCGGACTGGGTGAACCAGGCGACCGGCAGCCCGGTCGTGGTCCGGCGGATGTGGGCCCGCGCCCCCGGCGCGTCGATCCTGCTGCCGACCGGCCGCACCTTCGACGCCCTGGACGTACCGGAGTCGGCGGGCTGTCTGGCGCTGGCCCGGATGGAGCGCCGCAACGTCGATCTCGGCCCGGTCACTTCCACCCCGGACCGCAGGATGCTGTTCTTCGTGCTCCCCGGCGCCGCCGCGAAGATCCCGGACCTGCTGCGGAACCTGGGCTGGCCGCCGTCCTCGGTCGACCTGGCGGCCCGTGGCGACGGGGACTACGCCGTCGCGCCCCCGACCCGGGTCGGACGGCACGGCCCGACCCAGTGGGCCCGTCGGCCGACCGCCGCCAACCGCTGGCTGCCGGACGCCGAGGAGCTGGTGAGCACGCTCGCCTACGCGTGCGGACGCGATACCCGCGGCCGGGAGACCCGTGGGAACGAGACCCGCGGACGCGAGACGCGTGGACACGAGACGCGCAGGCACGAGACCCGCAGGTACGAGACGCGCGGCCGGGACGCGCGCCCACCCGAGCGCCGCTGACACGCCTCGGGCCCCTTGCCACCGGGCTCCCTGTCACCGGGCCCCCTGTCACCGGGCCCCGTATGGTGGTCGCGGACGGGGGCACGTCCAGCCCCCGTACCAGCCTGATGTGGGAAGACGGGGATATCAGTGCCGGACGCACACGCAGCAGCAGATGTACACGCGACCGAGCCCGCTCAGCAGCGGCCCGCCGTGCAGGTGCGGGGCCTGTGGAAGCGGTACGGGGAGCAGATCGCGGTCCAGGGCATCGATCTTGAACTGCCCGCCGGGCAGTTCGTCGGGCTCGTCGGCCCCAACGGCGCGGGCAAGACCACCACGCTTTCGATGATCACCGGGCTGCTGCGCCCCGACTCCGGCACGGTCGAGATCGGCGGGCACGACGTCTGGCAGGACCCGGCCGAGGTCAAGGCGCGGATCGGCGTGCTGCCGGAGGGGCTGCGGATGTTCGAGCGGCTCTCGGGCCGCGAACTCCTCGCGTACACCGGGCGGCTGCGGGGGCTGCCCGGCGACGAGGTCGACAAGCGCGCGACCCAGCTGCTGGACGTCCTGGACCTGGCCGGTGCGCAGAACAAGCTGGTCGTGGACTACTCGACCGGTATGCGCAAGAAGATCGGCCTGGCCGCCGCGCTGCTCCACAACCCGGAAGTCCTCTTCCTCGACGAGCCCTTCGAGGGCGTCGACCCGGTCTCCGCGCAGACCATCCGCGGCGTGCTGGAGCGCTACACCCGCTCCGGCGCCACGGTCGTCTTCTCCAGCCATGTGATGGAGCTGGTGGAGTCGCTGTGCGACTGGGTCGCGGTCATGGCGCGCGGCAAGATCCGGGCACAGGGCGCGCTGGCCGACGTACGCGGGGACGCGGCGTCCCTCCAGGACGCCTTCCTGGAGCTGGTGGGCGCGCGCGACCAGGGCCCGAGTGAGAACCTCGACTGGCTGGGCGGCGGCACCCGATGACGCTCACCGATCCGCTCGGCGCCAAGGGCCCGCTCGACGCCTCGGCGCCCGCTCCCCCGGCTGTCCCCACCGGCTCGCTGCTGCCCGTCTTCGTCCAACTGAAGCTGTCGCTGATGCGCAACGGGCTGCGGCAGTCCGCGGGCCGCCGCGCCGCGTACATCACCTCGATCGTCATCACCGTCCTCTTCGCCGCCCTCCAGCTGCTCGGCCTGGTGCTGCTGCGCGGCACCGACAACGCGGACGCGCTGGTCACCCTGCTCACCGCGGTCCTCGCGCTGGGCTGGGCGGTGATGCCGCTGTTCTTCCCCAGCGGGGACGAGACCCTGGACCCCACCCGGCTGGTGATGCTGCCGCTGCGGCCCCGGCCGCTGATGGGCGCGCTGCTGGTGTCCTCGCTGATCGGCGTCGGCCAGCTGTTCACCGTGACCCTGGTGGTGGGGTCGCTGATCGCGATCGCCCACGGGGCGGCGGCCGCGGCGGCGGCCGTCCTGGCGGGCGTGCTGACCGTGCTCACGTGCGTGGCGCTGGCACGGGCCGTCGCGACCGCCAACACCCGGCTGCTGAGCAGCCGCAAGGGCCGCGATCTCGCGCTGCTGAGCGGTCTGTTCGTGGCGATCGGCGCGCAGTTCGTGAACGTGGGCGTGCAGAAGCTGTCCGGCGCGGGCGGACTCGAAGCGCTGCGGCCCGCCGCGGACATCCTGCGCTGGGTGCCGCCCGCGACGGCGATCGACGCCGTCCAGGGCGTGAGCGAGGGCGCGTACGGGCTCGCCGCCGCCCAGTTCGCCCTGAGCACGGCCGCGCTGGCGCTGCTGATGTGGTGGTGGTCGCGCAGCCTGACGCATCTGATGATCAGCCCGGACGGCTCCACGATCCAGACGGAGAAGCCACGGCGGGGCGCCGCCGGGGCGGGCTCGTCCGCCGACGTGGGCGGCCCGCTCGGCCGGCTGCTGCCCGCCGGGCGCACCGGCACGGTCATGCTGCGCACCCTGCGGTACGCGGTGCGGGACCCCAAGGCCAAGGCGGGCTGGGTCAGCTCGCTGGGAGTCGGCCTGCTGATGCCCGTCATCACCTCCATCCAGGGCAACGGCAACGTCTACTGGGCGTGCTGGGCCTCCGGGATGCTGGGCATGCTGATGTACAACCAGTTCGGGCAGGACTCCTCCGCGTTCTGGATGGTCGCGCAGACCATTGCCTCCCCACGTGACGCCTACGAGGAGCTGCGCGGGCGGGCGTTCGCGATCGCCCTGGTCGGGGTGCCGTACGTGATCCTGGCGGTGGTGGGCTCGGCCGCCTTCATGAAGGAGCTGCCCGCCGCCCCCGAAGCGCTCGGGCTCGCCCTCGGCCTGCTCGGCGCGCTGCTGGCGACCGGCGCGATGACCTCGGCCCTGCGCCCGTACTCCATCCCGCAGGACAGTGCCAAGAACGTGGCACCGGGGCAGGGCTCGCTCGCCTGGATAAGCCTCATCGGCGGCATGGTCATGGGCGCCCTGCTGTGCGCGCCGCTGCTGGGCCTGACGATCTGGCTGCACGTCAGCGGAGCGCACAGCCTGCTGTGGGTGGTGCTGCCGCTGGGCGTGGTGTACGGCGCGGCGCTCACGGAGGCCGGTCTGCGGCTGGCCGCGCCACGGACGGCGGGACGGCTGCCGGAGATCCTGGCGGCGGTGAGCAAGGGCTGATTCCCGGCCCGTAGATGCGGCGGCCCATACGTGCGACGGCGCGGGAGCGGGACTGGTCAGGTCCCGCTCCCGCGCCGCTTTTCCCCCTGCGTTCCCTCATACGCTCCCTGGCGGAACGTATCTGCGCCTCAGCGGCGGCCGGGCGGCTAGTTCAGGTACTTGCTGTAGACCCAGCCCCTGGTCCCGGGCTTGATGCCCGAGGTGGTCCGCTTGAGGATCTTTCCGTAGGACCAGCTCTTATTGAATCCGCCCAGACCGCCGGTGCGGCAGAAGTACCGGAAGCGGTCTCCCCGGTACAGCGTCCCTATCGCGCGGTACTTGCTTCCCGGTCCGGAACGGAATCTGGCGCCACTCGTCGCGACCTTGAAATTGACGTCCGGCGAATTGAACCGGCATGCCGAGGAGCCCACGGCGGATGCCGTGGGCGCCATCGCGACCGAACCGCCCAGCATGAGCACCGCCGAGAGCACGACCATCGAGGCTTGGTGTTTTAGCTTCACGCGATCTCCCCCCGAGATCAGTGATTTCTTCACGTCCTGGTGTTAATGCGTGATTGCGCGTGGCAGAGCGTAGCAGCAGCCAATCCGCAAGCATCGTGCTGGTAGACGCCGTTGCGGCCACGAAGGTTGAATTCCGCATGGGAATATCTTCGTCCGGACGCGCGGCACGGCCCGGTTCCGGCCACTTCCACAGACCCGCACCCAGGCCGTCACAGTACGCACACAGTTGACGACCCGGATACGGAATTCCTGCCCCTAGGATCATCGTTCGAAGAAGGATCACGCAGGGGAGACCGACTTGCTGAAGAAGACAACGTGGCTGCCCATCGCTGCGCCCGTTGCCGTAGTGGCCCTGGCGCTCACCGCCTGTTCGTCCCCTGGGAAAAAGAGCCATACCTCCACGTCCACCAAGCACAAGTCCCATTCCCGCTTGAACGGGACACACAAGAACGGCGAGCGCGGGGCGAGTGCGGCGGCGAAGGCCGTGCTGAAACCGGGTCAGTCCGCGTCGCGGGCATTCAAGGAGGACACCGGCGTCAAGCCGTTCTACTCGATCACCGCGCGGCGGATCGACGTCGGAACGGCCGCCGACGCCAAGTCCCTGGCTTCCGACCCGGGGGACGCCCGGGGCAAGGTTCCGGCGACCGGTTATGTGACGTACCGGCATATGAGCGGTGACGTCGTCAAGGAATGGCCGCGGGTCGGCGACTACGCGGACGTGTACGCGGACGGGCGGCGCGGCGCGAAGGTCATCGGCGGCGACGCTCCGAAGGGCTGCGCCGACTCGGACGCCATCAAGAACTGGAAGGACGGCCAGAGTTACACCTTCTGCACGACCTTCCTCATCCCGGCCGATACGAAGCGGCTGGAGCTCGCCTGGGCCGAGATCGGCGACAAGCCGTTCGTCTGGAAGTTCCCCCCGCGCGGCTGAGCCCCCGCCCCGTCGAGCCCCCGAACCACTGAGCCCTCGAACCGCTGAGCCCTCGAACCGCACAGGCCCGGGCTACGCAGACCCGAACTACACAGGCCCGGGCTGCGCGGGGAGGGTGGCGGTGAGGAAGGGCTCCACCGCGCGGCGCCAGCCGTCCGGCTGGTCGTAGTGGACGAGGTGGCCCGCGTCGGCCACCTCCGCGTACTCGCCGCGCGGGAGGACGCGGACCATCTCCTGGGCCTCGGCGCGGCCCAGCTCGCCGTCCAGACCGCGGACGACCAGAGTGGGGCACTCCACCAGGGCCAGCTCCTCCCAGTGGGCGTCATGGGCCCAGACCGCACGGGCCTTCAGCATCTGGCGGCGGGAGAAGACGGGGCGCCAGCCGTCCGAACGCTCGGCCATGATCTCGGCGAAGAAGTCGCCCCGGGCGGGGTTCGGGCGCTCCAGCGACGGATCGTCCTCGCCGAACCACCTGCGGACGTCCGCGAGGGTCGCGAAGGGCACCGGCCAGGACCGGAACCAGTCGGACCATTCGCGCTGCGAGGCGCCGCCGAGCGCCGAGGCCCGCATATCGGAGATGACCAGGGCCCGGACCAGATCGGGGCGGCGGGCGGCGAGCTGCCAGGCCGTCAGGGCGCCCATGGAATGGCCGATGAGGGCCACCGGGCCGAGCCCGAGCTGCTCGACGGCCGCCTCGGCGTCCTCCACATATGTGCCGCGCTCGAACGGTCCGTCGGCGGGCTTCTCGCTGCGGCCGTGGCCGCGCTGGTCGAGGGCGACGGCCCGGTGCCGGGTGGCGAGCCAGCGGGCGGTCTCCGCCCAGTGCGCGGCGCGGCCCATCAGCCCGTGGAGCAGCAGCACTCCGGGGCCGCCGCGCGCTGCCGCGCGGCCTCCGGCCTTGGGCGGGTCCGTGAACTCCCAGGCCGCGAGCCGCGCCCCGGCGGCTCCGGTCACATCGATGCGTCGCACCATGTCGTCCGGCACCTCCATCCCTCTCCCGTGCAACCCCCACCGCCCCACAGTATCGAACTTATATTCGAACAGACCCCAAGTGCCGGGCGACACCCCTCATTCGAGTGACCACGCTCAAGGATTGGCCCCCTCCGCCGAGGGGAGACAGCTAGCGGGAGGCGGACTGCTCGGGGAAGGGAGTCCGCGGGGGCCGACCCTGGGAGCTCGGGGCTCCGGGTCGCTACGGGCCCGGGTCGTGAGGGCCGCGTTCGCGCGGACCGCACGGCCCGGGGCCCACCGGGGGGACATGGGGAAGCGGGGCCCCGGCGCCTCACGGCACCGGGGCCCTCGCGTTCGAACGCCCGCTCGGCATCACTGCCGCTCGCCGGGCCCATAGGAGCCCCCTCCCCTGACCGCGAGCACGCTTGTGCATATGCGTCAGCGACAGGGTTGCACGGGTCGCCCCGGACCGCTCGATTTCCCCGAACTCCGGTCCGGACAAAAACCGTCCCCGCAGGTGGCGCGCCCCAGCGGAGTCGGGGGTGGAGTCGGGGGTGGGGTCAGCGCTTGGCCACGAAGACGTGGGAGGCGATGTCCGCCTCCAGCTCGGCCGCCTCACCGCTGCTGCCCACCAGGACTCCGCCGGGGGACTCCGTCACGCTGACCACCGAGCCCGGCTGGACCCCGGCCCTGCGCAGCGTGTACATCAGCTGGGCGTCCATCTGGATCGGCTCGCCGATCCGGCGCACGACCACCGTCTTGCCCTCGGTGCCGGGGGCCAGCTCCCGCAGGCTCACCATGCTGTCGTCGAGGAACGGGTCGGCCTCGCCCTTCTCGCCCAGCTCCTCCAGGCCCGGGATCGGGTTGCCGTACGGCGACTCGGTGGGGTGGCGCAGCAGCTCCAGGACCCGGCGCTCCACCGCCTCGCTCATCACGTGCTCCCAGCGGCACGCCTCCGCGTGGACCTGCTCCCACTCCAGGCCGATCACGTCGACGAGCAGGCATTCGGCGAGCCGGTGCTTGCGCATCACGCGCGTGGCCAGCCGGCGGCCCTCCTCCGTCAGCTCCAGGTGACGGTCGCCCGCGACCGTGAGCAGCCCGTCGCGCTCCATGCGCGCCACCGTCTGACTGACGGTGGGGCCGCTCTGATCGAGCCGCTCCGCGATCCGGGCGCGCATGGGGACCACGCCCTCCTCCTCGAGTTCGAGGATGGTGCGGAGATACATCTCCGTGGTGTCGATCAGTCCGGACATGCGTGCCCCTTGATGTGTCGTGCGGTGGCCCTGGACCCAATTCTGACGCATCCCACCGACAACGGGGCCGGATCGGCCACTGCCGTAGCGAGGGCGGAGGTGGTATTGACAGCTTCATGATCCACATCGCAACGTGATCCGCGCCACGGGGACGTGGAACCAAGTTAACACCGACACGAAGGGCCTCGGCGATGAGCCAGAGCAAGCCGGCAGGGCGCTTTTTCGACGCCGCCATCGAGCTGCTGCACAAGATGCGGGACGAGGAGGCCGAAAGCATCGCCGCGGCGGGCGGCCTGATCGCCGACGCGATCACCGGCGGCGGCCGGATCTTCCTCTTCGGCGCGGGCCACTCGTCCCTGCCCGCCCAGGACGTCGTCTACCGCGCGGGCGGGCTGGCCCTGATGAACCTGCTCCCGGTGCCGGGGCTGACAGGGGTGGACGTCATGCCCGCTACCCTGGGCAGCGCGCTGGAGCGGGTCGACGGGCTCGCCACGGCCGTCCTGGAGACCGGGCCGCTGCGCGCCGGTGACCTGCTGTTCGTCATCTCGCTGTCCGGGCGGAACACGCTGCCGGTGGAGATGGCGACGGGCGCGCGGGAGCGCGGGGTGACGGTGATCGGCGTGACGTCCGTGGCCTACGCGACGGAGACCACGTCCCGTAACGCCTCGGGCACCTTCCTCAAGGACCACTGCGATCTGGTCCTCGACAACAAGATCCCGGTCGGCGACGCGGAGGTCACGGCGGAGGGCGTCGGGGCGCCGTTCGCCCCCGCGTCGACCGTGGTGACGAGCGCGCTGATGCAGGCCGTGGTGGCGGCGGGGGTGGAGGAGCTGGTGGCCCGCGGCGTACGGCCGCCCCTGCTGCGGTCCGGCAACGTCGACGGGGGCCATGAGTGGAACGGCCAGGTGATGGAGGAATACGGGGACCGGATCTTCTACAGGCGCTGATCTTCCGGCGGGCTTCAATCGGCGGGTTCTACCGGCGGTGATCTTCTGGCGGCGGTGATCTTCTGGCGGCTGTGATCTTCTGACAGCGATGATCTTCTGGCGGAGGGCCTGACCCGGGTCCGGTTCTAACGGGCCAGGTCCACCGCGGCCGCCACCCGGGCCGCGACGTCCTCCGCGTACGCCGTGTCCGCGCGGTCGAAGGGGCGGCGGGCCGGGCCGCGGAGGAAGGTCAGGACGCCCAGGGTGCGGCCGCGGCTGCGCAGCACCGCGCACAGGGCGTGCACCGACCCCTCCGGCCACTTGCGGGCCGCCGCCCACCGGGCCGCCGCCGCCTCGTCCGTACGCGTCGCACTCGCCCGCACCGAACCGCAGCGCTCGGCCGCCTGGAGCGCCGGGTGGCCCTCCAGGTAGGCCACCGGGATGCCGCCCGGGGCGATCGGGGAGCACGGGCCCGCGGCGCCGCCCGGGGTGGCCGCCGCCCGGACGAGCCGGGTCCGCTCGCCCGCCCCGGGCGCGAGCGCGCCCGGCGGGGGCGCACCCGGCGGCACCGACTCGGGGCGCTCCAGGACCAGGTCGATCAGGGCGTGGTCGGCGAAGCCCGCGAGCGCGAAGTCCAGGTGGACCACGGCCGCCTCCATCGGGTCCTCGCACTCGGCCGCGGCCCGGGCCGCCCGGTGGAGCTGGTTGCCGCGGAAGCGCAGCCGGGCGCTCTCCTGTTCATGGTCCTTCAGTCGCGTCACGTCCTGGAAGATCCAGGCCACCCCGAGCGGCACCGGCTCCTCGGTGAGCGGCGAGGCCAGCCGCAGGAAGCCGCTGCGCCAGCAGCGGCGCGCCGGGCCCGCGTCCTCCGGGGGCTCGTCGGCCGCCTCGCGCAGCGTCACCCACAGCTCGGTGGGCGCCGGGGGCGCGCCCTCGGCGAGGACGTACTGGAGGGCGTTCTCGGCCTCCTCCACGCCCTGGTCGAGGAACTCGCCCAGCGGCCGCCCCAGCGCGGCCGTACGGCTCGTGCGCAGGGCCGCCGCCGCGCTGCCGTTGAGGACCGCCACCCGCAGGTCGGCGTCGACGAGGACGACGCACCAGGACGCGTCGTCGAGCAGCGCTTCACTCAGCGCGATCGACCGCTCCAGGTCCAGCTGCGCGTGCACCTCGCTGAACGCGCAGTACACCCCGGCCGGGCGGCCGTCCGCGCCCGGCACCGCGGACGACTGGGTACGGACCAGGACCCGGCCGCCGTCCTTGGTCAGCAGGGCGAATTCGTACACCCGGCGGCCGGTGGCCTCCAGGGCCTCCATCAGCCGGGCCTCGACGTCCGGCGCGTCCTCGGGACGGACCGCCCACCCCGCCAGCCCCTTGCGCCCCACGGCCTCGGCCGTTGACCAGCCGAGGATGCGCTCGGCCTCGCGGTTCCAGTGGGTGACGGTGCCGTCGGCGTCGAACGCGCACAGCGCGGCGTCCATGCCGTCGAGGAGCGCGGCGAGCAGATCGGAGTCGTCCCGGCCCGGGCCGGTCGCGGGCACGGGCGCGCCCGCGGCCGCGGGCTGTGCCGGTACGGGACGCGTGGGACGTGCGGGTTCGGAGCGCTGCGGAGCGGTCACCGGACACCCCCTGCGGGACGTGGTGGACGTGGCTGCCTGTGATGGTGCACGTCGGAACATTGAACTCGAACGTGACGCGCGCCACACCTGATTCGGCGAAATCGTTGCCTCCCGGAAATTCGCTTGTGTGCGCCGCGAGGCCGTTCCTAGGGTGTGGAGCACACGAGAAGGGAGGTGGTTCGGCCGATGTATCAAATCCGGACGCGTGAGGTGACTGCGGGCTAGCAGTCCGTCGTCGCGCTCTGCGCATTCGCCGGACTGGCGCACGCACGTTGTGCGCAACCGGCCAATCCCAAGCAGTCACCCGGCCCGCGGGTCGCCGGTACGTCCGACCGGCCCCCATGGCGTCCTCACCGGCGCCAGGGGAGAGACCCGCGGGCCGTCTGCGTTCCCGGACCCGGCCACGGGGATCACGGCGACAGGCGCTCGATCCGCCACTCCTCCTCGCCGGGCGGGCATACGTACCGCATCCGGTCGTGCAGCCGGTTCTCCCGGCCCTGCCAGAACTCCACCGCCTCCGGCACCACCCGGAACCCGCCCCACTCCGGCGGCACCGGCACCTGCTCCCCCGGCGGATAGCGGTCCGCCAGCTCCGCGTACGCCCGGTCCAGCTCCTCCCGCGAGCCGACCACCGAGGACTGCGCGCTGGCCCACGCGCCCAGCTGCGAGCCGTGCGGACGGGTCCGGAAGTACGCGGCCGTCTCGTCCCGCCCGGTGCGGTGCGCCAGGCCCGTCACGATCACCTGGCGGGCGATCGGGTGCCATGGGAAGAGCAGCGAGACCTGCGGGTTCTCGGCCAGTTCGCGGCCCTTGCGCGAGCCGTAGTTGGTGTAGAACACGAAGCCGCGCTCGTCGAAGCTCTTCATCAGGACCGTACGGGAGCTGGGGCGCCCGGCCGCGTCCGCCGTGGAGACGACCACCGCGTTCGGCTCGTACAGCCCGCTGCCCACCGCCTCCTCGAACCACCGGGTGAACTGCTGGAACGGGGTGCTCCCGAGGGCCGCTTCGTCGATGCCCGCCGCGCGGTAGTGCTCGCGCATGGCGGCCGGGTCGTACGTGTGCGCGGAGTAAGCCGAGGGGGAAGCCGGGGGCTCCGGGTCAACGTGGGACACGCGCATATCTTGCAACATCACCGGTCCCCCGCACGGGGTCCCCCGAAAGAGCGATTCGCCCCTCCCCCGCGCCGGGTATCCATAACCCTCCCCGCGCCGCACAAGCGGTGTGCCACTTCTCACGCGCCCCCGTGACTGGCGCGTCCACCTCGCTGTGGCCGAACATGCGCCTGTCAGCGCCGTGCCCCGGCGCCGGTTCACGCCCCCGCTGGGTGACCACCGCGCACACGGGGCACACCACCGGGTATCCGGTACGGACCGCGAGCCACCGGCCGCGGAACCGTCCCGGGCCGGACGAACCCGATAACCCCGATGACACCGATGACACCGTTCTCCGCCCCGCTGACGTTTCATCCGCACCAGACGTATCCCCGCACCAGCCGCACCAGCCCTGTTCGCCACCCGCCGCCCACATCATGAGGAGCCGCCCGATGTCCGACTTCGTACCCGGACTCGAGGGAGTCGTCGCGTTCGAGACGGAGATCGCCGAACCCGACAAGGAGGGCGGCGCGCTCCGCTACCGCGGCGTCGACATCGAGGACCTGGTGGGCCATGTGTCCTTCGGGAACGTCTGGGGCCTGCTGGTCGACGGCGCCTTCAACCCCGGGCTGCCCGCCGCCGAGCCCTTCCCCATCCCGGTGCACTCCGGCGACGTCCGGGTCGACGTGCAGTCCGCACTGGCCATGCTGGCGCCCGTCTGGGGCCTCAAACCGCTCCTGGACATCGACGAGGCCCAGGCCCGTGACGACCTCGCCCGCGCGGCCGTCATGGCGCTCTCGTACGTCGCCCAGTCGGCGCGCGGGCAGAGCCTGCCGATGGTGCCGCAGCGGGAGATCGACAAGGCCGAGACCATCGTCGAGCGCTTCATGCGCCGCTGGCGCGGCGAGCCCGACCCCAAGCACGTCGCCGCCGTCGACGCGTACTGGACGTCCGCCGCCGAGCACGGCATGAACGCCTCCACCTTCACCGCCCGCGTCATCGCCTCCACCGGCGCCGACGTCGCCGCCGCGCTCTCCGGCGCGGTCGGGGCCATGTCCGGGCCGCTGCACGGGGGCGCGCCCTCGCGGGTGCTCGGGATGATCGAGGAGATCGAGCGCACCGGGGACGCCACCGCGTACGTCAAGAAGGCGCTCGACCGGGGCGAGCGGCTGATGGGCTTCGGGCACCGGGTCTACCGCGCCGAGGACCCGCGGGCGCGGGTGCTGCGGCGCACCGCCAAGGAGCTGGGGGCGCCGCGCTACGAGGTCGCGGAGGCGCTGGAGCGGGCCGCCCTGGAGGAGCTGCACAACCGGCGGCCGGACCGGGTGCTGGCCACCAACGTCGAGTTCTGGGCGGCGATCACGCTGGACTTCGCGGAGGTCCCGGCGCCCATGTTCACGTCCCTGTTCACCTGTGCGCGGACCGCCGGGTGGAGCGCGCACATCCTGGAGCAGAAGCGCACGGGCCGCCTCGTCCGCCCCTCGGCGCGGTACGTGGGGCCGGGCACGCGCGGGCCGCAGCAGATCGAGGGGTACGGGGACATCTCGGCCTAGCGGGTCCGGGGCGGGGCGCTCCCCCGCCCCGGGCTCCTACCGTCCGGCCGCGCCCAGCGCTCCGCCGCCCAGCGCGCCATCGCCCAGCGCCTCGTCACCCAGCGATTCGTCCAGGATGCGCGACCACTGCGCGACCACCCGCTCCCGGCGCGCGCCGTCGTCCGTCAGCAGGTTGGCCAGGCCCAGGCCGCGGGCCATGTCGAGCAGGCCCTGCACCGCCTCCCGGACCCCCGGGACCGTCTCGTCGGCGCCCAGCAGGTCCACCGCCATGCGATGCGTCTCGCGGCCGATACGGGCCTCCAGGACGGTGACCCGGGCGCCCAGCTGGGCCTCGTACGACGCCGCGACCCACAGCTGGAGCGCGGCCCGGAACAGCGGGCCGGTGTACAGGTCGACGAGTTCGGTGACGACCGCCCGTGTACGGGCCGTGCCCGCGCCCGCCGGGGCGAGGGCACGCAGCTCCGCGGAACGCTGCTCCGCGACATGCTCGACCGCGGCCGTGAACAGGTCCTCCCGGGTCGGGAAGTGATGCTGCGCCGCGCCCCGGGACACCCCGGCCCGCTCCGCGACCACCGACACTGTCGACCCCGCCCAGCCGTGCTCGGCGAGGCATGCCACGGCGGCCTCCAGCAGCCGCTGCCGGGTCGCGCGGCTGCGGTCCTGCTTGGGGTCGCGCGGGGGCGTACGGGACGGCGTACGGGGAGACGTACCGGGGCTCACTTCCCGGCCTCCGTCGCGGTGTCCGCCCCGGCAGCCTCCGTCGCCCACACCGGCTCCCGCCGCTCCCGGAACGCCGTCATCCCCTCCCGCGCCTCCGCCGACGCGAACAGCCGCGCCGACAGCTCGGCGAGCGCCTCCCCGTCCCGGTCGAACGCCTGCCGCACCTCGGCCGTCACCAGCCGCTTGGACTCCGCCAGGCCCTGCGGGGAGCCACGGCGCAGACCGTCCAGCACCGGCGAGAGCGCCCGGTCCGCGTCCCCCTCCGGGTCCGCCACCGTCACCAGGCCGATCCGGGCCGCCTCGGCGGCGTCGAACCGTTCCCCGGTGAGGTAGTAGCGGGCCGCCGCGCGGGCGTCCAGCCGGGGCAGCAGCGGCATCGATATGACGGCCGGGGCCAGCCCGAGCCGCGCCTCGGTGAACGCGAAGCTCGCGCCCCGCCCCGCCGCCGAGATGTCGCACGCCCCGAGCAGTCCAAGACCACCGGCCCGCACATGCCCGGTGACCCGCGCGACCACCGGCTTGGGCAGCTCCACGAGGGCGCGCAACAGCGCGACCAGCCCCGACGCACCGGAGACCGCCGGGGGTTCGCGCAGATCGGCGCCCGCGCAGAACGTGTTGCCGGTGTGCGTGAGCAGCACCGCCCGGACCTCCGGGTCCGCCCCGGCCGCCGCCAGGTGGGCCCGCAGCTCGGCGACCAGACGGGCGGAGAGCGCGTTGCGGTTGTGCGGCGAGTCGAGGGTGAGCGTCACGATGCCGCGCTCGCCGGACGAGCGCACCAGAGCCGCGTCGCCGTGGGTGTCGGTCATGGGGTGGTCGAACTCCTTTCCCTGGCGCGCAGTTCGCGCCGCAGGATCTTCCCGGCGGCCGAACGCGGCACGGTGTCCGTGAACTCGACGCGCCGCACCTTCTTGTACGGGGCCACCTGCCCGGCAACGTACGCGATCAGCTCGTCCTCCGAGATCCGGGCACCGGGCCCGCGCACCACGAACGCCTTCGGGATCTCGTTGCCGTCCCCGTCCGTCACGCCGATCACGGCGGCGTCGGCGACGGCCTCGTGCGCGATCAGCACAGCCTCCAGGTCGGCCGGGGCGACCTGATAGCCCTTGTACTTGATCAGCTCCTTCACCCGGTCCACCACGAACAGCCAGCCGTCCGCGTCCACATGGCCGATGTCGCCGGTGTGCAGCCAGCCGTCCGCGTCGACCATGGCCGCCGTGTCGGCGGGCCGCCCCAGATAGCCCTTCATCACCTGCGGGCCCCGGATCAGGATCTCCCCGTCCTCCCCCGGTGCCACGTCCAGCCCCGCATCCGGGCCGTCCGCCATGCCCACGACGCGCATCTCGGTGTTCGGCAGCAGCTTCCCCACGGTCCCCGGCGGAACGTCCTCCGCTTCTCGGGGCACCAGATGGCAGCCCGGCGACAGCTCCGTCATCCCGAACGCCTGCAGCAGCGGCGGTACGCCCAGCCGCCGCGCGCACGCCTCCGCCAGCCGCGCGTCCAGCGGCGCCGCCGAGCACAGCACGTACCGCACCGACGACAGGTCGTGCTCCGCCACCGCCGGATGCTTGGCCAGCGCCAGCACGATCGGCGGCGCCACATACAGCGCCTGCGCCTCGTACCGCTCGATCGCCGTCAGAAACTGGTCCAGATCGAAGCGCGGCAGCACGATCACCGTGCTCCCGGCCCGCAGCGGGGCGTTCATGAGCGCCGTCAGCCCGTACACGTGGAAGAACGGGAGCACCGCGAGCACCCGCTCGCCCGGCCGCGTCGGAACCAGCGCCTCCACCTGCGCCAGGTTGGTCGCCACGCTGCGGTGCGTCAGCATCACGCCCTTCGGGCTGCCCGTCGTCCCCGACGAGTACGGCAGCACCGCCACGTCCTCCGCCGGGTCGATCTCCACCACCGGCTCCGGCTCCGTGCCCTCCAGCATGTCGCGCAGCGAACGGTGCCCGCCCGCCTCGCCCGCCTCGTCGCATACGAAGATCTCCCGCACCCCGCCCGCCCGCTCCGCCGCCTGCCGCGCCACCCCCAGCAGCGGCGACACCGTGACGATCCACGCCGCCGCCGCGTCCCGCAGCTGCCCCGCGAACTCCTCCGCCGTCGCCAGCGGATGCACCGTCGTGACCGCCGCGCCCGTGCGCGTCACCCCGTAGAACGCCATCGGATACCTCACCGAGTTGGGGCTGTG
Organism: Streptomyces sp. NPDC005962; assembly: GCF_040629205.1. NCBI lineage: Bacteria > Bacillati > Actinomycetota > Actinomycetes > Kitasatosporales > Streptomycetaceae > Streptomyces > Streptomyces sp. NPDC005962. The sequence continues at coordinate 449,491 of NZ_JBEXVE010000001.1, read as the reverse complement.
CAGCGCCACCACCTCCCCCTTGCGCACCCCCGCCGCCGCCAGCCCGGCGGCGATCCGGCGTGCGGCGTGGTCCAGCTCGGCGTAGCCGACGCTCTCCCCGCTCACCCCGTCGATCAGCGCCGTACGGTCCCCGAACTCCTTCGCCGCGCGGGCCAGCACCGCGTCGTGAATGGGCAGATCGACGGGCGGGACATCGGGAAACTCGCTGCGCAGCACCATGGCCGCTCCCCTCGGGTCGCTGTGCCTGCCAGTTGCCTTCCCGTCCGTTCTGCCCCGCTCGTCCCGTCGGTACGACCGTCAGTACGACTTCGGCAGCCCCAGCGTCTGATGCGAGACAAAGTTGAGGATCATCTCCCGGCTGACCGGTGCGATCCGTGCCACCCGCGCCGCCGTGATCAGCTTCGCGAGCCCGTACTCCTCCGTCAGGCCGTTCCCGCCGAGCGTGTGCACCGCCTGGTCCACGGCCTTCACGGCCGCCTCCCCGGCCGCGTACTTCGCCATGTTGGCGGCCTCCCCGGCGGCCGCGTCGTCCCCCGCGTCGTACAGATACGCCGCCTTCGCCATCATCAGCCGGGCCAGCTCCACCTCGATGTGCGCCTGAGCGAGGGGATGCGCGATCGCCTGGTGCGCGCCGATCGGCTCCTTCCACACCTGGCGGGTCCGCGCGTAGTCCACCGCCTTCGCCAGCGCGTGACGGCCCATGCCGAGCGCGAACGCCGCCGTCATGATCCGTTCCGGGTTCAGCCCCGCGAACAGCTGCGCGAGACCCGCGTCCTCGTCGCCGACGAGAGCGTCAGCCGGGAGCCGTACGCCGTCCATGACGACCTCGAACTGCTTCTCGTTCGCGGCCAGTTCCATGGGGATGTGGCGGTACGAGAAGCCGGGGGTGCCGCGCGGGACGATGAACAGGCAGGGCTTGAGCTTCCCCGTCCGCGCGTCCTCCGTTCGGCCGACGATCAGGGTGGCGTCGGCGATGTCCACGCCGGAGATGAAGACCTTGCGGCCGGTGAGCACCCATTCGGCGCCCTCGCCTGTGCCCTCGCCTGTGCCCTCGCGGCGGGCGGTGGTGGTGATCCGGTGCGAGTTCGACCCGGCGTCCGGCTCCGTGATGCCGAACGCCATCGTCACGCTGCCGTCCGCCAGACCTGGCAGCCAGCGGGACTTCTGCTCGTCCGTGCCGTACCGGGCGATCACCGTGCCGCAGATGGCGGGCGATACGACGAGCATGAGCAGCGGGCATCCGGCCGTGCCCAGCTCTTCGAGCACGATCGACAGCTCGGCTATGCCGCCCCCGCCACCGCCGTACGCCTCCGGGAGGTTGACGCCGAGGTAGCCGAGCTTGCCCGCCCTGGCCCACAGGTCGGGGGTGGGGGTGTGGAGGTTGTCCCTGCCGAAGGCCGCCACGGCGGTGCGGAGGTCGGCCTGTTCCGGGGTGTCGACGGGAGTGTGCGCCTGGGCCTGGCTCATGTGCGGCTCCGTCCGTTGTCTTCGGTGGCTGCCTCGTCTTGGGCCGTGACGACCGCGAGCAGCGCCCCGACCTCGACCTGACGGCCTTCGGCGGCGTGCAGCGCGGTGAGCACCCCGGCGGTGGGCGAGACGACACGGTGCTCCATCTTCATCGCCTCCAGCCACAGCAGCGGCTGGCCCGCCCGCACTTGGTCGCCCACGGCGACGTCGGCGATCCGCACCACCGTGCCGGGCATGGGGGCCAGCAGGGAGCCCGGTGCGGTGCGGGCGGTGGGGTCGGGGAAGCGGGACAGGGGGATGAGGGTGTGCGCGCCGAGGGACGAGTCGATGTATATACGGTCGCCATGGCGCGAAACGTCGAATTTCCGCCGTATGCCGTCTGCTTCGAGGAGGACGTGACCGGGGTCGGCGCTCAGCAGCCGCAGGTCCGGGAAGCCCTCCGTGACGAGACCGTCGCGGGTGAGCCGGTAGCGGACCTCGTACTCGGTGCCGCCCGGGTCGTCGCGGTACGTCTTGATCTGCGGCTGGGAGGGCACGTTCCGCCAGCCGCCGAGGCGGCCCGCCACGGTCGCGGGCCGATCCGACGCGGCGGCCAGGGCGGCGGCGAGGGCGGCGAGCGCGATGCCGTCGGTGCCGGTCTCGGTGAGTGCGTCGAGGTGGCGTTCGAGGAAGCCGGTGTCCATGCGTCCGGCCTCGAACTCCGGGTGCCGCAGGGCCCGTACCAGCAGGTCGCGGTTGGTGGCCGGGCCGTGGATACGGGCGTGCTCCAGCCCGTGCGCCAGCCGCCGCAGCGCCTCGGCGCGGGTGGGCGCCCAGGCGATGACCTTGGCCAGCAGGGGGTCGTAGTGGACGCCGATGACGTCCCCGTCCGCGATGCCGGAGTCGACGCGCAGGCCCGTGTCCGCGCGCAGTCCCGTGCCGACGCGCAGGCCCATGCCGACGCCCGGTCCCGTGTCCGCGCGCAGGCCCGTGTCCGCGCGCAGGCCTGTGGCAGTGATGTCCAGCCGCCGCATCACGCCCGCCTGCGGCTGCCAGCCCCGCCCCGGGTCCTCCGCGTACAGCCGCGCCTCGACCGCGTGGCCGCTCGGGGACGGGGGTTCGGCGGCCAGGGCTTGGCCCTCCGCCACCCGCAGTTGCAGGGCCACCAGGTCCAGCCCGTAGACCTCCTCCGTCACCGGGTGCTCGACCTGGAGGCGGGTGTTCATCTCCAGGAAGTAGCCACGGCCCGCCGACGAGACCAGGAACTCGACGGTGCCCGCGCCCTCGTACCCGATGGCCCGGGCCGCGTTCACCGCCGACTCCTCCAGCAGACGGCGCAGTCCGTCGCCGAGCCCCGGCGCCGGGGCCTCCTCGACGACCTTCTGGTGGCGGCGCTGGAGCGAGCAGTCGCGGGTGCCGAGGGACCAGACGGTGCCATGGGTGTCGGCCAGCACCTGGACCTCGACGTGGCGGGCGCCCTCGACGTACGGCTCGACGAACACCTCACCGTCCCCGAAGGCGGACGCAGCCTCCGCGCGGGCGGAGGCCAGTTCGTCCGCGAGCGCGGCCGTGTCGCGGACGACGCGCATGCCCCGCCCGCCGCCGCCCGCCGCCGCCTTGACGAGAACGGGCAGGTCGGCGTCGGTGACCCGGTCGGGGTCGAGGGAGTCGAGCAGAGGGACGCCCGCGTCGCGCAGGAGCCGTTTGGCGCGGGTCTTGGACGCCATCGCCCGCATCGCCTCGGGCGGCGGCCCGACCCACAGCAGCCCGGCGTCGCGGACGGCCTGGGCGAAGGCGGGGTCCTCGGAGAGGAAGCCGTAGCCGGGGTGGACGGCGTCGGCGCCCGCCGCCAGGGCGGCTTTCGTCAGCAGGTCGCCGCGCAGGTAGGTGTCGGCGGGGGCGTCGCCCGGCAGGCGTACGGCGGTGTCGGCCTCCCGTACGTGCGGGGCGTCGGCGTCCGCGTCGGAGTGGACGGCGACCGTGGCGATGCCGAGTTCACGGCAGCTGCGGATGACGCGGCGGGCGATCTCGCCACGGTTGGCGACGAGGAGGGAGCGGATCACGGACATCACGGCGGGGTTTTTCCTCACATCCGGAAGACGCCGAAGCCACCGCGCGCCCCCTCGACGGGCGCGGTGTGGAGGGCGGAGAGACAGAGGCCGAGGACGGTGCGGGTGTCGCGCGGGTCGATGACGCCGTCGTCGTACAGCCGCCCGGAGAGGAAGTGCGGCAGCGACTCGGACTCGATCTGCTGCTCGACCATGGCGCGCAGGGCGGCGTCGCCGTCCTCGTCGTAGGGCGCTCCCTTGGCGGCGGCGGACTGGCGGGCGACGATCGACAGCACCCCGGCGAGCTGCTGGGGGCCCATGACGGCGGACTTGGCGCTGGGCCAGGCGAAGAGGAAGCGGGGGTCGTACGCGCGGCCGCACATCCCGTAGTGGCCCGCGCCGTAGGAGGCGCCGATGAGGACGGAGAGGTGGGGGACGCGCGAATTGGAGACCGCGTTGATCATCATGGCGCCGTGCTTGATGATCCCGCCCTGTTCGTAGGCGCGGCCGACCATGTAGCCGGTGGTGTTGTGGAGGAAGAGGAGCGGGATGTCGCGCTGGTTGGCGAGCTGGATGAACTGCGTGGCCTTCTGCGACTCCTCGCTGAACAGCACCCCCTGGGCATTGGCCAGGATCCCCACCGGATAGCCGTGGAGGGTCGCCCAGCCGGTGGCAAGGCTCGCCCCGTACAGCGGCTTGAACTCGTCGAAGTCGGAGCCGTCGACGATGCGGGCGATGACCTCGCGGGGGTCGAAGGGCACCTTGAGGTCGCCGGGGACGATGCCGAGCAGCTCGTCGGCGTCGTACTTCGGCTCCTCGGCCGGGCCCGGATCGGGTTGGGCCTTGCGCCAGTTGAGGCGGGCGACGACGCGGCGCGCCTGGTGGAGGGCGTCGGGCTCGTCGGTGGCGAAGTAGTCGGCGAGCCCGGAGGTGCGGGCGTGCATGTCGGCGCCGCCGAGCGATTCGTCGTCGCTCTCCTCACCGGTGGCCATCTTGACCAGCGGCGGACCGCCGAGGAAGACCTTGGACCGCTCCTTGACCATGATCACGTGGTCGGACATCCCCGGGATGTACGCGCCTCCGGCGGTGGAGTTGCCGAAGACGACCGCGACGGTGGGGATTCCGTCGGCGGACAGCCGCGTGAGATCGCGGAAGATGGCGCCGCCGGGGATGAAGATCTCCTTCTGGGAGGGGAGATCGGCGCCGCCGGACTCGACGAGGCTCACGACCGGGAGACGATTCGTCCGCGCGATCTCATGGGCGCGCAGGATCTTCTTCAGCGTCCACGGATTGCTCGCGCCACCCCGCACGGTCGGGTCGTTGGCGCTGATCAGGCACTCCACGCCGGAGATCACGCCGATGCCGGTGACGACGGACGCGCCGACCGGGTAGTCGCTCCCCCAGGCGGCGAGCGGCGACAGCTCCAGGAATGGCGTATCGGGGTCCAGGAGGAGTTCGACGCGCTCCCGGACCAGCAGCTTGCCGCGCTTGCGGTGGCGCTCGGTGTACTTCTCGCCGCCGCCCGCGAGGGCCTTGGCGTGTTCGGCCTCCAGTGCGGTGACCTTGGCGAGCATCGCCTCGCGGTGGGCCGCGTAGTCGGCGCCTGCGGGGTCGAGCGCGGACGCGAGCACGGTCAAAGCAGTACCTCCGGTATGTCGAGGTGGCGCGAACGCAGCCATTCGCCGACGGCCTTGGCCTGTGGGTCGAAGCGGGCCTGCGCGGCGACGCCCTCGCCGAGCAGGCCGTCGACGGTGAAGTTGAGGGCGCGCAGCTGCGGGAGTTGGTGGCGGGTGACGGTCAGCCCGGCGGTCTCCGGGAGGAGTTCGCGGAGCCGGTCGGGGGTGAGGGTGTGGACCAGCCAGCGCCAGGCGTCGTCGGTACGCACCCAGACGCCGACGTTGGCGCTCCCGCCCTTGTCGCCGCTGCGGGCCCCGGCGACCGCGCCGAGCGGCGCCCGGCGGGTGGGGCCGTTGAGCGGCGGCGGCAGCGGCGGTTCGTCGGTGGGCGTGAGGTGCCGGGTATGCGGGGCCGGGGGGATCGCGGTCCGGGTGCCGTCCGGCAGGACGGCGATGTGCGGAACTGCGTCCTGCGGAATGTACGCCGCCTCGAACACCCCGTACGGCGTGCCCTTGCCGGGCGGCGCGGTGACATGGAACCCGGGGATGCTGGCGAGGGCCAGCTCCACGGCCGCGCCGCTGACCGCCCGCCCCACGGTGTCCGGGTCGCGGTCGCGGACGACGAGCCGCAGCAGGGCGCTCGCCTCCTCCTGCACGGCCGCGTCGGGGTGGTCGGTGCGGGCCAGCGTCCAGCGGACCTCGGCGGGGCGGCGCTCGGCGAGGGCCGCCTCCATCTGGTCGCGTACGAGGGCGGCCTTGGCGTCGATGCCGAGCCCGGTGAGGACGAACACCACCTCGTTGCGGTGCCCGCCGAGCCGGGTCAGCCCGGCCTTCAGCGTCGGCGGCGGTGCCTCGCCCCGTACGCCGTCGATCCGCACCCGGTCGGGGCCGTCCTGGGTGAGCCGTACGGAGTCCAGCCGGGCCGTGACGTCCGGCCCGGGGTAGCGGGCGCCCGCCGTCTCGTACAGCAGCTGGGCGGTCACGGTGCCGACGGTGACGGCGCCGCCGGTGCCGGGGTGCTTGGTGATGACGGCCGACCCGTCCGGGTGGATCTCGGCGAGCGGGAAGCCGGGGCGGCGCAGGTCGTCGATCTCGGTGAAGAACGCGTAGTTGCCGCCGGTCGTCTGCGTCCCGCACTCCAGCACATGCCCGGCGACGACGGCCCCGGCCAGCGCGTCCCAGTCGTCCGCCGCCCACCCGAAGTGCCAGGCGGCGGGGCCGGTGACGAGCGCGGCGTCGGTGACCCGCCCGGTCACCACGACGTCCGCCCCGCCCAGCAGACAAGCGGCGATCCCGCCCCCGCCCAGATACGCGTTGGCGCTGACCACCCCGGGACCCCAGTCCCGCGCCCGGAGCAGATCGTCCCCCTCCACATGCGCGACCCGGCACCCGACCCCGACCCGCTCCGCGAGCGCGCGGATGGCGTCGGCCAGCCCGGCCGGATTCAGCCCGCCCGCGTTGGCGACGATCCGCACGCCCCGCTCGACGGCGAGCCCGAGGGTGTCCTCCAACTGGCGGAGGAAGGTGGCGGCATAGCCCCGCGAGGGGTCCTTGGCGCGGTCCCGGCCGAGGATCAGCATGGTCAACTCGGCGAGGTAGTCCCCGGTCAGGACGGAGAGAGGCCCACCGGCCAGCATCTCGCGCACGGCGTCGAAGCGATCCCCGTAGAACCCGGACGCGTTCCCGATCCGCAGCGGCCCCGACGCGGTCACACGGCACCCCCGCCGGGAGCGGCGCCGTCGCCGGGAGCGGCGCCGTCGCCGGGCGGGATGCCGCCACCGGGCGGGATGCTGCCGGTGGGCGCGGTGCCGCCGGGCGCGGCATCGCCCGTGGGCGCGGCGCCTCCGCCCGGGACAGCGCCCTGCTTAGGCGCGGCGCCACCACCGGGCGCGTCACCTCCGGCATGTGCGACATCGCCACCAGGTGCGGTGCCATCGCCGGGGACAGCACCGCCACCGGGTACGGCGCCTCCGCCCGGGACGGCAACGCCCCCGCCACCGGGCGCGCGCTCGTCAGCAAGCGGGGCGACGGTGCCGGGCGCAGCCGACCCATCAGCCGCGCGCCCGCCCTGTTGCCGCCCGCGCCCCGGGGGGCCGGCGAAGGCCTGGGCGATGCTCAGCCAGTACTCGGCGTCGGGGCCCGCCGCCCGTACCGCCACGTCGTCACGGTGCACGCGCTGGGTCACCAGCAGGCAGAAGTCGAGCGCGGGGCCGGTGACGCGCTGAGGTGCGTCCTCGGGGCCGTACGTCCACACCTCGCCACCCGGCGCGGTGAGTTCGACGCGGAACTCCTCGGCGGGCGGCGCAAGGCCGCGCGCCGCGTAGGCGTAGCCCCGGGCCCGTACGCCGATGCGGGCCACGTGCCGCAGCCGGGCGGTGGGGGTGCGACGCACGCCCAGCGCGTCGGCCACGTCCTGGCCGTGCGCCCAGGTCTCCATCAGCCGGGCGGTGACCATCGACATGACGCTCATCGGCGGCCCGTACCACGGGAGCCGGGCCCCCGGCGGCTGCGCGGCGAGCACCCGCGCCAGCCGCTCCCGCCCCTCCCGCCAGCGCCGCAGCAGCGCGCCGGGCGGATCGGACGCGCCGCGCTCGGCCCCCTCGTCCACGAACCGCTCCGGCGCGGAAAAGGCCTTCCGCACCTCGTCGGCGAACCCCTCGGGGTCCTCGGCCGCCTGCACGGCCCGCGCGTCGGTCCAGGCGAGGTGGGCGATCTGGTGCGCGATGCTCCACCCGACGGCCGGTGTCGGCGTACCCCACGCCTCGACGGACAGCCCGGCCACCAGACCGTCCAACTCCTCGCCCTCGGCACGCAGATCGCCGAGCAGAGCTTCCGTATCGGACACGCGGGACTCCCGGTCGTGATGCGGCGGTGCGGAGCGTCGGGAGTGAGCGTGGCAGCGCGCCACAAAACAATCAAGCGTGCTTGCATGATTTTTGACGCACCGGGGCGACGACCACGGCATAGGCCTGCCACACCCGCGTTAGCCGGAAGTTAGCGGGGCGGCAGTCCTGTTAGCGGGGCGGCAGCCCAGCGGTAGCGGCCTCGACCAGAGTGGTGGTCGTACCGAGGAAACGACACCAACTGCCCCGGGGGGACCCGCAATGAGCTCCAACACCACCGTCCGCACCGCTCGCCGCCGTACCCTGCGCGTCGCCGCCGCGGCCCTGATCGCCGCCGCCGGTCTCAGCCTGACCGCCTGCACCGGCTCGGACACCGCCGCCTCGAAGCCCGCGGCCTCCGCCGAGTCCGCCGCCGGGGCGCAGGGCACCGACGCCAAGGTCGACAACAAGGCGGGCAAGGCGACATCGCCGACCCGCACCCAGAAGCTGGTGGACGGCAGCACGGCCGAGGTCTACAAGCTCGGCGACCTGCACTACCGCCTCAAGATCGTCAACAACGGCGAGAACCTGGCCACGATAGAGGCGAAGGACGGCGACGCCGGGCTCGACGCCAACGGCATGTACGTCGTGCTCACGGCGGGCGGCGAGGTCCGCTCCTGGATGGGCGGCGAGCACCAGGGACCGGGCACGTTCAAGATCGCGGGCGGTTGGACGGCCAAGGTCACGAAGGTCGGCGAACTCCACTACCGCGCGAAGATCATCGGCAACGACGGCGAGGCCGCCACGATCGAGGCCAACCAGAAGGACGCCGGTCTCGACGCCAACGGCAGCTCCATCGTGCTCAGCGCCGGCGGCGTGATCAGCGCCCACGCCTAAACGCCTGCCCCGCCACGGCGGTGGAACTGCCTCGGGCAGCTCCACCGCCGCAGGTGCTCCCTACGGCCACTTCTTCTCGATGCGGTCCTCATAGACGGCATAGATCGCCGCCTCGCCACGTTTCGCGGCACGGTAAATGGCCGCCTGGTGGCCATGGAAGCGCCGCACCTTGTCCACGATCAGCAGATCCTTCTTGCTCAGATAGAACAGTGGCTTGTCGCCGTGGGCGAGGGCGCCGCGCTCATGTGCGCGGTAGCGGATGCGTTCGTCCTGGGTCAGCAGAGCCCACCCCTGGCCCAGTCCGTGAGCGATCCACTCCTCATCCGGAATGTGCTGCCCGTCGTCGGCGTAGACCTCACTGAGGTGGCGGACCAGCCATCCCGCCTCGCGCAGCAGGGCGACCGTACGGCGCCCCAGGGAACGGTCGGCGAGGAACTCAGGCGGCTCGTCGGCGGGCGGTCCGGCAGATCGATTCGACCTGGTCACGTGTCAGCCCGTACTCGTCCGCGACCGCCTCCAACGGCTCCCCGGCCTCCCATAGAGAGACGATCGCGTCCACCTGGACCTTGTTCTCCGCGACGACCGGTGCGCCCCAGCCGAATCGAGGATCGATGATCACGGGGGCGACATCCGGGTATTGCCGCAGGCGGAGCCGGTAGGGATATTGATCGCCGCTGTCCCATGCGATGTAGCGCAAGTAGCCGGTGATGACTTCCCTGATGGGTCGCTGACCGTCCCGTGCACGCGCCAAGTCGCCGTCCGCGTGCTCGACGAAGATATCCACTCCGTCGGTGGCGATCCGCCGGGTGGCCAGCCCGTACTCGTCGCCGAACGCCAAGCGCACCGCCTCGGCCGCCTCGCGGATCTTGGGCATGCTCAGGTAACCGCGCAGCGACCGCAGTACATACGCCTCGACGATCGCGACGAACGGGATCGACGGCCAGCCGCGCTTCACCGGTTGGACGCCGTGCACCAGCGGCGATCCGGCGGCGCTCTCGTGGTGCAGCCAGCGCTGGAGCGTACGGTCGGGAATGTCCAGGTGCCGGGCGGTGTCCTGGACGCTCAGAAGCGCGTCGCTGAAGCGATCCACCATCGCCGATACCCTCCCGTCGCTGACCGTATCCGAACATAGCGCCTGTTCACCCCCACGGTAGGCCGAGCCTCGGACACTAGCGAGGACGGCCTCCCGTGGGCCGCACAGTCAGCTCATCGTTCACCCATACGAGCGTTGCGTGGATCAGAGCAACCGCTCCGCCAGGACTTCGGCGTTCGGCTCGGCGTTGCGCACGGAGGGCAGGAGCTGGTCCTCCGCGCAGGCGACCGAGACGTCGTAATGGCCCGTGGCAGTGGTCTGGCCGACGACCGGGCGGTCGACCTTCGGGGCTGCCCTGGCTGTGGACGGTTCGGCTGAAGCGGGAGCGCGATTCGGCAACCGCCGAATGGCGTCAGCACCAAGTGGTCAGGTCGAATACGGCCTGGCAGTGGTTATCGGAGACCGGTCGATGGAATCGTTCGAGGTCGTGGGACGATGCCAGCGCCGGGAAGATCATGTCGGCGGTCCCACCGCGTGAGTCGACCTTCCCCGCCTCGTCGCGCATACAGAAGTCGAGCCCCCAGACACGCCGGTTTCTGTCCATCTGACGTAGTACCGGGCATACCGCTCATCGACGAGCATGAAGCCGAGGAGGCGCCATTCCACCTCGTCTGCTTCCTCTTCCACGTCTTCAGAAAGGGGCGCCGGGTCGTTCGTCGAACCGAGGGAAAGCAGCGGTAGGTACACGGCATCCGCCAAGGTGAGGGGCGGGGCATCGACGGTATTGAGGAAGTGACGCCGGGCGTCGAGTACAGGCACCGGGAATACTTCGTCGGGGAAGGGCGGACCGAGAGCCTCGCGCTGGCCGATGCACGCGCGTAGTGCGGCGATGAAATTATCGTGGGGGATTTCCTCGCCGTCATCGTCGAGCAGCGGGATCTCCAGGGCGTACGTGGAGCCAAGGTCTTGGCCGTCCCACAAGACGACTCTCGCGCCGCGATCCATCTCTGTCGGTGGGAGCAGCCCCCGCAGCACATGCGAACCCGGCGTCAAGGGGGAGGCCACGAACTCTCGCAGCCTCCCCAGCAGGCTCCCCAGGAGAACGTCGCGCGGCGTCCGGTCGGCGGTGGGGTCGTCCTCAACCACGGTGATCGATCTCCCTGGGAGTGCGAGTCAGACGGTGTTCACGACGTCAGGGCACCGGTTGACGCCCTGGCAGAAGGCGGTGATCGTACCGATCTTGCCCCTGTGTCCCGGCAGCTTGTAACGATGGTCCTCGGTCTGCCAGTGCCACCACGAAATCACCCTTGGTATGCCATGCGTGAGCCGTGACGGATTCATACGTGGTCGCCGTTCGGTCCCGCAGTGGGCTGGCCGCTGCTCCGACCGGCTTCGTCAGCGCTTTCTCCCCGTACAGGCGAGCGAACTCAGCATTGGAGAGAACGACGGCTTTGGACGGTCCCTGATCCACTGTCGCCGCGTGGGCGGAGAGCGGCATCAGAACTGTGGCGGCAAGAGTGATTCCTACGGTCTTACGAGCAAACGTCATGCAGACTTCCCCCTGGACGTTCTCGCGGCACTCTCAGTGGTCGACGGAACAAGCGGAGGAGCGCCAGGTTCCACCGTTCCGTAGGAACCATTGGAACATCAAAGGGCGCTCACCTTTCAACCCCAATTCCTGGGCGTGTCACGGTGGTTGGGGCCCGCCTGTCTCGCGGTGTCTGACACGCACGCCCGCCACGTAGTCGGGGTCGCCCCGGTACAACCCAGTACCGGGACGACCCTCCGCCTTGCCGAGCCTGGGACTAGCGCAGGCGTTCCGCCAGGACCTCGGCGAGGTGGCGGGCGGGCTGGTTGGCCAGTTGGTCGAGTTGGGTGCGGCAGGAGAAGCCGTCGGCCAGGACTTCGGCGTTCTCGTCCGCGTTGCGTACGGCGGGTAGGAGCTGGTCCTCCGCGCAGGCCACAGAGACGTCGTAATGGCCCGCCTCGAAGCCGAAGTTGCCCGCCAGGCCGCAGCAGCCGCCGCTCAGTTCGCCGGTGAGGCCCGCGCGTTCGCGGAGGCGGCGGTCGGCGGCGTCGCCGAGGACGGCGTGCTGGTGGCAGTGGGTCTGGCCGACGACCGGGCGGTCGACCTTGGGGGGCTGCCAGTCGGGGGCGTAGTCCTCCAGGGCTTGGGCGAAGGTGGTGACGGAGTCGGCCAGGCGGGCGGCGCGGGGGTCGTCGTCGCCGAGGAGTTCGGGGAGGTCGGTGCGGAGGGCGGCCGTGCAGCTGGGTTCGAGGCCGACGACGGGCAGACCGGCGTCCAGGGCCGGGGCCATGACGTCCAGGGTGCGCCGCATGACCGCGCGGGCGCGGTCGAGCTGGCCGGTCGAGACCCAGGTCAGGCCGCAGCACACGGGTTTGGGCGGTACGACGACGCGGAGGCCCGCCGCCTCCAGCACCGCGACGGCGGACCGGCCGACGGAGGGGGAAAGGTGGTTGGTGAAGGTGTCGGGCCAGAGGACGACGGTGCGGCCGTCCGCCCCGGCCCCGACCCCGGCACCGGGGTCATCGGTAGCGGCAGCGGCGCCCCTGGCCGCCGTACCGCCCGCGGCAGCGGCGCCCGGCGCGGCCAGCCCGGCGGCGGACCCGGCGCCCCGCCCTGCCTCGCGCGCCGCCTCGCGCACCCGCTCCCGCCACCACCGCGTGAACGGTTCGCGGGCCAGTTCCGGGATGTCGCGTTCCGGGGCGATGCCGCCCGCCCGCTTCGCCAGGGTGGACAGGAAGCCGACGCCCGCGGCCGCGTTGGCCACCGGTGCCGCCCGCAGGAAGGAGGCGGCCCGGAGCCAGACCGGGAGCCAGCCCATCGCGTAGTGGGAGGCGGGGCGCACCCGGCCCTCGTAGTGGTGGTGGAGGAACTCGGCCTTGTACGTGGCCATGTCCACCCCGACCGGGCAGTCGCTGCGGCAACCCTTGCAGGACAGGCACAGGTCGAGCGCGTCCCGGACCTCCTCCGAGCGCCAGCCGTCGCGCACGACCTCGCCCGCGAGCATCTCGTGCAGCAGCCGGGCGCGGCCGCGGGTGGAGTGCTGTTCCTCGCCGGTCGCGCGGTACGAGGGGCACATGACGGAAGCCCCGGACACCGACTCGTTGCGGCACTTGGCCACGCCGACGCAGCGGCGCACGGCGGCCGAGAAGTCGCCGCCGTCGTGCGGGTAGCCGAACTCGACGTCGACCGGGCGGCGCGGCAGGACGTCGAAGCGCAGGTCCTGGTCGAGGCGGCGGGGGCGGGCGAGGACGCCGGGGTTGAGGCCGCCCGCCGGGTCCCACAGGTCCTTGAAGCGGTGGAAGAGCCCGACCATCTCGTCGCCGTACATGCGCGGCAGCAGCTCGGCGCGGGCCAGCCCGTCGCCGTGTTCGCCGGAGAGCGAGCCGCCGTGGGTGACGACGAGGTCGGCGAGGTCGGTCGAGAAGTCGCGGAAGACCCGCACCCCGGCCTCGCGCATCAGGTCGAAGTCGATGCGGACGTGGATGCAGCCGTCGCCGAAGTGCCCGTACGGCGTGCCGCGCAGCCCGTGCTGGTTCAGCAGGGCGCGGAAGTCGCGTAGGTACGCGCCGAGCCGGGCGGGCGGTACCGCGCAGTCCTCCCAGCCGGGCCAGGCCTCGCTGCCGTCGGGCATCCGGGTGGCGGTGCCGGAGGCGTCCTCGCGGACCCGCCACAACGCGCGCTGCCCGGCCGGGTCGGCGACCACGGTGTGGTCGGTGGTGGCGTGCGCGGCGGCGCGCGCTATCTCCTCCGCGCGGGCGTACGCCTCTTCGCGCCCCGCGCCGCCGACCTCGACGAACAGCCAGGCGCCGCCCTTGGGCAGCCCGGAGGCGCCCACGACCAGGTCGGCGGCCATGCCCTCGACGGTGAGCGGCCCGTACGGCAGCAAGGTGTGTGCGGCCTCGGCGGCGGCGGACTCGTCGGGGTAGCCGAGCACGGCGAGGGCCCGGGCGGCGGGCGCCTCGACGAGCCGTACGGTCGCCTCGGTGAGCACGCCGAGCGTGCCCTCGCTGCCGGTGAGGGCGCGGGCCACGTCCGCGTTCTTCTCGGGCAGCAGCTCGTCCAGGGCGTAGCCGGAGATGCGGCGGGGCAGCTCGGGGAAGCCGGTGCGCAGCAGCGCCAGATGGTCACCGGCGAGGGAGCGCATGCCGTCGCGGAGCCGGGCGGGGAGCGTGTCGACGCCCTGGGCGGCGCGGACCCGCTCGCCGCCGTAACTCAGGACGTCCAGCGCGTGGACGTTGTCGGCGGTGGTGCCCCAGGCCACCGAGTGGGAGCCGCACGAGTTGTTGCCGATCATGCCGCCGAGGGTGCAGCGGCTGTGGGTGGACGGGTCGGGGCCGAAGGTCAGGCCGTGGGCGCCGGCGGCGGTCCGCAGCTCGTCGAGGATGACGCCGGGCTGGACGACGGCGGTCCGCGCTTCCGGGTCCAGGGACCGGATGGACCGCATGTGGCGGGTGAAGTCGAGGACGACCCCGAGCCCGGTCGCCTGCCCGGCGATGGACGTCCCCGCGCCGCGCGCCACCACCGGCACCCCGCGGTCCCGGCAGACGGCCAGCGCCGCCGCCACGTCGTCCGCGTCGCGCGGTGCGACGACACCGGTCGGCACGCGCCGGTAGTTCGACGCGTCCATGGTCATCAGGGCCCGGCTCGCCGCGTCGAAGGAGACATCCCCTCGGACGGCCCCGCTCAGCGCCTGTTCCAGCTCGTCTGCCTCGTGCTCAGCCATGCACCCCATGTTCCCTGGTGAGGCTCCCCAAGAGAATGTCCAGATTGTGTTCAGCCGACGTGATCATGGATCACATTGCACGGACCGTGTCATGGCCGCGCCGTCAAGCGGCGTCAACATGAGAGCGCTCACCCTCCCCGTCCGTGGACGGATCGTCTCAGCGACTGGACCCTCCGCCGAATGCCGGGTTCCGACGGATTAGGCTTCGGTCGTGGCTGAGATCCGGATTCCCGAAGACATCAAGCCCGCCGACGGTCGCTTCGGCGCGGGCCCCTCCAAGGTGCGCACCGAGGCGCTCAGCGCCCTCGCGGCGACCGGCAGCTCCCTGCTGGGCACCTCCCACCGGCAGGCCCCGGTCAAGAACCTGGTCGGCACGGTGCGCGACGGCGTGCGCGAACTGTTCCAGCTCCCCGAGGGCTACGAGGTCGTCCTCGGCAACGGCGGCTCCACCGCCTTCTGGGACGTGGCGACGCACGGCCTCATCGACAACAAGTCCCAGCACCTGACCTTCGGCGAGTTCTCGTCGAAGTTCGCGAAGGCGGCCAAGCTCGCGCCGTGGCTGGCCGACCCGACCGTGATCTCCTCCGACCCCGGCACCCACCCGGAGCCGCGGGCCGAGGCGGGCACGGACGTCTACGCCTTCACCCACAACGAGACCTCGACCGGTGTCGCGATGCCCATCCAGCGGGTCGCCGGGGCCGACGACGGATCGCTGGTGCTGGTCGACGCCACGTCCGGCGCGGGCGGTCTGCCCGTGGACATCGCCGAGACGGACGTCTACTACTTCGCGCCGCAGAAGTCCTTCGCCTCGGACGGCGGGCTGTGGATCGGGATCTTCTCCCCCGCGGCCCTGGAGCGCGCGGCCCGTATCCACGGGTCCGGCCGCCATGTGCCGGAGTTCTTCTCGCTGCCGACCGCGATCGACAACTCGCTGAAGAACCAGACGTACAACACCCCGGCGCTCGCGACCCTCTTCCTGCTCAACGACCAGCTGGAGTGGATCAACGGCCAGGGCGGCCTGGACTGGGCCGTGCGGCGCACCGCCACCTCCTCGCGCACCCTGTACGGCTGGGCCGAGGAGTCCAAGGTCGCCACCCCGTTCGTCACCGACCCGGCCAAGCGGTCGCAGGTCATCGGCACGATCGACTTCGACGAGGGGATCGACGCCGCCGCGATCGCCAAGGTGCTGCGCGCCAACGGCATCGTGGACACCGACCCGTACCGGAAGCTGGGCCGCAACCAGCTGCGGGTGGCGATGTTCCCGGCCGTCGACCCGGCCGACGTCGAGGCGCTGACCGCCTGCGTGGACTACGTCATCGAGCACCTGTGAGGCATACGTAGCCGAAGCGGAAGGGCCCGGGGCGCTGCTGCCCCGGGCCCTTCCGCATAGCTACCGCGGATATCTACCGCGGGCGGCGCCGGACCAGCCGCCGCAGCCCCAGGAAGATCACCGTCGCGGCGCCGAAGGTGAGCCCGGCCTTCAGCAGGGTGCTGTTCTTCTCGTCCTCGTCGGCGCTCCGCTTGCCGTCGGGGCGCGAGGAGTAGTCCCCGTCCTTCTTCTGCTTCTTCGCGGTCGCGTCCGGCAGCAGCTCCCCGCCCAGGTCCACCGCCGTGACCTTGCTGCCCGGGCCCTCCGTGCCGTACATGAGCGTGCCGCCGTCCGGGGTGAAGGTCACCGACTCGCCCTGGCGCTGGAGCGGCAGCCCCGGCTCGTCCTTGAGCTCCTTCAGCGCCTGCGGCTTGCCATTCGTCCAGCGGTACTCGGAGGCCGAGAAGTAGCCGCGGAGCACCAGGCGGCTGCCGTCCGGGGCGAAGGCGCCGTCGGTGACCTCCATGTCGAGGTCGGCGACCCGGCGGAAGACATTGGTGCCCTGGGGGGAGAGCGTGGCGGGCGCCTCGTACAGCCCGGGGTCGTCGTCGCTCTTGCTGGCGATGTAGACCCGGCCGGTCTTCGGGTGGACCATCATCGCCTCGGCGTTGCGCGGCCCGCCCTGATACTGGACGGTGAACTGGGTGGCGGTGACCGTGGTGTCCTTGAGGACCTTGGGCTCGGGGAAGCGGTAGATCCATACGTGGGGCCAGGTGCCGCCGAGGTTGTCGCCGATGTCGCCGACATACACATTGCCGTCGGGCCCTATCGAGATCGCCTCCACGTCCCGGGGACGGCCTATGCCGCGCAGTTCGACCCGGGCGACCGTCTTTCCGGTCCTGCTGTCGACGGCGTAGACGTACGCCCCGTCCGAGCTGTCGTTGTGCGTCCAGTAGACGCCGGGGTGCGCCCTGCTCGCGGCGAGTCCGCTGGACTCGGTGATGCGGGGGTCCTCGATGGTGAACGAGGACGGGGACGAGTCGTCGGCCGCCGCGGGAGCGGGGATCGCGACGGGCAGAGCCGCCAGCACGGCGGCACCGAGGACGTACGGAAACGGACGCATGGGCCCAAGCCTGCCATCCCGGCGGGGCCCCGACGTCGCGTTACGGCCGCCGGGGGCGGGTTGACGCAACCCGGCCGCCCCTCCCGCACCTCCTCATTGAATGACGGACCAATACCGTACGTAAATCATTGACGGCGAACGGATCGCGCAAATAACCCGCGGATTATTTGAATCCATCCGGGGATTATCTGTACCGGAAATTTATCGGGCATTGACGGCATAGCGGGCTCCGGCATTGCTTTCCAGAATGGCCGCCTCTAACGTCTCTACCCATGAGCGAGTACAGCAATTCTCCTGTACGACCTCACTCCTGGTCCCGGAATCCCCATCAGCATTCCGGAGATTCCGGTAGCCCGCTTTTTGACCGCGACGGGGGGCCAAAAAGCGGGCCTCCGGTTTTTCCGGAATAGCGGGGCTCGGAACGAGGGGGCCGCCGGGGTGGCCCTTGATTAGAGCGCACTCCAAGGGATTGGCTGGGTCCATGGAGTACACGCAGCTCGGACGCACGGGCCTCAAGGTCAGCCGACTGGTCCTCGGCACCATGAACTTCGGGCCGCAGACCGACGAGGCCGACAGCCACGCGATCATGGATGCCGCGCTCGACGCGGGCATCAACTTCTTCGACACCGCCAATGTGTACGGCTGGGGCGAGAACAAGGGCCGCACCGAGGAAATCGTCGGCAGCTGGTTCGGCAAGGGCGGCGGACGGCGCGAGAAGACCGTCATCGCCACCAAGGTGTACGGCAACATGGCCGCCGACGGCGGGCGGCCCTGGCCCAACACCGACAAGCTCTCGGCGCTCAACATCCGCCGAGCCGTGGACGCCAGCCTCAAGCGGCTGGGCACCGACCACATCGACCTCTACCAGTTCCACCACGTCGACCGCGCGACGCCGTGGGACGAGATCTGGCAGGCCATCGACGTCCTGGTCCAGCAGGGCAAGATCCTCTACGTCGGGTCCTCCAACCACGCGGGCTGGCACATCGCCCAGGCCAACGAGACGGCCCGGCGCCGGAATTCGTACGGCCTGGTCAGCGAGCAGTGCCTGTACAACCTGGCCGAGCGGCGCGCCGAGATGGACGTGATCCCGGCCGCCCAGGAGTACGGCCTCGGCATCATCCCCTGGTCCCCGCTGCACGGCGGGCTGCTCGGCGGCGCGATCCGCAAGGAGCGGGAGGGCGGCGCCGGTGCCCGCACCGCGGGCGGGCGCGCGGCCGACGCGCTCAAGAACACGGCCGTGCGCGAGCAGATCCAGGCCTACGAGGACCTGCTCGACAAGCACGGCCTGGAGCCCGGCGAAGCGGCCCTGGCCTGGCTGCAGACCCGGCCCGGGGTCACCGGACCCATCGTGGGGCCGCGCACGGCCGAGCAGCTGGCCTCGGCGGTGCGGGCGTCCGAGCTGACGCTGAGCGACGAGGTGCTGAGCGGGCTGGACGAGATCTTCCCGGGCCCGGGGCCGACGCCGGAGGCGTTCGCCTGGTAGTCCTGCCCGTACGGGGGGCAGTACGGAGGGGGTGTGACCGTCCTCGGTCACACCCCCTGCCTGTTCGGGCCGCCCCGGCGGCTCACCCTCCGAAGACGGCCGCGACGGCCACCACGACGAGGATCATCACCAGGGCACCACTCATGATCATGTTTCTTGTCTTCGGGTCCACACCACGAGGTTAGCGGGGACGCTCAGCCGCCCAGCGGCCAGGCCGCCACCACCTCGTACCGCGGCCGCTCCCCGGGCACCCCGGGGGCCGGTGGATGGCTGCGGACCAGGCTCAGCGCCCCCACGGTCCAGTCGCGGCCCGCGAAGCCGGTGAGGCCCTCGGCGAACGGCGCGAGGCGGGTGGGGGTGTGGGTGGGGGTGGCGTGGGTGTGGGTGGAGCGGTTGCGCGCGACGGTGAGGTGGGGGTGGTACGGACGGTGCCGGTCCATGGCGATCCCGGCCCGCCGGGCCCCCGCGTCGGCGGAGTCGGCGAGCCGCCGCAGAGCGGCGTGATCGCCCTCGACGCCCGCCCAGAGGGCCCGGTCGCCGAACCGGCCGCCGCCCGCCAGCCGCACGTCGTGAGGGTGGTGGCGGTGGGCGGCGCGGGCCAGCCGGGTTTCCAGCTCGGGGCGTACGCCGTCGTCGACCTCGCCGTAGAAGGCGAGGGTGAGGTGCCAGCCGGTGCGCTCGGTCCAGCGCAGGGTGTCCGCGCCGGGGAGCAGGTGCAGTGCGTCGACCCGCTCCCCCAGCTCGGCCAGGGCCGGTTCGGGGGGCAGGACGGCGGCGAAGAGTCGCATCGGTTTCAGGCCTTCCTCGCTGTCACGCCCTCAACACTGTCAGGCCGTCATCACTGTCAGACGATCACTGTCAGGCCTTCCTCGCTGTCACGCCGGAGCCAGCTGCTCCTCCGGCGCCCTCGGCACGAAGGCCAGGTGCGGACGGCCCCGGCGCAGGTCCACCTTGAGGCGGAGGCCGCCCGCGCGGGCCAGGGCGAGGCCCACCGCGACCGCGGCGACGGCGGAGATCAGGCCGCCGAAGGCGAAGCCGACCCGGGCGCCCCAGGTGTCGGTGACCCAGCCGATCAGCGGGCCGCCGATGGGCGTGCCGCCCACGAAGACCATCATGAACAGGCTCATCACCCGGCCGCGCATCGCCGGGTCGGTGGCGAGCTGGACGCTGGAGTTGGCCGTGACGTTGAAGGTCAGGCTGAAGACCCCGATCGGCACCATCAGCGTGGCGAAGAGCCAGAAGTACGGGGTCACCGCGGCGGCCATCTCCAGCAGGCCGAACAGCAGCGCGGCGCCGACCAGCAGCCTGCGGCGGGTGGTGACACGGCGCGCGGCGAGCAGGGCGCCGGTGACGGAACCGGCCGCGATCAGGGTGTTGAGCAGGCCGTACGTACCCGGACCGGCGTGGAAGACGTCGTCGGCGAAGGCGCTGAGCCAGATCGGAAAGTTGAAGCCGAAGGTGCCGATGAAGCCGACGAGGACGATCGGCCACAGCAGATCGGGGCGGCTGCCGACGTACCGCAGGCCCTCGCGCAGCTGGCCCTTGCCGCGCGGCGCGCGCTTGACCGGGTGCATCTCACCGGTGCGCATCAGCAGCAGGCCGATGAGCGGGGCGCCGAAGGAGAGACCGTTGATGAGGAAGGCCCAGCCGCTGCCGACGGCGGTGATCAGGACACCGGCGACCGCGGGGCCGATCAGCCGGGCGGACTGGAAGTTCGCCGAGTTGAGGCTGACCGCGTTGCGCAGGTCGCTGGGGCCGACCATCTCGTTGACGAAGACCTGACGGGTCGGGTTGTCGACGACGGTGACCATGCCGAGCAGGAACGCGATCAGGTAGACGTGCCAGACCTGGACATGTCCGCTCAGGGTGAGGGCGGCGAGCGCCAGCCCGCACAGGCCCAGCGCGCTCTGAGTGAAGAGCAGCAGCGTCCGGCGCGGACATCGGTCGGCGATCACGCCGCCGTACAGGCCGAAGAGCAGCATGGGCAGGAACTGCAGCGCGGTGGTGATGCCGACCGCGGTGGAGGAGTGGGTGAGGCTGAGGACCAGCCAGTCCTGGGCGATCCGCGACATCCAGGTGCCCGTGTTGGATATCACGGCACCGGTCGCGAAGAGCCGGTAGTTGCGGACCCTGAGTGAACGGAACATTCCGCCCTTGGCGGGGACCGCGGTGGTACCGGCGGAAGGGGAGTCGGTGTTCGGTGCGGGTGCGGAGTCTGCTCCGGGTCCCGTACTCAAGCTCGTTCGCCTCCTGGCTGCTCGGTCATTCCTTACATGTGCGCGAGCTTCTCCAGGACGGGCGCGGCGGCGCGCAGCGTCTCCCGCTCGTCCTCGGACAGCTGCCCGACCAGCTCGCTCAGCCAGGCGTTCCGCTTGCGCCGGCTCTCCTCGAGCATGACCTCGGCCCGCTCGGTCGGCGACACGACTTTCTGCCGCCGGTCCTCCTGGTGCGGCTCCAGCCTGACCAGTCCCTTGGCCTCCAGCAGCGCCACGATGCGCGTCATCGACGGCGGCTGGACATGCTCCTTGCGGGCCAGCTCACCGGGGGTGGCGGAGCCGCACCCGGCGAGGGTGCCCAGCACCGACATCTCCGTGGGGCTCAGCGACTCGTCGACGCGCTGATGCTTCAGCCGTCGTGACAGACGCATCACTGCCGACCGCAGAGCACTGACCGCGGCCGCGTCATCGAGGGGGGCTTCCGCCGGGGGCGACGGTAGGCGGGACGAATCCGGCATGGTCTTTAGCATAACTCATTACCTCGTCTAATGAAAACCCCGGTAGGGGTGTCCTCGGCCACTCACCCATGTGAGTGATGGGTGAGTGGCGGCGCGTACCGGATCACATACGCGCCCGGATCACATACGCGCCCGGCTCACACACACGCGCCGTCTCACACGACGCCGAGCGCCTGCTCGATCGGATGCAGCAGGAAGTAGACCAGGAAGCACAGCCCCACGGCGGCCAGCAGCCACGGGATGCCCCGGGTCCGCCGGGTCGCGACGCACAGCAGCAGGTACGACAGCACGCCGAGGCCGATGCCGTTGGTGATGCTGTACGTGAACGGCATCGCGATCATGGTCAGGAAGGCCGGGACCGCGATCGTGGAGTCGCTCCACTCGATCTCCTTGACGTTCGCCGCCATGATCATGAAGCCGACGACCACCAGCGCGGGGGTCGCGGCCTGCGACGGGACGACCTTGGCGAGCGGGGTGAAGACCAGCGCGAGCAGGAAGAGACCGCCGGTCACCACGTTGGCGAGCCCGGTGCGCGCACCCTCCCCGACGCCCGCCGTGGACTCCACGAAGCAGGTGTTGGCGGAGGCCGAGCCGAAGCCGCCGT
Source organism: Streptomyces sp. NPDC005962 (assembly GCF_040629205.1). Lineage (NCBI taxonomy): Bacteria > Bacillati > Actinomycetota > Actinomycetes > Kitasatosporales > Streptomycetaceae > Streptomyces > Streptomyces sp. NPDC005962. The sequence continues at coordinate 427,625 of NZ_JBEXVE010000001.1, read as the reverse complement.
AGGCGACCGCGGCGCCGTCCACCATCAGGATGCGGCCCATACCGGGCAGCTGGCCACGCTCGTCCGTCAGCCCGGCCTCCTCGCCGACGCCGATGATCGTCCCCATCGCGTCGAAGAAGCCGGACAGCAGGACGGTGAAGACGAAGAGGCAGCCGGTCAGGAGGCCGACCTTCTCGAATCCGCCGAAGAGGCTGACCTGGCCCACCAGCCCGAAGTCCGGGGTCGCCACCAGCGTGTCCGGCACGTTGGGCACGGTCAGGCCCCAGTTCGCGTCCGGGGTCCGCGTCACGGCGTTGACCGCGATCGCGGCCAGCGTCATGACCACGATGCCGATGAGGATCGCGCCCCGGGTCTTACGGACGACCAGGACGAAGGTGAGCGCCAGACCGGCCACGAAGATCAGCACGGGCCAGCCCTGGAGCTTGCCCTCGATACCGAGGCCCAGCGGAACGGTGGTGTGCGCCGCGTCCGGGTTACGGGTGACGAAGCCGGAGTCGACGAGGCCGATCAGGGCGATGAACAGGCCGATGCCGATCGCGATCGCGCGCCGCAGCCCGCCGGGGATGGCGTCCATGACGCGCTGCCGCAGCCCGGAGGCGACCAGGACCATCAGCACCAGACCGGCGAGGACGACCATGCCCATCGCGTCCGGCCAGCTCATCTTGGGGGCGAGCTGGAGCGAGACGACCGCGTTGATGCCGAGGCCCGCGGCGAGGGCGATCGGGACGTTGCCGATGCCCCCCATGAGCAGCGTGGACATGCCCGCCATCAGGGCGGTCGAGGTGACCAGCTGGCCGTTGTCCAGATGATGCCCGTACATGTCCTGACCCGATCCGAGGATGATCGGGTTCAGCACGATGATGTACGCCATCGCAAAGAACGTGGCCAGTCCGCCGCGGATCTCCCGGGACGGGGAGGAGCCGCGCTCGCTGATCTTGAAGAACCTGTCCACGAAGGGCAGGTGGTTCATGGGTGGTGTCGGCGCCTGCTTTTCGGCATCGACCGGCCCGCTGGCCGAGGGAGACATGGACGACCCCAGGTGGTGGTGAACATCGTGAAGCGGGCCTCTTGGAGGATCGCACAGGAACATTCCACCCAGACCCAGAACGGTTCAGTATGAATATATGAATCGCGGATCGCCAAACCGTGGTCCGCGCATCGCTCCCCCGAAGGCCCTCACCAGCGCCCCCGTAAGCTGGCCACATGACGAAGTGGACACCCCGGCACGAAGCGCCTGCACCCCTGGAGGGCAATGTCGTCGCCACCATCATCGGCGGCACAATCGTGTGGTTCGTCCTCTTCCTCGTCCAGCTCCCGTTCTACGGCTGGTACGCCGACCACGGGCATCTGTGGTTGCTGTGGACCTGCCTGACCGGCAGCGGACTCGGATTGATCGGCATCTGGTACGTACGGGCGCGGGACGCGGCGATCCGGCGCACCTCGGAGAACGGCGCCAACGGCTGACCCGGCCGTCCGGCCCCGCCGGACAGGGAACGGCGCCGGACCCCCGCCGAGGGCAGCGGTCCGGCGCCGCGCGTTTCGCGGCGTGTGTTACTTCACATCCACGTAGTCGCCGCCCGCCTTGACCGGCGGGGTCGTGCTGGTGCCCGCGAAGTTCCAGCGGAACCAGCCGTCCTGGGCGGCCTTGACGGTCGTCTTGAGCGCACCGCCGCTGCCCGACTTCACCGTCTTCACGGCGGTGTAGGTGGTGCTGTTCGCCTTCCGGAACTCAAGCTTCGCCGGCTGGACGGTGTAGCCCGCGTACTTGGTGGTCTCCCAGTTGGCGCGGGTCAGGGCGCCGGTGACCGTGATGGTCTTGCCCTTCTTGACCGGCTCCGGCGCGGCGTTGACCGTCAGCTTCGCGGCGCGCTGCACGGCGAAGGAACCGGCCTTGTCGGCGCTGAGGTAGTCGCCGTCCTTGGCGTCGATCCACACGTTGACGTACCAGCGGCCCGCGACGCTGTTGTCGATGAAGTCGACCTGCGGGTCCAGGACGAAGGTCGCCTTGCAGGTCGAGGTGGTCGGGTCACCGGCCGCCGCGGCGCACTTCACGGCGCCGGTCGGGGTCGCGTACCCGTACGACGGGCCGTCCAGGTACAGGTCGGCGCCCTGGATGCCCGAGTCGTCCTTCGCCGTCACCGAGACGGTGAAGGTCTTGGCGCCCGAGGTGGAGAGGACGACGTTGGTGCCGCTCACCGCCACCTTGGTGATCGTCGTGTCGCCGGAGCCGTCCGCCTGCGCCGCCGGTACGGCGAGCCCCCCGAAAGCGGCCGCGGTCGCGGTGGCGAGCACGGCATAGGTCATGCGCTTGCGCATCTGCATCCCCCACAAGATGAAGAAGGCTCCGCTGCGTTGACCTGCGTCGAGATAGACGCCGACGCGAACTCGGAGCCGAGTGTGGCGCAACTGTACGATTTTCACCGGCTTTTCACAACATCATCGGAGCTTCACAGCGGCTGGTTCTGATGGAGTGTCACTTCTCCTGGCCAACCGCTCAGTAACATGCCCGGTATGACCGGTCACCGTTTTCGCGCCGCCGAAATCGACACCAGCAAGCCCCACTCGGCGCGCATGTACGACTACTTCCTCGGCGGCAAGACCCACTACGAGGCCGACACCGAGGCCGCCCGGCGGATCGAGGCCGCCTGGCCCGACGTCAGGCCGTGGACCCGCGCCAACCGGTCGTTCATGCACCGGGCGACCCACTGGCTCGCGGCCGAGGCGGGCATCCGGCAGTTCCTCGACATCGGCACCGGCATCCCCACCGAGCCCAACCTCCACCAGATAGCCCAGCGGGCTGCCCCGGGCGCGCGGGTCGTCTACGCGGACAACGACCCCATCGTGCTGGCCTACGCCCAGGCCCTGCTGCTCTCCTCAGCCGAGGGCCGCACCGCCTACATGCACGCCGAGATCACCGACCCGCGGGCCATCCTGGCCGCCGACGAGCTGCACGCCACGCTCGACCTGAGCCAACCGGTCGCGCTGTCGCTCAACGCCGTACTGCACTTCATCGCGAACGAGCAGAAACCGTTCTATATCGTGCGGCAGCTGGTCGAGCCCCTGGCCCCGGGCAGCTATCTGGTCCTCTCCCACGGCGGGCTCGACCCCCGTACCGAGATCTCCGACGCGGTCACCCGGCTGTACCGGTCCAGCGGCATCCATGTCCAGGGGCGCACCCGCGAGGAGATCCTGCCGTTCTTCGACGGCCTGGAGCTGGTCGAACCCGGCGTGGTCATGCCGCACCGCTGGCGCCCCGGGAACGCACAGGCCAGGGCCGCGGCGGAGGCCCTGGACCTGTGGATCTTCGCGGGCGTGGCCCGCAAGCCGTAGCCGTGGCTATTGCTACAGCTCCGGCCGCTGCCTAGTCGAACCAGCGGGCCCGGGCCAGCTCCTCGGTGCGGGTGAGGTCCTCCAGCAGCGCCGCCACCTCGAAGCGGCGGGCCCAGTGGCCCGCGGCCCAGGACAGGCCCGCCGCCACGCCCTCCACCGTCGAGGCGTGCAGGGTGGCTTCGGGTTCGCCGGGGCCGTTCACGTAGCGCCAGTCCAGCTCGGTGCCGCCCTCGATCAGCAGCTCCTCGTGCTCGACGTACGACAGCGGCGCGTCCGGGAGCAGTTCGCGGACCGCCGCCGGGACGTCGTGGGTCTCGCCCTCCGAGATCACCGGGGCCGGGTACGCCTCGCTCAGCCGCCGCACCTGGAACAGCTCGGCCAGGTCCGCCGCCCGCGCGGGCCGCACCGGCAGCAGGGCGCGGCCGTCCGCCTCGGCCAGCGGCATCAGGTCCGGCGCGTCGGCGACGAGCACCCCGTCCGCGTCGACCACCCGCGGCTCGCCGCCCACCACGGCGCGCAGCTCGTCCGGCAGCGTCACCTGCTCGGGGTCCAGGTCCGCCAGCAGGCCGTAGAGCGCGTGCAGCTGGGCCGGGGTCACCGGGCGGTCCGGGTCGGAGAGCCGCGCCAGCAGCTCGGCCGCGCCGCCCGGCTCGTCCAGCAGCGCCGCCACGGACGTCCGTACGCCGAGCGCCCGCAGCACCTGCTCGTCCTCGAACCCGGCCGCGTCCACCGCCTCGTACAGCCCGGCCAGCAGCGGATCGCCCCCGGCCGCGCGCAGCCCGGCGGGGCGGCGGCCGTCCAGCACCGGGTGGCCGCGCAGCCACCACGCGGTGTACGAGCGCACCGACTCCGTCGTGCCGTCCGGCAGCAGCACCCGTACCCGTTCGGTCAGGGCGTCGCGCAGCGGCGGCTGGGCGAGCATGGCCAGGGCGCGCGGCCAGGCGTCGTCGTCCACCAGGTCCAGGTCGCGCACGGCGACGATCTCGGTGGCCACCGGCGGCACCGGGGTCTCCGGCAGCCGGTCCAGCGCGTCCTCGCACCACACGTCCACGGCTTCCAGCACGCCGACGTCGTCCGGCTCGGCGAAGTCGCCCTCGCGCGGCTCCAGTTCATCCGGGTCCAGCACCACATCGGTGGCCCGGACGAGGGTGAAACCGGCCAGCACGCCCACCGCGGACAGCGGCTGCTCGCCCCAGCGCTCGGCGAGGTCCGCGTCGCACGCGGCCAGCTCGCCCTCCCGCATCACCTGCTCGAAGGCGCCGCCGGGGAGGACCAGTTCACCGGCGGGCGCCAGCTCCCCGTCCTCGTCCAGCAGGGCGAGCGCGGCCAGCCACGGCTCGTCGCCGGGCGCCAGCCGGGCCTGCTGGACGAGGCCGAGGACGGTGTCGGCCAGGGTGTCCGGGTCCAGCGCGCCGCCGAGCGCCGCGCCCTCCTCCGCGAACGGGTCGTAGTCGTCCTCCGCCTCCAGCGAATGCGCCACGGCGGCCCGCACCTGGGGGGTCCTCAGCACGGCGCGCGGGGTGGCCGGGGTCGCGCCCAGCTTCTCCAGCAGCGGATGCGCGGCCTCCGGATGCGCGACCTTCAGGCCGAGGCGGGCCAGGGTGCGGTGGGTCTCGCCCGCCGAGCCCTCGCCCTCGTTCCGGGCCCCCTCCGCGCCGTTGACGTCACCCGGCAGCGGCAGCAGCACCTGCCGGGGCCCGATCGTCGTCCGGCCGTCCGCCAGCGGCACCGGCAGCCCGCTCAGCCGGTCCGGGTCGGTACCGGCCAGCGCGTCGTACAGCCGCCGCCACCAGACCGGGGCGCGCTCGACGCCCGCCAGCCGGTCGATCACCTCGCCCAGCGGCACCCGGGCCACGTCCAGCGCCCGCAGCTCCTGGCGCCGTTCGAGACCGGCGGGCAGCAGCGTCGGGAACAGCTCGGCCAGCACCTCCACGGTCTCCGCGCCCGCGCCCTCCACGATCTCCGCGTCCCGGGGGCGCAGCGCGTACGGCTCGCCCTCGAAGGTGCCGCGCGCGAGCACCGCGTCGTCCCAGCCGAAGCCCGCGTCCGCTTCCGGAGCCGCCGCCTCCGGCTCCAGGGTTTCCGGCGCGGCCGCGCTCGGCAGGAACGGCACCCTCGGCAGCCGCTCCAGCACCCGCGCCCGCAGCTCCCCGTCCAGCTCGCCCTTGCCCAGCAGGCCCGGGACCAGGCCGATCGTGCCCGTCCCCACCGGATGCCAGTCGCGCAGCAGCGTCGCGTACGCCTCGGCCGCGCGCTCCACCAGGAAGGTGGTGAGCGGGCCGGGCGCGGTGTGACGGCGGGTGGGCTCCAGCGGGAACGACGCGATCAGCAGCGCGGGCAGCCCGAGCGGCTCGTCGGTCGGCGTCGGCGCGTGCACGACGGGGGCCGTCTCGGGCCGCACCGGCGCGCCCTCGGCGTCCACCGGCACCGCCCAGGTCACCGACCACACCGGGCGCAGCCGCTCCTCCACCGGGCGGTCGGCGAGCAGCGCCGGGTCCAGCTGGCCGCTCGCCCGCTCGGTGCGCCAGCGCGACGTACGCCGTTCTGCGTCGCTGTCGTCCTCGATGACCGCGTACGGGCCCTCCTCGCGGCGGCGCAGCGTCCGTACGCCCTCGACCGTCTCGACCACGACCTCGGCCAGCCCCGGCAGGGTCAGCAGCAGCGCGTCGTCGACCGCGGCCAGCAGCCGCTCCGCGACGTCCAGCGCGGCGCCGTCCCGCAGCGGCAGCACCACGACCGTGTCGTACCCCTCCGGCGCCGAGCCCTCGGCGGGCAGCGGCAGCCGCAGCAGCGGTACGTGACCGTCGCGGCGGCGCAGCTCGTCGTCGAGGCCGGGGCTGCGCAGCGCCGCCTTGTGCGCCAGGTCGCGGGCCTCCGCCAGCGACCAGCGCACCCCGCCCGAACGGCCCACCACCGCGGGCTCGTCGCTCACCGCGAGCACCGCCGCGAAGCCCACCCCGAACCGGCCCACGGCCCGCCCGGGGTCCTCGTCCCGCTTGGCCGACGCGCGCAGCGTCGACAGCGACTCGGCCCCGACGGCGTCCAGCGGGGCGCCGGTGTTGGCGGCGACCAGCACGGCCGGTTCGCCGTCGGTCGCCGGGCGCAGCGTCAGCCGCAGCCGCCCGGGCACGCCGAGACGGGCGGCGGCGTCGGCCGCGTTCTGGGCCAGCTCCACGACCAGCCGGTCGCGGTGGCCGCCGAGCGCGAGGTCCTCCTCGGCGTTGGCGTCCTCCCGGAAGCGGGCGGGCGACGCGGCCCAGGCGTCCAGCACGCCGCGCCGCAGCCGCGCGGTCCCGAACGGGTCCGCGTCCTCGGTCGCGCCTCGCACCATCGCCGTGCTGCTCACGTATCGCCTCCGGGTCCTGTGGGTACCGCCACATTCCACATTTGCTAGACCGCGAACGTACCCCCATCCGAACCCCGCACGCGTCCCGCCCTCCCACCCCGAACACGCCCAGCCACGCCCCGGGCACGCGGCACGCCGGTGGCGCCTGGCCCGACCGGTACAGCCGGGTGCTCGGCCCGACGAGCACGAACAGCACGACGGCTACGCCCCCGCGACGGGCCCACTGCGGGGCTGACACGGCCGGTACGGCCGGGCGGGGACGAACGGCACGGCAGCCACGTCCCCCCGAACCCACGGCGGGCACGGCCGGACGCACCGCAGGGCAGACGGCGCGCAGGGACTCAGCGCGGCGGGCGCGCACCGATCCGCGCGGCGACGCGGACGGACGCACCACCGGGGGCAGCGGCGGGCATAGCCGGTCCGGCAGGCACGACCAGTGCGGCAAGCGCCGCGACCAACACGCCCAGGGGCCGAGGGCCCGGGGCCGGGGCCGGGAGCCGGAAACCGGAGTGCCCGGGAGGCCGGAGCCCCCGGGGCGGGGCGCCCGGGACCGGGAAACCGGGAAGCCGGGGCGCACGGAGCCGAGAGGCGGGAGCGCCCCGGAAGCCAGCCGGGAAACCGGGGCACCCTGGGCCGGGGCGCCCGGGACGCCCGGGACGCCCCGAAAAGCCGGGAAGCAGGGTGCCCGGGATGCCGGGGCCTAGGAGTGGCCCAGTTCTTCCGCCGGGGCGTCCGGTTCTACGGAGCCGCTCGTTCGGTCCGGGTGGAGGGGCATCGGCTCTACCAGTGTCTCGTCGATCACCGGCTCGGCCGGGCGGGGGGGCTTGGGCATGACGGCGGCCTCGGAGTGGGCGCCGCAGCCGTAGGCCAGGGAGACCACGCGGCCGTCCGCCGGGCTGAACTCGTTGGCGCACACACCGAACGCCTGCCGCAGCGAGCCCGCAAGCGGCATCAGGAAGCCGCAGGTCATACAGGTGCCGGGGGCCGCTTGCGCCATCGAGGACTTGGCGCCGTACGCCTCGTCCCAGCGGTCGGCGGCGACGTGGAGCCCGTAGCGGGAGAGCACCCGGGCGCGGCGCATGCCCAGTTCCTCGGCGAGCGCCGCGATGGTTCCGGAGGCGGCCGCGGGCGGTTCGGCGGACGGCGGACCGGCCGTCACATCGGCCTCCTCCACCGCCGCGAGCTGCTCCATCTCCTCGGAGACGACGGAGTTGGGCGGCGGGACGTCCTCGCCCGTGTAGCCGGGCTCCAGGCGCAGGTCCTCGGCCTCGGTGGGGAGCAGGTCGCCCGGGCCCATGTCGCCGGGGCGCAGCCGCTCACTCCATGGCACCCACTCGGGGGCGAGCAGCGCGTCGGCGCCGGGGAGCAGCACCGTCTCGGCCAGGGTGACGTTCTTCGCGCGGGAGGCGCGGGTGACGGTGACCGCCCAGCGCCAGCCGCGATAGCCCGCCTCGGCGCTCTCGAAGAAATGCGTGACGACGCGGTCGCCCTCGGCGATCGCCTCCACGTACCCGCCGACCACCCCGGGGTGGGCCGCTTCCGCCGCCGCCTCGCGGGCGAGTTCGACCGCCTCGGCGCACAGGCGGTCGGGGGTACGGCTCCGCATCGCAGCACTCACAGGATCGATTCTCTCTTCCACGCCGTCTCAGCCGTCGTTTGACGAGTGCGCCAGCCCTACGGCCGGACGGCGGGACTGCGGACGGAGCGGACCGTAGGACCGCGTCGACGTCCACACCCGATCCGGCCTCGGGCGCGCCTTGTACGTCCCATTCTGCGGGATGGCGACTCGGCGCATGGCCAGGAACGACCGTGGATGGCGCGTAAAGCACGCTACCTTGTCCGGCCGCGCCGCCCCCACCCCCGTCTCATGTCCGGCGTTCGTGAACACACCCGTCGGATGGCCGTTTTCGCTGGCCAGAAGGGTGATTGGCGGGTGGGAGAAGAAGGAGTCATGGCCGGAAAGCCGTCGTAGGTCTCACGTTGCGGGCAGCTTGGCGGCACCATGGTCGGGTGGCAGGCATGCGGTTCCACGAGGACGGCCCGATCAGACGATCGGGCCGTCTGCTCGGCCGCGCACTCCACTTGCCCTTCACCGCGACCGGCCGCGGCATCCGGCGGGCCACCCACGCCCACGGCGCGGGCGAGTCCGGACTCGGCAAGCTGATCGAGCTGCACGCGGTCAACTCGGCCGGTGACATGCTGATCACGGTCGCGCTCGCCTCGACGGTCTTCTTCTCGGTGCCGACGGACGAGGCACGCGGCCGGGTCGCCCTCTACCTGGCGATCACCCTCGCCCCGTTCGCCGTCCTCGCGCCCGTGGTCGGCCCGCTGCTGGACCGCATCCCGCACGGCCGCCGCGCGGCGATGGCGGGCTCGATGCTGACCCGCGCGGTGCTCGCGCTGACCATGGCGGGCGCGGTGGCGGGCGGCGACCTCGAACTGTATCCGGCGGCGCTGGGCGTGCTGGTGGCGTCCAAGGGCTACGGGGTCGTCAGATCGGCCGTCGTACCGCGGCTGCTGCCGCCCCGCTTCTCGCTGGTCAAGGCCAACTCCCGGGTGACCCTGGCCGGGCTGCTGGCGACCGGGGCGGCGGCCCCGCTGGGCGCCGGGCTGCATCAGCTGGGGCCGGGCTGGCCGCTGTACGGGGCGTTCGTGATCTTCATGGGCGGGGCGTTCCTGTCGTTCACCCTGCCGCACAAGGTGGATTCGTCGAAGGGCGAGGCCAAGGCGCGGCTGACCTCGGGCGAGCACCACTTCGGGCACCGCGCGGCGGTGCCGGGGGCCGTGCCGGGGGCCGCGTCGACGACGGCGCCCAAGGCCGCGCCCAAGGTGGCGCCCAAGGTGGTGACGGTCGCCGACCCCAAGCCGATCGCCGACCCCGAGCCGGGCGGGAACCCGGGCCCGCGCGGCGGACGGCCCGGCCGGTGGTTCACCAGCCGGTGGTTCTCAAGGGGGTTCGGCGGGCGCGGGGCCCGGAAGCCGGGGCTGCGGACCGTCGGCCCGTCCGTGCTGCACGCTCTCCAGGCCTGCGCCTCGCTCAAGGCACTGTCCGGATTCCTCACCCTCTACCTCGCCTTCCTGCTCCGCGAGCATCCGGTGGGCGGGCTGTCCCCCGAGTTCTCGCTCGGCCTGGTCGCGGTCGCGGCGGGCGGCGGCAACGCGCTGGGCACGGCGATCGGCGCCTGGCTGCGGGAGCGCGGCCCGGAGCGGATCATCGCGGTGGTACTGACCTCGGCCCTCGGCGTGGTCGTCTTCTCGGCGGTGCTGTACGGCGCGGTCACGGTCACCGCCGTGGCCGCCACCGCGGGCATCTCGCTGGCGCTGGGCAAGCTGTCGCTGGACGCGCTGATCCAGCGGGACGTCCCGGAAGAGGTCCGTACGTCGGCGTTCTCCCGCTCCGAGACCGCCCTGCAGATCGCGTGGGTGGTCGGCGGCGCGGTGGGCATCTCGCTGCCCCTGAGCGGGGTGGTGGGCATGGCGGCCGCCGCGACGATGATCGCCCTGGGGGTGGCCGTGAGCGTCCGGGGACTGCTGTCCGCCGCCCGGCACACCACCGCGCACCCCCGGGTGGCGTGACGGTCCCCGGGCCGCGTGGCCGCCGTCGAGCCGCACGAGGTGTGCGCTCCGGACGGGGTCGAGGTCCCCGGCCCGCGTCGCCGCCGTCGATCCGCCACCCCGGCGCCGCGCGGCCGGGAGGGCCCGATAGCCTGCCCGCATGACCGCTGCGCTGTTTTCCAGGGGCAAGGGCCGCCGGGCCACCACCGCCGCCTGCGCCGTTGCCCTCGGGCTCATCGCCCTCTCCGCCTGCGACAAGCCGACGCCGCTCGCGACGGTGACGGTCGGTACGAGCACCGTGACGGCGGAGGCGAGCAAGGGCTGCTTCGGCGACGGCAAGAACCTCGGTTCGAGCACGTTCAAGAAGTGCCTGTCCGCCAAGCCCGCCCACACCGTCAAGGTGGGTGCCGGGGACAAGGTGCGGATCGGGGTGGACCCGGAGATCGCCGAATCCAGCTGGGGTCTGATCGCCAACAACCCGGTCATGGCCGAGGCGAGCAAGGAGACCTACCGCAGCTTCGACAGCGACACGCTCTTCGCGCAGCAGAACCCGCAGACCGGGCAGACCACCATGTCGAAGAGCGTCACCGTCACCGTGGCCGAGCTCGGCGACGGCAGCCAGGGCGTGAAGGGCATCTGGCGCTTCAAGCTCGAACGGGACAGCTGACGTCACCCCGCCCCGCCGGTCCGGTCCGCGGCGCGACAGCCGGGAGGCGCCGATGCGCGTACTGATCGTCACCGCCGTCCCCGCGGAACGGGACGCCGTGGTGCGCGGATGCGGCACGGCCGGTGAGGTCACCGAAGTCGCCGTGCCCGGCGGAGTGCTGCACCGGCCGCGGACGGACGTACCCGACGGGCCGCCGCTCACCGTCGACGTGCTGGCCGCCGGAGTCGGCCCGGCCGCGGCGGCGGCCGGGACCGCCACCGCGCTCACCGTCGCGGCCGTCCAAGGCGCCCCGTACGACCTCGCCGTATCGGCCGGTATCGGCGGCGGTTTCGCGCCGCACGCCCCGCTGGGCTCCGTCGTGGTCGCCGACGCCGTCGTCGCCGCCGATCTGGGGGCCGAAACCCCCGACGGCTTCGCCGCCGTCACCGACCTCGGCTTCGGAACCGTCGAACACCGGCCACCGCCCGCGCTCGTCGCGGCGCTCACCGAGGCGACCGGGGCCGTACGCGGCACCGTGCTCACCGTGTCGACCGTGACCGGCAGCGCAGAGCGGGCCGCCGCGCTGCTGCGGCGTCATCCGCGCGCCGTCGCCGAGGCGATGGAGGGGTTCGGGGTGGCCGAGGCGGCCGCCGCCCAGTCCGTGCCGGTGCTGGAGGTGCGGGCCGTCTCCAACCCGGTCGGCCCGCGCGACCGGGCGGCCTGGCGCATCGGCGAGGCGCTCGACGCCCTGGCGGAGACGTTCCGGCAAGCGGTACCCGCCCTCCGCACGGCAGAAGCGGCCCCGGCCCCTGCCCCGGACGCAGCCCCGCGCTTGGACCTACCTGAAGGCAGCCCCGGACGTGGACTTGGAAGGAAGCCAGCAGTGACCCAGTCGGCAGCACAGTCGGCGGCACAGCCGCTCACGATCGCCTACTCGCCCTGCCCGAACGACACCTTCGTCTTCGACGCCTGGGCCCACGGCCGCGTCCCCGGCGCGCTCTCACCGGACGTCACGTTCGCCGACATCGACATCACCAACGGCATGGCCGAGCGCGGCGAGTCCGACCTGCTGAAGGTGTCCTACGCGGTGCTGCCCTGGGTGCTGGACGAGTACGCGCTGCTGCCGTGCGGCGGGGCGCTCGGGCGCGGCTGCGGTCCGCTGGTGCTCACCCGGGAGCCGGGCGCGGCGAAGGAGCTCGCGGGGAAGACGGTCGCCGTGCCGAGCGAGCGCTCGACCGCGTATCTGCTCTTCCGGCTGTGGGCCGCCGCCGAGGTGCCGGGCGGGGTCGGGGAGATCCGGGTGCTGCCGTTCCACGAGATCATGCCCGCGGTACGGGACGGCCTGGTCGACGCCGGACTCGTCATCCACGAGGCCCGGTTCACCTATCAGAATTACGGGCTGCACCGCCTCGCCGACATGGGCGAGCACTGGGAGCTGACCACCGGGCTGCCCATCCCGCTCGGCGCGATCATCGCCAAGCGCTCGCTGGGCGCGGAGCGGCTGCGGGAGCTGGCCGAGACGATCCGTACGTCGGTCCGGATGGCCTGGGACGACCCGGAGGCCTCGCGTCCGTATGTCCTGGAGCACGCCCAGGAGATGGACCCGGCCGTCGCGGACCAGCACATCGGGCTCTACGTGAACGAGTTCACCGCGGATCTGGGCGAGGACGGCTACGCGGCGGTGCGTGGACTGCTCACCCGCGCGGCGGCCGAGGGACTCGTACCGCCCCTCGGCCCGGACGCGCTGGAATTCGCGTAATTCCGTTCGCTACCGTGTTCGTTTTCGCATGCGTTTTTCCATGCGCTCAGCGGCGCTTACGCCTCATACATCGAGTTGGTCGGCAACCGCCCGCAGCATCCCCGCGATCTTGTTGCCATGCACCTTGTCGGGATAACGGCCCCGCTCCAGCTGCTGCGTCACGTTCTCCAGCAGAGTCGTCAAATCCTGGACGATCGACGCCAGCTCGTCCGGCTTACGCCGCTGGGCGGCCGCCACGGACGGTGTCGGGTCGAGAAGCGTCACCGAAAGCGCCTGGTCACCACGGTTTCCCGCGACGACACCGAATTCAACGCGCTGCCCCGGCTTCAGCGCGTCCACGCCTTCCGGAAGCACCGACGAGTGCACGAAGACGTCGCCGCCGTCATCGCGGGAGAGAAAGCCAAAGCCTTTCTCACTGTTGAACCACTTGACCTTGCCGGTAGGCACGTCTGTCCTCGTCCTCGTCGCTCGTCGGAAAACACGGAAAAGAGCTCTGGATAGCACTACAGCGGGTCGTAAGACCCGCCACCACCAAGGCTAATGGTCCCGAGCCTGGTGACAAGACGTACCCGGGTGGTTCCGGGTGGTTGGCATGCGCGCTCTGGCACGGATCTACCCTGGAGCGGTGAGCAACGAAACCCCGCACCGTGGAACCACTGATGCCGCGCCCGGCGACCGGCTCGTCCGCATCGGCGTGATCGTCTTCGCCGTCGGCGCGATCGCCACCCTCGCGACCGTCGCGCCCCTCTTCCTCGGCGCCGATCCACTGCCCTCGGTGGCGTACTTCGTCTGCATGCTGATGGGCGTCGGCTTCGCCCTCGCGGCGGCCGGGGTGCTGCGGTCGATCGCGGCGCAGCGGCGGGAGGCGGCGCGGGTCAACCGCGCGGCCCAGTCGTAGTCGTCGTCGTAGTCGTCGTCGTAGTCGTAGTCGTAGGAGATCCTCAGCGCGGAGTTACGCCGCGGTGTGGCCCGCCAGCCACGCCGGGAACGCGGTCAGGTCGTCGAGCACGACGTCCGCCCCCGCCTCGCGCAGTTCGTCCGCGGCGCACGGCCCGGTGGCGACCGCCACCGACAGCGCCTCCGCCGTCCGCGCGCCCCGTACGTCACCGGTGTGGTCCCCGACGTACACCGACGCCCCGTACTCGCGCAGCGCCTCCCCCTTGGCCTCCGCCCACAGCCAGCCGACGACCGCGTCCGCCTCGATGCCCAGATGGCTCAGGTGCAGCTTGGCGTTCGGCTCGTGCTTCGCGGTGACGACGATGGCGCGCCCGCCCGCCCGCTGGACCGCCGCTATCGCCTCCCGCGCGCCGCGCATGGCGAGCGTCGGGGCGATCGCGAACTCCGGATACAGCCCCCGGTACAGCTCGCCCATCTCCTCGATCCGCTCGTCCGGGAACCAGTGCGCCAGCTCCTGCTCCAGCGGCGGGCCGAGCCGGGTGATGGCGAGCTCGGCGTCGATGGGCGTTCCGGTACGGGCGGACAGCTCCTCGTAGGCAGCCTTGATGCCGGGGCGCGAGTCGATGAGCGTCATGTCGAGGTCGAAGCCGACGGTCAGGGTGGGAGTGCTCGATACAGCCATGCCCGTCATTGTGCCTGGCCCATGCATACACTTAGCGTCGCCTTACCTGCTCCGACCTCACGCGCGAGAATCGAACGATCGAACGGAAGCGATGTCTGCCGACCGGGCCAGCAGCCGAAGTCCCAGAGCCGCATTGGTCCGGCGCCGCATCGGCTGGACGGCCGCGGCCGTCGTCGCCCTCCTCGTCGCGGTCCTGCTCAGCCTCGCGCTCGGCAGCCGCACCATCGCGCCGAGCCAGGTCCTGGACGCGCTGCTGCACGGGGGCACGAGCGACGCCGCCGACATCGTCCGGTCGCTGCGGCTGCCGCGTACCGTCGTCGGCCTGATGGTCGGGGCGGCGCTCGCCATGGCGGGCACCGTGATGCAGGGCGTCACCCGCAACCCGATCGCCGACCCCGGTGTGCTCGGCGTCAGCCAGGGCGCCTCGGTGGGGGTCGTGCTCGCGATCGCCTTCGCCGGGGTGCACACGCTCACCGGCTACGTCTGGTTCGCCTTCGCGGGCGCGGGCCTCGCCTCCGTCGCCGTCTACGCCATCGCCTCCGGCGGCCGGGGCGGCGCGAGCCCGGTCAAGCTCGCGCTCGCCGGGGCCGCCGTCAACGCCCTGCTGGTGTCCGTCACCTCGGGCGTGCTGACGACGAAGGCCGCGGCGCTGGACGAGTTCCGGTTCTGGCAGATCGGCTCCCTCGCCGGGCGCGACGCCGAGATCGTCGGCCAGATCTGGCCGTTTCTGCTGGTGGGCACGGTGCTGGTGGCCGCGGTCGCCCGCGGTCTGGACGCGCTGGCGCTCGGCGAGGACGTCGCGAAGGGGCTCGGCCAGAACATCGCGGTCGTCCGCGTCCTCGCGGGCCTCGGCGCGACGGTCCTGACCGGCGCCGGTGTCGCCGCCGCGGGCCCGATCGCCTTCGTCGGCCTCGCGGTTCCGCACCTCGCGCGCGCGGTGGTGGGGACGGACCACCGCTGGGTCCTCCCGATGGCCGCCCTGATCGGCCCGGTGATGCTGCTGATATCGGACGTGGTGGGGCGTCTCGTCTTCCCGCCGAGCGAGGTTCCGGCGGGTGTGATGACGGCCCTGATCGGCGTCCCGTTCCTGGTCACGCTGGTGCGGCGCAGGACGGTGACGGCATGAGCGCGGCCGAGAGCCCGACCGGCGGCACGACTGGCGGCACGAGCACCACCGGCGGCACCGCCGAGAGCCGCACCGGCAGTCCCGCCGCCGTACGGGAGCGAACCGCCCCGCCGCGCCCGACCGCCCGTCCACCCGGCTACGGCCTCCTCCGCACCGGCCGCCGCGCCTCGTTCCTGCTGCACCGCCGCGCCGCCCTCGTCGCCCTCGCGCTGACCGTCGCCACGGCGGCCGTGTGCGTCGCGTACCTGTGCCTCGGCGAGAGCTTCATCGCCCCCGCCGACGCCGTGAAGGCCCTCCTGCACACCCAGTACGGCATCGGGCAGCCCACCCCGAACGACCTCGTCGTCGGCACCCTCCGCCTCCCCCGCATGACCCTCGGCCTGCTGGTCGGCGCGGCCTTCGGCATCGCGGGCGCGCTCATCCAGACCGTGGCCCGCAACCCGCTCGCCAGCCCCGACATCATCGGCGTCCCCCAGGGCGCGAGCGCGGTCACCGTCGGCGCGATGACGTACGGCGTGACGGCCTTCGCCGTGCTGCCGTACCTCTCCGTCGCGGGCGGCCTGGCCGCCGCCGCCCTCGTCTACGTCTTCGCCTGGCGCGGCGGCCTCCAGGCCACCCGGTTCGTCCTCATCGGCATCGGGTTCGCCGTCGCGCTCCGCTCCATCACGCAGCTCTTCCTCACCAAGGGCGACTATCTCGTCGCCCAGCAGGCCAAGGTGTGGATGACCGGCTCCCTCAACGGGCGCGGCTGGGACGAGGCCATCCCGCTCGGCTGGGCGCTGCTGTTCCTGCTGCCCGCCGTCCTGTGGGCGGCGCGGGCGCAGCGCACCGTCTCGATGGACGACGACACGGCGACCGCGCTGGGCGTACGGCTCGGGCGGGTACGGCTGGGGCTCGCGACCCTCGGCATCGTCCTCGCCGCGATGGCGACGGGCGCGGCGGGCCCGGTCGACTTCGTGGCGCTGCTCGCCCCGCAGATCGCCCGCCGCATGACCCGTACCGCGCAGATCCCGCTCCTGTGCTCGGCGCTGACCGGCGCGTTCATCGTCGTCGCCGCCGATCTGCTGGCGCGCAAGCTGTTCGCGCCGATCGAACTGCCGGTGGGGGTGCTGACCGCCGCGGTCGGCGCCCCGTATCTGATCTACCTGCTGCTGACGTCCGGCGGACGAGGCCGCAGCGGCCGCAACGGAGGCACCACGGCATGACCGCACCCACGACCGGGCGGCTCGCCGCCCGCGAACTGACCCTCGCCTACGAGGACCGGACCGTCGTGGACGGCCTCGACCTGGTGATACCGGATGGCGAGGTCACGGTCATCGTCGGCCCCAACGCCTGCGGCAAGTCCACCCTGCTGCGCGCCCTCGGCCGCCTCCTCAAGCCGCGCGGCGGCGCCGTGCTCCTCGACGGGACGGACCTCGCGCGCATCCCCACCAAGAAGATCGCCCAGACGGTCGGGCTCCTCCCGCAGACCCCGGTCGCACCCGACGCGATCACCGTCGCCGACCTCGTCTCACGCGGCCGCCAGCCGCATCAGCACTGGTGGCAGCAGTGGTCCGCCGAGGACGAGCGCGCGGTCGGCGAGGCGATGGAGCGTACGGATGTGACGGCGCTCGCCGACCGGCTGGTGGACGAGCTGTCCGGCGGCCAGCGGCAGCGCGTCTGGATCGCGATGGCGCTCGCGCAGGAGACCGGCCTTCTGCTGCTGGACGAGCCGACGACCTACCTGGACATCGCCCACCAGGTGGAGGTGCTGGACCTGATCCGCCAGCTCAACCACGAGCGCGGCCGCACGGTGGTGGCCGTACTGCACGACCTCAACCAGGCGGCGCGGTACGCGGACCACCTGATCGCGATGAAGGCGGGCCGCGTCGTCGCGCGCGGGCGCCCGTCGGAGGTGGTCACGGCGGAGCTGGTGCGGGAGGTGTTCGGGCTGGAGTCCGTCGTCGTACCGGACCCGGTGACGGGCAGCCCCCTCGTTGTCCCGGGCGCGCCGTGGCAGGCGGAGCGGGCGGTGGGCGGGTCGGCGGACGTTTCGGTGACGGCGGAGCGCGGCTAGGGGGCCGGGCGGGCGGTTCAGCCCCGGCGGCGCGCCCGCCACACCAGGAAGAGCACCGTGGCGACGGCCGCTCCGCGCACCACCACCGGCCAGGTCTCGGTGAGCACGTCCTTCATCCCGTCCGCCGGGATCGGGTCGCCCCACTTGCCGTTGGTCCGGCCCCACAGCCAGACCATCGCCCCGGCCGCCACCAGGCCGGGCATGCCCAGCACCGCCCACTTCGCCTCGGCGCGGGACAGCTTGCCGGTGGCGTACGTGAGCACCCAGCCGAAGGCGAGCACGACGACGTTGCCCATCACGGCGCCCGCGACGAGCAGCGCGATCGCGAGCAGCAGCAGCGGGCTGAGCCCCGCCGCCCAACCGGCCCGGGCCGCCTTGCCGGTGCCGTCCTCCGTGGCGGCGGACTTGCCGGGGCCGAACACCGCGCGGCGCAGCAGGCCGCGCCGACGCGGCTCCTTCCCGGCGGTGTCCGCCGCGGCTTCGGCGGCCTCGGCCTCGGCCGCCTCCTGCTTTTCGCGCTGCTCCCGCTGCTCCCGCTGCTCCTGCTCGACCGTTTTGCCGCCGCCGAGCAGTTCGGGCAGCTCGATGCCGCCGACGAAGCCCTCGACGAAGCCGAACTGGCCCTCCTGATGCTCGGGCTGGGCGAACGGCCCCGGCTCCACCTGCCACCAGTCGGGGTTGGACTCGCGCGGGCTCAACTCGTCCTGGCCCGCCAGATGGGGCGGGGACGCGGCGGCGGACGAACGGCCGGGGGGCTTCCCCTCCGGTGTCGCGGGCATGTGCTTGGCGAGGGAGACGGGGGTGTCACCGCTGTTCGGCCCGTTGGGCTCGCGGGGCGAGGGGACCTTGTTGCTGAGCCCGGTGCGCTCGGCGAGCCCGGCCAGCTTGTCGCGGGCCGCCCGCGCCGCCCCCGACGTACGCGTAGCTCCCCCGGCCGGTTCGCCGCCGAAGCTGCCGGAACCGCTCGGGGTCCCGGGCCCGCTCGGGGTGGTGTCCCCCACGGACTCCCGGCCGCCCGCAGCGGCGACCACCTCGGCGGGCGTGCCCAACTTGGACAGAATCCGCTTCACCCCGGCCGGGCTGTCCGTACCGCCCGTCGTCGACCGCCGGTGGTCGATATCGGCCCGCAGCCCGGAGACCAGCCGCATCCGTTCACCGGACGGCAGACCCTGCTGCTGAGCCAGGTCCCCGACACGGCTCAGATAGTCGTAGACGAGCTTTTCGCTCTCGATCCCCACCAAGACCCCTGAGAATGCGCATGGTCGGCGTGCCAGACGGCTCCGACGGTACCGTGCGAAGGCTGGATTCCGCCGCACCCCCGACGCCCGGCACCCCCGGGTACTGTGGATCGAATGAGCAGCGCGCGTAATCGGGAGGCATGCGTGACCGCAGGGACCGGCCCGGACGCCAGTGGTCGCGCGGCGCCCCGCACCCTGGCCGAGGAGCTGCGCACGCGCCCCGACGAGGCCATCGCCGCCCTGCTGCGCGCCCGCCCCGACCTGCTGTCCCCCGTCCCGGGCGACCTCACCCAGCTCGCCACCCGAGCGGGCACCCGCGCCTCGGTCGTCCGGGCGGTGGAACGCCTCGACCGCTTCGCCCTCCAGACCGCCGAGGCCCTGGCAGTCGCCCCGGACCCCTGCCCGTACGAAACGCTGAGCGCCCTGATGACGGGCGACGAAGCCCCCGGCGGCACGACCGACCCCGCCGCGCTCCGCGAGCGGGTCGCCGCCGAGGTGCCGCGTGCCGTCGCCACGCTGCGGGCACAGGCGCTGGTCTGGGGCGGGGACGACCGGCTGCGGCTCGTCCGTACCGCGCGAGAGCTGCTGGCGCCCTCGCCCACCTCACCGTCGCCGACCGGGCTCGGGCCCACCGTGCACGAGGCCACGGCGGGGATGTCGCCAGGGCGGCTGCAGGAGCTGCTGGCGGCGGCCGGGCTGCCGGGCACCCACGATCCGGTGACGGCCGTCGCCGCGTTGACCGAGCTGTTCAACGACCGCGACCGGATGGCGACGCTGCTCGCCGGGGCACCCGACGGCGCGGCCGCCGTGCTCGCCAAGCTGACCTGGGGCCCGCCCTACGGGGAGGTCTCCGTCGCCGCCCCCACGCCGCCCATCGCCTGGCTGCTGGACCGTGGTCTGCTGCTGCCGTCAGGGCCGCGCAACGTCGTCCTCCCCCGCGAAGTCGCCCTGCATCTGCGCGGCGGCCACGCCCACCGCGCGCCCGAGCCGGTGGCCCCGACGCCGACGTCCAGCACGCAAAACAATCCACAGGCTGTGGACAAAGTCGCGGCCGGGCAAGCGTTCACCGCCCTGGCCACCGTCGAAGAGCTGCTTGGCGAATGGGAGAGCGCCGGTCCGCCCGTACTGCGCGCGGGCGGGCTGAGCGTGCGCGAACTCAAGCGGACCGCCGTCGCGCTCGACGTCTCCGAGCCGGTGGCCGCCTTCTGGATCGAGCTGGCGTACGCGGCCGGACTGCTGGCCTCCGACGGCGAGACCGACGAGCGGTACGCGCCCACCCCCGCCTACGACGACTGGCTGCGGCTGCCCGCCGAGGAGCGCTGGGCCGTCCTCGCCACTGCCTGGCTCGCCGCGACCCGTACATCGGGCCTGGTCGGCGGCCGTGACAACCGGGGCCGTACGCTCTCCGCGCTCGGCCCCGACCTGGACCGCTCCCCGGCCCCCGAGGTCCGCCGCCGGGTCCTCGAACTCCTCGCCACCCTCCCGCCCGGCGCCGCCCCCGACCCGGACGCGCTGCTGGCCCGCCTGCGGTGGGAACGCCCGGCACACCGAGGCCCGGTGGGAGCGGCGGGCCCGGCGGGCGCCAGGGGTGCCGGGGCTGCGGCCAAGGGCGCCGGGGGCGCCGGAGCCGGTTTCACGGGCGACGGGGTTACGGGAGCCGGGGGCGCAGCTGCCGCAGCTCCCGGAACCGCAGGACACGCCGGATTTGGTGCCGGGAGCGCCGGGGCCTCGGGGGCTGCCGGGATCTGGGCCTCCGCTGCCGGGGCCACCGGAACCGCCGGGCTGACCGCCCCCGCCACCACATCCGCCTCCTCCCCCACCACCAGGGACGATCTGCGGTCACGGCTGGCGCGCTGGACCCTCGGCGAGGCCGAAATGCTCGGCGTCACGGGCCGCGCCGCGCTCTCGGCCCAGGGCCGCGCGCTCCTGGGCCCGGCGGCCGGAACACCCGCGCCGGCAGCCGGAATCGCCGAGGCCGTCGCCGCTCCCGGAGCCCTCGGCGCGGGGCCGACCGGAGCGACTGGAACCACCGCCGCGCCTCCCGGCCCGCCCGCCACGACCCCGGCCGAGGCCGCCGCGCTCGCCGCCAAGGCGGCACGGCTCCTCGCCCCGCTCCTCCCCGAGCCCCTCGACCACGTACTCCTCCAGGCCGACCTGACCGCCGTCGCCCCCGGCCCACTGGAGCGGCCGCTCGCCGACGCGCTCGGGGTCCTCGCCGAGATCGAGTCCAAGGGCGGCGCGACCGTCTACCGCTTCACCCCCGCCTCCGTACGCCGCGCGCTCGACGCCGGGCAGGCCGCCGACGACCTGCACACCTTCCTCGCCGCGCACTCCCGCACCCCGGTGCCGCAGCCCCTCACGTACCTGATCGACGACATCGCCCGTAAGCACGGCCACCTCCGCATCGGCGCGGCCTCCGCCTATCTGCGCTGCGACGACGAGACCCTGCTCGCCGAGATCCTCGCCGACCGCCGCTCCGCGGGCCTGCGCCTGCGCCGTCTCGCCCCCACCGTGCTGGCCGCCCAGGCACCGCCGGACGCGCTGCTGGAGAGCTTGCGCGCCATGGGATACGCACCGGCCGCCGAATCCGCCGAAGGCGACGTCCTGATCACCCGCGCCAAGGCCCAGCGCACCCCGCCCCGCACACCCCCCGCCCCGGTCCCGGACGGCCCGCCCGTTCCCGATGCCACCCTGCTGGGCGCGGCGGTACGTGCCATCCGCGCCGGTGACCTCGCCGCGACCGCGCCCCACAAGTCCCCGGCCACCACCGCCGACAGCACCACCACAACCGGCGGCCGTCTCCCCCGCACCACCTCCGCCGACACCCTCGCCACCATGCAGGCCGCGGCCCTCACCGGGTCCGCCGTCTGGATCGGCTACGTCAACGCGGACGGCGCCGCCAGCCAGCGCGTCATCGCCCCGGTCCGCGTCGAGGGCGGCTACGTCACCGCGTACGACCACACCGCCGACGAGGTCCGCACATACCCCCTCCACCGCATCACCGGCGTCGCGGAACTGGCCGACGAGCCGGGCTAGGCGGACTTGCCCCGCCGCTGCCACCAGTGGTGACGGCGCGGGTGGAGGGCGTGACCGAGGCGGCGGCCGATCAGGAAGTAGCCGAGCAGGGCACCGGACGTGTTCAGGATGACGTCATCGATGTCGAACGCCCGTCCCTCGACGATCGCGCCCTGCGCGACCTCGACCAGCACCATCACCAGCGACGTCACCAGCACCACCCGCACCGCGCCCCGCGCCTTCGGCACGAGCATCGGCAGCAGCACCCCGAAGGGCGCGCCGAGCAGCACATTGCCGCCGATCTGCTTCACCGAGTCCCGAATGGCGGGCTGGTCGAGGTAGGCGCGCAGCGAATCACCCGGCTGCAGGTTGGTGTGCACGAGGTCGCTGGACCCCGGCTGCGGCACGAGCGTGGCCTTGGCGAGCGCCGCCGCGAACCCGACCATGCAGACGAACGCCAGCAGCATCACCAGCACCCGCCCGGCGCGGGAGCCGAACGAATCACGTTGCAGGGGCGGGGACGCGGAGGGCGCGGCGGCCGCGGCGGCCGGTGGGCCCTGCGGCTTCCGGGCACCCGGCGCCTTCTTCGCGGTACCGGCCGTCTTCCCGGCCGTCTTCCCGCCCGTTTTCCCGGTTGTCTTCCCGACCGTCCTCGCAGCCGTGCCGGACGGCTTCCTGGTCCCCGTCCCGGCCGGTTTCGGCTTCGCGGACGCGGCCTTCGACTTCGCCGCCCCCACCGCCGCCTTCGCCTTCGCGGCGGCCTTGGTCTTCGGCGGCGCCTTCGTCTTCGGCGCGTTCTTCGCAGGCGCACCCTTCACCGGCGCACTCTTCACCGTCGCACCCTTCACTGGCGCACTCTTGGCCGTCGCACCCTTCGCAGGCGCGCTCTTCACATTCCGCCGGATCTCCCACCCAGCGATGCTGAACACAGGGACCTACCTCCCGCCCTTTCTTCCCTCTCTCCGCGTCGTCCCGCTCTGTGTCCCCGCTTGCCCCCGGCCCCGCCGAGTATCCCTGCGGCCTCCGCCCATCCCTGCGAGCCGCGTATCCCTCTGGCCCTCCTCCCTGCCCGGCCGATGAGGGACACTGGGTCTTTGGCCCCGGCGACACCTCGGCCTCCGGCGACACGAAAGGACTCAGGCGCGTGAACGGACCGCTCATCGTCCAGAGCGACAAGACGCTCCTGCTCGAGGTCGACCACGAGCAGGCGGACGCGTGCCGCCGCGCCATCGCCCCCTTCGCCGAGCTGGAGCGCGCCCCCGAGCACATCCACACCTATCGGCTGACCCCGCTCGGCCTGTGGAACGCGCGCGCCGCCGGGCACGACGCCGAGCAGGTCGTGAACGCGCTGGTGGAGCACTCCCGCTACCCCGTTCCGCACGCCCTGCTCGTCGACGTCGCCGAGACGATGGCCCGCTACGGGCGGCTGCGCCTCCTCAAGCACCCCACGCACGGTCTGGTCCTGGAGACCAGCGACCGCCCGGTGCTGGAGGAGATCCTGCGGTCGAAGCGGGTCCAGCCGCTGGTCGGGTCCCGTATCGACCCGGACACGGTCGTCGTCCACCCCTCCGAGCGTGGCCAGATCAAGCAGACGCTGCTCAAGCTGGGCTGGCCCGCCGAGGACCTGGCCGGTTACGTGGACGGCGAGGCGCACGCCATCGACCTCCACGAGGACGGCTGGGCGCTGCGCCCGTACCAGAAGCACGCCGTCGAAGGGTTCTGGCACGGCGGCTCAGGCGTCGTCGTCCTCCCCTGCGGCGCCGGAAAGACGCTGGTCGGAGCGGGAGCGATGGCCACCGCCAAGTCGACCACCCTCATCCTGGTCACCAACACCGTCTCGGCCCGGCAGTGGAAGCACGAGCTGGTGCGCCGTACCTCGCTGACCGAGGAGGAGATCGGCGAGTACAGCGGTACGCGCAAGGAAATCCGCCCGATCACCATCGCCACGTACCAGGTGCTCACCACCAAGCGGAAGGGCGTCTACCAGCATCTGGAGCTGTTCGACTCCCGCGACTGGGGCCTGATCATCTACGACGAGGTGCATCTGCTGCCCGCGCCCGTCTTCAAGTTCACCGCCGACCTCCAGGCCCGCCGCCGCCTCGGCCTGACCGCCACGCTCGTACGGGAGGACGGCCGCGAGTCCGACGTCTTCTCGCTCATCGGCCCCAAGCGCTTCGACGCGCCCTGGAAGGAGATCGAGGCGCAGGGCTACATCGCGCCCGCCGACTGCGTCGAGGTCCGCGTCAACCTCACCGACACCGAGCGGCTGGCGTACGCGACCGCCGAGACCGAGGAAAAGTACCGCTACTGCGCCACCACCGCCTCCAAGCAGCGGATCACCGAGGCGCTGGTCGCCAAGCACAAGGGGCAGCAGACGCTGGTCATCGGCCAGTACATCGACCAGCTCGACGAGCTGGGCGACCATCTGGACGCGCCCGTGATCAAGGGCGAGACGACGAACGCGCAGCGCGAGAAGCTGTTCAACGCCTTCCGGGAGGGCGAGTTGTCCGTCCTCGTCGTCTCGAAGGTCGCCAACTTCTCCATCGACCTCCCCGAGGCCACCGTCGCCATCCAGGTCTCCGGCACCTTCGGCTCCCGCCAGGAGGAGGCCCAGCGGCTCGGCCGGGTGCTCCGGCCGAAGGCCGACGGCCACCCGGCGGTCTTCTACTCGGTGGTCGCGCGCGACACCATCGACCAGGACTTCGCGGCGCACCGCCAGCGGTTCCTGGCCGAGCAGGGGTACGCGTACCGGATCGTGGACGCGAGCGCGCTGGTCGCGGACGAGGACGTCTGACGGGCCGAGGGTGCGGCGCTGAGGCCCTGCGGCGCCGAGGCTGAGGCGCTGCGGGTGCGGTGCTGCGGCTGCGGCGCTGCGGGTGCGGCCGCGCTGCGGCTGAGGCGCTACGTCCGTGCGGCCGCGCGGCCGTCGTAAATCGTTCGCGCGCCGGACACGCGCTGGCTACAATCCCCGGTCTTGCCGCCTCCCGCTCGGGAGAGCCGCCGCCCGGACGGAAACCGGCCGGTATCTCGTCGTACGTACCGCAACTCTGCTTCGTGTACCCGCCGGAGGCTACGCCGTGCCCTCGCACGCCCCTGACCGCTCAGACACCCCACCGACCGACCCCCTCACACGGGAACGCGCCCATCTCGCCGGTTCACGCGCCGCCCTGCGCGCCATGCGCGCCGACGTCGAGGCGCTCGACCTCCGGGACGTCGCCGCCAACTGGGTCAACGCCGAGGCCCTGCACCACCAGGTCAGCGAGCGCATCAAGGCCCTCGCCGACCTCTCCCACACCCCGCTCTTCTTCGGCCGCCTCGACTACCTGCACGCGCCGGACGGGGACACAGCGGAGGGAGCCGAGGTCACCGAGGTCACCGAGATCGCCGACGGGGAATCCTTCTACATCGGCCGCCGCCACGTACACGACGCCGACGGTAACCCCATGGTCATCGACTGGCGCGCCCCCGTCTCGCAGCCCTTCTACCAGGCGTCCAAGAACGCGCCCATGGACGTCGGGCTGCGCCGCCGCTTCGGCTACACCGGCGGCGAGTTGACCGCCTACGAGGACGAAAAACTCAGCGACCCGAGCGAGGCGGAGCAGACCAGCAAGCTGCTCCAGTCCGAGATCGAGCGGCCGCGCGTCGGCCCCATGCGGGACATCGTCGCGACGATCCAGCCCGAGCAGGACGAGATCGTCCGCGCCGGAATCGGCGGCACCGTCTGCGTCCAGGGGGCGCCGGGCACCGGGAAGACGGCGGTCGGCCTGCACCGGGTCGCCTATCTGCTGTACGCCCACCGCGAGCGGCTGGCCCGCTCCGGCACCCTCGTCATCGGGCCGAACCGCTCCTTCCTCCGCTACATCGAGCAAGTCCTGCCCGCGCTGGGCGAGTTGCAGGTCGCCCAGGCCACCGTCGAGGACCTGGTGGCCCGCCCCGCCACGGGCGTCGAGGTGCGCGGCACCGACTCCGCCGACGTGGCCCGCGTCAAGGGCGACGCCCGCATGGCCGAGGTGCTGCGGCGGGCCCTGCGCGCGCACGTCACCCCGCCCACCGAACCGTGCGTCGTGGTGCGCGGCTCGCGCCGCTGGCGGGTACCGGCGTACGAGCTCGAGGAAACCGTGGCCGAACTGCTGGCCCGCGACATCCGCTACGGCGCGGCCCGCGACGCCCTGCCGC
This sequence comes from Streptomyces sp. NPDC005962, assembly GCF_040629205.1. Taxonomy (NCBI): domain Bacteria; kingdom Bacillati; phylum Actinomycetota; class Actinomycetes; order Kitasatosporales; family Streptomycetaceae; genus Streptomyces; species Streptomyces sp. NPDC005962. Next base: position 401,799 of record NZ_JBEXVE010000001.1, on the reverse strand, counting down.
AGCGCATCGCGCACGCCGTGCTCGTCCGCATGGAGCAGGCGGGCGAGGCACCCGACGACCGCGTCCAGGACGCGGTGGCCCGCAACCCCGCCGTGAAGGCGGCCGTCAAGGCCATCTGGCCGCCCGTCGACCCGGCCAGACTCGTGCTGCGGCTGCTCTCCGACGCCGACTTCCTGACCACACACGCGGACGGCATCCTCACGGCCGACGAGCAGAAGACCATCCTGTGGACCAAGCCGCCGCGCAGCGCGAAGTCCGCCAAGTGGTCCCCGCAGGACGCGGTGCTCGTCGACGAGGCCGCCGACCTCATCGAACGAACCCACTCCCTCGGCCATGTGGTCCTGGACGAGGCGCAGGACCTGTCCCCCATGCAGTACCGCGCCGTCGGCCGCCGCTGCACCACCGGCTCGGCCACCATCCTCGGCGACCTCGCCCAGGGCACCACCCCCTGGGCCACGAACAGCTGGCAGGAGGCCCTCACCCACCTGGGCAAACCCGGCTCCGCCGTCGAGGAGCTGACCCAGGGCTTCCGCGTGCCGCGCGAGGTGATCGCGTACGCCTCACGACTGCTGCCCGCCATCGCGCCCGACCTGTCCGAGGCCACGTCGATCCGCGAGGCGGCGGGCGACTTCGCCGTACGGGCCGTCGACCCGTCCGACCTGGACGCGGCCGTCATCACCGCCTGCCGCGAGGCCCTGTCCCACGAGGGCTCGATCGGCCTGATCGCGGCCGAAGCCCGCGTCCCCGCCCTGGCCTCCGCCCTCGCGGCGGCGGGCCTGACCCACCTCTCCCCCGGCGAGGAGACCAGCCCCGAGGCGAGGCTGACCCTCGTACCGGCGACGCTGGCGAAGGGCCTGGAGTACGACTACGTGGTCCTGGACGAACCGGCCGCCGTGGTCGACGGCGAACCCGACGAACGCACAGGCCTGCGCCGCCTGTACGTAGCCCTGACCCGAGCCGTCTCAGGCTTGACGGTGCTCCACGCGGCCCCGCTCCCGGAGCGCCTGGCGTAGCCCTGCGGGTGCGCGCGGTGGGTGCGCGGGGTGCGGCTTCGGTCGGTGGTGGGTGCGGGCGCCGGGGCCTCCGGGGCAGGGCACTGGACTCGTATATTTTTGGCGCCACCGCCGAAGAACGTGAAGTGGGCCGGGAGTAGGCGCCACAAATACACGTCATCGTCCAGCACCCCACCCCTCCGACCCCGTCCCCCTCCCGCCGGTGACACCACCCCCGCCCGGCGGCAGGTGTCGCACGGCGGCGGAGCGCCAGGCGGGAGTGGGGTGCGCCCCGGCCGGGCAACAGTCCCGGGCGCCAGGGCGAGTGGCCGCCGTCGCCAACCACAGCCCAGCGACACCGCCCCGCCCGGCGGCAGGTGTTGCATGGGGACGGGGCGCCCCCACCGTCACCCACCGCGACCCGGCGGCGGGCGGACGGGCCGGGGCGGGAGCGGGCCGCCCCCATGCTCCAAAGGCCTCAGCCCCCAGAAACCGGCAACTCCGAGCGCGCCTCAGCCCACCGGCACCGGGGCGTCGAGGGCGAGACGCCACTGCCCGACGGCGGCCGCGTCCACCGACCCGTGCCATCCACCGGGCCGGGCCGCGCTGCCGATGTGGAAGGCGGTGATGCCCGCGGCGCGCAGCTCGGGGAGGTGGTCGAGGCGAAGGCCGCCGCCGACCATGATCCGCGCCTCGTACCCCGGCGCACCCGTGCGCGCGGCCTCGGCCCGGAGGGTCGACAGGCCGTGGTCGACGCCGTGTGCCGAACCGGCGGTGAGATACGTGTCCAGGCCGGGAAGCCCGGCCAGCTGCCGACGGAGCACATCGCGATCGGCGGCGCGGTCGATGGCCCGGTGGAAGGTCCAGCGGCTCTCGTCCACGCCCACCCCGGGGCCGATGACCTCGACGAGCGTGGCGACGGCGGCCAGGTCGGCCAGACCGTCGGCGGCGAGGAAGCCGAGCACGAACTCGTCCGCCCCCTCCGCATACAGCGCGGCGGCCTTGCGGCACAGCCCGTCGACGGCCGCGGGGTCCCCCGCCGCGAACCCATCGGACGCCCGGAGCATCACCCGCACCGGCAGATCCACCGCCGAACGGACGGCGGCGAAGGTCTCCCGGGAAGGCGTCAGCCCGTCGGCGGCCATGTCGGTGACCAGCTCAAGACGGTCCGCCCCTCCGGCCTCTGCCGCGATCGCGTCCTCCGGGTGGAGGGCGATAACCTCGAGAATTGGTCTAGACATGCTGCATAGCTTGCCATACCACCCGCCCGCCGCAACCCGCACCCCTTCACAATGGGCCCATGTCCGACCACCCCGCGCTCCTCACCCGCTGGGCGCTCCTGCTCGACAGCGCCCGCGACACCACCACCCCCGACCCGGCTCCCTACGGCCACGACCTCCTCTCCCGCTGGGCCGAACCCCAGCGCCGGTACCACACCACCGACCACCTGATCGCGGTCCTGGACCGCGTGGACGAACTCCTGGAACACACCGAGGCACCGGACCCCGCCGCGATCCGCCTGGCCGCCTGGTTCCACGACGCCGTCTACCTCCCCGACCGCTCGAACAACGAGGACCGCAGCGCCCGCCTCGCCGAACGCGCCCTTCCGGAGGCAGGCGTGCCGGAGGCCCGCGTGACCGAGACCGCCCGCCTCGTGCGCCTCACCACCGACCACGACCCCGCCGAGGGCGACAGCAACGGCGAAGTCCTCTGCGACGCCGACCTCGCGGTACTGGCAGGCCCACCCGAGGCCTACAGCGCGTACGCGGCAGCGGTCCGCGAGGAGTACTCCTTCGTCCCCGACAACACCTTCCGCGAAGGCCGCGCCAACGTCCTCCGCCACCTCCTGGGCCTCCCCCGCCTGTTCCGCACCCCGATCGCCCACGACCGCTGGGAGCAAGCAGCCCGCCGCAATATGACGACGGAGCTGGAGCTGCTGGGCGCGTAACGCGTACCGCCCACTGGCGATCCCGCTACTTCACCACGTTCACCACGGCACGGTCTGGCCCTGGTAGTTGACGAAGTGCAAGCCTCCGTCACCGGCGTGCTTCTCGATCGTGTCCACGACTCCAGGAACGCTCTCTGCGATCGTCAGGAGTGCATCCGGACCGCCCAGCTCGGTCCGCACCCAGCCGGGGCAGAGGAGCAGGATGGTGCGTGGATCGTGGGCGTGGCGCGCGGCGAAGCTGCGCATCAGCTGGTTGAGCGCGGACTTGCTGGCCCGGTAGATCTCGTGTCCCGCTCTGTCGTTGAGTGTGAGGCTCCCTTGACGCGACGACATGACCCCGATCGTGCCGGTCGGCGGGACGACGTCCTGAAGTGCCTCTACTACGCGCATGGGGCTGAGCGCGTTGGTCACCATGACCCGATTGAATGTCTCGGTTGACACGTCGGCCACTTGGGCGTCGCCGTCGGTGATCCCGGCGTAGAGCGGTCTTTCGTGTTGCGTGGTTGGTCATGTACCCAATGACATCACCGGAGTTCGGCGCTCGTCCAAGACCGATCCACCGCCTCATCGATAACCTTCAGGAATGGATCGATTGGAGACGCGGGAGCTGGAATACTTCCTCGCCGTCGCCGAGGAACTGCATTTCGGTCGTGCCGCCGAGCGGCTCGTGATCGCTCAGCCGGCGCTGTCGAAGGCGATCCGGCAACTCGAACATCGGCTCGGTGTCCGGTTGCTGGAACGCAGCAGTCGCCGCGTCTCCCTTACCCCGGCTGGGGAGGTTCTCTTCAAAGAGGGGCGGCAAGCGCTGGACATGGTGCTGGCCGCGGCCCGTCACGCCCAGCAGGCGGGCAAGCCCGACGCGCGCCTCAGGCTGGTGGTGAAACCAGGGGGTGACGGCGGTCTTCTGCCCGACATTCTCGCCTGTTACGAGCAAGAGCCAGATGCTCCGGCCGTGGAGGTCCTCTTCGGCGGTGTGGCTGATCGGGCGAACCTGCTGCGTGACGGACGCGCGGACGTGGCACTGCTGCACACCCCGCACGAGAACATCGACAGGCTCGAGTCCAGGACGCTGACGGTCGAGCAACGCGTAGCAGTGCTGCCCCACTGGCACCGCCTGGCACAGCGAGCGAGTCTGCGCAGCGTCGACCTGCAAGGCGAGACGCTGCCCCGCTGGCACGGCCTGGCAGCCGATGGAGCGACCGGGCCCGAAGTCACCGACTTGACCCAGTTGGCGCAGCTGGTCGCCCTCGGACGCACCATCGCGGTCCTGCCACGGTCCTTCGCGGAGTCGTTGGGTCCCGACCTCGTACGTGTGCCCGTCCTCGACGCAGTCCCCAGCACCCTGGTCGTCGCGTGGCCACCGACCGCTCCCTCGCGGCACGTCGAGGCCTTCGTCAGGATCGCAACGACCGTGGCGGCCCACCGTCACCACATGCCCCAACCGCCAGCCGACGTGCCCCCGGCTTATCCGTGCGACCTCTGAGGCTCCTGGGTCAATCGGCAGCAAACGCTCCGCGTATGAGGGCGGAGACGAACGACGCCCAGCCCTCTGCCGGGAAGCTCAGCGTCGGCCCGTGCGGGTTCTTGGAGTCGCGGACAGGGACGGCGCCGTGGGTCCGGGCGAAGGTGCGGGAAAACTCCACGCACTGGCCGCCGTTGGCGCCACTGTACGAAGACTTGACCCACTCGGCAGCGGTGAGATCCAAGTCGGCACTCATGTGCGGTACTCCTTCGCCAGAGTCTTGATCAGGGCCTTTGATCGATCCGGGGACAGCGCACTTGCCCTGAGCAGATCATAGTCATCCAGGGCGGCAGCGACCGTCTGAGGAGAATCGTGCATTCTTCCTCCTACCCGGGTCTCGGTGTAGAGCACCGTGGGCGAGTCCGGGAAGCGCAGCACGGTGAAGGGCTCCGGGGAGGAAGTCGGAACGCCTGCCGAGAACGGCAGGACCTGAAGCGTGACATGAGGTGACGCGGCAGCCGTCAGCAGATACTCAAGCTGACCGCTCATGACCTCGGCACCGCCGACGGCCGTTCGCAGGCACGCTTCGTTCAGGATGGCCCAGAGGTACGGCGGAGCCTCCCCCTCGAACACCTCACGCCGACTCAGCCGCGTGGCGACCTTGCCCTCGATCGCCTCGGCTTCCTCCTTCGAGAAGTAGCCGCGGAAGACGGCCTCCGCGTAGTCCTCCGTCTGCAGAATGCCGATCACGAGGTTCGCCGAGTAGTCCAGCACTCGCGACGCCTTGCGCTCCAGGTTGAGATACGGGGTGAACCACGAGGGGTGATCGCCCTCGTCGATCCTGCGGAGCATGTCCGCGAACAGGTTGGCCGTGCCGAACGCGGTGTCGCAGCCTTTCGCGAACTTGTCGCTGGGCCTGGGCAGGAGCTTCCCCGCCTCCACCCTGCTGACGTACGCCTCCGAGTATCCGGCGGCCTGGCCCAGGCGCTTCTGCGTGAGCTTGCGGGCGAGACGCACCTGTTTAACGTCACGGCCGAAGCGCTGGAGCGGATTCAAGTTCGCGGATGGGGTCGTCTCGTCCAATGCCGTGACCTCTCGCTATGTGATCACGGCCAGCATCGCGGCAGCTCGCAGACTTGCGCACTGCGATTCAAGGCGTCTCATTCTATTGGCTGACGCGTTTCCCTGGTGACCAATTGACTACATACGGTGCCCACTTGGGGCTGCCGGGAACAGCTGAGTGGAGCTGATGTCATGAACGGCCTACGCCTCCTGCCGTGGTCCGGCCCGGAGGGCAAGCCCTGCTACTTGTCGACGGACGACGACAACAGCCGGTTGAGCCGGAAGGCAGACCAGGTCGAGACACTGCAACTGGGCATGGGCGCCCAACTGCTGCAGCACTCCCAAGCGTTGCTCACCAACGACAAAGTCGGCGTCGTGGAGCTTCGCTTCCTGGCCTGCCGACTGACCGAGGCGTTGCGGGATGCGTTGCGCGTCGCCGAGAGCAGGGGTGGGCGGCTCCTCTCGTATGTCGAGGACGGCACCGACGAGCTGGACGGCGATCATCCCGATCGACGGCCCGGGTAGCGGATCGGCTTGCGACAGTCCAGGGCGGCGGCGGACGGTCCACTCCTGGGCGTGGCCGATCTGCCATTCCGTCATAGTGATCACTCCCCCCTGTGATGCCTCAACGCCCGCCTCCCCTTGGCGGGCTCGCATCTCGATTCTTCATCACTCTCCGTGACACCGCCAGGTCGCAGCCGCCACGCCACTACTTCGAGTGAACGTTCGGGAGATGGGGAACGCGCCGGGCGGCGAGGAATGGCGGGCCCCGTCGGGGCGTTGACGTCGGCATGCCCATCGCCGTTTATGTACTTGGCCTGTCCGTCTTCGCTCTCGGGACCTCGGAGTTCATGCTGTCCGGGCTGCTGCAACCCGTCGCCCGGGACATGGGGGTGACGATCCCCACGGCCGGGCTGCTGATATCGGCGTTCGCCATCGGGATGGTGGTCGGGGCGCCGCTGCTGGCGGCGGCTACGTTGCGGTTGCCTCGGCGGACGACGCTGATCGCGCTGCTCGCCGTCTTCGGGCTCGGGCAGGTGGCGGGGGCGGTGGCGCCGTCGTATGGGGTGCTGTTCGCGTCGCGGGTGGTGAGCGCGCTCGCGTGTGCCGGGTTCTGGGCCGTGGGGGCGGCGGTGGCCGTGTCGTTGGTGCCCGTGAACGCGCGGGCGCGGGCCATGGCGGTGATGGTCGGCGGGCTCAGCGTCGCGAACATCGCGGGGGTTCCGGCCGGGGCGTTCCTGGGGCAGAACGCGGGATGGCGCGCCGCCTTCTGGGCGGTGGCCGGGCTGTCGGTGATCGGGCTGATCGGAGTGGTCGCGCTCGTACCGCGTACGGAGGTGCCGACCGGGGAGGACAGGCCAAGGCTGCGGGCCGAGTTGCGCATCTACCGCGACCGGCAGGTCTGGCTGGCGCTGGTCAGCACCGCGCTGAGCGGAGGCGCGGTCTTCTGCCTGTTCTCGTACCTCTCGCCGCTGCTCACGGACGTGGCCGGGCTGGACGAGGGCTGGGTGCCGACCGTGCTGGCGCTGTTCGGGGTGGGCGCGCTGATCGGTACGGCGGTCGGCGGGCGGATCGCGGACGCGCACCTCTTCGGGACGATGTACGGCGGCATCACCGCCTCGACGGTGGTGCTGAGCGTCCTGGCGCTGACCGCGCACAGCCCGGTCGCCGCCGTGGGCCTGGCGCTGCTGCTCGGCTTCACCGCCTTCTTCACCGCGCCCGCGCTCAACGCCCGTATGTTCAACGTCGCGAACGCCGCCCCGACGCTCGCGGGCGCGACCACGACGTCCGCCTTCAACATCGGCAACACGGTGGGCCCCTGGCTCGGCGGCCTGGTCATCGGCGCGGGCTGGGGCTACCCGGCCGTGGCCTGGACGGGCGCGGGCCTGGCCGGGACGGGCATCGTGACGACGGCGATCGCGGCCCGGCTGCATCGCGCGGAGGGGGCGTCCCGCGTGATCGCGGCCGGTCAGGCCACCACGTCCGCGCGCGAGGCGGAGGCGGCCCCGAAGGCGTCTCGCTGACTCGGGTCCGGTCAGCCGCGCGCCGTAGGCGCCCGGCGGCGGCGGAGGCCCGCCGCCGTGAGCCTTCGCAGCAGCTCCTTGCTGCCGACCTCCTCCGCACCCGCCCGCACCGCCCGCGCATAGAGGTCGCTCGGGACGTCGTAGTGGTCGCGGTCGAAGCCGCGGCGCGGGGCGCCGATGCGGGTGGCGAAGTCGTGGAGCTCGTCGTACGAGACGTCGCTCACCAGGTGGGACCACATACGGCCGTGGCCCGGCCACGAGGGCGGGTCGATCAGTACAGCCATCAGAGGGTGGTCCCGAGCCGCCCCACCCGGGCCACCGCGACCGCCGTCTTGCCGCAGACCCAGTGCGGGTCGGGGCCCAGTTCGGGTTGTACGTCGAGGGCGTGGAGGTCGCCGCCCGTGGTGCAGACGGGGCACAGGGGCCAGCGGCCGTAGCGTTCCAGCAGGGAGTCCTGGACGTCCTGGGCGACCAGCCCGGCGACGTACGTCACGCCTTCCGGCCATTGCTCGACCCACCAGCGGCGGTGCGTGATGGCGTCCTCGACGAGCGAGACGATGTCGGCTTGAGCGACGTCTCCCGCCGCGAGGTCGGCCAGGACGAGCGCCCGTGCCGCGTGCAGTGCGTGTTCGAGCTTCATGGGTCCCATTGTCACCTTTGCTTCGTCGCGCCGCCTTCCAGCACCGGAAGTGCCGGTAATGGCAGCGCGCGCGGTCTTGACTGACCTCGTGGCCGGAAATAGTTTTCAGATGTGAGCAGTAAGTTGAAGGAAACTTTCACTCCCCTCACCGACCCCGCCGTGCCCGCCCCCGCCGCCCTCGCGGCGAAGGTCCGCACCCTGGGTCCCTCCATGACCCGCTCGATGCAGCGCGTCGCCGAGGCCGTCGCGGGCGATCCAGCGGGCTGCGCGGCGCTCACCGTCACCGGGCTGGCCGAGCGCACCGGCACCAGCGAAGCCACCGTCGTCCGCACCTCCCGGCTGCTCGGCTACCCCGGATACCGCGATCTGCGCCTCGCGCTCGCCGCGCTCGCCGCACAGCAGGCGGCGGGCCGGGCACCGGCCGTCACGGCGGACATCGCGGTCGACGACCCGATCGGCGACGTGATCGCCAAGCTCGCCCAGGAAGAGCAGCAGTGTCTGGCCGACACCGCCGCCGGGCTCGACCCCGGCCAGGTCGAGGCCGCGGTCGCCGCCGTCGCCGCCGCCCGCCGGATCGACGTCTACGGCGTGGGCGCGTCGAACCTGGTCGCCCAGGATCTGGTCCAGAAGCTGCTGCGGATCGGGCTGATCGCGCACGCGCACGCCGATCCGCACCAGGCCATCACCAACGCCGTCCAGCTGCACTCCCACGACGTCGCCCTCGCGATCACCCATTCGGGGCGGACGACGGACGTCATCGAGCCGCTGCGCGTCGCCTTCGAGCGCGGGGCGACCACCATCGCGATCACCGGCCGCCCGGACGGCGAGATCGCGCAGTACGCGGACCTCGTCCTCACCACCTCCACCGCGCGCGAGAGCGAGCTGCGCCCGGCGGCCATGTCCAGCCGCACCAGCCAGCTGCTGGTGGTGGACTGCCTGTTCATAGGCGTGGCGCAGCGCACGTACGAGAGTGCGGCGCCCGCCCTGTCCGCCTCGTACGAGGCCCTCGCGCACCGGCACGATCCCCGCCCCCGCCACCGCTGAGCCGAGCCACCGCTGAGCCGAAGCACGCCGCGGGACCCGCACCGCCCTCCCCCACCGTCACGCTTACGCAGGAAAGAGCCGCTTCGCCATGACTTCCGCCGCCGATCAGCAACAGCAGAAGCAGCAGCACCAGCTCCGCGCCCAGCTGGAGACCCTCACCACCGAGGCGTTCCGCCCCGAGCTCGCCGAGATCGACCGGCTCGGCACCGTCGAGATCGCCCGCATCATGAACGCCGAGGACGCCGGGGTCCCCGCCGCCGTCGCCGCCCAGCTGCCCCGGATCGCCGCCGCCATCGACGGTATCGCCGCGCGTATGGCGGGCGGCGGGCGGCTGGTCTACGCGGGCGCGGGCACCGCCGGGCGGCTCGGGGTGCTCGACGCGAGCGAGTGCCCGCCCACCTTCAACACCCGGCCGGACCGGGTCGTCGGCATGATCGCGGGCGGGGCGGACGCCGTGGTGTCGTCCGTGGAGGGGGCGGAGGACAGCGCGGAGCTGGCCGCCGAGGACCTGGACCGGATCGGGATCGGCCCGGACGACGCGGTCGTGGGCGTCTCGGCCTCCGGCCGCACCCCGTACGCCGTGGGCGCCGTCGAGCACGCCCGCCGCCGGGGGGCGCTCACCGTGGGGCTGTCGTGCAACGCGGGCTCGGCGCTCGCCGCGGCCGCCGACCACGGCATCGAGGTCGTCGTCGGACCGGAGCTGCTGACCGGGTCGACCCGGCTCAAGGCGGGCACGGCGCAGAAGCTCGTGCTCAACATGGTCTCGACCATCACCATGATCCGGCTGGGCAAGACCTACGGGAATCTGATGGTCGACGTGCGTGCCTCGAACGAGAAGCTCCAGGCGCGCACCCGCCGCATCGTCGCGCTGGCCACCGGCGCCACGGACGAGCAGATCGAGAGCGCGCTGACGGCCACCGACTGGGAGGCCAAGAACGCCATCCTCACGATCCTCGGCGGCGTGGACGCGCCCACCGCCGGGAAGCTGCTCGGCGAGGCGAACGGCCATCTGCGGGCCGCCCTCGAAGCGGCCAATCCGTAGCCCTTAAAAGCCCAAAAAACGGCGGCGGGGCGGCACCCCTCGGAGAAAGGGTGCCGCCCCGCCGTCGTCACTGGACGGTACGACCGACCGGCGCGCGGGGCGCCGAAGCCGATCAGAAGTCCATGTCACCGCCCGGCATGCCGCCCGGGGCGCCCGCCGGAGCGGACTTCTCGGGCTTGTCGGCGATGACGGCCTCGGTGGTGAGGAACAGCGCGGCGATCGACGCGGCGTTCTGCAGCGCGGAGCGCGTGACCTTGGCCGGGTCGATGATGCCCTCGGCGATCAGGTCGATGTACTCGCCGGTCGCGGCGTTGAGGCCGTGACCCGGAGTCAGGTTGCGCACCTTCTCCACCACGACGCCGCCCTCGAGGCCGGCGTTGATGGCGATCTGCTTCAGCGGGGCCTCCAGGGCCAGGCGCACGGCCTGGGCACCGGTGGCCTCGTCACCCTCGAGCTCCAGCTTCTCGAAGACCGAGACGGTCTGGAGCAGGGCCACGCCACCACCGGCGACGATGCCCTCCTCGACGGCGGCCTTGGCGTTGCGCACCGCGTCCTCGATGCGGTGCTTGCGCTCCTTGAGCTCGACCTCGGTCGCGGCACCGGCCTTGATGACGGCCACGCCGCCCGCGAGCTTCGCCAGGCGCTCCTGGAGCTTCTCGCGGTCGTAGTCCGAGTCCGAGTTCTCGATCTCGGCGCGGATCTGGTTGACGCGGCCCTGCACCTGGTCGGTGTCGCCCGCGCCGTCCACGATCGTGGTCTCGTCCTTGGTGACGGTGACCTTGCGAGCGCGACCGAGCAGGTCGAGACCCGCGTTCTCCAGCTTGAGGCCGACCTCCTCGGAGATGACGGTGCCACCGGTGAGGATGGCGATGTCGCCGAGCATGGCCTTGCGGCGGTCACCGAAGCCCGGAGCCTTGACGGCCACGGACTTGAAGGTGCCACGGATCTTGTTGACGACCAGGGTCGCCAGCGCCTCGCCCTCGATGTCCTCGGCGATGATCAGCAGCGGCTTGCCGGACTGCATGACCTTCTCGAGCAGCGGGAGGAGGTCCTTCACGCTGGTGATCTTCGAGTTGACGATCAGGATGTACGGGTCGTCGAGCGACGACTCCATGCGCTCCATGTCCGTCGCGAAGTACGGGGAGATGTAGCCCTTGTCGAAGCGCATGCCCTCGGTGAGCTCAAGCTCGAGCCCGAAGGTCTGCGACTCCTCGACGGTGATGACGCCTTCCTTGCCGACCTTGTCCATCGCCTCGGCGATGAGCTCGCCGATCTGGCTGTCGGCGGCGGAGATGGAGGCGGTGGAGGCGATCTGCTCCTTGGTCTCCACATCCTTGGCCTGCTCAAGGAGCTGGGCGGAGACGGCCTCGACGGCCTTCTCGATGCCGCGCTTGAGGGCCATCGGGTTGGCGCCCGCGGCAACGTTCCGCAGGCCCTCCTTGACCAGCGCCTGGGCGAGGACGGTCGCGGTCGTCGTGCCGTCACCGGCGACGTCGTCCGTCTTCTTCGCGACCTCCTTGACCAGCTCGGCGCCGATCTTCTCGTACGGGTCCTCGAGTTCGATCTCCTTGGCGATGGAAACACCATCGTTGGTGATCGTGGGGGCGCCCCACTTCTTCTCGAGGACGACGTTACGGCCCTTGGGGCCGAGGGTGACCTTGACGGCGTCGGCGAGCTGGTTCATCCCGCGCTCGAGGCCGCGCCGCGCCTCCTCGTCGAACGCGATGATCTTGGCCATGTGAAGTGGTCCTCCCAAGACGGGGTGGATTGCTCCGGACCGCGCCTGGCGCCCGCGACGGACGGCCTGCCTACCGTGCGGTTCCTTGCCCCGCGCGGCGTCGGCTTGCCTCACCGACCCGATCCTTCTGTCACTCTCACCTTCAGAGTGCTAACGCAATAATTAGCACTCGCCCCATGAGAGTGCAAGCGCCCGACGGGCGTCAAGAGAGGCGGCGGGGAGGCGGAGGAGGAGCGGCGGAGGGGCCCCGGAAGAGGCTCGGCGGCCCCGGGACATGCCAGAGGGCCCGCCCCCTCACGGGGTACGGGCCCTCCGGCGTTTCAGTCAGCTGCCTCGCGTTCGGCGCGTCAGCCTACGGCCACGCGGACCATGTCCGCCTGCGGGCCCTTCTGGCCCTGCGAGATCTCGAACTCGACCCGCTGGCCTTCCTCGAGGGTGCGGTAACCGTCCATCTGGATCGCACTGTAGTGGACGAACACATCCGCACCACCGTCGACCGCGATGAAGCCGTACCCCTTCTCCGCGTTGAACCACTTGACGGTGCCCTGAGCCATTCCTAACTCCCCTATTGCTGGCCCTTGCGCAGGACCGCACTCCGCGGACCCGGGTCAGACCTCACCCCCCGAGTCGAGGGAGGTGTGCGCCGGAACGCGTCGACCGCCGCTGAATGTATCCGTCCCAACGCCCTCTGCAACAGGTCAATTGGACGAGAATTCTGGGCACGGCCGATCGGTAAAAAGTGGAGAAGTACCGTGAATTTCGGGCAAGTCCGGCGGGGCAGAGGGTACCAACCCGACAAATCGCGCACACACTTTGCGCACAAGTTGACGAGTTCTCATATGCGGTTCCGGTGCCGGGGCGGAGGAGTGAACTCGGGCCCGTTGGGGAAGCGGGGCCAACTCTATCGCGATTCCACACACGGAATCGCCCCGTCCGCTTGTTCCCGGACGGGGCGATTTCCTCAGGTGAGCGGGGTGATGGGGCGTCAGCAACCAGCCGCGACGGCGGGGTCAGCCACGCGCAACGGCAGGGTCAGCCACCCGCGACCGCGGGGATGATCGACACCCCGGCGCCGTCCGGCGTGGCCGTGCCCAGGCCCTCGGAGAACCGCACGTCGTCGTCGTTGACGTAGACGTTCACGAAGCGGCGCAGCTTGCCGGTGTCGTCCAGGACGCGGGCCGCGATGCCCGTGTGGTTCTTCTCCAGGTCCGCCAGAACCTCGGCGAGGGTCGCGCCCTCGGCACTGACCTCGGCCTGGCCGCCGGTGTAGGTACGCAGGATGGTCGGGATTCGGACGTTGACGCTCATGCGAGGCCTGCCTCTCGGAACGAGTCAAGGGTGGGGCGGATGATGGCGGAGGGGCCCGTGGTGGGGGCCACCGCGTCGAGGGTCTTGAGGCCGTCGCCGGTGTTGAGGACGACGGTCGTCAGGGACGGGTCGAGCAGTCCGTCCTCGATGAGCTTCTTGGTCACGCCGACGGTCACGCCGCCCGCGGTCTCCGCGAAGATCCCCTCGGTGCGGGCGAGCAGCTTGATCGCGTCGACCACCTGCTCGTCGGTGACGTCCTCCACCGCGCCGCCGGTGCGGCGCGCGATGTCGAGGACGTACGGGCCGTCCGCCGGGTTGCCGATGGCCAGCGACTTGGCGATGGTCTTCGGCTTCTGCGGGCGCACCACGTCGTGGCCCGCCTTGAAGGCGGTGGAGACCGGGGAGCAGCCCTCGGCCTGGGCGCCGAAGATCTTGTAGGGCTTGTCCTCGACCAGACCGAGCTTGATCAGCTCCTTGAGCCCCTTGTCGATCTTGGTGAGCTGGGAGCCGGAGGCGATCGGGATGACGATCTGGTCCGGCAGCCGCCAGCCGAGCTGCTCGCAGATCTCGTACGCCAGGGTCTTGGAACCCTCGCCGTAGTACGGCCGCAGGTTGACGTTGACGAAGCCCCAGCCCTCGCCCACGGGGTCGCCGATCAGCTCGCTGCAGAAGCGGTTGACGTCGTCGTACGTGCCCTCGATGCCGACCAGCTCACCGCCGTAGACGGCGGCCATGACGACCTTGCCCGCCTCCAGGTCGTGCGGGATGAACACGCACGAGCGGAAGCCGGAACGGGCGGCCGCGGCTCCCACCGCGCCGGCCAGGTTGCCGGTGGAGGAGCAGGAGAGGGTGGTGAAGCCGAACGTGCGGGCCACCTGGACGGCGATGGCGACGACCCGGTCCTTGAAGGAGTGGGTCGGGTTGCCGGAGTCGTCCTTGACGTGCAGCTCACCGGTGATGCCCAGCTCACGGGCGAGCCGGTCGGCCTTGACGAGCTGGGTGAAGCCCGGGCTCAGACTGGGGAAGGTGGCCACGTCGGCGGGGACGGGCAGCAGCGGCGCGTAGCGCCAGATGTTGTCGGGACCGGCCTCGATCTGCTTCCGCAGCCCCTCCGGGTCGCCGCCGGGCAGCTCGTACGCCACCTCCAGCGGCCCGAAACACGACTCGCACGCGAAGATCGGGCCGAGATCGAAGCGCTCACCGCACTCGCGGCAGGACAGGGCGACGGCGGGGCCGAAAGCGGAGGCAGCGGAAGTGGTTGAGCTTTCGACGGATTGCACAGCCATGGAGGCGAGGCCCTTTCTCCTCATCTTCCTCGGGACGCATTTCGCCACGAGACGGAATTGGCACCTTCCCGAGCCGGGAGCCTCGCTACAGAACGCGAGACCGGCTGGATGGTTGCCGGGGCTTCAACGGGCCGTTCCCTCTGCCCCTCTGGATGAGCGGTATGGCCGCCGGGCCGGACCCGGGGCGTTTGTCCGCACGGTGCCCCCGACATACGAAGGTCATGTGCGCTGTTCAAGACTGTAACCGACGGCCCGGAGGGTTGAGCCAGCCGTCCGAACCGCGAGATGGATCACAACGATCACTCCGAGCGATCACAGCAGGGAGACAAAACAGGTGCTGGATGAGGTGGAGCGCTGGCTGGAGCGCCGCTCCTGGTCGGCCGACGACCGTCCGCTGGACCGCCTGCTGGCCGCGAAGCGCGACACGGCGGCGAGCGTCAGTGTGGTGCTGCCCGCGCTGAACGAGGAGGCGACCGTCGGCGAGATCGCCGCCGCGATCCGCCGCGATCTGATGACCGAGGCCGTGCCGCTCGTCGACGAGCTGGTGGTGCTGGATTCCGGTTCCACGGACCGCACCGCCGAGGTCGCCGCGGCCGCCGGGGCGAGGGTGGTGCACCGCGACGCGCTGCTGCCCCGGCTGCCCGCGCTGCCCGGCAAGGGCGAGGTGCTGTGGCGGTCGCTGCTGCCGACCAGCGGCGACATCGTCTGCTTCATCGACGCCGACCTGCGCGAATTCGACGCGCGCTTCGTCTCCGGGATCATCGGGCCGCTGCTCACCGAGCCCGGGGTGCAGCTGGTCAAGGGCATGTACGACCGGCCGCTGCGGGACACCGCGGGCCAGGGCGGACGCGTCACCGAGCTGGTCGCCCGGCCGCTGCTCAACCTGCACTGGCCGCAGCTGGCCGGGTTCGTCCAGCCGCTGGGCGGCGAGTACGCGGCCCGGCGCTCGCTGCTGGAGCGGCTGCCGTTCCCCGTCGGGTACGGGGTCGAGCTGGGCCTGCTCGTCGACTCGCTGCACACGGTCGGGCTCGACGCCCTCGCCCAGGTCGACATCGGCGTACGCAAGCACCGGCACCAGGACGGCAAGGCGCTCGGCCGGATGGCCGCGGCGATCTACCGCACCGCCCAGCTGCGGCTGGCCCGCGGCCATCTGGTGCGGCCGCGGCTGACCCAGTTCGAGCGCGGCGAGAACGGCTTCGAGCCGCGGACCTGGGAGGTGGACACGGAGGAGCGGCCGCCGATGATCGAGATCCCGGAGTACGCGGAGCGGCGCGCGGCGTAGCCCTCACGTAACCCTCGCGGGCATAAGAAACCGTACGTACGTTTGCGCGCGGTGCCCGATGGCTAGGCTCGCGACATGGCCGTTGAGCGCAGCGCACCGATCCTCGTCGCGTCCAACCGCGGCCCGGTCTCGTACGCGCTGGGCGAGGACGGTTCGCTCACCCCCAATCGCGGGGGCGGCGGGCTGGTCTCCGGGCTGAGCGCGATCGGGCCCGACGCGGGAGCGGTCTGGGTGTGCGCCGCGCTCGGCGACGGCGACCGCGAGGCGGCGCGGCGCGCCGGGACCGGCCACCTGCCCACCGCCGACACCGGCGGCCAGCAGGTACCGCCACACCGGACATCCCCGCAGGACGGGACCGGCCACCTGCCCACCGCCCACACCGGCGGCCAGCAGGTGCGGATGCTGGACATCGCGCCGGATGTCTTCGCCGCGGCGTACAACGGCGTCGCGAACTCGGTGCTGTGGTTCGTCCACCACCTGCTCTACCAGACCCCGGTCGAGCCGGTCTTCGACGCGGAGTTCCGCGCCCAGTGGGCGGCGTACGAGACGTACAACGCGGCCTTCGCCGACGCGCTCGCCCAGGAGGCGGCCGAGGGTGCGGTCGTGCTGGTGCAGGACTACCACCTGGCGCTGGTCCCCGGGCTGCTCCGGGCCCGCCGCCCCGACCTGCGGATCGGCCACTTCTCGCACACCCCCTGGGCGCCCCCGGACTACTACCGGCTGCTGCCGGACGACGTCGCCGCGGGCGTACTGCGCGGCATCCTCGGCGGCGACCGCGCCGCCTTCCTCACCGGGCGCTGGGCCGCCGCGTTCGCCGACTGCTGCGCGGCGGTGCTGGGCGCGGAGGTCGTCCGGGGGCCGGACGGCGCCGCGGCCGCCGTGCGCTTCGAGGGCCGGGAGACCCGGCTCGGGGTCCACGGCCTCGGCGCCGACGCCGACTTCCTGCGGGAGCGGTCGCGGGCGGCCGACGTGGACGAGCGGCTGGCGGCGCTGCGCGAGCAGATCGGCCCCGGCCGGAAGACGATCGTCCGGGTGGATCGCACCGAGCTGTCCAAGAACATCGTGCGCGGGCTGCTGGCGTACCGCCGTCTGCTGCAGACCCGCCCCGAGTGGCGCGAGCGCGTCGTCCACGTGGCCTTCGCCTACCCGTCGCGCCAGGACCTCGCCGTCTACCGCGACTACACCGAGCGGGTGCGGGTGCTCGCCGAGGAGATCAACGCGGAGTACGGCACGGAGGGCTGGCAGCCGGTCGCGCTCCATGTGAAGGACGACTTCGCGCGCTCGCTGGCCGCGTACCGGCTGGCCGACGTCGCCCTCGTCAACCCCATCCGGGACGGGATGAACCTGGTCGCCAAGGAGATCCCGGTCGTCTCCGAGCGGGGCTGCGTGCTGGTGCTGTCCCGGGAGGCGGGGGCGTACGAGGAGCTGGGCGCGGACGCGGTGGTGGTGAACCCGTACGACATCGAGGGCACCGCCCGCGCCCTCGACGAGGCCCTGCGAACCCCGGACGCCGACCGCACGGACCGCACAAAGCGCCTGGCAGCGGCAGCCACAGCCCTCCCACCCCGAGACTGGTTCCTCACCCAGCTGCGAGCCCTGGAGCAACAGGCCTAGGGCCCCACCCCGCCCCTCCCCGAAACCGGGGCCCGCCCCGGACCCCGGCACCCCGATTCCCCGGGCTCCGCCCCGGACCCCGTGCGAGCACACCGCCAACCACCACCGGGCTCCGCCCAGACCCGGGCACAGTGCGCGGGCTCCGCCCCGAACGCCACCCAGCGGACCTCACCCTGAACCGTCGCCGACAAGCAGAGCGCCGCCAGGGCAAACCGCCGGGGCACCGTTCCCCGGCTCCACCCCAGTCCATCCCGGGCGCCGCCCGCCGGGCTTCGCCCGCGCCTTCCCGACGCCGGGGCACCAGCCCGGCGCTCACGCGCGGGGGCGTCGCGCCCACCAGCGACGGGGGTCCAGGGGGCCTGCCCCCTGGTTACGGGAAGGGGCGGGGTCGGGGACACTCAGCGCCCCGCCACGCCCAGCGCCGCCAGCCCCGACACAGCTCGCGGGTCCCGCGCCTCGTCGCCGAGCGGCGTCACCCCGCCGACGGCAGGGCGGGTGGGGGTGCAGGGGCCTGCCCCCTGGTTACGGGAAGGGGCGGGGTGGGGAAAGCTCAGGGCATTGCCTCGGCCAGTGACTTCAGCAGGGCCACCACCCCCGCCGGGCCGTCCACCACCAGGTCCGCGCGCTCCGCCAGTGCCGTGACCTCCGTGCTGCCGCTGCACACCAGCACGCCCGGCACCCCTTCCTTCCGCAACCGCTCCACCGCCGCGAACGCGGCCAGGTCGCCGAGGTCGTCGCCCGCATAGAGCACCGCGCCCGCGGACGTCTCGCGGACGTACTCCAGCAGCGCGACGCCCTTGTCCATGCCCGGCGGGCGCAGTTCCAGGACCAGCCGGCCCGGTTCGACGATCAGGCCGTGGCGCTCGGCCAGCGCGTTCAGCGGGGCGCGGAGCTGGTCGAAGGCGGCCTGGGGGTCCTCGGTGCGGCGGGTGTGGACGGCGACGGCGCGGCCCTTGTCCTCGGTCCAGGTGCCGTGCCACGCGCCGTTCGCCGCCAGGACGCCCGGCAGTTCGGAGCGGACGGCGGCGATGCCGGGGTGCGGTTCGGGGGCCTGGACCGCGCGGCTGGACGCGTCCCAGCGCTCGGCGCCGTAGAGGCCGAGGACGACGAGGTTGGCCGGGGCCCCGCCGCCCCCGAAGCCGCCGTAGCGGACGGCGACTTCGGCCGGGCGGCCGGTGATCACCGCGAGGGAGCGCAGCCGGGGGCCCAGGGCGGAGAGGGCCGGGACGGCGCCGGGGTGGGCGCGGGCCTGGTCGGGGTCGGGGACGATGTCGGCGAGGGTGCCGTCGAAGTCGACCCCGACGACGGCCCGGTCGGGCCGTTCCAGGAGGGCGGCGAGGCCCTGACGTCCGGCGGCGGTGACGGGTACGGGAAGGGGGTGGCTGCCCATGCGGCGACCCTACCCGCACCCGTCCGCCACCACCCGTACCGACGACCAGCGTCGGCCACCCGGGAACGAACCCGGGAACTCAGCGGCGTTCGCGGCGTTCGTCCCGTAGGCGGCGGAGGCGGTTGACGGTCACCGGGTCGTGCTCCAGCGCGCGGGGGTCGTCCAGCAGGGCGTTGAGCAGCTGGTAGTAGCGGGTCGGGGTGATGCCGAGCCGCTCCCGTATGGCCCGCTCCTTGGCGCCCGGGCCCGGCCAGCCGCCGCGCTCCACGGCGAGCACGGCCAGGTCCTGCTCGGAGAGTGGTTCGGTGGTCACGAGTTGGCCGTCTCCATGGCGTCCGCCGTGCGCTGGATCTCGCCGAGGACGCTCGCCGGGTCCCCGCCGCTGGTCACCGTCGAGCCGATCTTCTCCTTGACCATCTTGCTGATGGTCGGCCAGGAGGTCTTGTCCGCCGGGTAGAACTGGGCCCTGTCCATCTGATCGAGGAAGCGCCACAGCTTCTTGTGCTCCTTCTCCCGCCGCATCGTCGCGGAGACGGACGTGGTGACCGGCAGCAGATCGTACTGGTCGGCGAAGTCGAGCACATTCTTGTCCTGGTAGACGAAGTCGAGGAAGTCGCCGATCTGCTTCCGTCTCCCGTTCGCATTGAAGGCCATGAGCCAGTCGGCGACGCCCATCGTCGAGGACGACTTGCCGTCGCGGCCGGGCAGCGGGGCGGTGGCGTACTCGATGTCATGGCCGGACGCCTGCCGCATCAGGGTGGGGTGGCCGTTGAGCATGCCGACCTCGCCCCGGGTGAAGGCGTTGAAGACGTCCTGGCGGTTGGTGCGGGCCGGGGAGCGCGGGCCGGTGAGGCCCTCGCCGACCAGCTCGTCCCGCAGCCATTCGAACGTCTCGATGTTGGCGGTGGAGTCGATGGTGTAGCTGCCGTTGGTGTCGGTGTAGCCGCCCCCGCCGCCGAGCATCCACATCAGGGTCTCGGCCTGCGTCTCCTCGGGGCCGAGCGGAAGCCCGTAGGGCATCTTCACCCCGGCCGACTTGAGCTTGCGCGCGGCGTCCTTCAGCTCCGCCCAGCTCTTGGGCGCGGCGGATATGCCCGCCTCGTCGAACAGCTTCTTGTTGTAGAAGAGCAGCCGTGCGCTGGAGACGAAGGGCAGCCCGTACAGCACCCGGCTGACCTCGCCCGCCTGGGCGATCGAGGTGATGAACGCGGCCTGGGTGGGGATGGAGAGCATCTGGTCGGCGCGGTAGAGCTTGCCCGCGGCGGCGTAGTCGGCGTACGCGCCGATCTGCGCGATGTCCGGGCTGTCGCCGTCCTTGACCATCTCGGCGACCTTCTTGTCGACTTCGGTCCAGCTGTAGACCTTGACGTCGACCTTGGTACCGCCGTCCTTGGCCTCGAAGGCCCGGGCCAGCTTGTCCCAGTACTTCTGGGAGGTGTTCTCGGCGCTGTCGCCGTAATCCGCCGCGACCACCTTCAGGACGTTCCCGTCCGATCCGGAGCTATCGCTTCCGCACGCCGACAGGGTGGGCATCGCCACCGCCGTCGCGGCCCCAGCCGTCGTCAGACTCAAGAACCGTCGCCGCTGCACTGCGATTTCCCACCCTATGGCTTGATTCATCCTCCGCGATGCCTCTCGCGAAGGTCGAGCGAGTTTGCCTTGTAAACCTCCACAAGGTCTACACCGTGGGCGTATCGCTTCGGTATCGGGCCTCTTCTTGCCAGGTCAGACGTATCGCATACCCCTACGTGGGATGCGTCACGTCATCACAACTCGCTTACTCGTACAGGGGACCCGCCCGGCGAGTGGACTAGACCTCTTGAGGGGGATCGCGGGAGACTGTCCCCCGTGAGACACGTCATCGCCCTCGATGTGGGCGGCACCGGCATGAAGGCCGCCCTGGTCGGGGCGGACCGCACACTCCTCCACGAGGCCAGGCGGCCCACCGGGCGGGAGCACGGCCCCGATGCCGTCGTCGGCGCGATCCTCGACTTCGCCGCCGAGCTGCGCGCCCTCGGCGAGCGGCGGTTCGGCGAACCGGCCGCGGCCGCCGGGGTCGGTGTGCCCGGCGTACTGGACCAGGAGCGCGGCGTCGCCGTCTTCGCCGCCAACCTCGGCTGGCGCGACGTACCGCTGCGCGCGCTGCTGTCCGAGCGGCTGGGCGGCGTCCCGGTCGCCCTCGGGCACGACGTCCGCACGGGCGGGCTGGCCGAGGGGCGGCTGGGGGCGGGCCGGGGCGCCGACCGGTTCCTGTTCGTGTCGGTGGGCACCGGGATCGCGGGCGCCATCGGCATCGAGGGCCGTCTCGAACCCGGGGCCAACGGCTCCTCCGGCGAGGTCGGCCACATCGTCGTACGGCCCGGCGGCGCCCGGTGCGGCTGCGGCCAGTCCGGCTGCCTGGAGACGCTGGCCTCGGCTGCCGCCGTAGGCCGCGCCTGGGCGGCGGCCGGGGGCGGACCCGGCGCCGACGCGGCCGACTGCGCCAAGGCCGTCGAGTCCGGCGACCCGCGGGCCGTGGCGGTGTGGCGGGAGACGACCGGCGCGCTCGCCGACGGTCTGGTGACCGCCCTCACCCTGCTGGACCCCGAGCTGCTGATCATCGGCGGCGGGCTCGCCGAGGCCGGGGAGACGCTGTTCACCCCGCTGCGCGCGGCGGTCGAGGAGCGGATCACGTTCCAGAAGCTCCCCCGCATCGTCCCCGCCGCCCTCGGGGACACCGCCGGATGCCTGGGCGCGAGCCTGCTCGCCTGGGACCTCGTCGCCGAGCAGGCGGAGCAGGGAGAGCACGCCGCACAGGCCGAGCACGCCGGGCAGACCGAGCAAGCCGCGCACGCCGCACAGCCCGCCGCACAGGCCGAACAGCCCGCGCAGTCGCCCACGTCCCCCTCACCACCCCACGCGCAGCCCGCGCAGTCCACGGAGGTATCCGGCTGATGATCCAGCGAACGGTTCTCACAGGCGCCCGGGTGGCGCTGCCGTCCGGGGTGGTCACGGACGCGACGCTGACGGTCGAGGGCACCCGCATCGCGGGAACGGCACACGACCGCGACCCCGGACGTGACGGGGATGCCGTACGCGATCTGTCCGGCTGCTGGATCGTCCCCGGCTTCGTGGACATCCATCTGCACGGCGGCGGCGGCGCCTCGTTCTCCACGGGCACCGCCGAGGAGGCGCTGACCGTCATCCGGACGCACCGCGCGCACGGCACCACCACGATGCTCGCCTCCACCGTCACCGGCGACCTCGACGACCTCGCCCGGCAGGCGGCGGTCCTCTCCGAGCTGACCGAGGACGGCGAGCTGGCGGGCGTCCACTTCGAGGGCCCGTTCATCTCCCCGCACCGCTGCGGCGCCCACCAGCCGTCGCTGCTGCGCGACC
Organism: Streptomyces sp. NPDC005962; assembly: GCF_040629205.1. NCBI lineage: Bacteria > Bacillati > Actinomycetota > Actinomycetes > Kitasatosporales > Streptomycetaceae > Streptomyces > Streptomyces sp. NPDC005962. The sequence goes on along the minus strand of NZ_JBEXVE010000001.1, from coordinate 379,589 downwards.
CCGACCCGGCGGACGTACGCAAACTGATCGACGCGGCGCGCGGCACCGCGCGCATGATGACGCTCGCGCCCGAGCTGCCGGGCGGGCTGGAGTCCGTCCGGCTGCTGGCCGACAGCGGCGTCCTGGCGGCCGTCGGCCACACCGACTCGACGTACGAGGCGACCCGGGACGCCGTGGAGGCGGGCGCGACCGTGGCGACCCACCTGTTCAACGCGATGCCGTCGCTGCTGCACCGCGAGCCCGGCCCGGTGGCCGCGCTGCTGGAGGACGAGCGGATCACCGTCGAGCTGATCAACGACGGCACGCATCTGCACCCCGCCGTGCTGCAGCTCGCCTTCCGGCGCGCGGGCGCGGACCGGGTCGCCTTCATCACCGACGCGATGGGCGCGGCGGGCATGAGCGACGGAAGCTATCCGCTCGGCCCGATGGAGGTCGAGGTCAAGGACGGCGTGGCGCGGATCAGCGACGGACCCACGGCCGGGTCCATCGCGGGCTCCACCCTCACCCTCGACCACGCCTTCCGGCGGGCCGTCACGGTCGACGGCCTCGGCGTGGACCAGGCGGTCCGGGCGCTGTCCACGACCCCCGCGAGGGTGCTGGGGCTGGCGGACCGGGTGGGGTCGCTGGAGGCGGGCAAGGACGCGGATCTCGTCGTCCTCGACGCGGACTTCCGGCCGCGGGGCGTGATGCGGCGCGGCGACTGGGTGGTCGACCCCGGCTAGGCGGACACCCCCTGGGCAACGCCGCCGCGCTGACCTCAATTGGCCGATTCCGCGCCATGATTGGGCGTCCCGGTCATCCCAAAAGGCTGGGACGGACGCCGCGCCTTTGACATGATCGCTCACGCGCGGGCGCCGCACGGCCCCCGGCCACACGCTTCAGCACAGGAATCTCCGTCCGGCGGGGGGACGGGAGAGGAGATGCCGGGTGATCCTGACGGTCACGCTCAACACCGCCCTCGACATCACCTACCGGGTGCCCCGACTGCGCCCCCACACCGGCCACCGCGTGACCGAGGTCACCGAACGGCCCGGCGGCAAGGGCATCAACGTCGCGCGGGTCCTCGCCGCCCTCGGGCACCACACCACCGTCACCGGCTTCGCCGGAGGGGTGACCGGCACGGTGGTCCGCGAGCTGCTCGCCGCGGACGAACCGGCGCGAGCACCCGGGCGGATCACCGACGCGCTGGTGCCGATCGCCGGGAGCACCCGGCGCACCCTCGGCGTCGTCGACACAGCGTCGGGCGACACCACCCAGCTCAACGAGGCCGGACCCGCCGTCACCGGCGCCGAATGGGCCGCCTTCATGGACGCCTACGCGCGGCTGCTGCGCGAGGCCTCGGCGGTCGCGCTGTGCGGCAGCCTGCCGCCGGGCGTCCCGGTCGGTACGTATGCCCAGCTCATCCGCGAGGCCCGGACGGCGGGCGTCCCCACCCTGCTGGACACCAGCGGCGAACCGCTGCGCCGCGGCGTCGCCGCCCGCCCCGACATCGTCAAGCCGAACGCCGAGGAGCTGGCCGGGCTCACCGGCTCCACCGAGCCGCTGCGCGCCGCACGCGACGCCCGGCGGCGCGGGGCGCGCGCGGTGGCCGCCTCGCTCGGCGCGGACGGACTGCTCGCGATCACCGCCCAGGGTGCCTGGCGCGCGGTCCCGCCGGAGCGTCTGAAGGGCAATCCGACGGGCGCGGGGGACGCGGCGGTGGCGGGGCTGCTGTCCGGGCTGGTGGACGAGGTGCCCTGGCCCGAGCGGATAGCGCGCGCGGTGGCCCTTTCGGCGGCGGCCGTGCGGGCACCGGCGGCGGGCGAGTTCGACCCGGCGGTCTACGCGGAGCTGCTGGGCCGGATCGAGGTAACCGAGCACCCGACGGCGCTCTGAGGGGTGAGGCACCCGGCGGCGGTCTGAGGCCGAGGCACCCCACGGCGGCCACAGCGGCCTGAGGGGCTGACGCATCCGCGTGCGGCGGCGGGACGACCCCGCCGCCGCGTCCGACGTCAGCCCTTCTTCAGCCACATCTGGTCGAGGTTGACGTCACACTTGTCGCCGTCGCCGCAGGACAGGGTGATCGTGTTGCTGCCCTGGCTGAGCTGGACGATGGACCACGAGGTCGTCCACCCCTTCTCGAAGTCGCCCTTGGGCGCGTTCGAGAAGTTCTTCATGCTGATCGGCCGGGTCGACTTCTTGCCGTTGACCGTCAGCGACATGCTCTGGTCCTCGCCGGGCACGCCGTAGTGCACGTACAGCCGGTAGGACTTGGCGCGGTCGACGTCCACGTCCCAGGTCGCCGAGGCGCCGGGGTTGTTGAAGCCGCCGACGTACGTGCCGCCCTTGGCTTCGGCGCCCTTGATGTCGCTCGCCGGGGCCGCGCCACCGCCGAGCGACATGTTGGCCGCGTCCTCCGTGGGCAGCTTGCCGCCGGGCTTCTTGGAGGGCTCCGGCTTGTCGCTGGGCTCGACGCTGGACCCCGCCGTGGGCTGTCCGCCCGCCTGGTTGCCCTGGTCGCCCTTCTCGTCATCACCGTTGGTGATCATCGCGACGCCGATGCCGACGACGACCACCGCGACCACGGCGATGGCGCCGATCAGCAGCCCCCGGCTGTTGGGGCCTCGGCCACCGCCGCCACCGCGCGAGGCGCCGGGCTGACGGGGGCTGCCGCCGCCGGGCAGCGTCTCGGGGGCGGCGTAGTGGGCGTTCTGCCGACCGTAGGGCTGCTGGCCCTGCTGGCCGTGTCCCTGCTGGCCCTGCTGTCCCGGCTGCCCGTAGCCCTGCGGCTGCTGGTTCGGGATCTGCTGGCCGTAGTTGCGCTCACCGACCGCGCGGACGTGGTTGTACGAAGTGCGCGGCACCCCCGGCTGGTGCGGGGCGGCCGGACCGGGGTAGCCATACCCACCGGTACGGGCGGGACCCGGCTGACCCGACTGGCCGCCCTGATCGCCCTCCGAGCGGTACAGATAGGCGAACGGGTCGTCGTTCTCCGGTGTGTCCGAGCCGTTGTTGCCGGCCGTCATCCCTGGTCACTCCCCTATGCATATGGCCATCGGCGCTCAGGTGTGCGTACGCGCCACGACAGCTCATATCAGGGCCGACAGGGCCTCAACAGGGCGTGGGCTGTCCGGATGGCCAATATTCATGATCGGTTCACTGTCGGCGGCAGGGCCGCATCGACGCAGCGTACCCCGATCGGAGCGGGGCAGGCTGCCGCCCGTTCCGGCCACGGTCCGCCCGGCCCTCATCCGGCTCGTCTGCGCTCCTTGGAGCGGGACCGCTTCTCGACATACATGCGCTGGTCGGCGGAGTGCAGGACCTCCTCGGCGGACATGCCGCAGCCCGCCCAGCCGATCCCGAAACTGGCCCCCACCCGCACCGCACGGCCGTCGACCCGGATGGGCGGCAGGATCGCGTTGCGCAGCCGGACGGCCAGGTCCTGGGCGTCCGCCCGGCCGAGGCCGTCGGCGAGGACGACGAACTCGTCACCGCCGAGCCGGGCCACGGTGTCGCCGTCCCGCACCCCGCTGGCGAGGCGGCGGGCGACCTCGATGAGGACCGCGTCGCCCGCGTGGTGGCCGAACCGGTCGTTGATCGACTTGAAGCCGTCGAGGTCGCAGAAGAGGACCGCGAGCCCCTTGTGGCCGTCGTCGACGTCGTCGTCCTCGTTGGGCGCGAAGGTGTGCACATGGGGGTCGTACGAGACGCCGCCCGTGGCGAGCGGGGGCCGGGAGCCGAAGCTCTCGAACTCGTCGAAGCCGGGTGGGAAGCCGCTCGCCGACGGCACCGGCCGCTCGCCGCCGTCCGCCCCCGGCGGCCCGTCGGCGAACGCCGCCCGGCCCCCCTGCGGCGGATGGGCGCACAGCCTGCCGCCGAGCCGGGCGCGCAGCTCGGCGCTGTTGGGCAGACCGGTCAGCGAATCGTGGCTGGCGCGGTGGGCGAGGGCCAGCTCATGGCGTTTGCGCTCCTCGATGTCCTCGACATGGGTGAGCAGGAAGCGCGGGCCGTCGGCGGCGTCGGCGACCACCGAGTTACGGAGCGACACCCAGACGTACGTGCCGTCCCGGCGGGCGAGCCGCAGCTCGGAGCGGCCGCCTTCGTGGGAGGTGCGCAGCAGAGTGCCGATGTCCTCGGGGTGGACGAGGTCCGCGAAGGAGCAGCGGCGCATCGCGGAGGCGGGGCGGCCCAGCAGTCGGCACAGGGCGTCATTGGTGCGCAGCAGATGACCGCGCTGATCGCCGCCCATTTCGGCGATGGCCATGCCGCTGGGGGCGTATTCGAACGCCTGACGGAAGGATTCCTCACTGGCCCGGAGGGCCTGCTGCTCGCGCTCCAGACGCAGCAGGGCGCGCTGCATGTTGCCGCGCAGCCGGGCGTTGCCGATCGCGATGGCGGCATGGAAGGCGTACATCTGCAGCGCCTCGCGCCCCCATGCGCCGGGGCGGCGCCCGTTGCGCGGCCGGTCGACGGAGAGGATGCCGATCAGCTCGCCGCCGGAGCCGCCCGCCGCGTAGAGCGGGGCGAACAGGCGGTCCATGGAGTGCCACTCGTCGGCGAAGCGGGGCGCGGGGCCGGGGGTGTGCCACTGCGGCACGTCGTCATCGTCGAGGACCCAGCCCTCGGTGTGCGGGATGAAGCGCAGATCGCCCCAGCGGTCCCCCATGGACAGCCGGCGGTCCCAGGAGGTACGGGAGCCGACCCGCCCGGCCATCAGCGCCTCGGCGCCCGCGCTGCCGCCCACGGCGGCGACCACGAGGTCACCGTCCGGACGGACCAGATTGACGGCCGACAGCTCGTAGCCGAGCCCGGCTATGACGCCGTCGGCGACGGTCTGCAGGGTGTCGGCGAGGCTGCGGGCGGTGTTCAGGTCGGCGACCACCTGATGCAGCTGTCGCAGGGTCGCAAGGCGGATATACGGCTCCGACTCGGCCTCCATCGCTCGCACTCCCCCGAGACCTCGACAGCAACTTCTGGCTTCCTTGTCGCTTCCTTCGTCGTCCGATTGCCAACGGCCACTGAATCACAGCGAGCTGCCCACTCGGTACACAGGGTCAACAATTACCGGCTGCTGTGACTCATGTCACAGACCGTGTTCGCGCCCCACCAGGACCGCGTGGGAGCGCTCCTACATTTTGTGAACGCAAATCCGCAAGCGGGCCGCCTACGGCCGGAGACCTACGTCCGGAGTGGTCCGGTGGCCCGATGTGCGAGGTCGCCGACGCGGTTAGCGTGTAGAACGTGTTTCAGACGAAGCGTGCCGCCACCGCCCCCGCCCCCGACCCGGCCGGACCCGCCGTCCCGCATGCTGGTGGGGTGAGTGAGGACGACTTCCGCATCGCCCTGTCGCGACTCGCGGCCGGTGTGGTGCTCGTAACGGCGCACGACCCGGAAGAGGGGCCGAGCGGTGAGGACGTCGGAATGACGGCCACCGCATTCATGTCGGTGTCACTTGAACCGCCGCTTGTGATGGTGAGCGTTCGCAACGGCTCCCGGCTGGACGAGCTGCTCGAACGACAGCCGCTCTGGGCGGTGTCGGTGCTGTCGGAGAGTCAACGGACCACAGCGGGACGATTCGCCATGAAGGGGCGCATCAGCGACCGGCTGCTGTTCGAGGACATGGCGGTGACGCACGGCGCGGAGTCGGGCGCTCCGCTCGTCTCGGGGGCCCTGGCGACGCTCGAATGCCACACCGAACAGCGGGTGACGGCCGGGGACCACACCCTGGTGGTCGGCCGGGTGCTGGCGGCGACGGCGCCGAGCATGGAGGGCGGACCGCTGATGTACTTCCGCGGCCGCTACCGCACGCTCGAATAAGCGGCGCTCCTCGGTAGGCGGCGCTCCCGGTAGGCGGCGCTCCCGGTAGACGGTGCTCCTGGTAGACGGTGCTCCTGGTGGACGGCGCTCCCGGCAGGCGGCGCTCCCGGTGGACGGTGCCCCCGGGGCACTCTCGCGGTGCCCCCGGGGCCTCAGCCCCAGTCGCGCCCCGAACGCCCGCGCTTGGTCTGGCTCCGCTGCTTCTTCTCCCGCAGCCGCCGCTCGTTGATGCCGCGCGGAATCCGGGTCGGGCGGCGCGGCTTGGGCGGCGGCGCGCTCGCCTCCGCGAGCAGCGAGGCGAGCCGGACGGCGGCCGTCTCGCGGTTGCGCCACTGGGAACGGTGCTCGGACGCGCGTACGGTCACCACCCCGTCGGCCAGCCGCCCGGCCAGCCGCTGCAGCGCGCGGTCCTTCCACACGGGCGGCAGTGCGTCGGTGGCGGCGAGGTCGAAGCGCAGCTCGACGGAGGTGTCACTCGTATTGACGTGCTGTCCGCCGGGCCCGGACGACCGGGAGAAACGCCAGATCAGCTCGGCCTCCGGCAAGGAGACCGAACCGCGGATGACATAGGGCCCGGACATGGCTCCATGGTCACCTGCCGACCCCCGCGCCGTCATCCCGTTTTGCCGGGGCGCCGAAGCAGATACCGAAGCACAGGACCGCACAGGGCGGCTCAGGACGGCACGGGGCAGGAGTACGCCATCAGGGTTTGGCAAAGAAAGTAAAGCAACCTGGAACCTGTCGGTGCCCTGATGGCGTTGTGGAGGATGACGGCGACTTCGCCCGGAGCAAGAAGGACGAAGCCCGCCGACGCGAACCATCGAGACCACGAAAGGGACTCCCCATGGCTGTAAGCCTGTCCAAGGGCGGCAACGTCTCCCTCACCAAGGAGGCACCGGGCCTGACCGCCGTCACGGTCGGCCTCGGCTGGGACGTCCGCACCACCACGGGCACCGACTTCGACCTGGACGCGAGCGCCATCGCCGTCAACACCAACGGCAAGGTCTACTCCGACCAGCACTTCGTGTTCTTCAACAACAAGGCCACCCCGGACCAGACCATCGTCCACACCGGTGACAACGTGACCGGTCAGGGCGAGGGCGACGACGAGCAGATCAACATCAACCTGGCGGGCCTGCCCGCCGACATCGAGAAGATCGTCTTCCCGGTCTCGATCTACGACGCCGAGTCGCGCAGCCAGAACTTCGGCCAGGTGCGGAACGCGTTCATCCGTATCATCAACCAGGCCGGTGGCACCGAGATCGCCCGCTACGACCTGAGCGAGGACGCCGCCACCGAGACCGCCATGGTCTTCGGCGAGCTGTACCGCAACGGCGCCGAGTGGAAGTTCCGCGCCGTCGGCCAGGGCTACGCCTCGGGCCTGGTCGGGATCGCCCAGGACTTCGGCGTCAACGTCTGACGCTCCCACCGAGCGGTCAGCACTGAACGCTCAACGCTGAACGCGGCGAGGGCCGCCCCCATCCCCGGGGGCGGCCCTCGCCGCGTTTCCGAACACGTCAGCATCAAAGGGACATTGCCGTGCCATCCATGGCCATCCATAGCCATCCATGACCATCCCCGCCCATGCCTGACTGACTGAATTTTGCCCTGTTTCAACAACGGACGGTCAAATTCTTGTTACGCGCCTACCCGAATGGATCGTTCGATGACAATCTCTGCTCGGCTCGCCGCGCGTCGTTTCTGACTCCGCGGTAGGCCGAGCCAAGCGCGCGCTGGCACCTCACGCACCACTCCTGCTCTACCGGACAGTCCACCCACGGCTGTCCGCACCCCCTACACGGGCCGCCATCCCGCGGCCCCTCAGCAAGGAGACCGAGTGAGACCTCACGCTTCCTCTCCCCGCAAGCAGACCATCCGCGCGGCCGCGTTCATCGCCTCTGCCGCCATGGTCGTCATCGGCGTCCAGACCGGCGCGGCCAGCGCCCAGCCGGACAACTCCCGCGCGGCGGGCGCGACCGCGCTCCAGCTGACCCCCGCGGAGCGCACCGCCTCGATCAAGGCGGCGCAGGCCGATGCCTCCGCCCAGGCCGACCACCTGGGGCTCGGGGCCAAGGAGAAGCTCCTCGTCCGCGACGTCATCAAGGACGCCGACGGAACCGTGCACACCCGCTACGAGCGCACCTACGACGGGCTGCCCGTCCTCGGCGGCGACCTGGTCGTCCACGAGAAGCCCAGCGGCGCCCGCACCGTCACCAAGGCGACCGGCGCGAAGATAGCCGTGTCCGGCACGGACGCCACCGTGTCCGCCTCCGCCGCCTCCAAGACGGCGCTGAAGGCCGCGGCCTCGGCCGACTCCGGCGAGAAGGCCAAGTCGCCGCGCAAGGTGGTCTGGGCGGAGAGCGGCAAGCCCGTGCTGGCCTGGGAGACCGTCGTCACCGGCACCCAGAAGGACGGCACGCCCAGCGAACTGCACGTCATCACCGACGCCGCCACCGGTAAGAAGCTCGCCGAGAACGAGACCGTCGAGACCGGGACCGGCACCAGCAAGTACAGCGGCACGGTGACCCTCGGCACCACCAAGAGCGGCTCCACGTACAGCCTCACCGACGGCACCCGCGGCAACCACAAGACGTACGACCTGAACCAGGGGTCGTCGGGCACCGGCACCCTCTTCACCGACGCCGACGACGTCTGGGGCGGCAGCCGCCAGACCGCCGGGGTGGACGCGCACTACGGCGCGGCCGAGACCTGGGACTTCTACAAGGAGGTCCTGGGCCGCAACGGCATCAAGAACAACGGCGTGGGCTCGTACTCCCGCGTCCACTACGGCAACAACTACGTCAACGCCTTCTGGCAGGACTCCTGCTTCTGCATGACGTACGGCGACGGCTCCGGCAACGCCAACGCGCTCACCTCGATGGACGTGGCCGGCCACGAGATGTCCCACGGTGTCACCGCCGCCACCGCCAACCTCAACTACAGCGGCGAGTCCGGCGGCCTCAACGAGGCGACCTCGGACATCATGGCCACCGCGGTGGAGTTCTACTCGGGCAACGCCTCCGACGTGGGCGACTACCTCATCGGCGAGAAGATCAACATCAACGGCAACGGCACCCCGCTGCGCTACCAGGACAAGCCGAGCAAGGACGGCGCGTCGAAGGACTACTGGTCCTCGACGCTCGGCAACGTCGACGTCCACTACTCCTCCGGGCCCGCCAACCACTTCTACTACCTGCTGTCCGAGGGCAGCGGTGCGAAGACCATCAACGGCGTGAGCTACAACAGCCCGACGTACGACGGCTCGACGATCACCGGCATCGGCCGGGACAAGGCCACCAAGATCTGGTACAAGGCCCTGACCACGTACTTGACCTCCACCAGCAAGTACGCGCAGGCCCGCACCGCCACCCTCAGCGCCGCGTCCGACCTCTACGGGTCGACGAGCACCGAGTACAAGACGGTCGCCGCGGCCTGGACCGCGATCAACGTGAAGTGACCTGCTGATCCGCGGTGACCCGCGGTAAGCGGAACGGGCCGCACCGGCGATTCCGGTGCGGCCCGATGCGGTGCCCGATGCGGTGCCCGATGCGGTGCCGATGCCGTCGCCCGGAGTTCCTGTCGTAGCCGCTGATCGGCCCTTACGCTGCTTCCATGACTCAACACGTACGCGGCGTGGTGGCCCCCGGCAGAGGCGAACAGGTACGGATCGAGACGATCGTGGTGCCGGACCCCGGCCCCGGCGAGGCGGTGGTGAAGGTCCAGGCGTGCGGTGTCTGCCACACCGATCTGCACTACCGGGAAGGCGGCATCAACGACGACTTCCCCTTCCTCCTCGGGCACGAGGCGGCGGGCGTCGTGGAGTCCGTCGGCGACGGCGTCACCGAGGTGGCTCCCGGCGATTACGTCATCCTCAACTGGCGTGCGGTGTGCGGCCAGTGCCGGGCCTGCCGCCGCGGCCGCCCCTGGTACTGCTTCAACACCCACAACGCGTCCCAGCCCATGACGCTCACCGACGGCACCGCCCTGACGCCCGCCCTCGGCATCGGCGCGTTCGCCGAGAAGACGCTCGTCGCGGCGGGCCAGTGCACCAAGGTCGACCCCTCCGCCTCCCCGGCCGCCGCCGGGCTGCTCGGCTGCGGCGTGATGGCCGGTATCGGCGCCGCCATCAACACCGGCAACGTCGGGCGCGGCGACTCGGTCGCGGTCATCGGCTGCGGCGGAGTCGGCGGCGCGGCGATCGCCGGGTCCCGGCTCGCCGGAGCCGCGAAGATCATCGCGGTGGACGTGGACGACCGGAAGCTGGAGCAGGCCCGCTCCCTGGGCGCCACCCACACCGTCAACGGCAAGTCCGCCGACGTGGTCGAGACCATCCGCGAACTCACCGACGGCAACGGCGCGGACGTGGTGATCGAGGCCGTCGGCCGCCCCGAGACCTATCGGCAGGCCTTCTACGCCCGCGACCTGGCCGGAACCGTCGTCCTGGTCGGCGTGCCCACCCCGGAGATGAAGCTGGAACTGCCGCTGATCGACGTCTTCGGACGCGGCGGCGCCCTCAAGTCCTCCTGGTACGGCGACTGTCTGCCGTCCCGTGACTTCCCCCTGCTGATCGACCTCTACCAGCAGGGACGGCTCGACCTGGACGCCTTCGTCAGCGAGACCATCGGGCTCGACGACATCGAGGCGGCGTTCGACAAGATGCACCGTGGCGACGTCCTGCGCTCGGTGGTGATGCTCTGATGACCCTTGGTGGTGACACCGCGATGACCCCTCCGCCCGTACGCATCGACCATCTGGTCACGTCCGGCACCTTCTCGCTGGACGGCGGCACCTGGGAGGTCGACAACAACGTCTGGCTTGTCGGCGACGACCACGAGGTGTATGTGATCGACGCCGCCCACGACGCGGACGCGATCGTCGAGGCCATCGGCGACCGCCGGCTGCTCGGCATCATCTGCACCCACGGCCACGACGACCACATCGACGCGGCCCCGGCCGTCGCCGACCGCACCGGTGCGCCGATCCTGCTGCACCCGGACGACGAGGTGCTGTGGCGGATGCGCCACCCCGACCGCGCCCCGGACAAGCCGCTGGCCGACGGCGACGTGCTCACCGTCGGCGGTACGCAGCTGCGCGTCCTGCACACCCCCGGCCACTCCCCCGGCGCGGTCTGCCTGCACGCCCCCGCCCTGACCACGGTGTTCTCCGGGGACACCCTCTTCCAGGGCGGCCCGGGCGCGACCGGGCGCTCGTACTCGTCGTTCGAGACGATCATCGAGTCCATCCGGGAGCGGCTGTTCGCCCTGCCGCCGCAGACCGTCGTCCGCACCGGGCACGGCTACCCGACCCTGATCGCGGACGAGGCGCCGCACCTGGAGGCGTGGATCGCGCGCGGGCATTGAAGCGACGCCGCGCCGTAGGGCGCCGGGCCCGCCCCGGTGCCCTACCCCCTTCTCCCCGGGCCGCCGCTTCTCTCCCGGGTCCCGCTTCTCCCCTGAGCCCCGCATGACACCATCAACCCCGTGATCGACCTGGGCTACTCCCTCTCCCGCCGCTTCCCGGACCCGCCGCAGACGGACTACCGGAGCGCGGACGCGCACGCGATACGCCACGACCTGTTCTGCGGCGACGTCTATATCGCCGACACCGTGGCCGACCGCGAACTGTCCACAGCCTGGGGATGGGTTCCGGTGCTCGACTTCGCCTGGGCGCTGTGCGACATCGTGGAACGGCTGGACCGGGACCCGCGCGGCAGCCGGTCCCACCGGCGCATCCACGAGGAGCTGGACTTCACCGAATCGGCCGACCGCATGCTCTTCGAGCGCCGCTTCGGCTGGGTCGACATCACCGCCGACTGGGTACCGCTCGAAGACGCGCCGCTGAACTTCCAGCACCGCGCGCTGCGCCGCGAGGCCCGCGACTTCCTCCAGGATCTGATCGCCGACCTCGTCGACATGCACGACGGGCTGGGCGACAACCCGGTGATCTGGGACCTCCAGGCCCGCTACCCCCGCGTCTGAGGGCTGGAGGAGCGCGCGATGGCGGAGGCGGCATCCGGCCGCCTCGTACCGTCCGTCCACCGCTTCCCCCTCGCCGAAGCGGCCGCGGCGCACCGGGCGCTGGAGACACGGGCGACGATGGGGAAGGTGGTACTGATCCCCTGACACGCCGGTGGGAACGCCCATGCGGGCATGGCTACTTCGGCACGCTGGCCCCGACATCGTCCAGCACCGCGTCCGTCACCAACCCGGTGTCCTCCAACACCGTCATGTGGTCCATCACGGTGTCGTTGGTCACCTGGGCCAACCGCCGGATCAGATGGTTCTTGGTGGCGGCGCGGACCTCGCCGATGGTGATGAAGATCTTCCCGTGCGAGGCGCGCAGCAGATCCACGAAGAGCTGGTCGAACTTCTCGCCGTCGGCGCTCTTCAACTGCTCGACCCACTGCTTCTGTTCGGCCGATGCCTCGTCCGGTATGGGCGAGGACAGCGCCTTGGCGTCCTCGCGCACCAGCTGGTCGAGCTTGCTGTGCCCGTCGAGCAGATGCGTCCCGGCCCGCTTGATCGCCTCGCTCGACGCCTGGCTCTGCGCCATCCGCCCGGCGGGGATCTCCCACAGCCCGGCCTGCCGGACCTTGACCAGGAACGTCTTGTCCAGCTCGCTGATCGGCCCCGAATTGGCGGCCTCCGCCCCCGACGCTGCCGCGGCCCCGGCACCGCCCATGGCACCGCCGTGCGCGGACGGCATGCCACTGTCCGCCACCGACTGACTGCCCCCGTCGCTCGCCTGGGAGACCCAGATCCCCGCCCCCGCCACCACCGCCGCCATGGCGACCCCGACAGCGATCATGCGGCTTCGGTTCGACGCTGTGCCATGACTGCCGCGCCCATGAGTGGTCATCGTGCCTCCTGGTGGGGGGGTGCTGGAGTACGCGAAACACTAAACTTTGCCTGCTGCAAAAAACTGCGTTCGTCAGGAGTGCACAAACCCACCCGCGCCACCCACGGATTCCCCCTACACTCCCTCGCCCACACGGCTTTCGGCCGCTTCCTGGAGCCGCGTCATGGACCAGCTGCGCAGAACGGCGGTCGCCCTCGTTCTCGCGGAACAGCCGACCCACGAGCTGCCCCTGCTCGCCGCCGAGGCCCTGGCCCGTGGCGTGGACAGCCCGGCGCTCCGCACCCTGGCCGGGCTGTCCCGCACCGACGCGTGCCGCGACATCTTCTGGCAGGCCATGGCGGAACTCGGCTTCCCCCAGCCCGACACCGAGACCGCCTGGCGCCACCGCATGATCTGGGCCGCGCAGTCCCTGGTCGAGGGGGAACGCTCCCCGTACGACGCGAGCGACGAGATCTACTGGTGCGCCTCGCACCTCGATCAGTCACCGCGGACGGAGAGCGTCACCCACCGCTTCCTCGACCTCCAGCTCGCCTGGGAAGCGCACCGAGGCCAAGCCCCCGCCGTCGAACGGCAGATGCGCGAGGCGGCTATCGCCCTACTGCGGGCGTCTCCCGATGTGCCGCGTCCATGATCTGCCGCATCTCGGCCAGCGCCGTCCCCAGCGCCTCCCGGTCCGTCGCCTCCTCCGCCACGACCTCCAACTCCCGCAGCCGCGCGGCCCGCTCCGGATACCGCTGAATGGCGACGAACTCGCCCCACCACTGCAGGAAGGTGCGCAACGGAGCGATCGTGCCGTTCCGCGCGGCCTGCTCGACCGCGCGGTCGAGATGCTCGACGAAGGCCGACAGCTCCCCGGGAGCGATCCGGGCGACCGCCGCCCGCAGCGCCGACGGCGTGAGCGGGGGCATCGGGATCAGGGGCCCGTCCTGGGCGGAGGACTGCTCGGTCATCTCTACGCTCCTGACAACGCTCCTGACGCACCATCACGTAAACGCCGCCGCGAGCCTACGCCCGCGCCCCACCCGCCACTCGCCCCTGACTCCTATCGATCACTCAAGCCCCACGCCGGATCACAACTGCCCACCCATGTCCCCTCCCCGCCCACTCACGCCAGAATCGGCAACTCCCGCGCCCTCTGCCGCGCCTGCGCACGCAGCTCCTTGAGGTGCGGGTGAAAGCCGTTGTGCCGGTTCTGGTCAAGATTGAGCGGCAGATCCAGCCGACTGATCAAGTCGGACTCCGCCTGCCACGGCTCCGGACACGTCACCCAGCACACCCGGGCATGCTCCGCCATCCACTTGCCGAGCTCCGCCTCCCCGGCCTTGCCGAACGTCATACGCTGACCGCTGCCGACCCTCCGCAGCTCCAGCCCCAGCAGACACCCCAGCGTGAGCCGCAGCGTGGAGCCCGCCGCGTTTCCCCGGAAGTGATAGCGCACCCGTTTGCGGAGGTTCTGCGTACTGACCCGGGTCGCCATACGCCGCGGAGCGATCCCCACATAGAGAAGCCGACCGGCCCGCAGCCCCGGGTGGGGCGCCTCGTCGAAATGCCACCCGTACACCCCGGCCTCCGCCGGTACGGGACTATGCCGCACCAGCACCTCCCGCGCCGACCACAGCCGGTCCGGACGGGCAAGATCATCAACACCCATGGCAGCCTCCGCCGAACGACACCCCATACCCCCGGCACGCTAGCCGCTGGTGCCGTTCCGGGCGGAGTGAGTGAAGGGCCGGAGAACACTGCACGTCGCATCCCCAAGACTTTCCGGAACGACGCCTCCGCTCTATCCGAATTGCCAACGTCTGTCCGGGTTGGGCAGGGCTGGGGAGACGTAGCGTGAGCCGCCCGTGGCCGTTGCGCCCGAGGTCGCGCCCAGGTTCCGTCGGTTCCCCCTCGTGAGGATGACGCAGGTCTGATGCAGGTCAGGTTTCAGCAGCCCCTCCCCCCGGCCGTCGAATCGCGCGGAGACGGCCCCCACGGCGGCGTCGCGGTGGCCGAGCCACCGGGGGCGCGGACGGCCCCGGCCCGGAAGTTCGTCACCGCCCGGCGGGCCCAGCCCCAGCCCCAGCCCCACGACCGGCCCCAGCACCGGCCCCGGCCCCGGCTGTACGTCATCGACGGCATCCGCCTGGTCGCCGCGCTCATGGTGGCCCTGCACCACTACACCGGCACCAACCGGGCCAACCAGCCGGGCAACGCGATCTGGGGCCGCCCGGTGTCCGAGATCATGCCCACGGTGTTCCACTTCGCGTCCTTCGGCTGGATCGGCGTGGAGATCTTCTTCGTGATCAGCGGCTTCGTCATCTGCATGTCGTGCTGGGGCCGCACGCCGAAGGACTTCTTCGTCTCCCGGGTGATCCGCCTCTACCCCGCGTACTGGGTCGGCGTGGTCTTCACCACGGTCACCCTGTTCGTCCTCCCGGGCGTATGGCAACGGCCCCAGGGGCGGGACATCCTGCTCAACTTCACGATGCTGCAGTCGGGCTCCAACGTCCCCGACGTCGACATCGTCTACTGGACCCTCTGGTCGGAGCTGCGGTTCTACCTGCTCTTCATGCTCGTGGTCGCCATGGGCCTGACGTACCGCAGGGTCGTCGTCTTCTGCTGCGTCTGGGGCGCGGCCGCGATGCTCGCCCCCGTGTCCAAGTTCCCGCTGCTGGTCCTGGCGGCCGACCCCAGCGGCGCCTGGTACTTCATCGCGGGCCTCGCCCTCTACCTCATGCACCGCTTCGGCCAGGACCTGCTGCTCTGGGGCATCCTCGCGATGGCCTGGCTGATGGGCCAGCGCGAACTGGGCCTGCGGGTCGCGTACGAAGACGTCTCCAGCTGGCGCGGCGCCATCCTGATCTTCACGGTGTTCCTGCTCGTCATGGTGGCCGTCGCACTCGGCTACACCGACCGCGTCCGCTGGAAGTGGCTGGTCACCGCGGGCTGCCTGACGTACCCGCTCTACCTGATGCACTACGTCGCCGGAGCGGCCCTGATCGGCCGCCTGCGCGACACCATGGACCCCCGGCTCCTCGTCGCCCTCGTCATCACCGGCTTCCTGGCCCTGAGCTGGCTGATCCACCGCTTCGTGGAACGCCCGGCGGCGCGCCTGCTGAAGCACGGCCTGGAGTCCTCCTTCACCCGGCTCCGCGCCTTCGGCCGCGCGGCGTGAACGGGCTCGGCCGACTCAGCCGACTCGCCCGACTCACCCGACTCGGCGCCGCAGCAGATCGACCACCCCGGTGGTGCCCTCCTCCCCATGTCCGGCAGCCAGCCGACGCTCCATGAGCACCATGAACGGACGGAGCAACTCCGGGCTGACGCCCTGCTCCTCGGCGGTACGCAGCAACGTCCCGTTGCCCTCCACCATCATGGCGAGGTTCGACGTCACACCCAGGGCGTAGTCGCCGGTCTCCAGCTGCGCGGCGCCCCCGTTCGCGTACGGCGCCATGGCCGTGAGCCACTCGACGAGCAGGCCCGCGAACTCCCGCGGCGCGACCTCCGCCCCGCGCATGAGCGCGAAGGCGTGCGACACCCCGGCGAACATGCCGGTCATGGCGCTGAGCAGCGCCACATCGTGCAAGGCGGCCGAGCCGACGTCCTCACCGACGTACCGCGTACCCGCCGGAACGCCCAGCACATCGCGGTGCGCCGCGAACAGCTCCGGCGACCCGCTGTAGAAGACGTACGCGCCGGACTCCGGGGAACCGATCATCGGCGGAACGGCCATGATCCCGCCGTCCAGATACCGCGCACCGCGCGCGGCCGCCCACTCGGCCCGCTCACGGGCCTGCCCAGGCGTACTCGTCGTGACGTTGACCAGCCCCTTGCCCAGCAACTCGACATCGGCCAGCACCTCACCCACCGAGGCGTCGTCGAGCAGGCAGACCACCACCAGACCCCCGGCGCCCACCGCCTCGGCAGCCGTCGCCGCGACCTGAGCCCCCTCCCCGGCGAGCGCCTCCGCCCGGCTCCCCGTACGGTTCCACACGGTCACCTCGTACCCTGCGGCCAGCCACGCACGAGCGAACGCGGCGCCCATCGCCCCCAGGCCGAGCACGGAGATCTTCTTCGCGTCATGTGTCATGCCGCCAAGACTCATCGCTGCACGCCGGGGCGCTCAAGTACCCACTTGGAAGTGGGTAGTTACCCTGACGTAAGCGAAGAGGTGGAGGGGGTGGCGTCATGCGGACCACACGCAGACCGGGTTCCTACGAGTGCGGAATCGACGCGGCGATGGACGTGATCGGCGGCAAGTGGAAGGTGCTGATCCTCTGGGCCCTCGACGTACGCCCGCACCGCTTCGGCGAGCTGCGCAGGGGACTCCCCGGCGTGACCGAGAAGGTCCTCACCGACCAGCTGCGCGAACTGGAACGGGACGGCATCGTGCACCGCGAGGTCCACGACGAGGTCCCGCCCCGCGTCGAGTACTCCCTGACCCCACGCGGCACCACCCTCAACGAGGCCCTGGCCCCCCTGGGCGCCTGGGGCCGCGAAAACATCCTCCCCGACGCTCCCGACGCTCCGGACGTTCCCGGCACCCCCCACGCCTGACTCCGCCCCGAGCCGACCACGGGTCTCGCCGGGTTCGCGGACGTACCGTCACCCCACCAGCTGGCTGCCACTTGTAGGCTTTCGCCACTGAGTTGCGTTTTTGGGGTCGAAGGGACACCGCCATGAAGGCCGTCATCGTGCCGTCGTTCGGAAATTCCACCGTGCTGCAGGTCATCGACCAGACCGAGCCCCGGCCACAGCCGGGCCAGGTCCTGGTCCAGGTGGAAGCCGCA
Organism: Streptomyces sp. NPDC005962; assembly: GCF_040629205.1. Classification (NCBI taxonomy): domain Bacteria; kingdom Bacillati; phylum Actinomycetota; class Actinomycetes; order Kitasatosporales; family Streptomycetaceae; genus Streptomyces; species Streptomyces sp. NPDC005962. The sequence continues at coordinate 362,160 of NZ_JBEXVE010000001.1, read as the reverse complement.
GGGGTCGGCTACGTCGATGTCATGGCCCGCAACGGCGACTACCAGCCGCTCTCCGAACCCGGCTTCGTCCCCGGCATGGAGGCGGCGGGCACCGTCGCCGCCGTCGGTGACGGAGTGGACGAGCACTGGCTCGGCCAGCGGGTCTTCGCGCTGACCGGACGCGGGGCCTACGCCGAACGAGTCGTCGCCGACGCCCACGCCATCGTGCGCCTGCCGGAGGGCCTCAGCGCCGCCGACGCGGTCGCACTCGGCGTGAACGCGCTGGTCGCGAGCCTGGGCCTGGAGAGGGCGAACGTCAAAGAAGGCGAGCGGGTGCTGGTCAGGGGCGCGGGCGGAGGCATCGGGCTGATGGCCGCGCAGCTCGCCGCCTTGTCCGGGGGCGCGGTGACCGCGGTCACCTCCTCTCCCGAGCGGGGGAACCGCCTCCGGGACCTCGGCGTCACGCACGTCCAGGACCGCACGGCCCATGTCCAGGACCGCACGACAGGCCAGGACGGCGGCGCGGACACGTACGACATCATCGTCGACCCGGTCGCCGGTCCGGATCTCGGCCGCTACATCGAGAAGTTGCGGCCCAACGGCCGGTACGTGCTGGTCGGAGCCGCTGGAGGCGCACCGGCGCCGGACGCCTTCGGCAGCATTCTGACCACGTACCACAACTCGCCGTCCCTCCTCGCCTTCAGTCTCAACTCCGTCGACGCCGACACGGTCGGGGCGGCAGCGGCCGAGCTCTTCGGCCAGGCGGCCCGAGGTGACCTGCGGGCGGTCATCGACGAACAGATCCCCCTCGCCGAAGCCCGGCGCGCGCACGAACGCCTCGAATCGACCCCCGTATTCGGGAAGATCACGCTGCGCCCCTGACACCGCGCCCCTGACGGCGGCCGTCGGACTCATCCACCACGGTGGGCATCCGTCCATCCCGCCCGAGGCGCGGCCGGTGTCCGCGTGGCGCAGGCGAGGAGGGCCAGCTTGTCGCCGCTGTCGGTACCGGAGGCCGGGTGGTGGACGACAAGCACCTGGCCGGGCGCGGCGCTGACGCCCAGCCGCTCCACTTGCAATTGCATGACACCGACCTGGGGATGGTCGAAGCGCATGGACGCGCCCGCGCACGTCCGTACGTCGTGCCGGGCCCAGAGCTGGCTGAAGCGGGGGCTGGCGAGGGAGAGTTCGCCGACGAGCTCGATGAAGCGGGGGTCGTCCGTATCGGTGCCGACGGACTCACGGAAGCCCGCGACCAGACCCACGGTCGCGCTCTCCCAGCCCGGATGGAGCGCGTGCTCGGCGGGGTCGAGGAACAGATCGCGCAGGCGGTTCGCCCCCGCCACGAGCCGCGGTGACAGGGCGGTCGCCAGGGCGTTGGCGGCGAGGACGTCGAAGTAGCGGCCCTCGACGTGAGCGGGCAGCGGGAGCGTGGCGACGAGCTGGGCGATGCCCGGCGGCACGGTCTCCCGCCGGGGCCGGCGCCGCTGCCGTCGGGGTTTGGCGGCGCCGAGACGCAACAGGTGCGCCGTCGCCTCGTCGTCGAGCCGCAGCACACGGGCGAGGGACTCCAGGACCTGCACGGACGGGTTGCGGTCGCGGCCCTGCTCCAGGCGCAGGTAGTAGTCGGCGCTGATGCCCGCGAGCATCGCGACCTCCTCCCGGCGCAGCCCCGGCACGCGCCGCAGCCCCACGGCGGGGATACCGGCCTGCTCAGGGGTGACGAGCTCGCGCCGGGCGCGTACGTAATCGCCCAACAGGTTCGGTTCGTCGCTCATATCTCGACGGTAGTCGGGCGATCGCTCACGTGCCTGGCCCTGCCACCCCCAGGATCACGGGGACTCTGGCTCGGCCGGGCCGCGGACGGCAGCGTGGCCCTCACCGACGTCGGGACGAGAACGAGGAGCGCGACAACCATGTCAACGTATCTGCTGGTACACGGCGCCTGGCACAGCGGACAGTGCTGGGATCGGCTGGTCCCCCTTCTCACCTCCGCCGGACACCGGGTGCTCGCGCCATCCCTCACCGGCCACGGCGACCGGGCCCATCTGCTCAGCCCCGAGGTAGGCCTCGACACCCACGTCGACGACATCGTCAGGCTGATCACCGACGAGGACCTCACCGAGGTGATCCTCGTCGGCCACAGCTACGCCGGTCTGGTCATCTCCTCCGCGGCCAACCGCGTCCCGGACCGCATCGGTCACCTGGTCTACCTCGACGCGATGGTCCCGCTGGACGGCGAGAGCGCGGCCGACGTCATGCCCATAACCCAGGACCTGATCGACAGCGCCCTCCGATCCGACAGCGGCTGGCGCGTCCCCCCACTCCCCGAAATGCCCCCGCCCACCGGCCTGTTCGGAATCACCGACCCGACAGACGCCGCCTGGCTGCGCACAACACTGTCGGACCAGTCGGTCCGCTGCCTCCAGCAACCGGCCCACCTGGACAATCCGGCCGTCAACACGATCCCCCGCACCCACATCCACTGCGTAGTCGGCACCCCCGAAGGCTGGCCCCGCCGCCCCGTCCCCCCAACCCAGCCCAACGGCACCCCCTCCCAGGTATGGCAACTCCCCACCGGCCACGACAGCATGATGACCATGCCCACCGAACTCACCGAGCTCCTGCTCAAGCTCGGCTGATGTCCGCCGTACGCCCCGGACGGGAGCCCGTCCGGGGCATTGCCCATGCCCAGCCACAGAGCCGACGGTCGGATTCGAACCGACGACCTTCACTTACAAGCCGGGCCGCCCCAGACTGAGCTGGGCCCAACTGGCGGGTGAGTGGTGGCCTCGACAAACCGACTACCGCCGATGTCCGCCGCCGTTGATGTCATTTGGTGATGTCAGAACCTCAGTCGAGCAGTACCCTGCAAGCGGCCTTGCGTCGGTCGGTGTGAACTCTTCCCCACAGCGCCGACCCGTTGTGGAGGGGACCAGCCCGTTCGAGCCGGGCCAGAGAGGGGAGCTATCGACCAACCGTGCCCCCTACGACAGACTTTGAGCTTGGGAATCACGGGGCGGTCGGACCGGACGATGTCGCTGACCAGCGCAAACGGGCACTGAAGCTTTCATACCTGACGCAGCGCCCGCCATTGGCTGCTGTTTGCCACCCCATCTGGTGCGGCCCCCGACTGCGCTTCGCTCGGAACCCCTTGCGGAACAATCGCTGAGGTTTCCTCGCGACTGGATGGTTAGCCGCCTGACCGCTTGAGGTCAGTGGTGGGACGTCTTACCGGTGAACTGTAGCGCCATCAGTCATCATTATTGACCACAACTGTTCTCCGTGTCAATCGAAAAGATTGGGGTTTATTACTCGTAACCATCATGCTTAGCACTCGACAAAAGATCCCAGCCTCGGCTTGTCGGTGGTTTACGGTAGTCTAGTTGCTGGATGTAGCTGATGGAATGTTATTAATAATCGGAGTGCGGAATGAACTCTAACGTTACCGACACGGCGAGGCCTCGGCCAGGAAAAAGGTTCCAGCCAACCAAAGAACTCACTCTGCATGCGCCAGCCTTGAGGGCATGCGCCGATCTGGCTTCACCCAGGCGCGATTTGAGTATTGTTCGGGAGATGACAGGGCCGTATGGAATTCCAGATTTCACGGCCATCATTGGAGGGCGCGACACTATTGACGCGCGACTGGATTGTCCTGTACTGCCACTGTTAAATGAGATTGACTCCGCCATTACAGCAGTGGCGCACGCGAATGCTGCCCGAACGGTTGATGCTCTCGCTCGTGCGATTGGATGGCCTGCCTCTACAATCGCGAGAAGGGTCCCTCACCTGGTAAGATCGGGTGGCCTTATTGAAGTTAGGCCCAAGCTCTACGTGAGGCCACAAAGTATCAAACCTCACGGCAGTGTTATCGCAGTAGAAGCTAAGGTGGAGGACTGGCGGAAGGCGCTGCGTCAGGTCCGAACGTATGCAGTGTGGGCAGATTCGTATGTTGTGGTGATGGGGAATCTGACCGAGAAGGCAACACAGCGAATGTGCGGCGAGGTTGAACGAGATCGCGGTGGGCTCATGGTGAACGGAAATTGGCTTATCCGTCCGCATCTGGAATCGCGACACTCCCGTCAAAGGCGCCTGTGGGCGGCAGAGCATGTGATCGCCGCCCTACGCGACAGTTACCAACCTTCTCCATCTCCATAAATGCTCAATCCCCGCTGGAGCGGTTCAATCCAGTGAGTTGCGTTCAAGGGTGACCCTGTTGTTGCTGCCACCTGTGGCCAGAGCCTTGAGGAATTGCGATACATATCCATCAGCGACGCATAGCGTGCGTGATAGTCATCACCATTGTCGGCGATTTCACTGATAACGGAGCGGAGCGCGGACAGGTGGTGCCGGAACGCCTCTTGAGGACCTGGCGGCGGAAATTCTCCGAGCGCCAGATAGAGCGCCGGGTTCTGGCCTGGCAAAACGGCGACTTCAGCGGGCCGTAGTGAGCCCAATAGACCTCGAATGGTCACCCGTTCGTACCAGCCACCGCCACCTCCGTCTCCACTTTCTCGTTGGACGTAGCTTGCATAAGCACATGCTCTCTGGCGTTGGTCCCAACCGGAGCCCACGCTTGCGGCCCCCGCAGCGACGCCTGGTAGACCTGCGAGGTCACCATGTGAAATATGCACCGGTGCATTCTCACTCAAGGCTCTGATTGTCCTGCAGATCCCGTGGGTTTCCTCGGCCTGGGCCTCAGCCGGCAGGGTAGCGAGCGGTCGAACCGGAACTAAGAACCAACCGGCGGGCTCGAGTTGAGCTAGGGAGCCGATGTGGGCATCGAGTGCTGTCCCACTTTCCCAGAAGGGGGCGGTACCAGCGATGGTGAGCCAGCAGTCCGGTGCTTGCTCGATCGCCTCTTTCGCCAACTCAAGGGTCACTTCGCTACTCTGAGTTTCCGCGTGGTGCAGCAACATAGTAGGTGCGAGCTTGGTGACCTCTAGGTGATTCTGAAAATCGAGGACTCTGGATATGTGGTCGCGTCTCAGATTCGGGCTGGACAGGTCTCCTCTAGAACCACTCCAAAAACCATATTCTTGGTAGTAGCGAAAATCGCCTACTCCAGCCATTTGCAGGGCGTGAGTTTGGGCATCAAACCAGACTTGAGCACCTTCGCTGTGAAGACCTCGGGCCATCACTTCAGCGCTGCGCCTGTGACGCAATGCCTGTACCGGAGATGCAAACGGAGAGATGACAGCGCCATCCACGTCTCCTGCTTTTACTGCCTGGACTATCCAGGCCAGGAGATTACGTGGACTGTCTTCGATCAAGATACTCACGTAAGCTCCTCGATGGCCTGAGCTAGGCGATTTCCATTGAGATAACGCCGAGCTGGTTGGGGATGCAGGCATTTACGAATCAGAGCGCACTGTCGATCGACAAGATCCGGCCTGTGCTCCACTATATCGACAATGCGGGCATTTAATAGTCGAAGCGCGTAATCCGCGTCGTCCCCTTCGTACGGAATTGGAAGTCGGCCACTGAGGGCGGCATACATTAGAATCCCGACACAGAATACGTCGGAGGCGGCCGTCGGCGCTCCCGAGAAATTATGCAGATGTTCCGGACTCGCAAATCCAGGAGTTCCTGGCTGTCCAGCAATCGTCAGTCCGGAACGCAGCGTATGGCGAGCGAATCCGAAATCCATGACTTTATAGGTTCCATTGGAGAGTCGGCGAATATTATTAGGGCTCAGGTCTCGGTGAACGACCCGCTTCCTGTGAGCCGCACCTAACCCCTTTGCCACGTCCCTGGCCATCGATTTGGTTTCATTCCATGTCCAGAGCCCGGCTTTAAGGCTGGGTGTCAGATCATCTCCGTCCAGAAATTCCTCTAACCAGGCCGCACCTGTAGGAGGGGTGCCTATCTCGATAAGTTCTGATGCGACCGCCACAACGAAAGGGCTACTAATCGAGGAAAGGAGCGCGACTTCCCGTTCTGCCCGCTTGATGCTTTCCGGGTTGGAATCTCCTATAGAGATTACTTTGAGTACCAAGCGTTCCCCGTTACGGTCGACAAGTGTTACCGCCTTCTGCGCACCCCCCCTCAGTGCTGCAACCTCGGTCACACCGAGGGAACTCAGAGCCCGTTCGACTAGCGCGCGCGGCACATCATCCATGGCCGGATGGTAGCCCCACGTAAGCCTTCATGGGCGGTTTGTGGGCACATTACTGAGTAGTAATACATGATGTGTCCGCTTAGATGCTGATTTGCCTCGCGTGGGTGCTTCGGTAGGTGGCCGAGGCGGAGCGGGTTTGGGCGGTGACCTGCCCGGTCTGGGGTCGGGCATGGTCAGGGGGCCGTACGCTGGCCCGGCAACTCGGGCAGGCTTTGGACCTGCCCGGAATTAGCACGAGTGGCCCCCTGGCCTTGCCCGACGCGGGACCCGGACCGGGAAGGTGCCTAAAGCCGTGGAGCCGACCCCCAGCCACGACGTGCCCTTCTCCTCAGCCAAGGTGCTTGCTGCTGGCGCGCGGCTCGGCGGTCCGGGCTGGAGCGGGGCGGAGACAGGAGCGGCGGCCCGCGCCGCCGGGCCGCGCGCGCCGCGCTTGCGCGGCGCCTTGAACCCGAAGAGAAGGTTGTAACTCACCAGTCCGGTAGTGCGTGTTCATGCTGGCGGAAGCCGTAGGCCCGTTCAGCCCGCCTGGGACAGCCCATGAGCACGGCTGGGCGGCGAATGTGGTGGTCCGCCGCCGGTGGCGAGCTAGAGGCCGTTAGCTCATACGGTGGGGGCCTCGTCCGACGTATCCAGAACGAGACGGGCCCAGACGGTCTTGCCGATCGGGTCTCGGGGGTGGTGGCCGACCTCCTCGGACATGGCCGCGACGAGTTCGAGGCCGCGGCCGTGCTCGTCGTCATCGCCGGCCTTCACGCAGTGGGGCAAACGGCGATTGGCCGCGTCGGATACTTGGACGAGGCAACTGGCGCCCTCGTCGTGGAGACGCACTTCGAAGAGGTGGCCGCGCTCGTGGCCATGCCGAACGGCGTTGGTGGCCAGCTCACTGCAGACGAGGAGCAACCGGTCGATGGCTTCCTGGCCGTAACCCCAATCGTGGAGTGTTCAGCCTGCCTGATCACGGGCGCGGCGGACGGATCTGGGTGTGGACGGCAGTTGCACCTTCCACTGCCGGGCAGCGGGCTGCTGTGGGGTGTGGGTGGTCATCGGGAGCATGGGGTCCCCTTGTCGCGTGGTGGTTCCAGGGGAGCCAGCCCACCGCAACGGCGATTACGGAAACAGGCCACAGTGATTACCCAACGTGGGTAAAATCACCAGCGGTTCACTGCCCGGATTGCCCGCCGCTGCGGGACGAGGAAGAGGGGCCCAAGTGCCCGATTCGCAACCTCACCCTGTGCTTCCACCAGCGCTGTTGGCCAGCCCGGAGTGGCAGGACGCATGCCGGAAGCGTGATTTCACACGTATCTTCCAACTGGTCAAGCTCAAGGCTGGGATCTACCCCTCGCGGATCGCCGCCCGGTGTGGCATGACGCCCAGCAGGGTGGGCGAGATCATGGCTGGACGCCGCGCCTTGGCCCACATCGATGTGATCGAGCGGGTGGCCGACGGCCTTCGTATCCCCGGAGGGATGTTGGGACTCGCCCACCGGCCGTGGGAAATTCCCTCCTCAGCTCCTGAACCCGCAACCACCACGAAGCCCGAGCCGCAGTCAGCCGTTTCCGCTCCTGGCGGTGGTGTCGATGACGTCCTGGCACTGACCGACGACCGAGCCAGTCCTTCCACCGTCGCCGGGCTGCGGTCCGCGGTAGAGGATTACTGGCGTCGCGACGACGAACACGGCGGCACATCTCTGCGTCCCGCCGTTCTGGGTCATCTCAGGTACGTCACCCAGATGATGCGCACGGCTGACGACGCCCTGAAGCCCGAGCTCCAGTCCCTCGCCGCCGAGTTGGCCCGCCTCGCGGGCTGGGCGTACTTCGACGCGCGTCAGTACAGCACCGCCCGCCTCTACTTCGCCCAGGCCCTGACGCTCGCCCACAGGCAGGAAGATCGCCTCTTCATGGCGAACGTACTCTCCTGCATGAGCCTGCAAGCGACCTACGACGGCAATCCAGTGGACGCCATTGCCCTGGCGTGCAGGGCTCAGGACGCCGCACGAGCCGTTGGTGACCAGCCGTTGGTGATGGCCATGCTCCACATGCGCGAAGCGTTCGGCCACGCTGCCCTGCGCGACGCCTCCGCCTGCCAGGAAGCTATCGACCGCTCCCGCGACGCGTATGAGCTAGCGCGGGGGCGAGAAGACGAAGCGCCCTCCTGGGTTCGCTACTTCGACGAAGCCAAGCTTCTCGTTGACGCGGGTATCGCCTTGGCCCGGCTCGGCGAGGCACAGCAGGCCGAGCCACTGATCGCCGAGGGGCTGCGTCGGGAGACGGCGTCCCGGCAGCGCGGCCGGGCGCTCCATGCCTTCTGGCTGGCCAGCGCTCAGCTCCAGCAGGGCAAGCTCGACGCAGCCTGCGGCAGTGCGGGGCTCGCGCTCGACCTCACCGCCGTCATCGACTCACCCCGGGTCATGGGGCACATCCACGAGTTCCACCGTTGGCTGACTCCGTACGCCCGCGAGACGCCCGTGATCGGTTTCGAGCAGCGCATGCGTGAGGTGCTGCGCTAGGCGGTGGCCTTGGTGGCCTCGTCCAGGAGCAGGTACAGCAGGCCTACCAGGCTGCCGCTGCTGACGATCTCGCGACGGTCGATCATTCCGCGGATCTCCGAAAGCGGGACCCACTCGATGCGGTCCGATTCGTTCTGCTCCGTCGGGGGGCCGACATACGTCGCACCGTCGGCGCGGAAGACATGGTGTTCGGAGTCGGTGATTCCGTTCGCGGGCTGGGCGTACACCAGAGGCTTCACCGCTTCCACCCGCCAGCCTGTCTCCTCCTCGACCTCGCGTGCGGCGGCCTGCTCCGGGGTCTCGTCGGGCTCGATCAGCCCCATGGGCAGCTCCCAGCCCCAGGCGTCGGTGACGAACCGGTGCCGCCACATCATCAGCACCCGCTTCTGCTCATCGACCACGGCGGCGACGGCGAGATGGCGCATCCGCACCACGTGGTGCTCCCAGCGGCGCCCATCAGGCTGCTGGACGTCCACGAGCCACAGGTTCACCCACGGGTTGCTGTAGATCTGCCGCTCGCCATGGACGGTCCACCGCATGAGCCCACCCCTCTTCGCCGACACAGGGCTCAGCATGTCACCGCCGTTGCCTGGGTCGCCTGCAGAGTGCGGCAGAGCGCAGCGCTCACATTGATGGATGTCGGCTGAAGATGTCAGAAGCCCTGGACGGCAGACCGTCCGGGGCTTCTTCCCTGCTCAAGTACAGAGCCGACTGTCGGATTCGAACCGACGACCTTCGCTTTACAAGTTCGTCACGCCGATGCAGTGATCAGCCCGTTGACGCCCCGCCCCAGCCCGCCCGGTGCGCGGGCGAGTCTCGCGATACGGCGATGTGCGCCCCTGTTGCCGTCAACGACTGCCGTCGGGCCACCGCGACATCGCGCGCCATCGTTGCTGTCAGAGAACTCGCGTCGTGATTCGCCCTCGCCGCGTAGCTCTGAGTTCGTCGTAGGCCGTCCGCCAAGCCGGTTCAGGCACCAGCGCGGACTGCCGTCACGTAGCGCCCAAGGTAGCGATCAAAGATGATCGCAGCCAGAGCCTCTTGATCACTAGCCCACCTTCGCCCATCATTTATCGGAAACGACCTCTCTGACCTGGGGAACGTCCGTAGCATGTAGTGGTGCATGCCACGGAGGGCGGTCGCCATGAGATTTGAAATCCACGCACAGGGTAAGGAAACTCGCTACGAGGTCGAGTCATTTTACAGATGGATGGCCTTGGATTTCAAAACGTCGCGACAGTGCCACTTAACCACAGAAAACAGAAGTGCATCCACCGGAGATATGGGTGGGGCTTTTGACACGGTGACCGCAATCACCGATCAACTAACAGCCCTAGCAAACCTGACAATCGCTTATTTAACTTGGCGTGCCACTCGCCCTCAAAATGCACGGACAGCGATAAGCGCCCGCATCGAAACGGAAAGTGCAAGCATCGAGCTTTCAGGACTCTCCGAGCAGCAAGTGCGCACAATCGTGAATGAGCTGACACAAGATTCCACCGAAAATGAGAATGGGTCATGACGGCACGAATTTCTAACCCTTTGCGGTCACGTGCCATTTTGACTGGAGCCCATAATTTCACACACTTCGAGCAACTACCTTCAGTGAAGAACAACCTGAATAAGCTTGCATCGCTGTTGACTTCCTCGAATGTATGGGGAATACCGTCCGAACGATGCACGATCCTGGAGGACATATCAACCCCCACCCAACTTCTTGATGCAATATATGATGCTGGCCAGGAAGATTTAGACACACTCCTCTTCTACTATTCCGGACACGGAGTAACGTCTCCTTTCAACGATGAGCTATATCTCGCCCTCGCCAACTCAAGGGCAGAGCGCCTCTACACTGCCGTCCGATTTGAAGATGTGCGTCGAGCGATACTCTCTGCACATAGGACGTCGAATAAAGTAGTTATCCTTGACTGTTGCTTCAGCGGTAGAGCCATGATCGGCTCCATGGGTTGTCAAGACGAACTAGCGTCTAGGTCGGAAATCGAAGGTACCTACCTTCTAACATCGGCAGCAGAGACGTGGCCATCTGTTGCGCCGCCTGGGGAGCAGTTCACCGCCTTCACGGGCGAACTCATCACGGTTCTCGAAGAAGGGGTACCCAACGGGCCTGAGATTTTGAACATGGAATCCATCTATAGACGAGTGTGCTCGGAACTGCTCGCGAAGGCCCGACCTGAGCCGCAACAGAGGAACCGGAACGACGGTGCACGAATAGCAATTGCCAAAAATGTTAAATACACACGAGCCGTCGACGTACATGCCTCCAAAAAAGCAGATGAAAGCATTATCGAGTACATGAAGTCGCAGGTTGCCAGGATGATGGACCCAGACAAGATGCTGGCGCAAATGAAATCTCTGCTCAATGAAGACCATTTGAGAATCAGGTCAGCAAAATCTCTAGCGGAGATGCATCCTGAATTCAGACCAGAATGCCTAACAGTACTTCAGCAGATTTCATCCTCCCTGAATACGAAAAAAATTGACCAGATTCAAGCAATCGGGACGATAGGGAGAATTGATCCAACTCGAACCGAAGCGGTGATCAACGATCTTGCCGATGCCGCCTCGAACAGTAAAGGAAATCCCGTAGAACGTTCGATCGCCTGTAGAGAACTTGGCCAATTTGGCGGAAAAGGCCAGGAGCTAGCCCTCGAAAACTATCGCGCAATACTCCGACAATCGGAGGAGGAAGATCACCCAGACCTCATGACGCAAGGGATTGTGAATATCGCCAAGAGGTTCGCGACGGATTGGCCCGATTACAAGCACGAGGTGGCGGACTTCCTTGGCCGCGTGGGCGTTACTTATAAATTCAGTGCTGACGCTCGCCGGAGTGCCCTCATTCTACTTATGGAACTCGACAAGAGTAAGGAACGTCTGGTAACGAAGGAGCTTGAGAAAATCGCAGCCATCACACAATAGGGCGCCTCCTAACGCGGCATCTAGTCCATGTGAAGGTCGCCACGCAAATGGGCTTAGGGAGGAAGCTAATTCCCTAGGCTGCACCGCTTCACCATCAGGTGACTACTGAACTTCGTCGCGTGATGTCGCCGGTCGCCCCCTCTATGAGCTGCGGCGATCGTCGGCCGCAGCGCGGCATCACGCAAAGATCACCAGTAACTGAAAATCCTCCAGCCCTGCCCGTTCACTGCAGTCAGCCCCAACGACGGCGGAGTGCCGGGCGCATCAGGGATCACCCGACATCACCACGGTGGCAAGCAACTGCGCCAATTCACTTGCCTTCGATCAGCACCTGGCCGTCGTTGCTGTCACCCGCACCCCGCCCCGGGTTGCTCCGCCACGAAGTGGCCTACCCTGCTCATCATGATCCGAGCTGTGGTTTTCGATGTCGGTGAGTGCCTGGTCGATGAGACGCGCGAGTATGGCACGTGGGCGGACTGGCTTGCGGTGCCCCGGCACACGTTCGCAGCGATGTTCGGCGCCGTGATCGCTCAGGGTCGGGACTACCGGGAGACGTTCCAGGTCTTCCGCCCTGGATTCGATCTGGCCGAGGAGCGGGAGAAGCGGGCCCAGGCGGGCCAGCCGGAGCACTTCGATGACAGTGATCTGTACGCGGACGTCCGTCCGACGCTGGCGGCGCTCCGGGATGCCGGTCTATGGGTGGGCATCGCGGGCAACCAGACCGTACGGGCCGGGGGCATACTGCGCTCGCTCGATCTCCCGTCCGACCTCATCGCCACGTCTGACGACTGGGGCGTGTCCAAGCCCGATCCGGCGTTCTTCTCCCACGTGGCGGACGCGGCCCCCTGCTCGGCCGAGGAGATCCTTTACGTGGGTGACCGCCTGGACAACGACATCCGCCCGGCGGACAAGGTGGGCATGAAGACGGCCCTGGTCCGGCGCGGGCCGTGGGCGACGATCCAGTGGGATGACCCGGAGGCCGTGGCGGTGCCGACCTTCCGCGTCAACAGCCTCGCCGAGCTGCCGGGGCTGGTCGCCGGACTCAGCGCTGAAGGGCGCTGACGGTCGTTCCCCATCCGTACATCCGGTCATCCAGATCGCGAACGTACGGTTCGTTGCGCCAGGCATGGAGCCGCTTGCGGACGTCGCGGATTCGGTCCATGCCTGCGGCGTACCACGTGGCGCTGAGCTGATCGAGCGCTTCATTGGCCCAGCGGCATGCTTCCTCTGGCTTACCGGCTGCGGCCTCCACCGCCGCCAGGTCGCCGAGGATGATCGTCCGCTGCTTGCCATCGTCGGCAGGCAGGTTGTCGAGCACTCCAACGAGCGTGGCCCGGGCCTGGGCTGTGTGTCCGGCGATCAACTGCGTGTTGCCCTTGAAGGCGGCGAGACGGACCGGGGTGAACCAGTCCATCCACACCGGGCATGGCTCGTCCGTATCGCCTTCGGCCAGCACGTCTTCAGCGTGGGCTATCAAGCGCAGTGCCGTACGGGTGTCTCCGCACCGTGTCATGCATTCGGCCTCGACGGCGTCGAGCCAAGCAAGCATCATCGCGGGGGCGTTGCCCCTGCGGGCATAGGCGCGGGCGGCGGACATCCGCTCTTCGGCGTCTTCCCGCTGACCCGCCCAGCCGGGGATGAACGCGGTATGGGCCAGGATCGCCGCGCCGAGTAGTGCGTCGTCGGCTTCTCCGGCGGCCTGGAGGCCACGCACGAACGAGTGCCCGGCGGCCTCGGGCCGCTGAAGGTCGAAGAAGTCGATACGCCCGGCCAGTAGGTAGGACTCGGCGAGCGCTGCGGCAAGGATCGTGCGGCAGCGGCCGGAGGTCTCCCCCATCAGGCCCGTGCCCAGACGGGTGTGTTCCACGACGCTGGCGTGGAGCTGGGAAGGCTGCACAGACCAGTACAGGCGTCGGTGCGCTGCGGTGATGGCGGCGAAGTCAGCGCCTGCGGTCGCCGGTTGCGTGGCATTGCTGGCGATCGGAAGTGGGCCGGGCGCGGGACCGATCGCAGGTGCGCCCCTGCGGCTGGCGTCGCCATCCCGTGACGAGCCTGACCTGCCCCATGGCGCGGTGAAGCCCAGTTCTTCCATGGACTGGCCCAGCAGGTGCGTCAGTACGCGCTGGACATCAGGCTGCGGCCATGGAGGACTCGCCGACTCCCAGCGGCGGACCTGGCGCACGCTGATCTGCAACGACCGTATGCCGAGTTGAGGCGCGGTGTGACGGATGGCCTCGGCGAACGCTTCCTGAGAGGCGTATCCCGCTGCCTGTCGGGCGGACTTCAACCGGACGTTTCCTACTGGCCTGGGCACTGGACTTCCTCATGGCTTTCGGTGGGTTGGTCAACTCGGCCCACCGTAGCTTCGGAAGGCCAGTTTGAGGACCCTCACCTTCCGCGCTCTCTGACTAAGTCCTTAAGAAGTCCTCTCATCGTCCTCTGAGCGGCCTTCTGTGGGACGTCCTGTAACTCCACCATGTCTAAGGTCAACGGAGAGCAAGCATGCGGGGTGAGGGCCATGGGCGAGGCGGTGAAGCGTGCGGCTGAGCAACAAGAGGAACTGGACGTCGACGCGATTGAAGCGACGGTTTCCCGGGCCTTAGTCAAACGAACGGCACTGCCCCCGTACGACGAACTCCGCGAGCTGCATGCGTCCCTGGTCGAGCACATCAACGCGCTGATGCCGCTTGCCGAAGAGCTGGTCAACCGTATGAACCGAGGCACGGTCACCTGGTACCAGAAGCGCAGCAGGCTGAACATGATCCCGCATGAGCTGCGGCAAGGGCTCGGCTCCGGCCTGCAATCGGCCGACTGGCATGTGCGCAGTTTGGGCTACACGTTGCAGTTCCTGCTCGACAACGCCGGTCTCGCTCAGGAGCACGACCGGTGACCTGAAGACCGGGCGGGAGCTGCTGCCCATGGGAAGGACCCGCAGCTCCCGCCCCAACCCGGCGTGTGGTGACTGTGGGGCGGACATCGCCCCGTTCGCCATTCCGCAGATGGCACCCATCACGCCCGGGTACGGCGGACACTGCACCGTCCGCCGTCAGCGGTCCGGCTCCCGTTCTCGCTCCAACCCGTTCCGCGGGAAGGGAGCCGGGCCGCGCACAACAACCGCATAAGCAAACCGGACCACCCCTCAAACCTTGGCAGGAGCGGGGTGGTCCGGTCGGAAGTCCCTGTTCAGGACCCCGGTGCCGATGGTACCGGGGACGTCGTCGTGCTCGCTTCGGCACTGCCTGCCCCGGATGAGTCCAGGTGAAGAAAGGGATGGTGACAAGTGCGAGGCATGCACGACGAGGCGGGTTCGACGCTGGCGATACCCGAAGCCTCTACGACGCGCTGCCCAGCCACGGCGATACGGGAACCGACGCGGAGCGACCACGACGGGTCGAACCACCGCGCGGCAGCAGCTGCCCCCCGCCTGCCAAATCCGGAGCGGCACGTCTGCTTACGCAGCCGCGTACGTGACGGCGGCAGTACGGCGGCCGGCCACATCGAACCGGGCTCGACGACCGACGTGCCTCCTGCCCGGCCGCCCCTCCTTCGCCGCTGGCCGTTCCTGCGCGCACAACAGCGATGGACGCAGTCGGCAGACGGCCCGCCATGTAAACCGCTCTGCGTAGCCGCCCTTCGAAGCCCGGCCGGTTGGGCGCGTGGGCCTGGCCGTGCCGCTGCCTCTGCGTGTCCGGTGCGATCGGCGGGGCGTACGGAGGCAGCTGTTCCCGATGCTGACTGTGTCTGGTGGGGCGCTGATGCGGGATGGCGCGCTGAGTGGCCCGGGGGCGCCGCTGAGCGGGGCGGCAGACAGGAGCGGGCGGCGGCCACGGGCCGCCAGCGCGCGCGGCCCGCGCCAGCGGGCCGCCTTGATCCAGTAAAGAAACTCTGAACAGCCCCTATCTACGCCGCGTCGGCCGCCGCTGCGTACGCACGAATCAGAGGCGAGAGCCAGATGTGACCAACACCACAGGGGGTCAATGTCCCCAGAGCGCCCGTCATTCGGGCTTGGGACAGGTGTAGGCATAAGCAACGCGAACGGGGTGTGGCAATGAACGACCAGGAGACGGCGGAGATTCGGACTCGCCTTGCCGAACTCGACCAGAAGATTGCCCTGCTGGAGGAGTTGGCCCGGCGGGTCGCCGAGAACCTGGCCGCTAGTTCTTCTTCTGGCGCTCGGTGAGGCTGGCGAGCTGCTGGAAGACCCCCATGAGGTCGTCAACCTTCGCGGTGAGGGTGTCCAGGCGTTCGGACAACTCCAGGTATTCAGCGCTGGGCATCTGCCGGTGCCCTACCGGCTCGCCTGCCCCCGACGTCTCACTGGGCTCCGGGGGCAGGGGCTCGACTACGAAGTTGCCCCGGCCTGGGGTGGAGTAGATCAGTCCTTCGTCGCGCAGAACGCGGAGTGCGGACCGCGCGGTCATGTTCGCGATGTCGTACTTGGCTTCGAGCTCGCGGGAGGACGGGACCTGCTCGCCCGGCTTGATGCGGCCAGAGCGGATCTGCTGGCGCAGTTCGTCGGCGACCAGCCGGTAAGGCGGAGTGTGGGTGTCCCTCGGCAGGCTCATAGCCCGAGGGTAGCCCGCTAAGCCCACCCATCGCACTAGAACACCTGTTGCCTTCCAGTTGCCGAAGTGCGCTAGCTCGCATGCATCACTGGTGAGCTATGTGCTTGACGCGCTAGCTCGCCTAGTGCACTGTTGATCACGCCGCAACGAGCGGCTGTAGATCGAAAGGGAGCAAAAGGCATGGCTATGACCCGTATCCGCGTGGGGCTGCTGCCCTCGACGATGTTCATCGCTGGCACCGCCCCGGTACCGAAGATCAAGGACCCCGAGTCCGGGACTCTCGCCACCGACCGCGACACCGGCGAGTTCCTGCACACCCTGACCGTCTTCCTCATGGAGGAGGGCCGCGCCGAGCAGATGAAGCTCACCGTGCCCGAGAGCGGTCTGCCGGACGGTCTCCAGCCGGGCACCCCGGTGCGAGTGACGGACCTGTTCGCCACCCCGTGGGCCCGCATCTTCAACGGCCAGCTCTCCGACGGCGTGGCCTACCGGGCGGCGAAGGTGGAGCTTGCGGCGGTGGCCAAGTGACCGCCGCTCCCGAACGGGCCTACCCGGTCGCCCCGGAGAGCGGGGATACCGATTCGCGGTTCACCAACGGCCTGGCGCTGGACGTGGCCGAGGTGATCGAGGCGCACGGCTACCCGACGTTCACCTCCGGCCGTGACCTGCTGGAACTGCGCATATCCCTCTACCGATTCCTCTACAAGGACGCGCTGTGACCATTCAGGAAGTCATTGGGTCTGCCCCGGCTCTGGCCGGGGTGGCCCTGGCCCCGGCCCTCGTATGGGCCCTGTGGTGGGTGGTGCGCTACGTGCGTGCCGACAAGATGACGCGGGCCAGCATCCGGCAGGCCATCCGCGTACGCCGTGGCTGGCGTCGACTGGCCCCGATGGCCGGGCTGTCGGTGACCGACAAGACCCCTCCCGCCGTGATCGTGGCCCCGGACGGGAAGGTGCCCAAGCCCAAGATCCTCATCCCGAAGATCAAGGTCATCGCCGACCGGTACGGGGTGCTGGTCCGCGCGGTGTGCCTGCCCAAGGTCAGCCTGGCGGAGTTCCAGCGGGCAGCCCCGTACCTGGCCGACGCCTGGCGGTGCACTCGGGTCTCAGTCCTCCCAGACCAGCCGGGACAGCTCGTGATCCGTGGTGTGCGGGTTGATCCGCTGGTCGTGCCGACTGAGCACATACCGACCGGTGAGGTGCCGGAGGAACTGGCGGTGTGGCATCTGGGGTTGGACGAGTACGCGCAGCCGGTGAGCGTGAGCCTGTCGGACGTGCCCGGGGTCACCGTGGCCGGGCTGCCCGGCTTCGGCAAGACCTCGTTGGTCAACCGGTTTCTGTGCGATACGGCGCCCTCTGACGCGATCCAGTACGCGATAGCGGACGGCAAGGTGACCTCATCCCATGAGGGCGACTACGCCGACCTGGCACAGCGCGCGTTCGCCTTCGTCGGCGATGACCTCACGGAGGCAAACACGTTGTTCAAGCGGCTGGTGAAGCTGCGGCGGGACCGCTCGGCTTCCATCCGTGCCCTGCTGGGCGTCAAGAACATGTGGCACCTCGGGCCGTCCGCCTCCTGGCCGCTGACGGTCTTGATCGTGGACGAAGGACACACCTACTTCCGCGACTACAAGGGATCGGACCCGCAGACGAAGAAGCTGGCCGCGCTCGCTGCTGACAACGCCCGGCTCGTTGAGGACCTGGTGAAGAAGGGCCGGAGCGTCGGAATCCTGGTGCTCATCGCGACGCAGAAGGCGACCGGGGATGCCATCCCCACCTTCATCCGGGACGTGTGCCCGGTGGGCATGTCCTTCGCGCAGAAGACCGCTGAAGCGGCCGTCGTCGCGCTCGGGGAGGACATCCGCAACTGGCCCGACGCCAACCCGACCGCCCTCCAGGACCCCGCCTATGTCGGCGTGGCCTCCATGGCTCACCAGGGGCGTCCCGGCTTCACTCGCATCCGCACCCCGTACGTCACCGACGACGATGCGGCCCGCATCGCGACCGACACCGCCCACCTGACCCGCGATCCGGCCGACCTCCTCGACGACCAACTCTCCAGCGGGCCCGGGTCGCCGGTCCTCACCAAGTGAGGTTCTTCGATCAGCCGACCAAGGAAAGGAGGTGAACCCTCATGTCCGAGGACCGGATCACTCAGCGCACCGTGACCGTGGTCATGGGCATCATCGCGGGCCTGGCCTTCGTCTTCTCCTTCGGCAACGTCTGGGCCCTGGCCCTACGTCTCGGCGTCCCGGCACCGGTCGCGCCGCTGATCGCCCCGATGGTGGACCTGTCCGTGGTCGGCCTCCTGGTGGCCCTGCGCTACCTGTCCCTGCACGGCGTCCCCGCCGAACAGATCAAGGCCCCTACCCGGCTGATGCACCTGTCCGGGCTGCTGACCCTGGCCCTCAACATCGCCGAACCCATCGTCGCCAAGCACTACGGGCGTGCAGCCGTGGACGCGGTGGCCCCGCTCCTCCTCCTGGGCTGGGGAGCAGTCGGCCCGCAACTCCTGCGCCACTTCCACACCGTGGCCCACACCATCCCGACTGAAACGGCCCCGGCCCCTGAGCCTGCTCCGGCTCCCGAATCGATGGCGCCCCCAGTCACGCGCAAGCCCGAGACCTCCCCGGCGGTCACGGTGCCCGCGCCGCTGCTGAAGGCGGCCCGCACCATCGCCACCACCTACCAGGCCGAACACGGCGAACCCATCACTGCCGCCCAGCTCCGGACCCGCCTCGGCGTCGCACTCCCCCTGGCCACCGCCGCACACGCCCAGCTCTCCGCCTGAGCCCCCTCGGCCGGACGTCCCGGCAACCCAGCCCCTCAGCCCCACCGGGCTTGGTCCGTCATGCCCCGAGCAGCACCCGCAGCCCTGGCTGAGTGCTGCCCGGGGCCCTCCCCCACCGGAAAGGACGCGTCACCCGTGAAAGCCCCCCTGGACCTGCGCCACGTGGCGAGCCTGGCCCTGCGGGACCTCATCCGCCTCGCCCATCTCCCCGACTTCGACCGCGTCCAAGGCCAGATCAGCCAAATCCGCGGTTGCACCCGGCCGGTGCAGCTTGTCGGCTCCACCGAGACCAGGGACGCGGCGACGGACACCGTGCTCCGCTCGTACAGCTCTGCCAACGAACCCACTGGGCGGCTGCTGACCGCCTGCGGTAATCGGCGCTCCTCGCGCTGCCCCTCTTGCTCGCGCCTGTACGCCGCTGACACCTACCACCTGATCCGGGCCGGGCTCTCCGGCGGCAAGACCGTGCCGGAGGCCGTCCGCACGCACCCGCGCCTGTTCGTCACCCTCACCGCTCCCTCGTTCGGGCCGGTCCACAACCGCATCACCACCGACGCGGGCGAGACCCTGGCCTGCCGCTGCGGCGAACGCCACGGGCCCGATGCCCCGGCGTTGGGCACGCCGTTGTCTCCGTCCACGTACGACTACGCCGGAGCCGTGCTGTGGAACGCGCACGCTGGAGCTTTGTGGGCCCGCTTCACCACCTACCTGCGCCGGGAGCTGGCCGCGCACCTCGGCATCACCCAGAAGGCGCTGAACGCCTCCGTGCGCGTCTCCTTCGCCAAGGTCGCCGAGTACCAGCGGCGCGGCCTGGTCCACTTCCACGCAGTGGTTCGTCTCGACGGACCGGAAGGGAGCAACGAGCCACCGCCCCGGTGGGCCACCGCTGACGCCCTCACCCACGCGGTCAAGAAAGCGCGTAAACGGGCCGTGCTCACCGTGGCCTCCGACGCCATCGGCGAACGCGAAATCGCCTGGGGCGATCAGATCGACATCCGCGAAATCGCGGCCCTGGGCGACGGCGAGCTGACCGATCAGAAGGTCGCGGCCTACGTCGCCAAGTACGCGACGAAGAGCGCCGAGGACTCCGGCACGGTGGACCGCTCCCTGCGTTGTGCCCACTGCTCCGGACGCGGCTACCAGCGCGGCCCGGACGGCTTCCGGGACCTGTGCGAGCAGTGCGACGGCACCGGACAGTCCGAGCCCATCGCGGACCTGCGCGTGCACCGCCACGTCCGCCAGATGATCCGCACCGCATGGCACCTCGGCCACCTCCCGGAGTTCGCCGAACTCAAGCTCTGGAAGTGGGCCCACATGCTCGGCTTCCGGGGCCACTTCTCCAGCAAATCCCGCCGCTACTCCACCACCCTCGGCGCACTCCGCGACATCCGCCGCACCTGGCGCACCGAACAAGCACGCGCCGCCGACGACGACCGGCCCGAGCTGGACGACGAGACCACCCTCGTGGTCTCCCACTGGCAATACCTGGCCTCCGGATACAGCCCCGGCGAAGAACTCCTCGCCGCCCAGGTACGCCACGACCTCGCTCAGGCCGAACGCCGCAAGACGGAAGGAGACCCGTGGCTGTGAGCCCGTGCCTCTCGCCGACGCACACAGCCCTGACCGTGCCCGAGGTCATGACCGCCCTGCGCTTGAGCCGGAGCAAGGTCTACGACCTCATACGAACCCACCAGTTGGCCAGCTTCACCGTCGGGCGCGCGCGGCGCGTGTCGCCGGAGAGCCTGCGCGCCTTCATTCAGGAACAGATCGAGGAGAACGCGGCCTGATGCCATCCCGGAAGAGGAACCCCAACGGTGCTGGAAGCATCTGGCAGCGCAAGGACGGACGCTTTGAGGCACGGGTCTACGTCCCGCAGCCCGACGGCACCCGCAAGCGCAAGACGGTCTACGGCAACACCTGGGACGAGTGCGACGAGAAGCGTCAAGAACTCGTCCGCCGGGACCGCCAGGGAATCCCGACGCCTTCCCGGTCCTCCAAGCTCTCCGAATGGCTGCCGTACTGGCTGGAGGAGCACATAAGGCCGCACCGCAAGCGCACCACGTACATCAAGTACGAGATGCACGTACGGCTCTACCTCGTCCCGCAGTTGGGCACACGTCGGCTGGAGTCGCTCACCACCGCGAACGTACGTCGAATGCTCTCGGCCGTCACTGCGAAGGCGTCGGCCGCGACCGCGAAGGAGGCGCACCGGGTGCTCCGTACCGCGCTGACAGCGGCTTGCCGCGAGGAACTGATCAGCCGCAACGTCGCAAAGTTGGTTCCCGCGCCGCGCGTCGAACCTCGGGAGCTGCGGCCGTGGACTCTGGACCAGGCCCAGACGTTCCTGGAAGCGGCACGTTCGGACCCCCTGTACGCGGCGTTCGTCCTGGCGGTCGCGCTCGGACTCCGCCGTGGGGAGATCCTGGGCTTGCACTGGCGAGACGTGGACCTGGACCGGCGCACGCTGACCGTGCGGTCTCAGCTCCAGCGCGGCGGCAAGGAGCTGTACGAGGACAACACCAAGAACCGGCGCGCGCGGACGATCCCTCTCCCGCTGATGTGCGTCGCCCCGCTCCGGTGGCAGCGCCTCCGGCAGGCCGCACAGCGGGCCGCTGCTGGGAAGAGCTGGCAGGCCAGCGACTACGTGTTCACCACGCGCAGCGGTCGACCCATTGAGCCGCGCAACCTGAACCGGTCTTTCGAGCGGATCGCCGAGTCCGCCGGACTGCCACGCGTGCGTCTGCACGACACCCGGCACCTCTGCGCCTCGCTGCTCTTCGCGGCTGGGGCCGCCCCGCGCGTCGTGATGGAGATCCTGGGGCACTCGCAGATCGCGGTCACGATGAACGTCTACACCCACGTGCACGACGACAGTCGGCGTGAGGCCATAGGCCACATGGATCGGCTGCTCAGGCGCCGTAGGTAGGAACTGCCGTCAACTTCTGCCGTCAACGCCCCCGTGATCCAAGATCGCGGGGGCGTTCGCGCAGCTCATGCACAGAGCCGACTGTCGGATTCGAACCGACGACCTTCGCTTTACAAGAGCGGTGCTCTACCAGCTGAGCTAAGTCGGCGTCCCCAGCAGTGTACCCACCACGCCGGGGTGCTCCGTTCGAAAATTCTGGTGTCCGTAGTAGAGACAGGGCGGGGGTGGGCGGTATAGCGTCGCGCCAATCCACCTGCAGTGGACTAGACCCCTACCTTTACTCGGATCGTCCGGCACGTTCCTGCCGGTGAAGGGACCAGATCACCATGGCCACTGTCACGTATGACAAGGCGACCCGGATCTACCCGGGCACCGAAAAGCCCGCCGTCGATCAGCTCGACATCAGCATCGAGGACGGCGAGTTCCTCGTTCTGGTCGGCCCCTCGGGCTGTGGGAAGTCCACGTCGCTGCGGATGCTCGCGGGGCTGGAGGACGTCAACGGCGGGGTGATCCGCATCGGCGACCGCGATGTGACGCACCTGCCGCCGAAGGACCGGGACATCGCCATGGTGTTCCAGAACTACGCGCTGTACCCGCACATGTCCGTCGCGCAGAACATGGGCTTCGCGCTCAAGATCGCCGGGGTCAACAAGACCGAGATCCGGCAGAAGGTCGAGGACGCGGCGAAGATCCTGGACCTCACGGAGTACCTGGAGCGCAAGCCGAAGGCGCTGTCCGGTGGTCAGCGGCAGCGGGTGGCGATGGGGCGGGCCATCGTGCGGGAGCCGCAGGTGTTCCTGATGGACGAGCCGCTGTCGAACCTCGACGCCAAGCTGCGCGTGCAGACGCGTACGCAGATCGCGAGCCTGCAGCGGCGGCTGGGGATCACGACGGTGTACGTCACCCACGACCAGGTCGAGGCCATGACCATGGGCGACCGGGTGGCCGTCCTCAAGGACGGGCTGCTGCAGCAGGTCGACACGCCGCGCAACATGTACGACCGTCCGGCCAACCTCTTCGTGGCGGGCTTCATCGGCTCGCCCGCGATGAACCTGGTCGAGGTGCCGATCACCGACGGCGGCGTGAAGTTCGGCAACAGCGTGGTCCCGGTCAACCGCGAGGCGCTGTCCGCCGCGGCCGACAAGGGCGACCGTACGGTCACCGTGGGCGTCCGGCCCGAGCACTTCGACGTGGTCGAGGCGAACGGCGGGGCGGCGAAGGCGCTGTCCAAGGCCACCGAGGGCGCCCCGGCCGGTCTCGCGATCACCGTCAACGTGGTCGAGGAGACGGGCGCGGACGCGTACGTCTTCGGTTCGGCCGAGGTCGGCGGCGAGAGCAAGGACCTGGTGATCCGGGTCGGCAGCCGCCAGGTGCCGGAGAAGGGCTCGCAGCTGCACGTCGTGCCGCAGCCGGGCGAGGCCCACGTCTTCTCCACCTCCACCGGGGAGCGGCTCAGCGACTGACCTCGATGGGGGTAAGTCAGGTTTGGGCGAGGCGTCGTGTGCCGCGGTTGCGGTGGCGGCGCCTCGTCGCATGTGGCGTTGTGGTGTTGTCGATAAATTCCCCGACATTCCGGGCTTTTCGATTCCGTTCGTCAACACGCCCGCGCGCAGAAGCGGGTTTCCGTCACCCGGCATGGTGACTCAATGTCGCCAAATCATCGCTCCTCGCTACGATCCCTCCCGTGAACAACGCAGCCCGCCGAATCGGCAGAACCCTCGCGCTCGTCCTTCCCGTCGTGCTCGTCCTCTCCGGAACGCTCGCCGTCACCCGCGTCCCGTGGGCCTCGCCGAGCGCCGAGTCGCAGATCCTCACCGCCTCCTCCGACCGCGCCTCCACCCGCGCCGTCCACCGCGCTCCGCACGAGCTGCTGCGCGACCGGCTGCTCGCGGAGTTGCAGGAGAAGGACCCCGCGGTGGCCCTCACCCACCTCCAGGTCGCCACGAACGAGCGGCCCTCGCTGGCCAGGCACTGCGCGGACATCGCCCGCGCGCTCGGCCGCGCCGCGGTCGCCAAGTACGGGGGGACGAACCGGGCCCAGGCCTACGCCCGTCCCGTCTGCGACACCTCGTTCGCGTCCGGCATCACCCAGGCGTACCGCTGATCACCACACCGTCGATCACACCAGCGCTGAACACACCACCGCCGATCACGTCCGGCACCCGCTCCCCGTGCGGTCACCGCGCCACCGCATATGGTGCGATCCATGACCGATGACCTCCACCGGCGGGGGCACCACGCTCACCACCCGCATGCCCCGCGCCCCACGCAGGCCGTCGTCCTGGCCGGAGGCCAGGGCTCGCGGCTGCGTCCGTACACCGACGACCGTCCCAAGCCGATGGTCGAGATCCCGGGCACCGGGACCCCGATCATCGGCCATCAGCTGGCCTGGCTGGCCGCCGAGGGGGTCACCGACGCGGTCGTCTCCTGCGGCCACCTCGCCGCCGTCCTCCAGGACTGGCTGGAGTCGGCGGAACTGCCGCTGCGCGTGACGACCGTCGTCGAAAAGGAACCGCTCGGGCGCGGCGGTGGCCTGAAGTTCGCCGCCGCCCGGCTCCCCCACCCCGATCAGCCCTGGTACGCCACCAACGGCGACATCTGGACCCGCTTCTCGCTGCGCGAGATGGCCGACTTCCACCATGAGCGCGACGCCGTCGCGACGCTCGCGCTGGCCCGGCCGCGCATCCCCTGGGGGGCGGTGGAGACGAACGAGTTCGGTCACGTCCTCGACTTCATCGAGTCGCCGCCCTCCCCGTACCTCATCAACGCGGGCGTGTACGTCTTCTCCGCCACCTTCACGACTCTGCTGCCGGAGCGCGGCGACCATGAGCGGACGACGTTCCCGCGGCTCGCCCGGGAGCGCCGGCTGGCCGGGTTTCCGCTGCCCCACGGCGCGTACTGGCGGGCCATCGACACCGCCAAGGACCTCACCGAGGCCGCCAAGGAACTCTCCGCGGGCCCACCGCCGTCCGGTCGCGGGTCGCTGGAATCCACGCCGGTCCGGCCGTTGCACGACTAAGTCCCCGTACGTCGGTTGCACGACTGAGTCCCCGTACGTCGAAGGCCCTCCGCGCTCAAGACTGCGCGGAGGGCCTTCTGACTGCCTTCTGTCTACGTTCTGCCTACGTACGGTTCAGCCGAGGAGGCCGCCCAGCGCGGCCTCCTCCTGGGCCGGTTCGCCGCCGTCGTAGGAGTCGGCCGCCGGGGCGCCGCCGCCCGGGCCGCCGCCCTCCGCGCCCGTGCCGCCGCCCAGGCCCGCGCCCGTGCCGCCCAGGTCCGGCGGGCCCGGTTCCGTCATCGGGGCCTCGGGCCGGTTCGGGGTGCGGGGCGTCGTACGGTGGCCGCGCGGCGGCTGGCCGGGGCTGCCGGAGCCGCTCGCCGAACCCGTCGCGCTGGGCCTGCCCGACGTGGTGGACGCCGACGGCGAGGCGGAGGGGGCCGAACGGTGCGACGGGGCGCGGTACGAGGGCGATCCGGGGGTGTCCACCGCGCCGCCCACCCCGCCGCGCGGGCTGGTCTCGGGCTTCCGGGGCAGCGGCGAGCCGGGGAGGCTGTTCCTCGGCACCTCGCGCGGCTCGGGCGCCCGCACCGTCTCCGAGGACCGTACGGCGCCGCCGATCATCGAGCCGAGCAGCAGCGTGAGCCCGGCCACCACCAGCGCCATGGCGGTGCCGCGGCCCAGCACCCGCCGCCGCAGCGCCCACAGTTCGACGCGCGGACCGAGCCGCCGCCAGGCCTCGCCCGCGAGGCGGGCGTCGGCCGAGTAGACCGGGGCGCCCGCGATGACCAGCGGGCTCCAGGCGGCGAGGTAGATGATGTCGGGCGCGTCGTAGACCGGCACGGTGCGCCAGCTCACGGTGAGGATCAGCGCGGCGGACAGCACCGCGCCGACGCAGGCCGCGAGCCGCTGCCACAGCCCTAGGACGGTGAGCACTCCGACCGCGATCTGGAGGAACGCCACGGTCAGCCCGGCGCCCACCGGGTGTTCCAGGGCAAGGTCGCGCAGCGGCTCGGCGATCGGCCAGGGGTGCAGGGACTGCAGCCAGGTGACCATCGAGCCGCGCTCGCCGCCGTCGAAGTAGACCGGGTCGGAGAGCTTGCCCATGCCCGCGTAGACGGAGATGAAGCCGAGGAAGATGCGGAGCGGGAGGAGGACGACGCCCAGGTTCATCCGGCGGTCGGGGTAATACGCGTGCCGCACCTGGTCGGAGGGGCGCCGGGGGCGCGGGACCTGGGGCGTCGTCCGGTGGGTCTGAGGCGTATGGGGTGTCTGGGACGGCTGGGACTGCCGGGCCTGGTGGGGCTGATGAGGTTGGTGGGGCTGCCGCTGCTGGTGGGCGGCGTGGGAGGCGTGGGACGGCCGGGGGACGCGGGGCGTCGGGCCGGTGCGGTGCGTGGCGTCCGACTCCCGCGGCCTCGGCGGGCGCCCGCCCTCCGGCCCCGGGTCCCGGCGCGGGCTGCGCGGCCCGATGACCGTGGGCGGGCCGTCGTCGAAGGTGATCCGGGGCAGCACCTGCGTGGTGCCCACGTCCTCGAGGCCGTCCACCGTTTCGGAGTACCGCACGGCCTGCAGCAGTCGGGTCGCCGCCGTGTCCCCGCCGGGCCGGGTGCGGCCGCTCCACACCACGGGCGGGCGGCGCCGGGGCACGGCCCCGCCCCCCGCCCCGATACCGGCCAGCCGGGCCGTGTCCGCCAGCGCGCCACTCACGACCGGGGAGGCGAGCTGCACCCGGAAGCTGGGGGGATTGACGGCGATCTTCGCAGGATCGCACGGCACCTTGGCCATGGTCAGCTGCGGTTCGTCCTCGAATCCCTGCGCGCGTCCCGCCAGGGGCGTGCGGAATTTTCTGGTCTCCACGCCCAACTAACCGACTGACCGGCGGGAAAGACACTGCCGGGGAAGGTGTGATCTGTCGGGGGACCGTCAAGATCGTTCACACGGGCACCCCAGCGCTCCGCTGATGCCCCGCCGACGCCCCGCCCGGTCACGAGGGACAGAGCTGGGGCGGGGCGGGGTACGGCGTGCCCCTACGTCTTACGACCGTCTCGCGTACGCCTTACGCCGGGCGCCGCGACGCCTTACGACCGTCTCGCGTGCGCCCTACGCCCGCCGCCGCGACGCCTCGTACAGCACCACACCCGCCGCGACGCCCGCGTTGAGCGACTCCGCGCCGCCCGGCATCGGGATGCGGACCCGGAAGTCGCAGGTCTCGCCGACCAGTCGGGACAGCCCCTTGCCCTCGCTGCCGATGACGATCACGACCGGGCCGTCCAGCACCTCCAGGTCGTGCAGCTCCGTCTCGCCGTCCGCCGCGAGGCCGACGACCGTCAGGCCCGCCTTCTGGTAGCCCTCCAGCGCCCGGGTCAGGTTGGTGGCGCGCGCCACCGGGGTGCGGGCGGCGGTACCGGCGGAGGTCTTCCAGGCGCCGGCGGTCATCCCGGCCGCGCGCCGCTCCGGTACGACCACGCCGTGGCCGCCGAACGCGGAGACCGACCGCACCACGGCGCCCAGGTTGCGCGGGTCGGTGACACCGTCGAGGGCGACGATCAGCGGGTCCACACCCTCGTCGAAGGCGGCCGCGCTCAGGTCCTCGGGGTGGGCGTACTCGTACGGCGGGACCTGGAGCACCATGCCCTGGTGGTTGAGGCCGTTCGTCATCCGGTCCAGCTCGGCCTTCGGGGCCTCCATGAGGTGGATGCCGCCGCGGTCGGCGGCGATCTTCAGCCCCTCGCGCACCCGGTCGTCGCTGTCGATGAACTGCTGCACGTACAGCGTGTTCGCCGGGACGCCCTCGCGCAGCGCCTCGAACACCGAGTTACGGCCCACCACCAGCTCGTTCGTGCCCTTGGCGCCGCCGCGGCGCGGGGCCGGACGCTTGTCGGCCTGCCGGGCGCGGGCG
This sequence comes from Streptomyces sp. NPDC005962, assembly GCF_040629205.1. Lineage (NCBI taxonomy): Bacteria > Bacillati > Actinomycetota > Actinomycetes > Kitasatosporales > Streptomycetaceae > Streptomyces > Streptomyces sp. NPDC005962. Next base: position 334,433 of record NZ_JBEXVE010000001.1, on the reverse strand, counting down.
TTGGCGATGCGCTGCTTGCTGTGGCCCTTGCGCGCCTCGGCGGGCGGGGTCGGGCCCTTGCCCTCCAGGCCCCGGCGCCGCTTGCCGCCGCTGCCGATCGTCGCGCCCTTCTTATTGCTGGTACGGCGGTTCCTGCGCTGGCTGTTGCCGGCCATGAATGTCACCTATCTCTTCACTGCTCAGCGCTGCTCGGCAAACGGCAAACGTCGAACGACACACGCATCTACGGTCTACGGTCACATATTCGGTCACAAGTGTGCCGCCCAGCTCAGCGGGCGGCACAAAGAACGAGGTCAGCGGGTGCCCAGCTCCCAGCGCGGACCGGACGGGGTGTCCTCGATGACCAGCCCCGACTGCTGCAGCTGGTCGCGGATCGCGTCCGCCGTCGCGTAGTCCTTGCGGCTGCGCGCGGCCTGGCGCTGCTCCAGGACCAGCCGTACGAGCGAGTCGACCACACCGTGCAGATCCTCGCCACGGTCCGAACCGCCCGACCAGTGCTCGTCGAGCGGGTCCAGGCCCAGCACGCCGAGCATGGCCCGCACCTCGGCCAGCCGCGCGACCGCCGCCTCCTTGTCGTCCGCGGTGAGGGCGGAGTTGCCCTGGCGGACGGTGGTGTGGACGACCGCGAGCGCCTGCGGCACCCCGAGGTCGTCGTCCATCGCCTCCGCGAACGCGGGCGGTACGTCGGGCGCGGCCTCGACGGGCCCGGCCTTCTCCACGACCCGCTGGATGAAGCCCTCGATGCGCGCGAAGGCGGACTCCGCCTCGCGCAGCGCCTCCTCGCTGTACTCGATCATGGACCGGTAGTGCGGGGTGCCCAGGTAGTAGCGGAGCAGGATGGGGCGCCAGCGCTTGACCATCTCGGAGACCAGCACCGAGTTGCCGAGCGACTTGCTCATCTTCTCGCCGCTCAGGGTGACCCACGCGTTGTGCGCCCAGTACGCGGCGAAGTCGTCGCCGAACCCCTTGGCCTGCGCGATCTCGTTCTCGTGGTGCGGGAAGATCAGGTCGACGCCGCCGCCGTGGATGTCGAAGGCGCTGCCCAGGTACTTGTGCGCCATCGCCGAGCACTCCAGGTGCCAGCCGGGGCGGCCGCGCCCCCACGGGGTCTCCCAGCTCGGCTCGCCGGGCTTGGCCGCCTTCCACATGGCGAAGTCGCGCGGATCGCGCTTGCCGGTCTCGCCCTCGCCGCTGGGCTGGCGCAGCCCGTCCAGGTCCTGGTTGGAGAGCCGGAGGTACTCGGGGTACGAGCGCACGTCGAAGTAGACGTTGCCCTCGGCCGCATACGCGTGACCCCGGTCGATCAGGCCCCGCATCATCTCGATCATCTCGGGGATGTGACCGGTCGCCCGCGGTTCATAGGTCGGGGGGAGGCAGCCGAGGACGTCGTACGCGCTGGTGAACGCGCGCTCGTTCTCGAAGCCGATCGACCACCAGGGGCGGCCCTGCTCGGCCGACTTGGCGATGATCTTGTCATCGATGTCCGTGACGTTACGGACGAACGTCACGTCGTAGCCACGGTACGCGAACCAGCGGCGCATGATGTCGAAGTTGAGCCCCGACCTGATATGCCCGATATGCGGGGCAGCCTGCACCGTCGCGCCGCACAGGTAGATCGAGACACAGCCCGGTGTGAGCGGGGAGAAGTCACGGATCTGCCGGGCACCGGTGTCGTATAGGCGAATAGTCACGCGTCAAGGGTAGTCGGAATCCGGCAGTGCCCCGCGACCCATCGGCCGCGGGGACACAGAAGCGTGACACTTCTCTTCAGATCTCTTCAGAGGCCGCCGATCAGCGGCCGGCCGGAGTCCGATCAGAGGCTGCCTCAGAGGCTGCCGACGACCTTGCGGGGAGTGATCCGTACGACGATGCGCTCGCTGTCCTGGGCCGAGGCCGGGTTGAACTCGGCATACTTCTTGCCCGCGTACTTCAGCGACAGCTCGTCGATCAGCTCCTGGCCGCCCTCGGTGGTGTAGCTCGCGGTGCCGCGGATCTCGGCGTACGTGTACGGCGCGTCCGCGGGCTGCACCATGACCGTGACGCGGGGGTCGCCCGCGAGGTTCTGCTGCTTCCGCCGTCCCACGGTGGTCGAGAACAGCAGCTCGTCGCCGTCGCGCTTCACCCACACCGGGGACATCTGAGGGCTGCCGTCGGGCTGGATGGTGCCGATGATGACGAAGACGGGGGTGTCGAGGAGGCGCTTGAGGTCCTCGGAGAGGGTGGCGGCCACGGGTGGTTCCTTTCCGCGCGCTGGGTGGGGGCGCTGGTACGTCCGGGATTCGGGTTACCTGGGATTCGGGTTACCCGATCCGTACCCCACACACCGTCAAGGGCCGGGGTTTCGCGCACGGAACGGCCCGTACGGCGGAGGGCCGGTGCGGCGAAGGGGCCTGCGACGGAGGGCCCGTACGGCGGAGGGGAGCCCTCCGCCGTACCCACCGGTCAGCTCCTCAGTGCCGGACCACCAGCGCGGTCGCCACCGCGGCCAGGCCCTCGGCCCGGCCGGTCAGGCCCAGCCCGTCCGTCGTCGTACCGGAGACCGAGACCGGGGCGTCGATCGCCGACGAGAGCGCCTTCACCGCCTCGTCGCGGCGCTTGCCGATCTTGGGGCGGACGCCGATCACCTGGATCGCCACATTGCCGATCCCGAAGCCCGCCGCCCGCACGATCCGGGCCGCCTCCGCCAGCAGCGTCACCCCGGAGGCGCCGGACCACTCGGGGCGGTCGGTGCCGAAGTGGGCGCCGAGGTCGCCGAGACCCGCGGCGGAGAACAGCGCGTCACAGGCTGCGTGCGCGGCCACGTCGCCGTCGGAGTGCCCGGCCAGGCCGTACTCCTCGCCCTCCCACAGCAGACCGGCGCACCACAGCTCGCGGCCCTTCTCGAAGGCGTGTACATCCGTGCCGATGCCCACCAGGGGGATCGGCGGCATCGCGGAAGACCGCTCAGAAGCCATCGTTCGCCCTCCTGCGCGCGAGAACCGCCTCGGCCAGCACCAGGTCCAGCGGACGGGTGACCTTGAACGCCTCCTCGTGGCCCGGCACGACCACGACCCCGACGCCCATCCGCTCGACCATGCCCGCGTCGTCCGTCGCGCCGTCGCCCTCCAGGACGATCTTCTCGTGCGCGGCGGCGAGCGTGGCCCGGTCGAAGCCCTGCGGGGTCTGGACGGCGCGCAGCAGGGCGCGCTCGGGGGTGCCGACGACCGGCTCGGGCTCACCGGCCCGGTCGCCGGTGCGCGGCTCGACCCGCTTGACGGTGTCGGTCAGCGGCATCGCGGGAACGACGGCCGGTGCCCCGTCGCGTACGGCGGCGACGACCGCGTCCACGGTGTCCACGGGGACGAGCGGGCGCGCCGCGTCGTGCACCAGCACCGTCGTGACGCTGTCGGGGACGGCGGCCAGGCCGAGGCGCACCGACTCCTGGCGGGTCTCACCGCCGGGGACGACGAGCACCTCCGTGGTCCCGGTGAGCGGATACGCGTCGAGCAGCCGCCGGACCTCGTCGGCACCGTCCGACGGGGCGACCACGACGACGAGCGAGACGGCACGCGATCCGGCCATGGCACGAACGGCGTGGACGAGCATCGGCGTACCGCTCAGCGGACGCAGCGCTTTGGGGGCGCCCGGGCCCAGCCGCACGCCACGGCCCGCGGCGGGGATCACGGCGGCGGTGCGGGCGGGACGCTCGGGATCGTCAACGGATGGGGTTACGGACATTGCGTTGGCGTTCAGGTTTGCTTCCTCGGCCGAAATGGGTATGGCCACAGCGTGCCGGGCGCGATGCCCCGACCGGCCCCTTCCGTGACGACCGGTCGTGCCAGCTGCCCGGGCCCGGCACACCTTGCAACACAACAGCGGCACCACAAACGGTCTTGCGTCTGGAGTTTCGATGTGGTGGGCTGAGGTATCTGTGCGCGCACATGCCGCAGCGCCCGGCGAACAGACTTACGGGGAGCAGGTCTGCATCACTCGGGCACCGCGGCATTTAAGCGTCAGGACGCGAGTACCTCATCAAGCAGGGCCTCGGCCTTGTCCTCGTTGGTGCTCTCGGCGAGGGCGAGTTCGCTTACGAGGATCTGGCGCGCCTTGGCGAGCATGCGCTTCTCGCCGGCGGACAGACCGCGCTCCCGCTCCCGGCGCCAAAGATCACGCACGACCTCGGCAACCTTGATCACATCACCGGAGGCGAGCTTCTCGAGATTTGCCTTGTAACGACGGGACCAGTTCGTGGGCTCTTCCGCATACGGTGCACGCAGCACCTCGAAGACCCGGTCCAGCCCGTCTTGGCCGACCACATCACGCACACCGACGAACTCCGCATTGTCCGCCGGTACACGAACCGTCAGGTCACCCTGAGCGACCTTCAGCACCAAGTAGGTCTTGTCCACGCCTTTGATCTGACGAGTTTCGATGGCCTCGATCAGCGCGGCCCCGTGATGGGGATAGACCACGGTGTCGCCTACCTTGAACGTCATGTGACAGGTACCCCTTCCGTGGCTATCCAGGGTAACACGTGAACGCCTTCTTCTGAATGGCGTTTTCGCAGGTCAGGGCATATCTCGGGGCTTGACAACAGCGGCTGGGACGTGCTGGGCAAGGCAGGCGGAACCGGGTATTCGCAGGTGGGAGCGGTTGTCCGGGCGGCCTGAAACCGGCCCGATACACGCTTCGAGAACGTCATGCGGGTGGCCGTACGTCCCGTTTTGCCGGAGTCCGGTCGATGGACTTCCGCTACTCCGTTCGGCCCAGGAGCGACAGATCCGGCCCCGAATCCCGAATTGATCACGGCCGCACTGATCATGTCTGTGAGACATCTGTGGTCAAGCCCGTGATCAATTTTTCGGACCTCCACGGATTCCTTACCGATAATCTCCCCGATCCGTCACCGAACCGATATTCATGGTGGTCCCGGAAGGCGGTGAGGAGTGTGATGTGGGGTGTGGTGTGGGGTGTCGTGAGGAGTACGACAGCCGGGCGCGTCGCCCCGGGAGGCGGTCGGGAGGCGGGTCGGGTGCGGGGGCTGATGGGCGGATCGGTAACCTAAGCGCGCTGATCCAATCTTTTACCTCGTCCTAGGAGATGCCGCCGCCGTGAGCAGCAGCCTTCGACGCGGCGCCTTCGCCGCCGCCGCCATCGTGGTCTCGGTCGCCCCGCTCTCCGCCTGCGGAGCCGGGAACAACGCGCAGACTCTGGAGGTCAAGCCCGACAACGCCGCGACGTCCGTCGGCGATATCAAGATCCAGAATGCCACCGTGGTGACCCAGCCCGACCGGACGGCGAAGGGCCCGGCCGTCGTCACGGCCAGGATCTTCAACAACGGCGCCCGGGACGAGACCCTCACGGCCATCACGCTGCCCGACGCGAAGGCGACGGCGAAGCTGCACCCGGCCAAGGGCACGGGCACGGCCGCGAGCAAGGCCGCGAGCAAGATCGTCGTCCCGGCCGGTGGCTCCGTCGCCCTCGGCGGCGAGGGCAATGCCTCCGCCGTCGTCCCCAACGGGCGCGAGGCCGCCCGCGACGGCGACGCGCAGCGGATCGTCTTCGACCTCAGCTCGACCGGCGACGTCCCGATCACGGCCTTCGTCGTGCCCGCGACGAGCTACTTCAAGGGCTGGGGCCCGTCCGAGCTGCCGACCCCGAGCCCGTCGGCCACGCGGGGCGGTACGCCCTCCCCCGGCGCGCCGAGCCAGACGTCGAATCCGGGCCAGAGCAAGCCGGGCGACAAGCCGTCCGACGAGGCCTCCGGCTCGGCGAGCAACAAGCCGGGCGGCGGCCAGAGCAACGGCATCGCCCCCGGCGAGCCGACGCCGAACGCCGGGCACTGAGCCCGAGGACCGAGCGCGAGCGCTGAGCACACGCGAGGGCGGCCCCGGAACCCCGGGGCCGCCCTCGCGTTGCTGTACCGCTGCCGCTGCCGCTGAGCAGCGGCTGAGGCCGGTTTACGGCCCGGCCGCGTACACGACTGGGCCGGGCCTCCTGCGGCTCGAATTTGTACGGATTCCCGGCCCGCGCCGGTTTACCGGCCACCGCCGGTTTACGGCTCGAACTTGTAGCCCAGGCCGCGCACCGTCACCAGGTAGCGCGGTGCGCCCGGGTCGGGTTCGATCTTCGCCCGCAGTCGCTTGACGTGGACGTCAAGGGTCTTCGTGTCGCCCACGTAGTCCGCGCCCCACACGCGGTCGATCAGCTGCATCCGGGTCAGCACCCGGCCCGCGTTGCGCAGCAGCATCTCCAGCAGGTCGAACTCCTTCAGCGGGAGGTCCACCTTGCCGCCGCCGACCGTGACCACGTGCCGGTCGACGTCCATCCGGACCGGGCCCGCCTCCAGGGCCGCGGGCGTGATCTCCTCCGGCTCGCCGCGGCGGCGCAGGACGGCCCTGATGCGGGCCACCAGCTCACGCGACGAGAAGGGCTTGGTCACATAGTCGTCGGCACCTATTTCCAGGCCGACGACCTTGTCGATCTCGCTGTCCTTGGCGGTCACCATGATCACCGGGACGTTGGAGCGGCCGCGCAGCTGGCGGCACACCTCCGTACCGGGCAGGCCCGGCAGCATCAGGTCGAGCAGCACCAGATCGGCGCCGTTCCGCTCGAACTCGTCGAGCCCGTCGGGCCCCGTTGCCGCGATGGCGACCTCGAATCCCTCCTTGCGGAGCATGTACGACAGCGCGTCACTGAACGATTCCTCGTCCTCGACGACCAGAACTCGGGTCACGGAAGGACCTCCGGGGCAGAAAGTTGATCATTGGTGAAGGTCTCGTACGGTCGGTCGCCGTCCTCCCCATCGAGGTCGGAGCCGGAATCGTACGGCTCACCCGGCCCTCCGGCCGGGCGATCCCGGTCCCGCGCCGCACCGGCCTCCGGGAGCCTCAGGGTGAAGGTGGAGCCCTGTCCCTCAGCGCTCCACACCGTGACCTCCCCGCCGTGCGAGGCGGCCACATGCTTGACGATGGCGAGACCGAGGCCGGTTCCGCCGGTCTGCCGCGAGCGGGCCGGGTCGACCCGGTAGAACCGCTCGAAGATCCGCTCGCGGTCCTTCTCGGAGATGCCGATGCCCTGGTCGGTGACGGCGAGCTCGATCAGATCGCCGCCCGTCGCGGGGATGCGGCGGGCCGCGATGCCGACGCGGGTGCGGGCCGGGCTGTAGTTGACCGCGTTCTCGACGAGGTTGCCGAGGGCGGCGGCCAGCTGGCCGCGGTTGCCCCACACCCGCAGATCGGCGCTGCCGCCGGTGGCCATCGTGATCTGCTTGGTGCCCGCCTGGTGGCGGCAGCGGTCGATGGCCTCGGCGACCAGCTCGTCGACCCGGACCGGCTCGGCGTCCTCCAGCGGGTCGTCGTTCTGGACCCGGGAGAGGTCGATCAGCTCCTGGACGAGGCTGGTCAGCCGGGCCGCCTCGACCTGCATCCGCCCGGCGAAGCGGCTGACCGTCTCCGGGTCGTCGGACGCGTCCATGACGGCCTCGGAGAGCAGGGAGAGCGCGCCGGCCGGGGTCTTCAGCTCATGGCTGACGTTCGCGACGAAGTCGCGCCGTACGGCCTCGATCCGGCGGGCCTCGGTGAGGTCCTCGACCAGCAGCAGGACCAGCCGGGAGCCGAGCGGAGCCACTCTGGCCGATACGGCGAGGGCGTCGCCCCGGCCGGTGCCGCGCCGCGGCAGGTCCAGCTCGATCTGCCGGATCTCGCCGTCCCGCCGGGTGTCGCGGGCCATCGCCAGCATCGGTTCGACGGCAAGCTTGCCGCCGCGCACCAGGCCCAGCGCGTACGCGGCCGAGCTGGCCTTGACGACGGCGTCCGCCTCGTCGAGGACGACGGCCGAGGAACGCAGTACCGAGAGCACGGTGTCCACGCCGGGCGGCAGGGCGGCATCGGTGTGCAGGGATGAGCGCGTAGGCTTCGCCTGTTCACGCTCGCTCCAGCGGAACGCCAGCATGGCGATGACACCGGTGCACAACCCGGCGAGCGCCGCCACTGCGGCGATCGCCGCGTTCACGTTCATGCGTCCAAGGTTATGCGGGCGAGAAGTGGCCGCCACAGCCCCGCACGGCATCCCTCGAACAGACGTTGCCGAGAGTTCACCGGGGGGATGGCGCCGGTTCACTCCCGACGCCTCGCCGGAGGGTCGCCGCACGGGGTGGCGTGGGGGACGTTGCCGAGAGTTCACCTGGGCGTTCGGGGTGGTTAACCCTGGGGCGCCGAGCCGGACGCGTTCCGATCCGAACGTGACAGGGTGGGCGCACGAGTCCACGAAGAGCGAAGATCCGTCAGCGAGAGTCAGTGAGAGAAGGTCAGTGATGCGCGACGCGTACCACGAGGAGCTGGATTCGATCGGGGAGGGCCTGGTCGATATGGCCCGGCTCGTCGGTTCGGCCATCGGCCGCGCCACCACATCCATCCTGGACGCGGACCTGAAGCTCGCCGAGAGCGTCATAGCCGCCGATGAGAAGGTCGACGACCTCCAGCGTGACCTGGAGAACCGTGCGATAGCGCTGCTCGCCCGGCAGCAGCCGGTCGCCACCGATCTGCGGATCGTCGTCACCAGCCTGCGCATGAGTGCCGACCTCGAACGCTCCGGCGACCTGGCGCAGCACGTCGCCAAGCTCACCCGGCTCCGCTTCCCGGGGGTCGCCGTACCGGGCGACCTCCACGCCACCATCCTGGAGATGGGCCAGCTCGCGCAGCGGCTGATGGCGAAGGCCGCCGAGGTCATCGTCACCAAGGACGTCGACCTCGCCGCGCAGCTGGAGCAGGACGACGACGCGATGGACCTGCTGCACCGCACCCTCTTCCAGCACCTGATGGACGACCGCTGGAAGCACGGCATCGAGACGGCCGTCGACGTCACCCTGCTGGGCCGCTACTACGAGCGGTTCGCGGACCACGCGGTGTCGGTCGCCAAGCGCGTCATCTACCTGGTGACCGGCGAGCACGCGGACCAGATGGGCCAGGACGCCGCCCAGGGAGCCTGACGCCGGACCCCGCGCTCGGCGGCGGCAGGGACCCGGCCGCATCACGGCGTGCCTCCGTACGCCGTCGATGCGCCCCTGCGGGCGGGCCAGGGACCGGGACCATGAGCAGCAGGTAACCCCTCTCCGAGGAGGCGGCTCATGGCGGACATCACCCGTCCCGAACCCCATCCCACCCACCCCATCGGCGCCTGCGGCTGCGGCTCGGGCTGCGGCTGCGGCTGCCAGTCCGGCGGCTCCTGCTCATGCGGCGGCAACTGCGGCTGACGCGGCGACGCGCCCAAGCACGCCCGGGGCCCGGGACCGACCAACGGTCCCGGGCCCCGTCCGTTTCCCCCACTCCAAGGTGCGACCGACCGCCACTCCGGCGAATCTGGTCATATGAACGATGAGACCCCCGCCCGGCCCCGCGTGGTCGTCGAGGAACCCCTCGACGGCCGCCGCCGCGTACTGGTCGACGGCCAGGACGTGGGAGTCGTGGTGAGCCCGGACGAACTGCGCGGCCTCCTCACCCGCGTGGGCATCGACGACCCCCACCTGATCGACTGGCAAGGCGGCGGCCCCGACGACTGGCCCGCGGCGTAGCGGCGGCCAGGCGGCTCAGCTTTCGTCGTCGACATCCAGCCCGTGAAGCCGCTCTGCGATGTCCGGGTTCTCGGTCAGCTCGGTGAAGACACCTTCCCAGGTGTCACGGATGTCGCGGCTGATCAAGGTGCGGAGGACGGGCCACAGCCAGATCAGCAGATCTTGGTTGAGGTAATGGACCAGATCGTCGCGCATGCCCTCGGCCAGGACGATCCGGTAGAAGCTCATCCTCAGCCGGGGCTGGTCCAGGTCGAACCGAGTCAGCCCGGACCACGCCAGGTGCAGCGGCAAGCTGACAGCGCCATGGGCCGGGCCGACGAGTTCCGAGAGCGCGGCCGGGAGCCGCCGTGCGAAAGTGGCACGGCGGAGCTCGGAAACGCTGGACGTTGATGCCATGCCTCGACGACCGTCAATCGCCGCGCGTCCGCCACTCGTCCAATCGGACCCTCACCTGGCAGTTGTGCGCGTGCCAGAACACCTCACCTCCGACAGAGGCTCCGAGAGCAGGCAGCTCCATGCCCTGCGGCATGGCCGTTATCTCGGCCAGCGCCACGGCGTCCGGCACACCGTCGATACGTATGAAGACGCCGAAGGGCTGGCGACCGATGACCTGGCCGGTGACGTGGGCCCCCACGGGCAGGGCTGCAACGGTTGCCGACCAAGCATGCCGAACCGCCTCCCCCACCGGTACTCCCGGGCCCGTAGGCCATGCGTACTCATCCATGGACAGATCATGGCTGCCCGGAGGAGCGATGACTGCTGCGGGACTCAGGCTTGGGGCTGTTCAGTCCAGGAAGAAGGACCAAAACGGGATCGTGGCGTACTGGTGGTCTTCCGGTGTCGGCACCGGGCGACCGAACTCGTGATGGAAGTAGTCGACCAGGTCCGTGCCGTAGTAGATGATGTCCGTCTGATATATCGACAGCACCGGTGTGCCCGTACGGTCTGGGTCGGCCAGCAGATACCGGTGGGAGTAGATCGGCACCATCACTGGGACCTTGGCCAAATAGGTGCGAGCCACCTCCAAGGCGTCCTGGGTGCCCGTCGGCCGCAGATCCCACTCCGGATGCCAGAAGCCGTTGTGCTCCACGTCGAACAACACGCCGTCGATCGGCCAGGCCAACCGCTCCGCCAAGTCCTCCGCATCGCCGTCCCGCCAGTCGGGCCAGCTACGGCTATCCGTCGGCAGCCCTGCACCCAGCAGCGTCCGGTGCTCCGGAGCGAATCGGAAACCCCAGCGTTCCTCGACCTGGTCGAGCTCCCGCTCGCTCATGCCTCGCTTGATCTCCATGCGGGCAGAGAGCATGGCGAGCAACCCCTGAGCGTCTTCTGAGGTCAGCGGGCTCTCGGGGCTGATCGACGTCATACGTGGAACGGTAGGCCACCCGGAGGAGGAGAAAGGGCGTGGCCTCGGTCAGGTGGGCTATGAAAGCCGGACGAGCAGGAACACCCGTTGTCAGACCCTCCGGCCACAATCGCCGCATGAGTGTCAGATCAGACTTTTCACTGGAACTGCAGCTGAAGAAGGTCCTGGAGGAAACGGCCCATCCGGAGATCAAGGCTGCCCTCGTCTCTGCTCGCAAGCACATGAAGAGTGGGAAAGGGAGCCATCGTCGAGGCGGGAAGGTACTCGTCCAACTCCTGGAAGCGGTCCGCCAACGGGCGGCGGATGCCGGTGAATGGCACGTCGTACGGCTGGTGCAGGATTCCCTGGACTACGCCGAAGGGCGCATCCTGCAACCTGATTTCGACGAGAGGTACCGCCTCTTTCAGGACGGTGTGCGCAGCGGGAGGCTGCGGAAGCACGTCGGGAACATCCTCTCGATCAACTACAGGTACATCGCTGAGGCTGGCCGCGAGTACGTGGACGAGCGCCCTGAGGCGACCATGGAAGACTTGATCGCGTACTTCGGCACGCTCAGTGACGATGCGCGGTTCCTCGATGCACCGGAGGACCGTCCTGGGCGTTATCGCCTTCTGCGTGGGCGGGCGGAGAGAGCCGTGTGGCTGGAGCGTGTTCTCCAAGAACGTGTGGACATTGAGGATGCGGCCGAAGCCGCCCACCGAATCGTCAGCTCACCGGAGGCCATAGCCCTGCTTGCCGCTGACACGGAAGGGCAGATGGTTCTCAGGGCGGCCGAGTTGCACCGACGGTCGACCGGCCTGACGGCTCTGCGTAAGGTCGTCGAGGACCCCGCTGCTTCTGAACTCGACCTTCAGCGCGCTCTGGAGGGGCAGCACTGGATCTTCGGAGGGCGGTTCGTAGGAGAGGCTGCCCACCGCAGACTGGTGCCGGGTGACGAGCTCGACATACCTCTGATCCGCGGTGACGGGGCACTCCATGTGGTTGAGCTGAAGCGTGCCGCAAGCCTCGTCGGCAAGCTGGTCAAGAAATACCGTGGGTCATGGGTACCTACCGCGGAGGTGCACAATGCCGTCGGTCAGGCTGTGAACTACCTGGTGGGCTTGGACGAGAACCGCCAACAGATCCGCGAGGAGTTCGGCATAGAAACCCGCCGAGCGAGCGCGGTGGTGCTGATCGGACACCCGTCAGTCCAGCCGTCGGTACCCGAGGCATCGATCAACGAGGCGCTGCGCACTCTCAACACTCACGTGAACCGGGTGGAGGTGCTCACGTATAAGGAGCTGATCGACAATGCCGAGCGCTCGTTGGGGTCTGTGCCGTTGCGGTAGCCGTCGCTCGGCGTGGCGGCCGGGCATGGGGGCCGATGCTTGGCAGGTACGGCTGAGCGGTCCCATGCCCGTGGGGATCGTCGCGCTTCCTTGACAGTTGGCCGCGGGTACCGTTCTGAGTGTCCAGGGCAGAACGGAGTTCAGCATGCCGCAGAGCAATGAGGAACACACCGGCGCACGGATCGCCCGCACTCGTCGCGAGCGTGGTCTGACCCAGCAGGGTCTGGCGATGCGTGCCAATGTCTCGAAGTCCCTGCTGTCCAAGGTCGAATGCGGTCAACGGCCCGCCTCGCCCTCGCTCATCGCCGCCTGCGCACGCGCGCTCAGCGTCACCACCTCGGACATTCTCGGCCAGCCCTACACCCAGGAACTCCGGCGCGAGCGACTCGATGAGGTGATACAGCCCATCCGGGTCAGCATGGAGAACTGGGACATCCCCCTCGACTGGCAGGTGCCGGCCCGCCCCGTCGCGCTGATCCGGGCCGACATGGAAAAGGTGCTGGTTCAGCGGCGGCAGGCCGAGTATCTGCCGATGGCCGTCGATCTTCCCGCGCTCATCGACGAGTGTGTGCAGGCCATCCACACCACCAGCGGCGAGGAGCAGCGGCAGGGGCACGAGTGCCTGGCCTGGGCGTTCCGGTGTGTGTTCACGCTGGCCTGGTCCTTCGGGTACGTGGACCTGGCCACCATCGCGCTGCAGCGTCTGGCATGGGCGGCGCCCCGGGCCGACGAGCCGGGGTTGGCCGCCATGTACGGCTATCTGCGGGCCCAGACCACTCTCTCCTCCAGCCGGTACGACCTGGGGATGCGGGTGGTGGACGGCACGTTACGGGACATGGCCGGACAGGGCTCCCGGAACGCGAGGGGGCTGGCCGCGATGACCGGCGTGCTGCAACTGCGGGCGGCCGTGATCGCCGGTCGGATGGGGGACGCCGACGCGGTGGACGCGCGGGTGTCCGAGGCCCGCGCGCTCGCGGAGCGGACCGGGGAGACCGCGGCCTACGGCGTGGGGTGGGGTCCGGCGAACGTGGGAGTCCACGCGGTCGCGATCGCCTGCGACTTGGACGAGTACGGGCAGGCTGTCCAGCTGGCTCGGGACGTGCGGTTCCCCAGCGGCTGGGATCGGTCACGGACCGGGCATCACTGGTTGGACCTGGGCAGGGCCAACGTGTGGACGGGAGATGCGGATGAGGCGCTCCGCTGTCTGCAACGAGCGCGCCGTACTGCCCCTCAGCAGACGCGCTATCACCCCACCGTGCGGGAGGCCGTGCTGACGCTGCGGTCGCGTGACCGGTCGCGTAGCACTGAGCTGGCCGAGTTCGCGCAGTGGATTGGCCTGTAGCACGCACGGTTGTGGTCGAGTTGCACGGTTCTGTGCAACTCGACGTAGTGCGTGGTCGACACGATGTGACGGTCAGTTAACCGTCCGTGCAGGGAGTCGACCATGACGAGCAGAGCCGAGCAGTGGACACCGCCGAACGGGCCCGATCCCGAGGCCTTACCGACAGGCCGGTGGTGGGACGCGGTCCGGGTGGCGGAGGACATTGGCGAACGCGCCCTCGGCATCCTCCGCGATCAGTCCGGCGCCGTCATCAAAGACCGCTGCAACACCCTCTACTGGCTCATCGCGCCCGGCACGGCCACGTCCTGGAAGCTGCGCGGAGTCAGCGTCCTCACCGAAACCGAAGGCGTCACCACGTACCTCGGCGTGCCCCCGGCGGACCGGCTGACCCGACCCGGCTCATATTGGCGGGTCCCGTTCACCCGCGGCCGGTACCTCACCGACGCGCACCTGCTGTACAAGGCCCTGATCTGCGTCCTGCTCGCCGAGCCGCGGGAAGGTCAGGAGGGCAACCGGTGATGCCCCAGGTCTGCGCCCGCTGCCAGACGACCACCAGGCAGCCGGTCGTGGTCGCGATCGGGCACGGTGCGAGCGGTGGCGGTGGCACCGTCTATGCCTGCCCGGGCACGTGCGCCGACAGCTTCCCCAAGCAACGCGCCCCCTTCGAGCAGACCCTCCGCCGCGTCCCCGTCCGGGGGCAGCGATGAGGGCTGCGGCCGCCCTCGCCCCAGCCACGCTCACCCGCGAACAGCTCCAGGGCTGGAACTGCGCCCTGTGCGGCGCACACCTCACCGTCGACCGACCGCTGGGCACCGTCACGATCGACCACGGAACGGCTAGGACGACATATGAGGTGTGGGCATGCGACCCCGCGTGCGGCATACACCCCGCCCCGCCCGAGCCGACGCCCTGGGGACGGTTCCTCGACCACGCCATGGGCCGCGCCGACTGCCGGACGGGCCAGCGCTGCGCCACCGGGAACGGGCTGCACCACGCGGTGCGGGAAGCCGCCGTTACTCAGGAGCCCCGCCGAACACAAAAGCCCCGCCCCGGACGCACGCTTGGACGGCCAGCGACCGGGACGGAGACCGTGCACCACCCCACTCAGAGAGGAAGGCACATGCGAGACGTTACTGCGTTACTCGACCGGCCACAGAGGGCCGAGGTCATCGGCACCGTCCTGCGCAACAACCCCGGCATGGACGAGGACATGGCAGGCCGGATCGTCGACGAGGCGGTGAAGTTCGTCGCCGCGGTGGCTGGAGCATCCAGGCCGCTCGCCCCGTCCCGGGTCGTGGACGAAGGCTGGCACGCCCTGATCCTGCACACCCACACATACCGCCAACTGTGCGAGCGCGTAGGCACCTTCGTCCACCACGTCCCGGAGGCACCCGACCCGCAGCGGCGAGACCCCGAGGCACTGACACGGACCCAGCAGCGCATCGTCGAGGCCGGGTTCCCCGTGGACGATGCGCTGTGGCTGGCGCCCACCGACCAGAGCATCCCGGTCGCGGCCAGCTGCCAGCACTCGGACGACAGCGGACCGATCGTCGTCCAGCCCAAGCCCAAGGGCTGAGCCAGCCCGTAGGCTGCGGGCCAGAAGAAGGAGGACACCGATGGAGTGGATCGACCCGAAGTACGCCGAGCTGGTCGCGACCATGCGACGAGCCCAGGCGGACGCCTCCGAACAGGACCCGACCGACACCCGGCCGGTCCGAGGATTCATCGTCCCTGACGCTGATCCCGGCCCGCTGCCTCGCTGAGCCGAGCCCCGCCCGGCGCCCCTGCGGCGCTGGGCGGGGCAGCGCCTCTACGGGCCAGGCATGAGCTCGGCTCCGCGTGAACCGGTCGCATGGCCTGGCACAGCTGCGCCACCCGCATCGCGGGGCGCGAGCTACGCCGCAGCTCGGGAGCACGGTATGCACGCGCTGCGGCACTTCTACGCGTCCGTGCCGCTGGACTCTGGGGAGAGTGTCAAGGCTCTGGCGGAGTATCTGGGGCACTCAGACCCTGGGCTGACACTGCGGGTGCATGCACACCTCATGCCGACCAGCCAGGAACGTGCTCGCCACGCCCTGGCGAGCGTCTATACAGCCACAGGACAAGTTCGCAAGAAGCCTTGAGAAGGGTGGGTTAGCTGCGAGTACCTCCGCCTGTTCAGCGACTCACTCAGCGGTTCTGACCACCGACGCTTCACGGATAGCTATCGCGGAGAGACGCAAGATTAGCTAGCTGAAAAGAAGCCGCAGCGGCACTTGCACAAGTTCACGATGTTGATAGCACAGCGTTCACATGAGAGATTGAGTGTCGCCAGAAGTCGCTGAAAGGTACTGAAAGACCCTGAGAGGCATTGAAGGGTCTGGACGTAGCTAGAACCTTCAGCGCGAAGGGCCCGGCTCCGGCTGCAACCAGAACCAGGCCCCTTCGCAGTCAACGAGCCCGGTCGCTCACCACGAGACCGGGCTCGCTGCATGCGCAGCTCCCGATCCCGACCGTACTCGTGCGTGACTCGCTCATCGAGCGAACTGCATCACGCTGGTGGCGACAGCCACGAGCAGGCCAGCGCCCGCAAGCCAGACCTGCCATTTCTCGGCACCAGTCCACCTGCGAGGCTTGTCCTTTCCGAGACTCACCCCACCACCTCCCCTTCTCCTCCAGCCAGCCCGCTCTTCGAGCTGGGGCCTAGGAACTCACAAGCCCCCGCACAGAGTTCAAGGGAGGATCAGGTGAAGCGCGATAAGCATACCGATAGATCTGACGGTCTTCGGGGCCGCAGAACCTCAGCCCGTACGCGGCAAGCGTCCAGCGCTAAGCGGGCTGACAGCCCAGAGACGGCCCCACAACATCACCAAGCCCCCTACCGGCGGGGAAAACACTGGTAAGGGGCTTGATCAATACGGCTTACTTCTTCTTGCCCTGGTTTTTTACTGCCTCGATCGCGGCCTTCGCGGCCTCCGGGTCGAGGTAGGTGCCGCCCGGGTTGAGGGGGTGGAAGTCGGCGTCGAGCTCGTAGGAGAGGGGGATGCCGGTGGGGATGTTGAGGCCTGCGATGTCGGCGTCGGAGACGTTGTCCAGGTGCTTGACCAGGGCGCGCAGGGAGTTGCCGTGGGCGGCTACGAGGACGGTGCGGCCGCTCAGGAGGTCGGGGACGATGGCGTCGTACCAGTACGGGAGCATGCGGACGACGACGTCCTTGAGGCACTCGGTGCGGGGGCGCAGCTCCGGGGGGATGGTGGCGTAGCGCGGGTCGGCGCTCTGGGACCACTCGGTGCCGTCTTCGAGCGGGGGCGGCGGGGTGTCGTACGAGCGGCGCCACAGCATGAACTGGTCCTCGCCGAACTCGGCGAGGGTCTGGGCCTTGTCCTTGCCCTGGAGGGCGCCGTAGTGGCGCTCGTTGAGGCGCCAGCTGCGGGCGACCGGAATCCAGTGGCGGTCGGCGGCCTCCAGGGCGAGCTGCGCGGTGCGGATCGCGCGCTTCTGGACGGAGGTGTGGACCACGTCGGGGAGCAGGCCGGCGTCGCTCAGCAGCTCACCGCCGCGGACTGCCTCCTTCTCGCCCTTCTCGTTGAGGTTCACGTCCACCCAGCCGGTGAACAGGTTCTTCGCGTTCCACTCGCTCTCGCCGTGGCGGAGGAGGATCAGCTTGTACGGTGCGTCGGCCATGCGGTCGAGCCTACTGGACGGGTTCGGGGCGCCCGGTTGACGGACCTGGTCAATTGAGTGGCGGGCGACGGGTGGGCATCGTAAGTTGCGGAGGCCGCTTTCGTCCCTTACATGGGGGCGGGTGACCGTGGAGGGTTCGCCATGTCCGTCGTCCGGTGGAGCCGGTGGAGGTTGGCTGCGAGGGAGAGCGTTTCGGGGTTACCCCCGGCGTTCTGGTGGCTGTGGACGTCCACGCTGGTGAACCGGCTGGGCGGGTTCGTGGCGACCTTTCTCGCGATGTATTTGACGGTGGAGCGCGGCTACTCGGCTACGTTCGCCGGGCTGGTCGGGGCGTTGCACGGGCTGGGCGCGGTGGTGTCGGCGGTGGTCGCGGGGGTGCTCACCGACCGGCTCGGGCGGCGGCCGACGTTGCTGGTCGCGCAGGTGTCGACGGCGGTCACGGTGGCCGTGCTCGGCTTCGTGCACGACCCGGTCGCGATCGGGGCGGTGGCCTGCCTGGTGGGCATGACGAGCAACGCGTCGCGGCCCGCGGTGCAGGCGATGATCGCCGACATCGTCGCCCCCGGGGACCGGGTGCGCGCCTTCTCGCTCAACTACTGGGCCATCAACCTCGGCTTCGCCTTCTCCGCGATGGCGGCGGGGCTGATCGCCCGGAACGGCTATCTGACGCTGTTCCTGGCCGACGCCGGGATGACGCTGCTGTGCGCGCTGATCGTCTTCGCCAGGCTGCCGGAGTCCCGCCCGGAGGGGAGCGGCGCGGGGCGCGGGGAGGACGGGAAGGGGGTCGGGCTCGGGACGGTGCTGCGGGACCGGCGGTTCATGGCCGTGGTGGCGCTGCAGTTCCTGCTCGCGTCCCTCTTCCAGCAGGGCTCCGTGGCGCTGCCGGTGGCGATGGGCGCGGACGGGCTGTCCAGTACGGACTTCGGGCTCGCGATCGCGGCGAACGGGCTGCTGGTCGTGGCCCTGCAGATCCCGGTCACGCGGTTCATCGAACACCGCGACCCGATGCGGCTGCTGGTGATCTCCGCGCTGCTGACCGGGTACGGCTTCGGGCTGACCGCCTTCGCCGGGTCGGTGGGGGTGTACGCGCTGACCGTCTGCGTCTGGACGCTCGGCGAGATCATCAACTCGCCGATCCAGATGGGGCTGGTGGCCCGGCTCTCGCCGGTTCACGGGCGGGGGCGCTACCAGGGGATGAACGTGCTCTCGTGGTCGCTCGCCTCGCTGGCCGCGCCGCTGGCGGGCGGCGCGGTGATCGACCGATTCGGAGCGGACGCGCTGTGGGCGGCGAGCGCGGTGGTCGGCACGGTGGCGGCGGTGGGTTACGGGGTGCTGGGGCGGCGGCTGCGGGAGCGGGTGGGGACTGATGGAGTGGGGACGGGTGGGGTGGAGACGAGTGGGGTGGACGCGGCGGGTGTGGAGACGGGGGCCGCGGCGGTGGTCTGACGGGCCGGCCTTGCGGCGGTTATGGGGTGGCCCGGGGCAGCAGCGAGCCGATGTCGAGGCTCGGGCGCGGCAGCGCCGTGCGCCACGGCGGTGGTCCGGTGGGGAGGCCTGTGGGTAGTCCCGTGGGTAGGCCGGTGGGCAGCGCCCCGGTCGGGTACGTCGGCGGGGACGAGGTCGCATACGGGGGCGGGTACAGAGGGGAGTACGAGGGCTGGTTCCCGTAGGTCTCGTAGGTCGTGGGAACCCTGTTGGTGGTGGGGGTGGGGGCATCGCGGTTCGTCCACACCGCGTACGTCACGCCCGACAGCCCCAGCATCACGGTGAGGGCCAGCACCCGGATCGCGGTGATACGGCGACGGGCCGGTTCGGGTACGTCAGGGGCGATGCTGACCTTGTGCGGAGCGGTCCCGGGGGCGGGGCTTCGGGGTGGGGCGGGCTCGGCCGTGCGCAGCGGGGCGTGTTCGTCCACCCCGAGCGCGGCCAGGAGCAGCCCGAGCCGCCGGGTCTGGCCTGGCTCCCGTACGGCGGTGTCGGCCCCGTCGCGGATGGTGTCGGGCGCGGTGCCGTCGGACGGGACGAGGATGCCGGGGCCGGTCCAGTCCATCCCCCAGTACGCGGTGCCGCTCGCGACGAGTTGCGCCCCGATCAGGGTGGCCAGGGCGGCGGCCAGCGGGCCGAGCGGGTCCCGTTCGGCGTCCCCGGAGGGCGGGAGGGCGCCGTTCAGGGCGCGGGCGAGCGGCATGCGGCGGCCGCTGTCCAGCAGCCGCAGGACCTGGTGGATCGTCAGCCCGTCGGGGGTGGATGGGGTGCTGGTGGGTGGAGCGCCGGTGGGTGCCTCGGGACCGGCGCGTTCGACCGTACGGACCGCCTTCGCCAGCGGCGCCAGCGCCCGGGTCGCCCGGTGTTCGGCGAGGAGGCCGAGCCAGTCCCGCCACGGCATCGGCACCGCGTCCGGCGGCCCCGCCGTACGGGCCAGCGCGACCGCGTACCGCGACGGTACGGAGACGGGGGCGGGATCGGCGGGCGGGGGCGAACCCGCGGGTAGCCGGGTCAGCCGGTCCACACGGGTGGCCAGGTCGGGGTGGGGGTCGCCGGGGTCTGCGCGGTGTTCGGTGGCCCGCTCGCGCAGGTCGGCCAGGGGCTCCCGTAACTCGGGCGCCTCCACCATGCGCCCGAAGGCCTGGAACGGGTCGTCCGGTACGCATCCGTACGCCCGGTGCATCGGCGCGAGATGGGCCGTGGTGAACTCCGCCCACGCCGCGTCGAGCGCCAGCGCGCCCCGCAGCGCGTCGTCGACGGCACGCGGCCCGGCCGCCCGGGCGGCCTCGCGGTCCGCCTCCAGTTCCTGCCGCCGCCGGACCGGGCGGGTGAGCGCGTCGAACACGCGGGTGTAGAGGTGGAGGAGGAACAGGGGGCCGCCCGCGTACATCTGGACGAGGTTGTTGGCGGCGGCCGCCTCCTCGACCGCCTTCCGCGCGGCCAGGAGCCCCGCCGCACCGCGGTGGGCGAGGACGCCGAAGCGGCCGTGGCGGCGGGAGAAGTGGCCCAGTTCATGGGCGAGGACGGCGCGCAGTTCGGCGGGGGTCAGACCGGTGAGGAGGGGCAGGCCGAGGTAGAGCGTACGGCTGCCGGAGGCCAGGCCGAGGAACGGGGCGTCGTCGGTCACGGACGCGTTGACTTCGGCGGTCAGCCGGATGTGGCCGGGCGGCCGGGTGTCCACGGCGTACGCCAGTTCCCTGACCACCGCCCACAGTTCGGGCGCCCCGGTCGGGGGCACCGCCACCGCGCCGGGGTGGGGGTCGGCGGGCCGGGCGGTCCGGACCACCGCCCACAGCAGGGCCGCGACAACCGGCGCGAACGCGGCGCACAGGGTGATGATGCTGGTCGGGGGCGTCGTGGCCGTCGGCACTCCGGCGCCCCACACCGCGATCACCAGGAAGGCCGCCCACAGCAGGACCACGGTCGCGACCAGTACGTAGAAACCGGCCAGCAGGACCAGGGCGAGGGCGGCCCGGGCGGCGGCGATCACCGCAGCCCCTGCCGCAGCCCCTGCCGCTTCCGGGCGATGTGCCGGTCGGAGCCCAGGCCGTCGCGCAGCCATGCGACGACGTCCCGCAGCGCCCCGCACACCGGGTCCAGCTCGTCGGCGGACATCAGGCGCTCGCCCTGGGGGCGCTTGTCCCAGTCGAGGTCGAGCAGCAGGGTGAGCCGGGCCCGGGCCTTGTGCAGATTGCTGCCGACGGCACCGGTCGAGATGCCGAGTTCGGCGGAGATCTCCGCGTAGCTCATGTCCTCCAGCGAGTGCATCACGACCACCTGGCGCTGGCGCGGCGGCAGGGTGCCGAGCGCGCGCAGCACGGCCAGCGCCGCCGTGGTCTCCTCCACGGTGGCGTTCGTGGCGGCCGGGACGGTCAGGTCGGTCAGCTCGCGGGGATTCCAGCGGAACCACCAGCGCCGCCCGTCGCGCGAGAACTTGTGGCGCGTCGCGGTGATCACCCATGCCTCGGGCGAGGCACACGCCCTGACGTCCGGCCAGCGGCGCATGGCCTCGATGTACGCCTCCTGGACGGCGTCCTCGGCGTTCTGCGGGTTGCCGCTGTACGTCACGGCGCGGGCGGCGACCTCCGCGTACGTACGGTCGTAGAACGCGTCGAACTCCTCGTGGGCGCCGAGCTCCGCGGGCCCTGTCGTCTCAGTCACGGCCGCCCCCGCGGCGCACCGTGACGGCGGCGCCGTCGGCGCGGCGGTCGGTGAGCACCGTGCCGGGCTCCGACCTGTCCAGCATCTCGATCAGCATGCGCGCCCGGGCGCGTTCGCCCGAGCGCGCCGCCAGCCAGCGGATGACATCCCCCATCAGCCGTAGCACCCCCACTGTCACGACCGTTGCCACCGTGAGCCACGGATTGTCCATGGGCACTCTGCGGCCTCCCTCCTATGGTTCCCGGCAGTTGGCGCCGGTTCACCAAGGAGAGTCATCGAGGGCGTGTTTTCTTCACCGGCTTTCCTCACCGGGTTTTCTGCACCGGGTTTTCTGCACCGGAGGGGAGGGCTGGGCCGGTCAGTGCAGGGCGCGCTGCGCCTCGTACAGATTGCGCGGGTGGACGGCCTCGGGGTGGCCGTAGGACTCGCTACGGGAGTGGAGCGGACCCTGGAAGTCCGGTACGTCGGTCTGGCCGAACTCCCGGACCTCGCTGATGCCGACCGTCGCGCTGTACGGGGCGATCCCGTCGATCTTCACGCAGCCCGCGCGCTGATTGGTGACGGTGACGTTCCAGTGGGTGAACCGGGCGCCGTACAGCGGGCCCGCGACCGCGTCGCCGCCGTGCGAGCCGGTGTTGTCCACGGTGATCTCGGTGCGGACATTGGCGAACGGCATGCCGCGGTGGGTGTCGAAGGTGCCCATCTCCATGCGGCCGCGCGACCAGACGTTGTGGCTGGACAGGCCCTCGACGTTGATGCCGTGCAGCTGGGTCCCGGCGGGCGCGGGCACGGTGCGGCGCGCGAGGACGAAGTCCTCGACCAGGTTGTCGTGCGAGCCCTCGCGGCAGCAGTACGGATGGTGGCTGCCGCGCCCGGAGACGGTGACCCGGCGCAGGGTGCACGCCTTCGCGGCGACGAGCAGGAAGCCGTTGTCGGCGTTGTTGACGGTGACGTCGTCGACCCAGCAGTCCCACGCGCACTGCAGCGCGACGCCGTTGTAGCCCTTGTCGAGCAGATGCTGCGCCTGCGGTGTCTCGACGACATCGAGGGTGAGGCCCTCCACGCCGGAGCCGGTCACCGGGCGGACCAGGGTGGTGAACCGGGGCTTCCAGGCGGGACGGGCGTCGAGCGGCAGCGGGCGGTCCAGGGTCACCCGGCGGCGGCGCCGGTCGACGGCGGTGATGCGGCACGGCCACTCGTACGGGACGTACGAGGTCAGCTTGGTCTTGTCGGCCCACGCGTACCCGGCGGCGCCCTCGACGTCCCCGGCCATGTGCTGGAGCAGGGTGTGGGTGGCGTCGTCCGCGAGCTGGAGCAGCACCCGGTCGCCGCGGCGGAGGGCGGCGGTGCTCTCGACGGGCACGGTCCAGTCGCCGCGGCGGGCGGGGCGGTCGACGGCGGTGAGCGTGTGCCACGCGTCGCGCTCGTCGCCGGTCCAGCCTTCGAACGGCCACGCCTGGTCCCGGATCGCCGCGGTGAGGGAGCGCCAACGGGCGTCCGGGCAGACCCAGATGAGGCCACCGGCCCAGGACCAGGACGACTTGGTGCCGCCGTACCGGCTGCCGTACGGCCCGATCAGCTCGGTCAGGCTGCGGGTCGCGTGCAGCGTGGTCCGCCCGCTGCCCGCACCGCGCAGCACGACGTTGTCGTAGCCGATGCGGATGATGCCGTCGACGTGGTACGTCCCGGGCGGCACGACCACCGTGCCGCCGCCGCGCCGCCCGACGGCCTCGATGGCGCGGTTGATCGCGGGTGCGGCGTCGGCCGAGCCGTCGGGCCGGGCGCCGTAGCGCCGTACGTCGGCGGCGACGGGGTAGCGGGGGAGGTCGGCGCGGCCGCCGAGGAAACCGGCGCGGCCGACGTAGGGGATCTGGGGGTGGCGGTACGGGTCGGCGCGGAACTCGCGCCAGAGGCCCGTTGGTTGTCCGGCGGCCACCGCGGGGGCCGAGCCCAGCAACCCCACCGCGGTGCCCGCGGCCGCGCCCAGGACGGTGCGTCTGCCGAGAGCCGGGCGTCTGTCGTTTTCGCTGTCCATGAGGCCCACACCTTCCATGGATGTGAACGCCGTTCAGATGAGCGACGGCGTGAGCATGCCATGGGTGCGGCGGACGCGAAAGGGGTCCGGAAGCGGTCCGGAAGGGGTCCGGAAGGAGTCGACCGCCGGTTCTCAGCGCGCGTACAGCCCGTGGGCCGTCCGCCCCGCCCACCACAGACCCGCCGCGCCGACCAGCAGCGGCCAGCCGAGCTGCCCCGCGTGGAGGGCGCCGCTCCGGGTGGCCGACACCAGCGCCGGGGCCGTCAGCACCAGGGCGGCGAGCGGCCCGCGCAGGTACCAGGCGGCGGCCTGCACCGCGCCCGTGTTGCCCGCCGGGGTCTCGGCGCCGAGCAGGATGTGCGGCGGGACGGCGCCCCGGTACGAGCTGACCAGCGCCGCCGCCACCAGCGCCGGGGCGCAGGCGACGAGCACCACGAGCCCGGGACGCCCCCGGCCGCCCAGCTCGGCGGCCACGCCGCCCACGGCCGTACCCGCCACCAGCAGGACGCCGGGCACGAGCGCGTGCCACAGGGCGAGAGTGCGCGGCGGGTAGGGCAGCTGCGCCGAGCGGCGCACGTCGTCGCTCTCCCGGCGGGCCGGTTCGGTGAGCTGGGCCGCGCCGAGGTAACCGGCCACCAGGGCCCCGACTGCGGCCACGGCATGGGCCCGTTCGCGCAGCGTGGGGGCGAGGACGGTCAGCCCCACGGCGACGGCGGTCCACGCGACCGCCCAGCCCAGCCGCCCGGGGGTGCGCAGCAGCCCCGTCAGATCGCGCCACGGCATGACGAGATGGCGGTGACGTGGCATCGGCAGCCGCACGGCGGGCCGCGAACCGCGTTCCCGCAAGGCAGGAAGGCCCGCCTTCGCCTGCCTCAGGTCCAGCGTGAACAGGGACGCGCCGAGCTGGGAGGCCACCGTCGCCCGCAGCCGCAGGGCCGCCTGGGAGATGCCGACCGCCTCCCGGCGGGCGACCAGCAGCGCGGCGAGGACGAAGACGGCCGACAGCGCGGCGCCCACCGCCCAGCCGGGCGCGGGTGCACCACCGGCCCCGGGCGCCGGTGAACCGGCGGCCGCGACCAGCGGCTGCGCGGCCCAGCCCCAGGGGCCCGACCACAGGAACGCCGTCCCGAGCCACGCCGGATGCCCGCCGCGGGCCACCGACACCGCCGCGGTGACGGCCGGTACGGCGACCACGAGCCCGGCCGCGCCGAAGAGCCGGGCGCCGTGCCGGGCCATCAGCCGGTCGCGGCGCTCCACGACGGCGCCCGCCGCGGTGCCGATGAGCGCGGCCGCCGCCCCCGCCCACGCCCCGGCCGCGGTCACCGTGGGCCAGGACGCGGCGCCCGAGGCGTACACCAGGAAGCCGAGCACACCGCCGGTGACCGCCCCGACCACCCCCGCCACCAGCGCGGACGTCATCAGCCGGGGCAGCAGCAAGGGCGCGCGGGACAGCGGTGCGGGCAGCAGCCACGAGACGGTCGGCAGGTCGAGGAGGACCGGTCCGCGCCACACCGCGCCGCGCGCCATCAGCAGCACGGCCAGCGCCACCAGCGTCGGCACGGTCAGCGGCAGGCTGGTCAGGACGTGCGCGGCCAGCGGGCCGCGGGGCCCGTCGGCGCGTCCGGCCTTGGCGGCCGAGATGAGCAGCGGTACGCCCCAGGCCAGCCCGACCAGCGCGACGGCGTAGAGCGTGAGCGCGCCGCTCTTGCGCTTCTCCCGCCGGACGTCACGCCGCAGGACGCCCAGATAGGCCAGCGCCTCGGCAGTGCCGTCCCCCGGCCCGGCCCCGTTATCGACCCCAGCACCGACCCCGGCCCCGTCCTCGACCTCGCGTCCGGCGGTCACCACCGGCCGTCCTCCGCCGCCACCGGTATCCCGCCGTCGAGCGTGAGCACCCGGTCGGCGACCGCGGCCAGCACGTCATGGTGGGTGGCCAGCAGGATCGCGGTGCCGCGGTCCCGGTGGGCGGCCAGCCGGTGCGCCAGCTCGCGCCGCGCCCCGCCGTCGAGGCGCTGCTCGGGCTCGTCCAGGACGAGCAGGTCGTGCGGGCGTACAAAGGCGGCGGCCAGCAGCAGCGACTGGGTCTGCCCCGACGACAGCGCCGTGGGCAGCACACGGTCGTGACCGGCCAGATGGTGCTCCTCCAGCACCGCCTCGACCGCCGACTCCGCCGCGTCGCCGAGCCCATGGGCCAGCGCCACCAGCATGAGGTGCTCGCGCACGGTCAGGTCGGGGTAGTGGGCGCCGGGGTCCATCACCGTGGCGACGCGGGCGCGGGTGACGGGGTCGTTCTCGTCGATCGGCGCACCCTCGAACAGCGCCCTCCCCGATGTCGGCCGTTCCCGTCCCGAGGCCAGCCTCAGCAGGGTCGACTTGCCCGAGCCGTTGTCCCCGGTGAGCGCCACGCACTCGCCCGGCGCGACGTCCAGCGTGACCGCGCGCAGCACCTCGCGGTCGCCGTAGGAGCGGCTGACACGGTCGAGCCGGAGCAGGGGCGCCGTCATTCGGCGGCGTCGCGGGTCAGATGGGTGAACGCGTCGAGGTTGCGGGTGGATTCGCCGCGCGAGGTGCGCCAGGCGTACTCCTTGCGGATGGCGGTCGCGAAGCCCATCTCCAGCAGGGTGTTGAAGCTGCCGTCCGCGTTCTCCAGCACCGTGCCCAGCAGACGGTCCAGCTCCTCCGGGGTGACGGAGGCGAGCGGAAGACGGCCCACCAGGTAGATGTCACCGAGCCGGTCGATGGCGTAACTCACCCCGTACAGGCGGATGTTGCGCTCCAGCAGCCAGCGGTGCACGGCCTCGTGGTTCTCGTCCGGGTGGCGGACGACGAAGGCGTTGATCGAGAGCGAGTGCCGACCGACCCGCAGGGAGCAGGTCGTCGACAGCTTGCGGGTCCCGGGGAGCTTGACGACGTACGTGCCGTCCTCCGGGCTCTCCCACTCCAGCTCGGCGTCGTTCAGCGTTTGCTCGATGACGGCGTGGGAGTCGGCCCGGGGGGTGGTGTCAGCCATCTGCCGATCGTAGGTGACGACGCTCACGCATCGCGTCGGGGTAGACCACGGCGTCAGCCATGGGCGGATCGCACGATGCGCCGCTCGCGCATCGCGTCGGCGTAGACCTCCGCCGTCGCCGCCGCGGCCGTGTCCCAGCCGAAGGACTGGGCGTGGTGGGCGGCGGCCGCGCCCATCCGGGTCGCCCGCCCCGGGTCGTCCGCGAAGGGGCGCAGGGCGCGGGCGTAGTCGGCGGGGTTGTGGCCGTCGACGAGGGTGCCGCTGACGCCGTCCCGTACCGCCACCGGGAGGCCGCCCACCGAGGCCGCGACCACCGGGGTGCCGCAGGCCTGGGCCTCGACCGCCACCAGGCCGAACGACTCGCTGTACGACGGCATCACCAGCACCGAGGCCGCCCGGTACCAGTCCGCCAGCTGGTCCTGCGCGACCGGCGGCTGGAAGCGGACGACATCGCCGATCCCCAGGCGCGCGGCGAGCTTGTGCAGCCGCTCGGGCTTCGCGAGGCCGGTGCCGCTCGGCCCGCCCACCACGGGGACGACGATCCGCTCGCGCAGCGACGGCTGCTCCTCCAGGAGGTGGGCGACCGCGTGCAGCAGGATGTCCGGGGCCTTCAGCGGCTGTATGCGGCCCGCGAAGAGGGGTATCAGCGCGTGGGGCGGCAGCCCGAGCCGGGCCCGGGCGGCGGCGCGGCCGTCGGCGGGGCGGAACCGGTCCAGGTTCACCCCGGGGTGGACCACGGCGGTCAGGTCGCGGTCCGCCTCGTAGTGGCGGACCAGCTCCTCCGCCTCCTCGGCGGTGTTCGCGATCAGCCGGTCGGCGGCGCTGACGATCTGCTGCTCGCCGATGACGCGGGCGGCCGGTTCGGGGGTGTCGCCGGTGGCGAGGGCGGCGTTCTTGACCTTGGCCATGGTGTGCATGGCGTGCACCAGCGGCACCCCCCACCGCTCGGCGGCCAGCCAGCCGACGTGGCCGGAGAGCCAGTAGTGGGAGTGGACGAGGTCGTAATAGCCGGGCCGGTGCCCGGCCCAGGCCTGCATCACCCCGTGCGTGAACGCGCACAGCTGCGCGGGCAGCTCCTCCTTGGCCAGCCCCTCGTACGGGCCCGCGTCCACATGCCGTACGAGGACGCCCGGCGTCAGCTCGACGGCCGGGGGGAGCGTGCCGGTGGTGGCCCGCGTGAAGATCTCCACCTCGATGTCGATGGCGGCGAGGCGGCGGGCCAGTTCGACGATGTACACGTTCATCCCGCCCGCGTCGCCGGTGCCCGGCTGATGCAGCGGCGAGGTGTGCACGCTGAGCATCGCGATCCGGCGCGGACGCCGTGGAATGCGCCGAAGGCGCTGATGGGGCGGGCCGCCGAAGGGCGTATGGGACCGGCCACGCAGGCCGCCGAGCCGTGACACGTGCTGGCTCACCGCGCGATACCTCCTTCTCGGGGCGAGCTTCCCCTGTCAGCCGTCAACATCTGAACCTTTCATTCCATTTCCGTTTTGCCAAAGCGTGACGTTCGGACTTGTACGGGGCTCGTGGCGGGACCCGTAGCAGGCCTCGTGGCAGGCCTCGTGGCAGCCCTTGGCCACGCGCGGTCAGAGCGCACCCACGCACCGCATAGGCTGCTGGCCATGTATGCCCGCGTGCCTCCGTCGATCCGCCCCATCGGATCGGCCACACGCGGGACCACCAACCCCAACCGGCTGCGGCGCATGGACCGGTGGATCGCCGCCGTCCACGGCCCCACGCTGCGCCGCGCCGAGCCGGCGGTGGCCGTCGACCTCGGCTACGGGGCCGCCCCCTGGACCGCCGTGGAACTGCTCGACCGGCTGCGGACCGTGCGCCCAGGCGCCCTGGTGGTCGGGGTGGAGATCGACCCGGCACGGGTCGCCGCCGCCCGGCCCTACGAACGGGACGGGCTCACCTTCGCGCACGGCGGCTTCGAGGTGCCGCTGCCGGGCGGGGCGCGGCCCGTGCTCATACGCGCGGCCAATGTGCTGCGGCAGTACGACGAGGACGAGGTCGCCGGCGTATGGCGACGGCTGTGCGCACGGCTGGCGCCCGGCGGCGTGCTGGTGGAGGGGACCTGTGACGAGATCGGGCGACGGCACGTCTGGGTCGCGCTCGGCCCGGCAGGCCCGCGCACGGTGACCTTCGCCGCCCGGCTCGGTTCCCTGGACCGCCCCTCCGACCTGGCCGAACGCCTCCCGAAGGCGCTCATCCACCGCAACGTGCCGGGCGAACCGGTGCACACCTTCCTCCGCGACTTCGACCGCGCCTGGGCCGCGGCCGCCCCCTACGCGCCACTGAGCGCCCGCCAACGCTGGATACGCAGCGCCCAGGCGCTCCGCGCCACGGGCTGGCCCCTGACCGACGGCCCCCGCCGCTGGCGCCAGGGCGAAATCACCGTGCGCTGGGAGGCAGTGGCCCCGCGCGGTACCTGACCGGTTCTCCGCGTCAGTCCGTTTCGCGGGTGCGGGTGAAGACTCGTTCGCGGGCTTCTTCCGTCGCCGTCGCCACCGCGCCCAGCAGGACCGCGTCCTCGCCGAGGGTGCTGGCGCGGACTCTCGGGCGCAGGGGGCCGATGCGGTGGAGGGTCGCGGTCACCGGGGGCAGCAGGAGGTCCGCCCCGCCGCCGAGGCCGCCGCCCAGGACGACCAGGTCCGGGTCGAGGACGGCGGCGACGGCGGCGATCACATGGGCCAGCCGCTCCGCCTCCTGCCGTACCGCCGCCACCGCCGGTGCGACGCCTTCGCGTGCCGCGTCGAAGACGTCCTTGGCTGAACCGGGGTGGGCCATGCCCAGTTCGCGCGCGGTGCGGACGACCGCGCCGCCCGCCACCGCGTCCTCCAGGTCCCGCCCGCCGTTCAGGTCCCGCCCGCCGTTCGGCAGCGTCGGCAGGAAGCCGATCTCCCCCGCCGCGCCGTGCGCGCCGGTGAAGAGGCGGCCGTCGGCGACGACGCCCATGCCCAGGCCCGTGCCGACCATGATGGAGACGAAGAGCCTGCTGCCCCGGCCCGCGCCGAAGGCGTACTCGCCGAGCGCGGCCAGGTTGGCGTCGTTGTGGACGGACAGCGGGGTGCCCAGTTCCTCGCGCATCCGGTCCAGCAGGCCCGCGCGCCCCCAGCCGGGGAGGTTCACCGCGTAGCGCACCCGCCGCCGCTCCGGGTCGTACACGCCGGGCGCGCCGACGACCGTGTGCACGACCAGCGCCGGGTCCACCCCGGCGTCCGCGACGACCTGGCGGGCGGCGGCGACGGTGAGGTCGGCCATGGCGGCGGCGCTGCGGCCGCGGTTGCGGACGTCGGACCGGGCGACGACGGTCCCGTCCAGGTCGGCGGCGGCCACCCGCAGCCAGGAGCGGCCGATGTCGAGGCCGAGGACGTACCCGGCGGTCGGGTCCGGTTCGTACAGCACCGCGACCCGTCCCCGCTCCGGCGGCGCCTGCCGCCCCGCCTCCCGGACGAGCCCCGCCTCCTCCAGGGCGGCGAGCGCGGTGGAGACGGTCGGTTTGGACAGGCCCGTGTCACGGGCGAGCTGGGCGCGGGAGGCGGGGCCTTCGGCGCGGAGGCGGGCGAGGAGCAGGCGTTCGTTGTTGCTGCGCAGCCGCCGCCGGTTCCAGGGGCGGGCGTCGTCCGCCGTACGGGCGTGGTCTGTCGTACGGGCGTCGTCACCGGTCGCATCGGTCATCGCGGGCCCCCTCCGGTGCTTCCCGAACCCTTGACGGCATCAAGTAAGGCTCCTTAACTTAATCCATCCTACGGAGGTGGGCATGTCAGGCACCGAGGGCGGATTCGTCCGCCGCATCGGCCTCTTCCAGGCCACCGCCATCAACATGAGCCAGATGTGCGGCATCGGGCCGTTCGTCACCATCCCGCTCATGGTCGCCGCCTTCGGCGGACCGCAGGCCGTCATCGGCTTCGTGGCGGGCGCCGTGCTCGCCCTCGCCGACGGGCTGATCTGGGCCGAGCTGGGCGCCTCGCTGCCCGGGGCCGGGGGCAGTTACGCCTATCTGCGCCAGGCGTTCCAGTACCGCAGCGGCAAGCTCATGCCGTTCCTCTTCGTCTGGACGGCGATGCTGTTCATCCCGCTGATCATGTCCACGGGCGTGGTCGGCCTCGTGCAGTACCTGGGCTATCTGTGGCACGGCATGACGCAGACGCAGGGCGATCTGGTCGGACTCGCCGTGATCGCGCTCGTCATCGCGCTGCTGTGGCGCGGGGTCGAGCACATCGCCAGGATCACGGCCGTGATGTGGTGCGTGATGATCGCCTCCGTGGTGCTGGTGATCGCCGCCGCGTTCAGCCACTTCGACCCGGGACAGGCGTTCACGTACCCCGCGCACGCCTTCGACCTGGGCAGCGACCACTTCTGGACCGGCTTCGCGGCCGGGCTGACCATCGGCATCTACGACTACCTCGGCTACAACACGGCCGCGTACATGGGCGCCGAGATCAAGGACCCCGGCCGCACCCTGCCGCGCGCGATCGTCGCCTCCATCCTCGGCATCATGGGCATCTACCTGCTGCTCCAGATCGGCACGCTCGGCGTCGTCGACTGGCACCGGATGCTCGACCCGGACTCGGTGGCGTCCCAGTCCGTCGCCTCCGCGGTGCTGGAGGAGACCTGGGGGAAGACCGCGGCGGACGTCGTCACCGTCCTCATCCTCATCACCGCCTTCGCGTCCGTCTTCACCGGGCTGCTGGGCGGTTCGCGGGTGCCGTACGACGCGGCCCGCGAGCGCGTCTTCTTCCGCCCGTACGGCACGCTCCACCCCCGGCACCACTTCCCGGTGCTGGGTCTGGCGACAATGGGCGTGGTGACGGCGGCCGGATTCCTCATCGGCCGCCACACCGACCTGGCCACGCTCATCCAGCTGCTGACGACGGTCATGGTGATCGTGCAGGCGCTGGCCCAGGTCCTCGCCCTCACCGTGCTGCGCCGCCGCCAGCCGACGCTGCGGCGGCCGTACCGGATGTGGCTCTATCCGCTGCCGAGCGTGGTGGCGCTGGTGGGCTGGCTGGTGATCTACGGCTACGCGGACAAGAACTCCCCCGGGCGCCACCCCATCGAGTGGTCCCTCGCGTGGGTCGCGGCGGGGTGCGTGGCGTTCGTGCTGTGGGCACGGGCGGAGAAGGTGTGGCCGTTCGGGCCGAAGGAGATCAGCGAGGAATACGTGGGATCTGCGGCGGGGGACGACCCCGACGCGTCGGACGCGCGGGGCGGCACGGCCACGGTGTGACGGCGGGGGCGCGAGGCTCGGGTCGGGGGCGCGGGGGCCGGGCCGGGGCGCGGGGCTCAGGCTCGCGCGACCGCCTCCGCCTCCACGCCCGTCGCCACACCCGCCTCCGCCGCCACGCCCGTCGCCACACCCGCCTCCGCCGCCAGGCCCTCCGCCAGGGCCCGCAGCGCCTTCTCCGACGCGGACCCCTTCTCCACCGTGTACGTGCACAGCGTCTGCCCCGGGTCCGCGGGCAGCACCAGCGCCTCGTACATCACCACCAGCTCGCCCACCTCCGGATGCTGGTACCGCTTCGTACCGCGCATCCGCTCCTGCACCGCCTGCGCCTCCCAGCGCTGACGGAACTCCTCACTCCGCTCCCGTAGCTCATGGATGACCCGGCACAGCCGCGCGTTGCCCGGGGTCCGCCCGATCTCCGCGCGCAGACTGGCCACCGTGTCGTCGGCGACCTCGGACCAGTTCGGATGCAGCTCCCGCGCCCGGGGGTCGAAGAAGATCAGCAAGGCGCCGTTGCGCTCGTCCTCCGCCATCTCGCCGAAGTCGAGGCCGATGCGGCCGCCGAGCCGGTTCCAGGCCAGGACGTCCATGCCCGGGCCGAAGACGAAGGCCGGAACCCTGCCGTCGTCCATCGCCTCCAGCAGCCGCAGGATCTCCGGCCGCACGCGCGGGCGCGGGCCCGTGTCCACGCGGCCGTGCCGCCGCGGCAGGGTGATGTTGCGCAGATACGTGTGCTCGGACGGGGTCAGCCGCAGCGCCCGCGCCAGGCCGTCCACGACGGAGTCCGAGACGGCCGGGGCGCGGCCCTGTTCGATGCGGGTGTAGTAGTCGACGCTGATCCCGGCGCGCTGCGCGACCTCCTCGCGGCGCAGCCCCCGCACCCGGCGCCGGACGACGCCCTCCGGCAGCCCCACCTCGGCCGGGTCGAGCGCGGCGCGGTGCGCCTTGAGAAAATCCTTGATCTCCGCTTCGGAATGGCCCATCGGTCCATTATCCCGGGGGCCCGCGCCGGGTGGTTCCGGCAGACCCAGGTTGGGCCGGGCCTGGTCCGGTACTCGTCACGACCGGAGGCTGTATCCAGTTGCTCCCGACCGCAGGAGCACCGAGCGGGAGGCAAACCCCATGAAACGCAGGATTCTCGGTGGCACCGGCATCTCGGTCAGCGAATACGCCCTGGGCGCGATGATGTTCGGCGCCATGGCCAACCGGGACCACGACGACTCGGTACGGATCATCCACCGCGCCCTCGACGCGGGCATCAACTTCGTCGACACCGCCGACATCTATTCGGCGGGCGAGTCGGAGGAGATCGTCGGCAAGGCCCTCAAGGGCCGCCGCGAGGACGTCGTCCTGGCGACCAAGGCCCATGGCTCCATGGGCGACGACGACAACCACAGCGGCAACTCGCGCCGCTGGATCACCCGCGAGATCGAGAACAGCCTGCGCCGCCTCGGCACGGACTACATCGACCTCTACCAGATCCACCGCCCCGACCCGACGACCGATATCGACGAGACCCTTTCCGTCCTGTCCGACCTGGTCCGGGCGGGCAAGGTGCTGGCCGTCGGCTCGTCCACCTTCCCGGCGGAGCAGATCGTCGAGGCCCAGTGGACGTCGGAGCGGCGCGGCCACGTCCGGTTCCGCACCGAGCAGCCGCCGTACTCGATCCTGGCGCGGAGCGCGGAGGCGGCGGTGCTGCCGACCGCGCGGAAGTACGGGATGGGCGTGCTGAGCTGGGGCCCGCTCTCGGCGGGCTGGCTCTCGGGCCGCTATACGAAGGCGTCCGACATCGATCTGGCGGGTGGCGGCCGGGCGGCGCTGGAGCAGTTCAAGTTCGACCCGTCGCGGCCGGAGAACGCCCGAAAGCTCGAAGCCGTCGGTGAGCTGAGCAAGCTGGCGTCCGACGCCGGGCTCTCGCTGCCGCACCTGGCCATCGCATTCGTACGGGCCCACCCGGCCATCACGTCGGTGATCATCGGGCCGCGCACGATGGAGCAGCTGGACGACCTGCTCGCCGGGTCCGAGGTGGAGCTGAGCGCGGACGTACTGGACCGGATCGACGAAATCGTCCCGCCGGGCACCGACCTCAACCGGGCGGACAGCTACTACCTGCCGCCGTCGCTCGCCGACAAGACGCTGCGGCGGCGCTGAGCCCGGGGGCGCTCAGGGCGTGTCCAGGGTGGTGAGCAGCGCGTCCACGAGCGTGCGGTCGTGGTCGTAGGAGAGGCGGCTGCGGGCCGCGGCCGGGGGGAGCCAGAGCAGCCGGTCGACCTCCCGGTTCGGCACGAACATCTCGTCGGGGACCGCCTCGGCGGCCCAGTAGCGGACCTCCTTCGGGCGGCCCCTGGCGACGTAGCGCTGGGTGGGCAGCTCCGCGCCGGGCGTGCAGCCCATCCCGGTCTCCTCCACCACCTCGCGCACCGCGCAGTGCAGCGCGTCCTCGCCGCGCTTCAGCTTGCCCTTGGGGTGCGACCAGTCGTCGTACCGGGGCCGGTGGACGAGGGCGATCTCCAGCCCGCCGTGCCGCGCGCCGTTCCGCGCGCCGTGCCGCCAGAGCACGCAGCCCGCCGCCAGTACGGTCGTCACGTCGTCCCGGGACTCACCCGGTCGCGCGTCACCCTGGCTCATCCGGCCGTCTCGCCTCCCCTGGTGTCCGTCGATGTGCGTCGATGTGCGTCCGTCAGGACGCCTGGCCCACGACCCGCCGCCATATCCGGCCGAACGCGAACCGGGCCGCCTCCACCTCGTGCCGCTGGTCCGCGTGCAGCACGCCCAGCGCGTACGCCGTCGCCGGGGCGATCCGCGGCGTACGGGCTGCCGTCGCCGCGGCTGCGGCCGCCTCGGCGGCGTCGCGGTGCCGCTCCAGCGCCTGCCCGGCGGCCAGCAGCCGCGTGGCCGTGGACGGCTCCGCGTCCGCCGCCGGCATCTCTCCCAGCACTTCCAGCGCGTAACGCCGCATCCGCACCAGCCGCCGCACCTGATGCCACGGCGCGTCCTGCCGGTCGCTGGCGGGCGGCGAGTCGGCGGCGGGCGTCGCGGCGAGCCCGTGGACCAGCGCCTCCGCGTTGTACGGGTGCCCCGAACGGCCCAGCGGAAGCGCGTCCACCGCCTCCAGCAGCCGCCGGTTCGCCAGCTCGGCGAGCGGCGGCAGCACCTGCTCGGCGGGCCGCCCCGCGTTCGCCTCGTCGAGCGGCACCTCGGAGGCGAGGAACGCGACGGTGTCGGCGACCGCGTGGAAGCGGGACGAGCCGAGCGTCTGGAGCGCGGCGGTGTGCGCCCGGGTCTTGGCCAGGGTGAGCTGACGTTCCAGCAGCGCCCCGGCGCGGGCGGCACCCACGGTCAGCGCCCCGCCCCGAGCCTCCTCCGCGTCCGCAGCCCGCGCGTGCCCCGCCGCACGGTCCTCCCCGGCGCCCCCGGCCCGGGGCCGCCGGGGAGCGGTCAGGCGCTCCCCCTCGGCACCGGTACGCCCGTCGGCCGCCGCGACACCACGCCGGACGGCCCGCCCCGCCTGGGACACGCCCCCACCGCCAAGCTCCGCGTTCCCGACAGACTGCGCGCCACCGCCAGACCCCGCGCCAGCGGCAGGTGCCGCGTCCCCGGCAACCTCCGCGCCACCGGCAGGCCACACATTCCCCGCAGATTCCGCGTTCCCGGCAGATCCTGCGCCACCGACAGACCCCGAGCCGCCAGCAAACTCCGCGTTCCCCGCAGACCCCGCGTGCCCGGCAGACTCCGCGCCGCTGGCAGGCCCCGCGTTCCCAGTAAGCTCCGCGCCCTCGGCAGGCCCCGCGCCCTGCGCGGTCCGCGCCCCGGCGGTCACGCGGTCCGGCTGCCCGGGTGCTCCCGGGGGCAGGACAGCTCGCCCTATTCCGGTCGCGGCGGCGGTGCCCGGGGGCTCCGCCCCTGGGGCGTCGCTCCCTTGCTCGTACGGGCGGCGGGGCGCCTCCGCGTCGGGTGTGCGGTCAGGGCGGCCGCTCGGCGCCTCGTCCGGGCCCGGGCCGCCCCGGCCGGTGCGTGGTGACGGGTCCGGGGCTCCGGTGGCCAGGGAGACGCTGCGGCGGGCGGTGCGGGAGGAGCGGGGGGCGGCGCCCGCCGGGCCGTCGATCCCGGCCGTGACCCCGCCGCGCGCGGCGCGAGCCGCGATGGTGGTGGACCCGGAGGCCCCCACAGCCTCCGAGTCCACGCTGGTGGGTGCCGGTTCCCCGGCAGCCGCGTCCCCCGGCGGCGTCCGGTCCGGCGGTCCCCCCGCGCCCGAGAGCCGGTGCAGGGCGTCGCGCAGCCGGGCCAGCCGCCCGGCGTACGCGTGCTCCAGCGCCAGCGTGCCCGACAGCCACGCCAGCTCGGCGCGCAACTGGTCGGACCAGGCGGTGTCGGTGATCGGGCGGTAGACGGCGAGCGCACCGCTGATCCGGCGCGCGGCGCGGCGCAGCAGGCGGGCGGCCTCGGCCGCCTCCTCGACGTCGGCGCCGCTCTCGCCGTGCAGCCGCAGACTGCGCAGGAAATCCGCCGCCTGGGTGTGCAGATACGCCGACAGCACATCGCCCGCAGTGGCGGCGGGCTCGGCGGGCGCCGCGGGCGCCTCCGGCAGCCGGTCCGTCGCGGCCGCGCCGCGTGCCGCATGCTTCGTCATGTCGTACCCCCCGGGACCCACGGTTGCCGCGGCGGCGGTGCGGGGCGGGGTACCGGGTGACCCACCGGCCCCGGTAATCCCGACCAGCGGCAGGTCATGTCGTCGAACCACGCCGTCGCCTCCGGGCGTCTATGAGCATCTCCTGTACGTTCCGCAGCGGCTGTCCGTCCGCGTCCACCGCATGCCGGGTCCAGCCGCCGTCCGGGCCGAGGTGCCAGGAGGAGGTGGAATCGGACACGCCGGTCTCCAGCAGCCGGGTGAGCGAGGCGCGGTGGCCGGGGTCGGTGACCCGTACCAGCGCCTCGATCCGGCGGTCCAGATTGCGGTGCATCATGTCCGCGCTGCCGAGCCACACCTCCGGCTCGCCGCCGTTCCCGAACGCGAAGACGCGCGAGTGTTCCAGGAACCGGCCCAGGATGGAGCGGACCCGGATGTTGTCCGACAGCCCCTCGACGCCCGGCCGCAGGGCGCAGATGCCGCGCACCCAGACGTCGACCGGCACACCGGCCTGCGACGCCCGGTAGAGGGCGTCGATGACGGCCTCGTCCACCATCGAGTTGACCTTGATCCGCACGGAGGCGGGCCGCCCGGCCCGATGGTGGGTGACCTCCTTGTTGATGCGGGTGACGAGCCCGTCGCGCAGCGACCTGGGGGCGACCAGCAGCCGCCGGTAGTTCTCGCGCCGCGAGTAGCCGCTGAGCCGGTTGAACAGGTCGGAGAGGTCCGCGCCGACCTTGGGGTCGGCGGTGAGCAGCCCCAGGTCCTCGTACAGCCGGGCCGTCTTGGGGTGGTAGTTGCCGGTGCCGACGTGGGCGTAGCGGCGCAGGGTGTCGCCCTCCTGGCGGACCACCAGCGACAGCTTGCAGTGGGTCTTCAGCCCGACCAGGCCGTAGACCACATGGCAGCCCGCCTCCTCCAGCTTGCGCGCCCACTTGATGTTGGCGTGCTCGTCGAACCGGGCCTTGATCTCGACCAGCACCAGCACCTGCTTGCCGGACTCGGCGGCGTCGATGAGCGCGTCGACGATCGGCGACTTGCCCGACGTCCGGTAGAGCGTCTGCTTGATCGCGAGGACGTCCGGGTCGGCGGCGGCCTGCTCCAGGAACGCCTGGACGGAGGTCGAGAACGAGTCGTACGGGTGGTGCAGCAGCACATCGCGCTCACGCAGCGCGGCGAAGATGTCGGGCGCGGAGGCGGACTCCACCTCGGCCAGGTCGCGGTGGGTGCCCGCGATGAACTTCGGATACTTCAGCTCGGACCGGTCGGACGCGGCTATCGCGAAGAGCGCGGTGAGGTCGAGCAGGCCGGGCAGCGGGTACACCTCGGCGTCGGAGACCTTCAGCTCACGGACGAGCAGATCGAGGACGTACGGGTCGATCGACTCCTCGACCTCCAGCCGCACCGGAGGCCCGAAGCGGCGCCGCAGCAGCTCCTTCTCCAAGGCCTGGAGGAGGTTCTCCGTGTCGTCCTCCTCGACCTCCAGGTCCTCGTTGCGGGTCACCCGGAACATGTGGTGCGCGAGCACCTCCATGCCGGGGAACAGCTCCTCCAGATGCGCCGCGATCACGTCCTCCAGCGGCACATACCGGTGCGGGGAGGCCTCCAGGAAGCGCGAGAGCAGCGGCGGAACCTTCACCCGCGCGAAGTGATCGTGTCCGCTGACCGGATTGCGGACCACCACGGCGAGGTTCAGCGACAGCCCCGAGATATAGGGGAACGGGTGCGCCGGGTCCACCGCGAGGGGGGTCAGCACCGGGAAGATCTGCTGACGGAAGAGGGTGAAGAGGCGGGACTGCTCCTTCTCCGTGAGGTCCGCCCAGCGGATCAGGTGGATGCCCTCCTCGGCGAGCGCCGGGGCCACGTCCTGCTGGTAGCAGGCGGCGTGCCGGGCCATGAGCTCGCGGGACCGGGTCCAGATCTGCTCCAGCACCTCCCGGGGCTGCAGCCCGGAGGCGGAGCGGGTGGCCACTCCGGTCGCGATGCGCCGCTTCAGACCGGCGACCCGCACCATGAAGAACTCGTCCAGGTTGCTGGCGAAGATCGCGAGGAAGTTCGCCCGCTCCAGCAGCGGCGTCGCCGGGTCCTCGGCCAGCTCCAGCACCCGCTCGTTGAACGCCAGCCAGCTGCGCTCCCGGTCCAGGAACCGGTTGTGGGGCAGCTCGGTGCCGTCCGCGTCCGCGCCGCCGTCCTCCTCCTCGTAGGTGTCCGGATCGGCGTCCAGATCGGGGTCGAGCGCCCGCACGGGCGGGGCGGCGACCGCGTGCGGACGGTGTGCCGCGATGGACCCGACCGACGGCTGGGGCTGGGGCTGGGGGACGTGGGCCGGTGCCTGACCGCTGGACTCGTTCATGACCTCATTGTTCCGCGCCGCGACGACACGCGGCGTGGCGGAAGGCGGCGCGGGAGCGGCACGGAGCCTCCGGTTCGAGGGAGCGGGCACAGCGGGCTGCATTCAGTGATGCTTGCAACCGAGATTGAACCGTCGGTAACGGAGACATGGCGCTTAGGAAATCGGGACTCGACCCGCAGGAGTCCCGACCCCCCTCCCGGACCGCCGTCCCTCCCGTACCCGCCTCCCGGACAGCCGTCCCTCCCGGCTGCCCCTTGCCTCAGGTTCCGGCCACCCCCTGCCCTCAGGTCTCGGTTCGGTACATCAGATCCGTCTCATGCGTGACGAAGCCGATCCGGTCGTAAACGGACACGGCGGCGAAATTGTCCGCGTCGACGTACAGCATCGCGGTCGGCAGCCCCCGCGCGGCCAGATGCCGGAGCCCGATCGCGGTCAGCGCCCGGCCAAGACCGCCGCCCTGCGCGTCCGGCCGCACCCCCACCACGTACACCTCGCCGAGCCGCTCCTCGCCGTGCACCTTCGTCCAGTGGAAGCCGACGATCTCGCCCGCGCGCTCGGCCAGGAAGAACCCGGCGGGGTCGAACCACTCCTCGCCCTTGCGGTCGTCCAGGTCGCGCTGGGTGAGCGAGCCCTGCTCGGGGTGGTGGGCGAAGGCGGCGGCGTTCGCGGCCAGCCACGCCGCGTCGTCCTCCCCGGGCCGGAAGGTCCGCACCGTCACGCCCTCCGGCAGCGCGGGCTCCGGGATGCCCAGCTCGTCCGGCTCCCCCAGCGGCCGCCGCATCTGCCGCAGCTCACGGAACAGGGTCAGCCCCAGCACCTGCGCCAGATGCCGCGCCGAGGCGTGGCCGCCGTGCGCCCACACCCGCAGCCGCTTCCCGGACTCCTTCAGCAGCGTCACGCCCAGCGCCCGGCCGTGCCCCTGGCCGCGGTGCGCCGGACTCACCACCAGCTCGGCGGCCGGGGCCTCCACCGGATCGGTGTCCTCCAGTTGCGCGTAGCCGACCAGCTCCCCGCTCGGCTCGCGCAGCACCAGATGCCGCACCCCCTCCCGGCGCCCCCGCAGCTGCAACCGGCCCTGCTCGGACACCGCCTGCTGGCCATCGACGCGCGCCGCCTCGGCGATCAGCCGCAGCACGTCCTCCACCACGGCGGTCGCCAGCTCGTCCAGCACCTCGATCCGGCACGCACCGGGTGTCTCGTTCACCACGTCATCCATGGGACCGAGCCTACGACCGCCCCCTTCCCCGGCAAGCCGCCGGACTCCCCGTCCCCGGCGGGTCACCCGGTTGACCACCGTCAACCAGCTCGTAACCTCCATCCCCCTGCCCCGCTACGCGCGTTGACCGTAAGCTGCGGCCCACCAAACACCCGCAGGGCACCAAAGGGGACGACATGTCAGCGAGACCTCAACGGCGCGGTACGGCACGCCGGTTGGCCACGGGAGTCGCGGTGCTGGCCGCCGCGGCCGGGGTGCTGTCCGCCGCGAGCCCGGCAGGGGCCGACGCCGCAGGGGCCGACGCGCAGCGGCACCGGCCCGGCCGCACCGTCGACGTACAGCTGCTGTCCTTCAACGACCTGCACGGCAACCTGGAGCCCCCGCAGGGCTCCTCCGGCACCGTCACCGAGACCCAGCCGGACGGCACCACCAAGGCCATCCCGGCCGGTGGCGCCGAATACCTCGCCACCGCGCTCCGCCAGGCCCGCAAGGGCCACGAGTACTCCGTCACCGCCGCCGGCGGCGACATGATCGGCGCGAGCCCGCTGATGTCCGGCCTCTTCCACGACGAACCGACCATCGAAGCCCTCAACAAGCTCGACCTCGACGTCACCTCCGTCGGCAACCACGAGTTCGACGAGGGGCGCGCCGAGCTGACGCGCATGCAGAACGGCGGCTGCCACCCCAAGGAGGGCTGCTACGAGAAGGGCAAGACCTTCCGTGGCGCCGACTTCCCCTACCTGGCCGCCAACGTCACCGACGAGAAGACCGGCAAGCCGATCCTCAAGCCGTACACGGTCTGGCGCCACAAGGGTGTGAAGGTCGGCTTCATCGGCGTCACCCTGGAGGGCACGCCGGACGTCGTCACCGCCGAGGGCGTCAAGGGCCTGAAGTTCCACGACGAGGTCGAGACGATCAACAAGTACGCCAAGGAACTCCAGCGCAAGGGCGTGAAGTCGATCGTCGCCCTCATCCACGAGGGCGGACAGCCCGCCTCCGCCGCGTACAACGCCGACTGCGACAACGGCGGTGCGGGCAAGGGCATCTCCGGCCCCATCGTCGACATCGCCAAGAACGTCACCCCTAAGGTCGACGCCCTGGTCACCGGCCACACCCACCAGGCCTACGCGTGCACGATCCCGGACCCCTCCGGCACCCCGCGCACCGTCACCTCCGCCGCCTCCTTCGGCCGCCTCTACACCGACACCACCCTCACCTACGACCGCCGCACCGACGACATCGTGCGCACCACGGTGAAGGGCGCCCACGCGGCGAACCACGTCGTCGACCGCGACCGCCCCAAGGCCGCCGACATGACCTCCCTCATCGGCCGCTGGAACAAGCTCGCCGCCCCCATCGCGAGCAAGCCCGTCGGCTACGTCTCCGCCGACATCAACGGGCGCGGCGCGGCGGCCTACGAGTCCCCGCTCGGTGACGTCATCAGCGACGCCCAGCTCGAAGCGCTCGCCCCGGACGGCAAGGGCGGCGCCCAGATCGCGCTGATGAACCCGGGCGGCATCCGCTCCGACCTCGCCCACAAGGCGTCCGGCAGCGAGGGCGACGGGGTCGTGACGTACGGCGAGGCGTTCACCGTGCAGCCCTTCACCAACATGATGAACGTCCTCGACCTGACCGGAGCCCAGCTCATCACCGCGCTCCAGCAGCAGGTCAGCGGCTCCAACGAGGCCTCCCCCAAGATCCTCCAGATCTCCAGGGGCCTGACCTACACCCTCGATCTGACCAAGTCCGGCAAGGACCGGATCGCCACCGGCACGGTGAAGCTGAACGGTGAGCCCATCGACCCGGCCAAGACCTACCGCGTCGCGATGAACGAATTCCTCGCGGGCGGCGGCGACGGCTTCCCCGTCTTCAAGGACGGCAAGAACAAGCTCGTCGGCGCCTCCGACCTGGACGCCTTCACGGCCTTCCTGGGTGCGCACTCGTCGGCGTCCGCGCCCCTGGACCCGCCGAAGGCGGACCGCATCACCATCGTGAAGTAACCGTGGAGTAGACGCGTCTGCGGCCCGGCCCGAAGGCCGGGCCGCAGACATGCCTCAGACCGGCATCTCCTCGATCAGACGGGCAGCTCCTCGATCAGCCCAGCAGCTCCTCGATCAGGTCCGCGGCCCGCGCCGTTCCGCCCTCGGCCCGCGCCTGGTCACGCAGCTGTGCCGCCCGCCGGGCCACCCCGTCGTCCGCGGTGAGGTCCAGCAGCGCGGTGCGCAGCACCTCGGCGGTCGCGTCCGCCGTGTCGACGCGGCGGGCCACGCCGAGTTCGACAAGCCGGTCTGCGTTCATCGGCTGCTCGGCCCCCTGCGGTACGGCGATCATGGGCAGCCCGCAGTACAGGCCCTCGCCGCTGCTGCCCATCCCCGCGTGGGTGACGAACGCGTCGGCCTGCTCCAGGATCGACAGCTGCGGCACCCACCTGTGAACCTCGACGTTGGCCGGGATCTCCCCCAGCTCCGCCAGGTCGACATAACGGCCGATCTGCAGCACGACATGCCACCCCGGCAGATCGCCGAAGGCGGCCAGGCACTCCCGGTAGAAGGCGGGCTGCCGGGTGAAGGCCGAGCCCAGCGAGACCAGCAGCACCTTCCCGGCACCGGCGGGGCGTTCCCACCGGCCCTGGTCGGCCCGGTCGCCGAGGCAGGGCCCGGTGAACGTCACCACCTCCTCGTCCACC
This sequence comes from Streptomyces sp. NPDC005962, assembly GCF_040629205.1. Lineage (NCBI taxonomy): Bacteria > Bacillati > Actinomycetota > Actinomycetes > Kitasatosporales > Streptomycetaceae > Streptomyces > Streptomyces sp. NPDC005962. The sequence goes on along the minus strand of NZ_JBEXVE010000001.1, from coordinate 291,881 downwards.
CGGTCGGCGTTCGGCTGCATGGACCGGGGGATCACCGCGATCGCCCGCCCGGGCGGGCCGCAGAAGGCCTGCACATCGGTGGTCGTGGCCCCGCAACCGGCCAGCCACGCGGCGAACTTCGCCTGGTACGCGTCGGCCCCCGGCAGCGCCATGAGGTGCGCCACGACCTCCTGTTCGTAGCCCTCCCAGGCGACGAAGGACGGCGAGAGCTGCACCGCCGGACGCCCGTGCGCCTCGGCGAGGACCCGTCCGGCGTACCCGCCGATGTCGTACAGGTAGAGGTCGGCGGGGTCGTTGTCGTACGCGGCGCGCAGCCGCGGCAGCGCCTGGATCGCGTCGTCCAGGAAGACGGTCATCGCGGCGATGGGCTCCTCGGGCCAGTCGTTGTCGGCGACGGGCAGGGTCGAGTCGTACGGCACCAGCGCGGCACCGGTCGGTTCGATGACGTCCGCCCGGCAGGGGTCATTGGCGTACGTCACGCGGTGACCGCGCGCCACCAGCTCCCGGATGACTTCGAGGCCGGGCAGGATGTGGCTGATGGGGGGAATGCCGACCATGGCGATATGGGCTCGGCGACGGGACATGAGAGATCACTCGATTCAGGTCTACGGCGAAATGGACACGGCGGACCGGCGCAGCGGTGATCTCACCGGTGCGCCGGAGGGAGCGGCGTGTCAGCCGTAGATCTGAAGAAACGAGTCCATGCGCGCACGGTATCCGACCGTCCCGCCCCGCCGCGCTCCATTTTTCGCGCCCCTCGCGCCCGGGCTCAGCCCGCCATAAGCGCCCGCTCAGCGTCCGGCCTTAGGGTCACCCCTGCGACGGGCCGCCCGTTCTCCCCCCCTCTCCCGGCGGGCCGTCGCCCTCACACCACCCCGCCCCGGGAAATGTCCCGGCCCTTTCCTTTCCGGCACAGCGCCTTCAGGACTGGCGCACCTTTCAGGACCGCCGCACCTTTCCGGACCGAATACCGCGGCATTTCCGCCACGGGCCCGCGGAAGCCCGAGAAGGGCCACAGGGGGCCGCAGAGGCCCGCGGAAGCCCGAGAAGGCCCGCAGAGGGCCACAGAGGCCCGCAGACGCGCCGGGGCGGCACAGGACAGCAAAAGGGGCCGCCGGACCGTGCGAGACGGTCCAGCGGCCCCTCAGCCGCTCACAAGGTGACGCTTAGGCGTCCTTGCTCAGGTTCGGGCCTCCACCGGCGGCGGATTCGATCGGCGGGGTGTCGGGCAGCGCCGACTTCTCCTCGCCGCGGAAGGTGAACTTCTTCTCCTCACCCTCGCCCTCGACATCCACGACCACGATGTGGCCCGAACGCAGCTCGCCGAAGAGAATCTTCTCCGACAGCACGTCCTCGATCTCCCGCTGGATGGTCCGGCGCAGCGGCCGGGCGCCCAGCACGGGGTCGTAGCCCCGCTTGGCGAGCAGCTTCTTGGCGTCGCCGCTGAGCTCGATGCCCATGTCGCGGTCCTTGAGCCGCTCGTCCACCTTGTCGGTCATGAGGTCGACGATCTGGATGATGTCTTCCTCGGTGAGCTGGTGGAAGACGACGGTGTCGTCGACACGGTTGAGGAACTCGGGCCGGAAGTGCTGCTTGAGCTCCTCGTTGACCTTGTTCTTCATCCGCTCGTAGCCGGTCTTCACATCGCCCTGGGCGGCGAAGCCCAGGTTGAAGCCCTTGGAGATGTCCCGGGTGCCGAGGTTGGTGGTCATGATGATCACCGTGTTCTTGAAGTCCACGACCCGGCCCTGGGAGTCGGTCAGCCGACCGTCCTCAAGGATCTGCAGCAGCGAGTTGAAGATGTCCGGGTGGGCCTTCTCGACCTCGTCGAAGAGGACCACGGAGAACGGCTTGCGGCGCACCTTCTCGGTGAGCTGGCCGCCCTCCTCGTAGCCCACGTATCCGGGCGGGGAGCCGAAGAGCCGCGAGACGGTGTGCTTCTCGCTGAACTCCGACATGTCGAGCGAGATCATCGCGTCCTCGTCGCCGAAGAGGAACTCGGCGAGAGTCTTGCTGAGCTCGGTCTTACCGACACCGGACGGGCCCGCGAAGATGAAGGAGCCGCCGGGGCGCTTGGGGTCCTTGAGGCCCGCACGCGTACGCCGGATGGCCTGGGAGAGCGCCTTGATGGCGTCCTTCTGGCCGATGACGCGCTTGTGCAGCTCGTCCTCCATGCGCAGCAGCCGGGAGGACTCCTCCTCGGTGAGCTTGAAGACCGGGATGCCGGTGGCCGTGGCCAGGACCTCGGCGATCAGCTCCTCGTCGACCTCGGCGACGACATCCATGTCGCCGGCCTTCCACTCCTTCTCCCGCTTCGCCTTCGCGGCCAGGAGCTGCTTCTCCTTGTCGCGCAGGCCCGCGGCCATCTCGAAGTCCTGCGAGTCGATCGCGGACTCCTTCTCCCGGCGCACGTCGGCGATCTTCTCGTCGAACTCGCGGAGGTCCGGCGGCGCGGTCATCCGGCGGATGCGCATCCGGGAACCGGCCTCGTCGATCAGGTCGATCGCCTTGTCCGGCAGGAAGCGGTCCGAGATGTAGCGGTCGGCCAGGGTGGCGGCGGCGACCAGGGCCGAGTCCGTGATCGAGACGCGGTGGTGCGCCTCGTAACGGTCCCGCAGGCCCTTGAGGATCTCGATGGTGTGCGGCAGCGACGGCTCGGCGACCTGGATGGGCTGGAAACGGCGCTCCAGCGCCGCGTCCTTCTCCAGATACTTGCGGTACTCGTCGAGCGTCGTCGCGCCGATGGTCTGCAGCTCGCCCCGCGCCAGCATCGGCTTGAGAATGCTCGCGGCATCGATCGCGCCCTCGGCGGCACCCGCACCCACCAGGGTGTGGAGCTCGTCGATGAACAGGATGATGTCGCCGCGGGTGCGGATCTCCTTGAGGACCTTCTTCAGGCGCTCCTCGAAGTCACCGCGGTAGCGGGAACCGGCGACCAGGGCGCCCAGGTCCAGGGTGTAGAGGTGCTTGTCCTTGAGGGTCTCGGGCACCTCGCCCTTGACGATGGCCTGGGCCAGTCCCTCGACGACCGCCGTCTTACCGACGCCGGGCTCGCCGATGAGGACCGGGTTGTTCTTGGTGCGGCGCGAAAGCACCTGCATGACCCGCTCGATCTCCTTCTCGCGCCCGATGACCGGGTCGAGCTTGGATTCGCGGGCGGCCTGGGTGAGGTTGCGGCCGAACTGGTCCAGGACGAGCGAGGTCGAGGGCGTGCCCTCGGCCGGACCGCCGGCGGTGGCGGCCTCCTTGCCCTGGTAGCCGGAGAGCAGCTGGATGACCTGCTGCCGCACCCGGTTCAGATCGGCGCCCAGCTTCACGAGGACCTGGGCGGCGACGCCCTCGCCCTCGCGGATCAGGCCGAGCAGGATGTGCTCCGTACCGATGTAGTTGTGGCCGAGCTGAAGGGCCTCGCGGAGCGACAGCTCCAGGACCTTCTTGGCACGGGGGGTGAAGGGGATGTGCCCGGACGGGGCCTGCTGGCCCTGACCGATGATCTCCTCCACCTGCTGGCGGACCGCCTCGAGCGAAATCCCGAGGCTCTCCAGGGCCTTAGCGGCGACACCCTCACCCTCATGGATCAGGCCCAGGAGAATGTGTTCGGTGCCGATGTAGTTGTGGTTGAGCATCCGGGCTTCTTCCTGAGCCAGGACGACAACCCGCCGCGCGCGGTCGGTGAACCTCTCGAACATCGTTAATCGCTCCTCAGAGCGGTCAGAAAGATCGGGGACGATCCCCTCCCTGTCCTTCCGCATGCTAGTCCCGCAACCCGGGACAGCTCATTCCAACTGCCGACAACCGTCCGGATCGACCCCACTCTCACAGGGCGCACAGCAGATGGCCTCCTGCCCGAACAGCCGACAACTGCTCCAACCCGATGGTGCGAGACGATGTTCCCGCAGGCCAGGCATATACGCCCACCGTCACTACGCCGATGGCGAACGCCCCTTTCTCCCGACACGCGGACCGCCCCTCCCACTAGGGATGTCTTACCCGCAAGCACGGACACTCCATGCCGGACGGGCCGGTTCCCTCCGCTACGGGCGAACAACCTTGCGCCAGTTCACCACCCCTGCAGACCTCCGCGCGCTCACACTGTGCGCCGATACGCCTACGGGACGTAACCTTCGGGGAGGGAGACAGTTTCTCTGGGCATGATCTCCACCGCCGCGCCGCCGCCCGGCCGCTCACAGGACCGTTCGGCCCCCGCACAGGGCGCACCGGAGTGCGCGCGGGGTTACGAGCGGGAGCTGGGCTGGCCGACGACCGGCAGCGATCCCGTCGAGCTGCTCACGGGGGTGGCATTCGACGTACTGGAGCTGCCGGCCGTCGCCGGTTTCGCGCTGCTGCGGCGCGTACCGCGAACCGGCCCGGTCGCGGTGGAGGGCCCCCGGATGCGGCTGCTGGTGGCCGCGGGCAGCGCCGACGAGCTGCCGGGGCTGCTCGACTGGCTGGAGTGGGGCGGGGTCCCGCTGGATCTGACCGCACTCGGCGCCGGCGGCCGGATCACCGCTCCGTGCCCCTCCGCCTCGTGGCCTCCACCCGGGGAACCCGGGGCGGCCGGTGGACGGTGCCCGCAGGAGGCCGCCGTATGGCTGCGGCCTCCCGAGCCGGGGGGCGGGGTGGAGCCGACGCTGCCGGTGACAGCCCTCGGGGGCGATGGGGACGCCCCCGACCTCGTGCGGCTCGTAGGTGCGGCGGCCACGGAGTGCCACCGAGCCCGGTTGCTGCGCGCCCGGACATTGCCCGGACAGCGGCGAGCCGGGAAAAGGTGACGCGTTCAGCCGTTGGCCTTCTCGTATGCCTCACGAACGGTCGCCGGAACACGGCCGCGGTCATTGACCTCGTAGCCGTTTTCCTTCGCCCAGGCGCGAATCTTCGCGGTGTCCTGGCCACTGCCCGACGCCGCACGCGCCTTGCCACGGCCACCGGAAGCCCGGCCACCGGTGCGACGGCCGCCCTTGGTGAACGGCTCAAGGGCGTCACGGAGCTTGTCCGCGTTCACCGTGTTGAGGTCGATCTCGTAGCTCTTGCCGTCCAGCGCGAACGTCACGGTCTCGTCCGCCTCGCCGCCGTCGAGGTCGTCGACAAGAAGGACCTGAACCTTCTGTGCCATGGGGTTCCTTTCAGGGGAAACGGGGGGCTCGGGGCGCGGCGTTAGCCGCTTGTCTCACCCCCCAGGTAATTACACTACGGGAGAATAGGAAACCGCTTTTCCCGGAAAAACACAAACCCTCCGGGAAGGTTCGGCCCATCGGCCAAGCGGGAAGGCTGATGGAACCCACTGTTCCGGAGCTATGTGATAGGGGCGCGATTCGGACATAGGGCCCGCGATCACAGTTGCAGAAGCATCCGGCTGTTGCCAAGGGTGTTCGGCTTCACCCGTTCGAGACCGAGGAACTCGGCGACGCCCTCGTCATAGGAACGCAGCAGCTCGCTGTAGACATCCCCGTCGACCGGCGTCTCGCCGATCTCCACGAAGCCGTGCTTGGTGAAGAAGTCGACTTCGAAGGTGAGGCAGAAAATGCGCCGCACGCCGAGCCAGCCCGCCGTCTGCAACAGCTTGTCGAGCACCAGGTGGCCTACACCACTCCCCTTCTGAGTGGGGTCGACCGCGAGAGTACGAACCTCCGCGAGGTCTTCCCACATGACGTGGAGTGCTCCACAGCCAATGACCTCAGCATCCTCGTCCCGCTCCGCGACCCAGAACTCCTGGATGTCCTCGTAAAGGGTCACCGTGGCTTTGTCGAGCAGGATGCGATCGCTCACGTAGGAGTCGATGAGCCGGCGCACGGCTCGTACATCGCCGGTCCGGGCCCGGCGGACGGTGACTACTTTTGATAGTGCAGAGGACATGGCCGGACGCTATCGCCCCGGCTCATCGGCCCGACTCACCGGGGCTCTCCCCGGGCTCACCGAGTTGTGCGACGCGCATGGCATCCCGCAGTGCGTCTCGCTGCTCTTCGGACATCATCCCGAAGAACGCGACGAGGGCGGCCGCCGGGTTGTCACTGGTCGACCACGCTTCGTTCATCAGTGCGGCCGAGTAGGCGGCCCGGGTGGAGACCGCGGCATATCGATAGGCGCGGCCTTGTACCTCCCTGCGGAGCCAGCCCTTGTGATGGAGGTTGTCCATTACGGTCATGACCGTCGTGTAGGCGATCGAGCGTTCTCGCTGAAGGTCTTCCAGGACTTCTCGGACCGTGACCGGGCGGTTCCACTTCCACACCCGCGTCATGACCGCGTCTTCGAGATCTCCCAATGGCCGAGGCACATGTGAATAATAGTGGGAGATGTACCGAATGGTGGGGGATGTGTGCGGCGAAAGGCCGCACGCCCCGGGATGCGGGTGCATCCCGGGGCGTGGCGGTGAAGGTGCGGGGACCGGCGTCAGGCCCCGTCGCGGCCCGGCGCCTGGCCTGCCGACGCCGTGCGGTCCGCCTCGGCGCGGGCGAGCGCCGCGTCCACCAGGTGGTCTTCTTTCGCCTTGTTGGCGCCACCCTGGCTCTTGATCATCGTCACGATCAGGAAGGTGAAGGCCACGGCCATCACCAGGGGCGGAACCAGCGCGGAGACGTAATCCACGGCTATCGGCCTCCTCATGCTCGATGCCCCCAGATTACGCGGCGCCCGCGTCGGCCCCCGCGCCGGGCCTGACGCCGTGCCCGACACCAGGTCTGGCGCCGGGCCTGGCGCCGGGGCCGAGCCGGGACTCGTGCTCCGGCGGCGGGGAGGGGCGGCGGCGCTTGGGCGGGAAGACCTCGGCGGGCGTCGGCACCGGCCGCTGCGGGCGCGGGGTGTCCCTTCCCGGCTCCCGCCGCTTCGGCTCCTCGCGGTCGCCGCGGTCGGGGGCGGGGGTGGGCTTCTTGCGCGGCTCCCGCTTCGACTCGTCGTCGTTCAGCACCGGCCCGGCCGGTCCCTCGGACACGGCCGCTCCCCGTCCGGCTCCGGCGCCGCCCGGCAGGGCGCGCAGCCGGGCCTCCACGGGGCGGGCTTCCACGGGGTGGGGGCGGGGCGGCGGGGCGGCCAGCGCACGCGTCGCGAGCCGGGCGCGTACGCAGCGCTCGGCCAGGCGCTCGCAGTGGCTCAGCAGCGCGCGGCGGCGCTCGGCCTCGCCGTCCGACACGGTGGCCCGGCACAGCGTGCGGAGCGCGGCCAGGTCCTCCGGGAGCGGCTCGTAACCGGCGGCCAGGGCGCCCTCGAGCTGGTCCAGATAGCCGACGGCGGCGCCGGGGAGGGCGGCGCGATAGCGGGTCAGCTCGTCGAGCAGGAACGCTCGCAGCCGCCCACCCTCGCGGACCGCCTCGTCCACGGCCTCGGCGAGCCGGAAACAGTCCTGGACCTCCTCCGCCCGGTCCGGGCCGGGGAGGCCGGGGGAAGTGACGGGTTCGGGTTGGAGGGCGAGGGCGAGGGCGCGTCGGAGCACACGCAGCTCATCCGCACTGAACGCCATTCCGCCGCGGGTTCCATAGGGCGTGGGCATGGGAGGACTTTAAGTGCTAAGCGGACAAATTTCGCTGAGCGGCCGGCGGTGCGGCGCGTTGCGGGCGCGGCCATTCGGCGGTGGGTGCCGGGGTACGGGTCCGCCTTCGCATCGGAGTCCGCCCGGCTCCGGGCGGACGGCTCCGCCGGAGCGAACGGGCTCCGGCCGGGCGTACTCCGCTTGTCGATCCCGAATTCGGCGGGAGGGCATTCCTCGACTACGACTCGGCAGTCGGTGGAGTGGTTGGTGGAGTGTGCTCGCTGACGTGCCGAATGAACAGCGCGCGGAATTCGTTTCGTAATGCCACCAATACTGCTGAGTTCGCAGGTGAACGGTGTTTTCGCGGCGTGGATCGGGCTGATCTGGCCGATCAGCGCCGACAACGCCGCTCAGCGCCGAACAGCACCGCTCAGCGCCGGTCGGTCCGGCGCTCAGCCGCGCGCGACGTTGCGCTCGTAGACCAGCCGCAGACCGATCAGGGTCAGCCAGGGCTCGTGCTCGTCGATCACCGAGGCCTCGCCCAGCACCATCGGGGCCAGACCGCCGGTGGCGATCACCGTCACGTCCTCCGGGTCCTGGGACAGCTCACGCGCCATGCGCCGGACGATCCCGTCGACCTGGCCCGCGAAGCCGTACAGGATGCCGGACTGCATGGCCTCCACCGTGTTCTTGCCGATCACGCTGCGCGGGCGGGCCAGCTCGATCTTGCGCAGCTGCGCCCCGCGTACGCCCAGCGCCTCGACCGAGATCTCGATACCGGGCGCGATCACCCCGCCCACGTACTCGCCGCGCGAGCTGACGGCGTCGAAGGTGGTCGCGGTGCCGAAGTCGACGACCACGCAGGGGCCCTCGTACAGCTCGACGGCCGCCAGCGCGTTGATGATCCGGTCCGCGCCGACCTCCTTCGGGTTGTCCATCAGGATCGGCACACCGGTCTTCACGCCCGGCTCGACCAGGACGGACGGCACATCGCCGTAATAGCGGCGGGTGACCTCGCGCAGCTCGTGCAGGACGGAGGGGACGGTGGAACAGATCGAGATGCCCTCGATCCCGTCGCCCAGCTCCTCGCCGAGCAGCGGATGCATCCCCATCAGGCCCTGCAGCAGGACGGCCAGTTCGTCGGCGGTGCGGCGGGCGTCGGTGGAGATCCGCCAGTGCTCGACGATCTCCTCCCCGTCGAAGAGGCCGAGGACGGTGTGGGTGTTCCCCACGTCGATGGTCAGCAGCATGGGCGACACCGCTTCCGGCCGGACTCACGGCAGAGGACGAGTTCTGGGGTGGTGGGCGGGGCGACGGGCGGGCCGATGGTCAGCGGCATGGCGCTACACCGCCTCGGCGTCGCGCAGGTCCAGGCCGATGTCCAGGATCGGGGACGAGTGGGTGAGCGCGCCGACCGCGAGGTAGTCGACGCCCGTCTCGGCGTACGTACGGGCGTTGGCGAGCGTCAGGCGGCCCGAGGACTCCAGCGCGGCCCGGCCCGCGACCAGTTCGACCGCCTCGCGGGTACGCTCCGGGGTGAAGTTGTCCAGCAGGATCAGATCCGCGCCCGCCTCCAGGACCGGCGGGAGCTGGTCCAGGGTGTCGACCTCCACCTCGATCGGCAGGTCCGGGAACTCGGCCCGTACGGCGCTGAACGCCTGCGCCACGCCGCCGGCCGCGACCACGTGGTTGTCCTTGACGAGCGCCGCGTCCGACAGCGACATGCGGTGGTTGACGCCGCCGCCGCAGCGCACCGCGTACTTCTCCAGCGCGCGCAGCCCCGGCGTCGTCTTACGGGTGTCGCGGACCTTCGTCTCCGTCCCGTCCAGGGCGTCGGCCCAGGCGCGGGTCGCGGTCGCGATGCCGGAGAGGCGGCACAGCAGGTTGAGCGCGCTGCGCTCGCCGGTGAGCAGGTCGCGGGTGCGGGTGCGGACGCTCAGCAGCTTCTGGCCGGGCTCCACCCGGTCGCCGTCCTCCACATGGCGCTCGACCTCGAACTCGTCCGTACAGACGACGGACAGGATCGCCTCGGCGATCCGCAGCCCGGCCACGGTGCCCGCCTCACGAGCCGTGAAGTCGCCGGTGGCGAAGGCGTCCTCGGGGACGGTGGCGATGGTCGTCACGTCCACGCCCTGGTCGAGGTCCTCCTCGATCGCCATATGCGCGATGTCCTCGACCTGGACGGGGTCGAGCCCGGCGTCGGCCAGCAGCTGGGCCAGGTCGGGGTCGAGGCCGCACTCCATCGGGTCGAGCCCGTACGCGCCGTCGTCGGCGCCGTCGCCGCAGCCACAGGCGCTGCCGCAGCCGCCGCCGTCCTCGACGCCGCCCGGAAGGCCGATCTGGAGCAGCGGAAGGGCCACGGGCTGTGGGGGGCTCTGCTGGCGGTCGTCGGAGGTGCTGCTCACGGGTGGGACTCCGTCTCGGGTCGGGTGGTGGGTGAGGGGAACGCCGCGGAGTCCGTCGTACGGACGTCGAGCGAGCCGTCGGGGCCGAGGGTGACCAGGAGGTGGCGCTGCCACGCCGCGTCGTCCCGGTCGGGGCGGTCCTCCCGCCAGTGGCAGCCGCGGGTCTCCTCGCGCCGGAGCGCGGCGGCCACCAGGACCCGGGCGACGAGGAGGAGGTTCGTCGCCTCCCAGGTCTCGACGCCGGGCTCGGCCGTCTTGCCGTCGCGGTGCAGCGTCTCGACGGCGTCGGCCTGGACGCCGTCCAACTGTCCGGCGGCCCGGGCGAGGCTCGCGGCGGAGCGGAGGACACCGGCGCCGGTGGCCATGATGCGCTGGACGGCGTACCGGGCCTCGGGGGCGAGCAGGGCCCCTCCCCCGCCCTGCGCCGCCCCGGGGCCGGGGGCCGCGGGCTGTGGGGCGGGGACCGCGCCCTGCCGGGTGGGTATGGGGGCGTCCGGGTCGGCGACGTCGGTGGTGTCGGTGATGGCCGCCGCGATGCGCTCGGCGAAGACCAGGCCCTCCAGCAGCGAGTTGGACGCCAGCCGGTTCGCGCCGTGCACGCCCGTGCAGGCCGTCTCCCCGCACGCGTACAGCCCCGGCACCGTCGTCCGCCCCCGCAGGTCCGTCCACACGCCGCCACTGGCGTAGTGCGCGGCGGGCGCCACCGGGATCGGCTGGGTGACCGGGTCGATGCCGTGGGCCCGGCAGGCGGCCAGGATCGTCGGGAAGCGGTGCTCCCACATCCGGGCGCCGAAGTGGCGGGCGTCCAGGTACATGTGCTCGGCGCCCTGCTCCCGCATCCGCCGCATGATGCCCTTGGCGACGATGTCACGGGGCGCCAGCTCGGCCAGCTCGTGCTGCCCGACCATGAAGCGCGCCCCGTCCGCGTCCACCAGATACGCGCCCTCGCCCCGCACCGCCTCGGAGACCAGCGGCTGCTGTCCCTCGGCCTCCGGGCCGAGCCACAGCACCGTGGGGTGGAACTGGACGAACTCCAGGTCACTCACCTCCGCCCCGGCGCGCAGGGCGAGGGCGACGCCGTCGCCCGTGGAGACGGCGGGGTTGGTGGTGGCGGAGAAGACCTGGCCCATGCCGCCCGTCGCGAGGACGATGGCGCGCGCGTGCACCGCGCCCACGCCGTCCCGCGCGCCCTCGCCCATGACGTGCAGGGTGACGCCCGCGGCGCGGCCGGAGGCGTCCTTGAGGAGGTCGAGCACGAGGGCGTTCTCGACGGTGTCGATCCCGGCCGCGCGGACCGCGCCGACCAGGGCGCGGGAGATCTCCGCGCCGGTCGCGTCGCCGCCCGCGTGGGCGATGCGGCTGCGGTGGTGGCCGCCCTCGCGGGTCAGCAGGATCTCGCCGGTGTCGTCGTCGGCGTCGAAGCGGGCGCCGGTGGCGATGAGCCGCCGCACGGCGTCGGGGCCCTCGGTGACCAGCAGCCGCACGGCCTGCTCGTCGCACAGCCCGGCGCCCGCGACGAGCGTGTCGTCCAGGTGCTGCCCGGGGGTGTCGCCCTCGCCGAGGGCGGCGGCTATGCCGCCCTGGGCCCAGCGCGTGGAGCCGTCGTCGAGGCGGGCCTTGGTGACGACGGTGACCTTGGCCCCGGCGGCCGAGCAGCGCAGCGCGACGGTCAGGCCCGCGACGCCGGAGCCCACGACCACGACGTCGGCCTCGGTGGCCCAGCCGGGCGCGGGGGCGCGCAGGGCGGTGGCCGGTCCGTTCATCGATCGGCTCGTCGGCGCGCTCGTCGGTCTGCTCATCGGTCCACTCCGAACCACAGCCGGATGTTGTCGATCAGCCGCGTGGAGCCGACCGTGGCGGCGACGGCCAGGACGGCCTCGCCGGTGTGCTCCTCGGGGGCCTCGGTGAAGCCCTCCGGGTCGATCAGGTCCAGGTAGTCCAGGACGAGCGGTGATTCGAGGCGGGCCGCCTCCGCCAGCACCGCGCGCGCCGCGGCCCGTACCGCGCCGGGCGAGCCGACCCGGACGAGGCCGCCGTCCGTATCCCCATCCGCGACGCCCCCGGCGGCCCCGGTATCCCCGGCGGCCCCAGAGCTCCCGGTATCCCCGGCGGACCGCGCCGCCGACAGCCCCGCGTCACGCCCCGCGAACAGCGCCCGGGACAGGGCCAGCGCGGTGTCCCGCTCCCGCGCCGAGAGGTAGCGGTTACGGCTGGAGAGGGCCAGCCCGTCGCCCTCCCGGACGGTGGGCACGCCGACGATCTCCATCGGGAAGTCCAGGTCCCGCACCATCCGGCGGACCAGCGCGAGCTGCTGCGCGTCCTTCTCACCGAAGAAGGCGTAATCCGGGCGGGTGAGGTGGAGCAGCTTGGCAACGACGGTGAGCACCCCGTCGAAGTGGCCGGGCCGGGAGGCACCCTCGTACCCGTCGCCCATGGCCCCGGCGGCCATCCGTATCCGCGGTTCGCCGCTGCCGTACACCTCCTCGGCCGAGGGGGCGAAGACGATGTCCGCACCGGCGGCGGCCGCGACCTCCAGGTCGGCGTCGAGCGTGCGCGGATAGCGGTCCAGGTCCTCGCCCGCGCCGAACTGCAGCGGGTTGACGAAGACGGTGACGGTGACGAGGCCCTTGGCGCCGACCCGGGCGCGCGCGGCGCGGATCAGCGCGGCATGCCCGTCGTGCAGCGCGCCCATGGTCATGACGACGGCCGTACGCCCCGGCGCGGCGAAGTGCGCCAGCGCCGCGTCGAAGTCGGCGCGGCGCGCGAACAGCTCCACATCCGGCTCCCCGGCGCTCGGTTTGGTCCACAGCTTCGGGCTCACGATCCCGCTCCTCCCCGGCCCCGGGAATCCGAGACATCCGACAGAACGCCCAGCAGGTTCTCCGCCAGCTCCGGCTTGAGCATCCCGTGGGCGAGCGCCCGGTCGGCCGTGGCACGGGCCATCGCGAGATATCCGGCGACGGCCTGCGGCGCGTGCCGCCGCAGCTCCTGGACGTGTGCGGCTACCGTGCCCGCGTCGCCGCGCGCGACCGGGCCGGTGAGCGCGGCGTCGCCGCTGCGCAGCGAGTTGTCGAGGGCGGCGCCGAGCAGCGGGCCGAGCATCCGGTCCGGCGCCTCGACGCCGGACGCGCGCAGCAGCTCCATCGATTGGGCGACCAGGGTGACCAGGTGGTTGGCGCCGATGGCGAGGGCCGCGTGATACAGCGGACGGGACTCCTCCGCGACCCACTCGGGCTCGCCGCCCATCTCGATGACCAGCGCCTCGGCCGCCAGCCGCAGCTCCTCGGGGGCGGTGACGCCGAAGGAGCAGCCCGCGAGCCGCTGGACGTCGACCGGGGTGCCGGTGAAGGTCATCACGGGGTGCAGCGCGAGCGGCAGCGCACCGGCCCGCAGGGCGGGCTCCAGCACGGCGGTGCCATAGCGGCCGGAGGTGTGCACCAGCAGCTGGCCGGGGCGCACCGCACCGGTCTCGACGAGGCCCTGGACCAGCTCGGGCAGGGCGTCGTCGGGGACGGTGAGCAGCACCAGCTCGGCGCGCGCCAGCACCTCGGCGGGCGGGACGATCGGGACCTCGGGGAGCAGGGCGGCGGCCCGGCTCACGGAGGCGTCGGAGACCCCGGAGGCGGCGACGGGCCGGTGCCCGGCCAACCGCAGCGAGGCGGCGAGCGCGGGGCCGACGCGACCGGCGCCGACGACACCGACGGTCAGCCGGGCCGGGCGGTCCTGTGGCTCGGGAAGTGGTTGTGCGTTCACGCGACTGCGGCCTTCCGTTCCAGTCCTCAGGGGGTACCGGACGATTCCCCGCCATGCTACGCGAGTGTTCCCGAGGGGCCGGGGGTGTACCAGGCCTGTGGATAACCCGCCTGTGGATAACTCAGGGGGTGACCTGCCCGTGGGTCATCATCGGGTCATGGCAGACATCGTGAATGCGGGGGCTGCGGGGGATGGGGCGGATATGACGGCTGAGTCAGCTGCGGCAAAGGCGGCAGAGGCGGCAGACGCGACGGAGCAGGCCGCGCGGGAGCGCAGGCTCGCGGCCTGGCACGGCTCCGAGCGGGTCCTCGCCCGGGGCCCGCTGGAGCGGCGGATCGGTGAGCGGCTGGCGGAGCTGACCGCCGCCGCCCCGGACCTCGACGGGGCCCTGGGCGACTGGGTGGACATGTACGGGGGCGGGGTCGTCGAAAAGCTGGAGCGGCGGGTCGCCGATCTGCTCGGCATGGAGGCCGCGGCCTTCTTCCCCACCGGCACCATGGCCCAGCAGGTCGCGCTGCGCGCCTGGGCCGGGCGCACCGGCAACCCGGTGGTGGCCGTCCATCCGCTGGCCCATCTGGAGGTGCACGAGCGGGACGCGTATCTGACGGTGAGCGGGCTGCGCGCGGTGCGGCCGACCAGCGAGCCACGGCTGCCCACCGCCGCGGAGATCCGCGACCTGGAGGAGCCGTTCGGCACCCTCGCCCTCGAACTTCCGCTGCGCGACGCGGGCTTCGTGCTGCCGGAGTGGGACGACCTCGTCGATGTCGTGGAGGCCGCCCGGGAGCGCGAGGCCGTGGTCCACTTCGACGGGGCCCGGCTGTGGGAGTGCACCACGCACTTCGGGCGCGGGCTCCCGGAGATCGCCGCCCTCGCGGACACGGTGTATGTGTCCTTCTACAAGTCGCTCGACGGCATAGCGGGAGCCGCGCTGGCGGGCCCGGAGACGCTGATCGCGGAGGCCACGGCCTGGCGCCACCGGTACGGCGGCCAGGTGTTCCAGCAGTGGCCCACGGCGCTCGCCGCCCTGGCCGGTCTGGACCGCGAGCTGCCGCGGCTGCCGTCGTATGTGGCCCATGCGGCCGTCGTGGCGGGGGCGATGCGCGAGGCGTTCACGGCGGCCGGGGTGGCCTGGTCCCGGGTGCAGCCGGAGGTGCCGCACACCCACCAGTTCCAGGTGTGGCTGCCGTATCCCTCGCGGGTGCTGGACGAGGCGGGGATACGGCTGGCCGAGGAGACCCGCACAACGCTGTTCCGGCGCTGGTGGGAGCAGGGGCCGCCCGGTCTGGCCGTCTCCGAGGTGACGGTGGCCGCGCCCGCGCTGGACTGGACCGCGGAGGATGTGAAGGAGGCGGTTGCCGCGTTCCTGACCCGAGTGCGGGCGGTGCTGGCCGAGGGCGGCACGGACGACGCCGCCTGAGCCCCGGGCGGGACCACGGTTGGGCGGCTCGGCCCGGGGGTTCGGACAGCGGCTCGGCCGGGGGTCAGCCGGTGCCTCAGCCGGGGGTCGGGCACGAGGACGGGTCGGTGACCGGGCGACCGGGCGCGTCCCCGGCCGTCCGCCCGGCAACCGGCCGCCGGGCCACCCGTGCCCCGACCGCTCGCAGGGCCCGCCGCAGCGCCCGCCGCAGGGCCCCGGGGCGCCGCCGGGCCGGGCGTTCGGCGGCCACGGCCTGGAAGTCGCGGTATTCGCGCAGCGCCCGGAGAGCGCGCCAGTCACCGTGGCCGGGGGCGGGCGGGGCGGGCTCACCGCGCTGGGCGGCCCGGTACAGGTCGAGTGCGTACTGCTGAGTGACGGACATGAAAGGAGCGTCGGACGGCCCGCCGCCGCCCGTCACCTCGTTTGACGATCGCCGTCAAACGAGGTCGGGGCGCGGCGCGGGCTACCGCACCATGGGGTCATGGCCAATGTCGTGGACATCACCGGGCTGCCGCCCGAGCGCGTCGTCTTCGCTCCGTCACCGCTCGCGGAACTGGGCGCGGCACTGCATGTGCTGTCCGAGCCCGGCCACCACCCCGGGCAGCACGGCTGGGCCACCGCGACCGCCGCCTCCCTCAAGCCGGAGCTCGCCGACCGGCTGTGCGAGGCGGACTTCCTGTGGGGCACGGCCCGCTCCGACCTGCTGCTGCCGTCCGCCCCCGGGGCGACGCTCGCGGAGGAGCTGGACGCGCTGGACCGCATCGACGACGAGATGTTCGTGGCTGCCGCCTTCGAGATCAGCTGCTCCGCCTCGTACGACCGGCCGACGCCGTCGCCGCTGGTCGACCGGGGCGAGCGGGACCGGGTCCGGGACATGGCCCGGGCCCGCGGGCCACGGCAACTGGCGTTCGTGGACCGCATGCTGGTGGACCCGGACGGGCTGCGGGTCTGGCTGCGGCGGCTGCTGGAGGACTGCGACGAGGCGTTCTTCGCGGACACCTGGCGGCGGGTGCGCGTCCAACTGGCCGCCGACGCCCGCCACAAGGGCGAGCTGCTGCAGCGCAAGGGGCTCGCGGAGGCGCTGGCGGCGGCCTCGGCCGCGCTGTCGCTGGAGCAGGGTGCGGACGGGCGGTCGCGCGTCCTGGCCGACAAGCTGGCGGCGGGGCGTACGACGGCGGCCGGGTGCGGGCTGACCCTCATCCCGACGACCTTCGGCTGGCCGCATCTGCTGCTGGTCCACGCGCCGGGCTGGCCCCCGGTGATCCAGTACCCGGTCGCCGGGCCCGAAATCGCCCCGCCCGCCGCCCTGGAACTGGTCCAGCAGCGTCTGGAGGCCCTCGCCCACCCGATGCGGATGCGCATCTGCCGCGCGCTGGCCCGGGGGCCGCACACCACGGGTGAGCTGGCCGAGGCGTACGCCATCACGCCACCGGAGGTCTCCCGGCACATCGCCGTCCTGAAGAAGGCCGGGCTTCTGCAGACCCGGCGGCGCGGGCGGTATGTCCTGCACCAGCTGGAGCTGGCGACGGTGGCGCGCCTGGGCAGCGACTTCCTGGAGGGCGTCCTCCGGTAGGGGTCAGCGGGGGCTTTTTCCCCCACCCCGCCCCTTCCCGAAACCGGGGGAATCCCCCGGACCCCCGCCCCCGGCGGCACTCCCGGCCGAGCCATGCTCGCGAGGCGGCTTCCCCAGGGGCCGGAGGCCAAGGGCCAGGCGCAAGGCGCCGGGGGCCCGGGGCCGCAGGTTGAAGTCCGAGGGGGGTCAGCGGGGGGTGGTGCCTGCTTTTATCAGGCCTGTTTCGTAGGCCATCACTACCACCTGCACCCGGTCGCGCAGTTCGAGCTTGGTGAGGATGCGGCCGACGTGGGTCTTCACCGTGGCCTCCGACAGGACCAGGCGGGCCGCTATCTCGCCGTTCGAGAGGCCCTGGGCGACGAGCATCATCACCTCGCGCTCGCGGTCGGTGAGCCGTTCCAGCTCGGGGCGGGAGGCCGCGCCGGAACGGCCGCCGCCCGTGCCCGGGAGCATCGGTGCGAAGCGGTTCAGCAGTCGGCGCGTGGTGCTGGGCGCGACGACCGCGTCGCCGCTCTGGACCGCGCGGATCGCGGCGAGGAGCTCGCTCGGCGGCACGTCCTTGAGCATGAAGCCGCTCGCGCCCGCCTTGAGGGCGGAGAAGGCGTACTCGTCCAGGTCGAAGGTGGTCAGGATCAGGACGCGGGGTGCGCCTTCGAGCTCGCAGATGCGCCGGGTCGCCTCGACCCCGTCCAGCTTGGGCATGCGGACGTCCATCAGGACCACGTCCACCTCGGTGGAGCGCACCGCCTCCAGCGCCTCCAGCCCGTCGCCCGCCTCCGCGACGACGTCCATGTCGGGCTGGGCGGCGAGCACCATGCGGAAACCGGTGCGCAGCAGCATCTGGTCATCGACGAGCATGACGCGGATCGACATCCGGTCGGGTCCCTTCCTCGGCTTCCTCGGCGCGCGCCCGTACGGCGCTCACCACCTACGTACGCGCGGACGCGTGTCCGCGCCTCAGCCCGCCGGTTTCAGCCCGCCGGTTTCAGCGGCAGCAGCGCGCTGATACGGAAGCCGCCGCCCGGGCGCGGGCCCGCGTCGAGCGTGCCACCCACCATGCCGACGCGCTCGCGCATCCCGATCAGCCCGTGGCCGCTGCCGTCGGCGCCGCCGTCCTCGTACAACTCACGCTGGGCGCCCCGGCCGTCGTCCTCGACCAGCAGGCCGAGCCCGTCGTCGAAGTAGGTGAGGCGGACACTGGCACCGACATCGGGGCCGCCGTGCTTACGGGTGTTGGTGAGCGCTTCCTGCACGATGCGGTACGCGGTCAGCTCCACGCCACTGGGCAGCTGGCGCGCGCTGCCGACGACCTTGAAGTCCACCGGGAGCCCGGAGCCGCGTGCGGACTCGACCAGTTCGTCGATCTGCTCGACGTCCGGCTGCGGGACGTAGTCGCTGGCCTCCCCCGGCTCCCCGGTGCGCAGCACGCCCAGCAGCCGCCGCATCTCGGCGAGGGCCTGGCGGCCGGTGCCGGAGATGGTCTCCAGCGCCTGCCGGGCCTGGTCCGGGGAGGCGTCGAGGACGTACGCGGCGCCGTCCGCCTGCACGACCATCACCGACACGTTGTGCGCGACGACATCGTGCAGCTCGCGCGCGATCCGGGCGCGTTCGGCGGCGACCGCGACCTTCGACTGCGCCTCGCGCTCCTTCTCCAGCCGGGACGCGCGCTCCTCCAGCTGTTCGTAGTAGGCGCGGCGGGTGCGGATCGAGTCGCCGAGCACCCAGGCCAGGACGAAGGGGATGGTGACGAAGACCGTCGAGACGGCGGCCCCCCACCCCGACTCGTGTTCGTCGGGCCAGCGGACGGTGGCCAGCGACGGTGCGCAGACCGCGGCGGCCAGGGCCAGCCGGGAGGTGCGGCGCCCGGCCATGGACGCGGCCGTGTAGACGATCACCAGCATCGCGAAGTCGACGATGTTGATCCGGACGTCCAGCGCGAGCTGGGCGACGCCGCACACCACGACCAGCCCCAGCATCATCGCGGGGGCGCGGCGGCGCAGCACGACGGCCGCGCACAGCGCCAGGGTGATCGGCACGGCCGCGAGCGGTGGCTCGTAGCCCGGGGTCGCCTGCACGAGCCACAGGAGCCCGCAGCCGAAGAGGAGGACGCCCCAGAAGGCGTCCACCCCTGTCGGATGGCTGCGGAGGAAATCGTAGAGGCGCTGCACGTCACCCAGAGTAGGCAGTGGGAACACCCGGACGGGTCAGCCCGAGGGGCGATCCGTTCCGCCCCGCCCTACTCCCCAAGGTGGATACCACTCCGCTTTAACGTGGGGGCGTGGCGAGTGAACTGCGGGAATGGTGCGGGTGGCGCGAGGCCGCCGAACGGGCACTGTACGGGACGGACGGCTTCTTCCGGAGGGCGGAGGGACCGGCCGGTCACTTCCGCACCTCGGTACACGCCTCACCGCTGTACGCGCGGGCGGTCGCGGAGCTGCTGCGGCGGGTGGACGAGGCGCTGGGGCGGCCGCCGGAGCTGGCGCTGGTGGACCTCGGCGCGGGGCGCGGCGAGCTGCTGACCGGGGTGCTGGCGGCGGCCGCCGGGCTGCCGCACGGCCTGGCCGCGCGGCTGCGGCCGTACGCGGTCGAGCGGGCGGCGCGGCCCGCCGGGCTCGACGCGCGGGTGGAGTGGCGGGAGACGGTGCCGGAGGGGTTCACCGGGCTGCTGTTCGCCAATGAGTGGCTGGACAACGTCCCCGTCGACGTCGCCGAGACGGACCCCGACGGCGTCCCGCGCCGGGTCGAGGTCTCGGCGGCCGACGGCGCAGAACGGCTCGGCGCCGAGGTGACCGGCGAGGACGCGGCCTGGCTGGCCCGGTGGTGGCCGCTGGCGGGCGCCGAACCGGGGCTGCGGGCCGAGATCGGCCGCCCGCGCGACGCGGCCTGGGCCCAGGCCGTGCGGTGCGTGGGGGCCGGGCTCGCGGTGGCCGTCGACTACGGCCACGAACGCGCCGCCCGGCCGCCCTTCGGCACGCTGACCGGCTTCCGGGACGGGCGCGAGGTGCGGCCGGTCCCGGACGGCTCCTGCGATCTCACGGCGCATGTGGCGCTGGACGCGTGCGCGGCCGGGACGGACGCCCGTCCGGTCCCCCAGCGCGACGCGCTGCGCCACCTGGGCCTCGACGCGGGCCGCCCGCCGCTGGCCCTGGCCTCCACGGACCCGGCCGCCTACGTACGGGCCCTGGGCGCGGCGGGCGAGGCGGCGGAGCTGCTGGACCCGGCGGGCCTGGGCGGCTTCCGCTGGCTGGCCCGGCCGGTGGGCCTGCCGTACGGGTCCCTCCTGCCCTGAGAGTCCGGCCCGCCCCGATGGTCCAGGGGCTGGACCCGGTTTCTGGACGGGGCGGGGGTCGAGACAAACTGTTCCCATGACGGAGACGACAGTCGGCATCGGCGGCGCCGCGGAAAGCACCGACATGGTGCTGAACATCGGCCCGCAGCACCCGTCCACCCACGGCGTGCTGCGGCTCCGGATGGTGATCGACGGGGAGCGCGTACAGCACGCGGAGCCGGTGATCGGGTACATGCACCGCGGCGCCGAGAAGCTGTTCGAGGCGCGCGACTACCGCCAGATCATCATGCTCGCCAACCGCCACGACTGGCTGTCCGCCTTCTCCAACGAGCTGGGCGTCGTCCTCGCCGTCGAGCGGATGCTCGGGATGGAGGTCCCGGAGCGCGCCGTCTGGGTGCGCACGCTGCTGGCCGAGCTGAACCGGGTGCTCAACCATCTGATGTTCCTGGGGTCGTACCCCCTGGAGCTGGGCGGCATCACGCCGATCTTCTACGCGTTCCGGGAGCGCGAGGACCTCCAGCACGTGATGGAGGAGATCTCCGGCGGCCGGATGCACTACATGTTCAACCGGGTCGGCGGGCTCAAGGAGGACCTGCCGGTGGGCTGGCTCGGCCGGGCCCGGGCGGCCGTCGCCGAGGTGCGGTCGCGGATGGACGTGTACGACGGGCTCGTGCTCGGCAACGAGATCTTCCGGGGGCGCACCCGCGGCGTGGGCACCCTGTCCGCCGAAGCCGTGCACTCCTACGGGGTCAGCGGCCCCATCGCCCGTGCCTCGGGCGTGGACTTCGACCTGCGGCGCGACGAGCCGTACCTGGCGTACGGAGACCTCCAGGACACCCTGAAGGTGGTCACGCGCGAGGAGGGCGACTGCCTCGCCCGCTTCGAATGCCTGCTGGAGCAGACGCACAACTCCCTGGCGCTCGCCGACGCCTGCCTGGACCGGCTCGCCGAGCTTCCGCCGGGGCCGATCAACCAGCGGCTGCCGAAGGTGCTCAAGGCCCCCGAGGGCCACACCTACGCCTGGACCGAGAACCCGCTCGGCCTCAACGGCTACTACCTCGTCTCCAAGGGCGAGAAGACGCCGTACCGGCTGAAGCTCCGCTCGGCCTCGTTCAACAACATCCAGGCGCTCACGGAGCTTCTGCCGGGCACGCTCGTCGCCGACATGGTGGCGATCCTGGGATCGCTGTTCTTCGTCGTCGGCGACATCGACAAGTAAGACAGGAAGACACGTAAGACAGGTAAGACAGGTAAGCCGACAAGCGGGCGTCAGGGCCTACGAGATCGCGCTGCGCAGCTCCTCGATCCCGAGGGGCTCGTTCTCCTCGTGCGCGGTCAGGTCGATGACCTCGCCCACCGCGCCCTTCCGGGTCTCGGCGAGGGTCTCCGCGCCGATCACGTCGGCGAGGTCCTCCTCGGCCTCCGGCTCGGGCTCCTGCTGCTTCGGCGGGTTCTTCTGGGTGCCGAAGTAGTCGAAGCCGCTCTCCGAACGGGAGGCGGCCCGGCGTGCCGCGGCATACGGCACCACGGCGGAGGCGGCCGTACGAGCGTGCGGAGGCGGCACCGGGGAGCTGCCCGGGCCATCACGCTCGTCGGCCGCCGGGCGCTTCCCCGGGACGGCTGCACCGTCCTCGTCCGGGTCCGCGGCCGCTCTCCCGGCCTTGCTGTCCTTCGGTTCCGCTTTCTCCTGCTCCCTGGCCTCGGCCTCGGCCTTCTCCCGCTCGACCGCCAGGGAGCGCGACTCCGCTTCGGCCCGCTCCCGTTGCTGCCGCGCGCTGGCGACGAGGCGGCTCAGCGCCTCGTCGGCACGGGCGTACGCGCTCAGGGCGAGGCTGTCGGAATCGGCGGACTCCTCGGCGGTCCCGGCGCTCTTCGCGGTCTCGTCCGTCGGCTCGGCCGCCGTCAGCTCCTTCGACGGGACCCCGGCCTCCAGGGCGAGCCTGCGGCGCCCCTCCAGGGCGCTGGCGCGCTCGGTCTCGGCCGTGGCGTAGCGGCGCAGCAGCTCGGCGTGCTCGTTGCGCAGCCGGGCGAGTTCGGCGCGCTTGGCGCGCAGCCGGGTGTTGAGCGCGGTGCGCAGCTCGGCCGCCTTCTCGGCGTCCGCTTCCAGCTCCGCGACCCGCTCCTCGTACTTCATCTCCTGGCGGGCGGTCTCGCTCGCGGCCTCCGCGACCCGGCGGCCGGCCGCGCGGTCCCAACGGCGGGTCAGGACCGAGCCGACGACCGCGGCCGTGGCCGCGGTCGCGGCGAGTCCACGGATCACGACCGTATCGCCGACCAGCCAGGCACCGGCGGCGCAGGTTATTGACGCGGCTGCGACCGACAGTGGGGGAAGTAGCCTGTGCAGGGGTGGGGATTGGCGGTGGCGTCCACGTGGCATGGGCCGAAACTTACCGTGCGTACGGCCCTTTTGGGGGGTCGGCAGGCCAGATCCGTTGTCAATCCGTTGGCAAACTACTTCACGAGACCCTTCTCCTTGAGGTAGTCGGCCGCGACATCGGCGGGCTTGAGCCGCTCGGCGTCAACTTTCTTGTTGAGTTCGGTGAGATCGGCCGTGGTGAGCACGCGGCCGAGCTTGTTCAGCGCGTTTTCGATCTTGGGTGAACCGGCGGACTTCGCATTCACCACAGGAAGTACGTTGTCGGCATTCTGCAGATTTTTGTCGTCGTCGAGCAGGACAAGTCCGAACTGGTCCAGCGTGGCGTCCGTGGTGGTGGTCAGGACCATCTGGTCCTTGCCGTCCTTGACCGCCTGCTTGGCCTGCACGCTGCCGATGTCCAGCGGGTCGATGCCCGTGATGTCGATGCCGTAGCGCTTCTTCAGACCGGGCTGGCAGAACGGCCGTTTCGGGCATTCGTCGCCCGCCGCCAGCTTGACCTTCTGCCCGGACTTCCCCAGATCGGAGAGCGTCTTGAGGTCGTGCTCCTTGGCGAACTTACCGCTCACCGCGAAGGCGTTCTGGTCGACCGCCTTACCGGCGTCCAGCACCTTGAGTCCGCGCGGCCCGGCGAGCTTCTTCAGCGCCTTCACCGTGTCGTCCACGTCGGAGGAGGCCACGGGCTCGGCATTCGGCCCGTTCTTCTTCTGGTTGAGGAATTCGGCGAGCGTCGCCGCGTACTCCGGTACGACATCCATCTGGCCCTTCTCCAGGGCCGGTTCATACAGTTCGCGGGTGTCCACCGTCTTGATGGAGGTCGAGTAACCGGCGTTCTCCAGCAGCCCCGCGTACAGCTCCGCGAGGACCTTCGACTCGGCGAAGGACGCGGTCCCGATGACCAGCGAACCCTTGCCGGGCTTGCCGGAGCTGTCGCCGCCGCCGGACTTCTCCAGGCTGTCGCCGCCGCACGCGGTCGCGCCGACCGCCAGCGCCACGGCGCTCGCCGTCGCCCCCGCCACTCTCAAGAACGTGCTCATGGGTTCCCCATCCATCGATATGCCATAGATATGTACGCGCGGTTCGGACCGGCGTCGGTTCGGATCAGCGTTCGGATCGGCATTCGGATCAGCGTTCGGACCGGCGTCACGACGTCAGCGCGGGCGCCTTGGGCGCCTGGTCGGCGGGCGGGCGGCGGAACGCGGCCGACCGCCGCCCCGTCTTCCGCCGCATCGGGTCCAGCGCCAGCCCCAGCACCACGAACGCGCCCTCGACCAGCAGCGCGAGCGCCGCGACCAGCACCGCCCCGGCCACCACCTGGGGGGTGTCGGTGAGCCGGAAGCCCGCCGTGATGATCCGGCCGAGCCCGCCGCCGCCGGGCAGCGCCGCCAGCGTCGCGGTGGCCACCACCTGCACCGCGGCGGTCCGTACGCCCGTCATGATCAGCGGGAACGCGAGGGGCAGCTCGACCCGGCGGATCAGCTGACCGCCCGTCATCCCCATGCCCCGGGCCGCCTCCACGACCTCCCGGTCCGCCTCGCTCACCCCGACGTACGCGTTGGTGAGCAGCGGCGGGACGGCGAACAGCACCAACGCGATGATCGTGGGCCACTGGCCGTGCGAGCCCAGCGGGCTGAGGAGCAGCAGCACCAGTACGGCGAAGGTGGGCACGGCCCGGCCCGCGTTGGAGATGTTGACCGCGATCGCGCCGCCCTTGCCGATGTGGCCGAGCAGGACGGCGACCGGCAGTGCGACCGCGCACGAGATCGCCAGACAGACGAACGTCAGGAACAGATGCTGGCCGAGCCGGTTCCACACCCCGTCCGCGCCCGACCAGTGCGATCCGGTGGCCAGCCAGGTCCACGCCTCGCCGATGACGCCCATCAGGCTTTCCTCCTCTTACGCGCCCAGGGCGTCAGCACCCGCTGGACGCCGAGCAGAACCACGTCCGCCACGACCGCCAGCGCCACGCACAGCACCGAGGCGGTGAGCACCTGCGCCTTGAAGAAGCTGTGCATGCCCTCGTAGATGAGGTTGCCGAGCCCTCCGTAGCCGATGATCGCGCCGACCGTGGTGAGCGAGACGGTGGAGACCGTGGTGATGCGCAGTCCGGCCATCAGGGCGGGCAGTGCGAGCGGCAGTTCGACGCCGAAGAGCAGCCGCAGCGGCCCGTACCCCATACCGCGCGCGGCCTCCCTGGCGTCCTCCGGCACGGAGGCGAGGCCCGCCATGATGTTCCGCACCAGGATGGTGAGCGAGTAGAGCACCAGCCCCGTGACCACGACCGCCTGGGACACCCCGAAGACGGGCAGCAGCAGCGAGAACATCGCGAGCGACGGCACCGTGTAGAGGATCGTGGTCAGCCCCAGCACCGGGCCCGCCACGCTCTGCCTGCGGCGGGCCAGCAGCGCGAGCGGAAAGGCGATCAGGAGGCCGATCGCGACCGACGCGAGGGTGATCCCGACATGCTGCAGCGTCGCGTCCGTCAGCTCCTGACCGCGCGTGCGCACATACTCGCCGCATATCCAATCGTTACTGATCAGACAGTTCTGGTCCGCCATACGCTCACCTCCCCCGGGCACGTGGTCGTCCAATTCCTGGGTGACCCTATCCCCGGGAGATGACAATCTCGTCCGATCGCCACACAACAGCAACAATGTCTGCCACGAATGCGGCAACAATGGGGAGCCATGATCCGTTTCGAGCATGTCACCAAGCGCTACGCCGACGGCACGACCGCCGTGGACGATCTGTCCTTCGAGGTCGCGGAGGGTGAGCTGGTCACGCTCGTCGGGCCCTCGGGCTGTGGCAAGACCACCACGATGAAAATGGTCAACCGGCTCATCGAGCCGACCTCCGGCCGGATTCTGGTGGAGGGCGAGGACATCGCCGAGACGGACCCGGTCGCGCTGCGGCGCCGTATCGGCTATGTCATTCAGCAAGTCGGTCTCTTCCCGCACAAGACCGTGCTGGAGAACACCGCGACCGTGCCGCATCTGCTGGGGTGGCAGCGGAAGAAGGGACGGGACCGGGCCGCCGAGCTTCTCGATCTGGTCGGACTCGACCCTTCCGTATATGCCGACCGCTATCCGGACCAGCTCTCCGGCGGCCAGCGGCAGCGGGTCGGGGTGGCGCGGGCTCTGGCGGCCGATCCTCCGGTGCTGCTCATGGACGAACCGTTCGGGGCCGTCGACCCGGTCGTACGCGAACATCTGCAGACGGAATTCCTGCGGCTCCAGTCGCAGGTGCGCAAAACCGTGCTTTTCGTAACGCACGACATAGAGGAGGCGGTGCGGCTCGGCGACCGCATCGCGGTGTACGGCTCCGGGCGCGTCGAACAGTTCGATACCCCGGCGGCGGTGCTGGGCGCACCCGCCTCGCCGTACGTGGCCGACTTCGTCGGCGCCGACCGCGGGCTCAAGCGGCTCTCGGTGACCCCCATCGAACCCGGCGACCTCTGGCAGCCCCCGGTCGTCCACCTCGACGACCCCCTCACCAAGGCCGCCGCCCGGCTGGCCTCGGACGGCGCCCGGTGGGCCGTCGTCCTGGACGACGCCGACCATCTGCACGGCTGGATTCCGGCCGACGCGGCCGCCGACGGGTCGGAGGGGACGGTACGGGACCACTCCCGCCGGATGGAGGCGTGGCTCCCGGTGGGCGCGCCGCTCAAGCAGGCGTTCAGCACGATGCTCCAGCACGACGCGGGCTGGATCGCCGTCCTGGACGGCGAGCGCTTCCTCGGCGTCCTCACCCCGGCCCGGCTGCACGAGGCGCTGCGCCGCTCGATCGACGCCGACGCGGGCGGCATCGCCCGGGGCGAGGTCGACCTGCAGACGATCTCCGACACGTAGGAAGCCCCAGCGGCGGCCATTCCCCACCCGCCCCTCCCCACAGCATCCGATATGCGGGAAGGGGCGGGATCGGGGAGAAGTCAGTCGGCCTGGAGGCGGGTGCTGAGCCATTCCAGGGCGGGGGCCACCTCGCGCTTCCAGGTGTTGAAGTTGTGGCCCCCGGTGCCGAGGATGATCGACGAGATGCGGGTCGGCTCACCCCGCCCGTTCAGCTCGCGCACCTTCGCCACGAACCGCATCGTCTCCCCGTAGTTCTTCTCCCCGCGCTCGCTGCTGCTCACCAGCAGCGAGACCGGCGGGGCGGGGCAGCGGCGAAGGCGCCACATGAGGTTGTTCTCGCGCTCCAGCCGACGGCTGCCGCCGAAGAGGTCGCCCGTGGTCGGGTCGATCGGGGCCTTGTAGTAAGGGGACAGCCCGGCGGCGGCGGAGAACGCGTCGGGGTGGCGCATCGCCATCTTCAGGGCGCAGTAGCCGCCGGTGGAATTGCCGATGACACCCCAGTTACGGGCCCGGGTACCCACCCGGTAGTGCTCGGACACGGCCTTCGGCACGTCCTTGGTGAAGAAGGTCTCGGTCTGCGGCCCGCCGGGGATGTCCATGCACTCCGTATCCCGCGGCGGCGCCACCGTCGGCCGCATCATGACCAGAATGGTCGGCTGCATCCTCCCCTCTTTGACCAGTTTCTGGGACTTCTGGGGGTATTTCAGGCCATTGATGAGGGCCTCGGTGGTGCCCGGGTAGCCGGTCAGCACGAGGGCCGCAGGGAACTGGTGTGCGGAGTACCGTGGCTGGAAGTACTCCGGTGGCAGATAGACGTAGCCGGGCCCGGCGATCCGCGAGACCGACCCCCGGAAGGTGACCTTGTCGACGCGCCCGCCCGTCTCCGGCGACGAGTCGCCCGAGACGTTGAGCTTGCGGCTCTCGGTGACCTTCACCCGGCCCACGGGGGTGTCATGGTCCACCACCACCCCCATCGCGGTCTCGGTCCCGAAAAGATCGGCCCACGAACCGTAAAAACCGAACGACTGATTGGCGAACAATCCAAACGCCGCGAACACCGCCGCTTGCGTTGCCGCTAGCATGCCGACCCGGCCGAGCACGGCGGTCACCCCGCGTCCGGCCAGCCGCGGCCACAGCCATATCGTGGCCGTGAACAGCAGCAGCGCCGCGACGACAGCCATGATCACGACGTTGTTGCTCGTGAGACCCATCACTATCTTTCTGCCGGGCGGCCGGTCCTCCGTGCCGCGAGGGACACCTCCCGGCGGGCGCCGGGGGCGGAACCCCGCCGCCTCGGATCGCGTCTAGATAGACGCAAATCGTGCGGATGCTGCGTCAGAGAACCAAAGATCCTTTGACCGAAGCGACGGGAATGCGAATGTCTGACAGTCCAGATGCCGAAAAGTCCGGAGGGGTTCCCAACCGGATACGGCGTGTGCTGCGCGGACCGCGGGCGGAGGCGGTCCCCACCGCGGTCGGCACGGCCTGCATGCTGATCGGGCTCGTGGACATCGTCTTCCCGCGGCTGAGGCACAGCAGGGTGCACGCGCTGGCGGAGGTGCTGCCCGGCGCGGTCAGCTCCCTGGCCGCCGCGGCGTCGATCGTGGTCGGGCTGCTGCTGCTCATGCTGGCGCACGGGCTGAAGCGCCGTAAGCGCCGCGCCTGGGTCGCGGCGGTGGTGCTGCTGCCGGTCGGCGCGGCGGCCCAGCTGCTGTACCGGCACTCGGTACTGGGCACCGTGTTCTCGCTGGTCCTGATGGGTGTGCTGCTCCGCTACCGGCGCGAGTTCGCCGCGCTGCCCGACCCGCGCAGCCGCTGGATGGCGCTGGCCAACTTCGTTGCCATGGGCGGGGCGAGCCTGGGGATCGGGCTGCTCATCGTGCGGTCGCACCCGGACACCATCGAGGGCTCGCCGTCACTGGCGGCCCAGTTGGCGCACGTGCTGTGGGGGCTGATCGGCTTCGAGGGGCCGGTCGGCTACCGCGACGGCGCCGACTACACGGTCGGCTATTCACTGGGCGCGCTCGGCCTGCTGACCGTCGCCACCACCGCGTACCTCGCCTTCCGCCCCGAGCACCCGGCCGCCCGGCTGACCGCCTCCGACGAGGAGGGGCTGCGGGAGCTGCTCGCCACCCACGGGGGCCGCGACTCGCTCGGCTACTTCGCGCTCCGCCGCGACAAGGCGGTGATCTTCTCCCCCAGCGGCAAGGCCGCCGTCTGCTACCGCGTGGTCTCCGGCGTGATGCTGGCCAGCGGCGACCCGGTCGGCGACGTGGAGGCGTGGCCGGGCGCGATCGCCGCGTTCATGGAGGAGGCGCGGGCCCACTCCTGGACCCCCGCGGTGATGGGGTGCAGCGAGACCGGCGGCGAGGTGTGGACCCGGGAGACCGGGCTGGACGCGCTGGAACTGGGCGACGAGGCGATCGTGGACGTCGCCGGCTTCACCCTCTCCGGACGCGCCATGCGCAACGTACGCCAGATGGTCAAGCGCATCGAGCGGGCCGGTTACGAGACCAGGGTGCGGCGCGTCGCCGACCTCGGCCCGGAGGAGCTGGAGGCCGTCCGGCTCGCCGCGGAGGACTGGCGGGGCACCGACACCGAGCGCGGCTTCTCGATGGCGCTGGGCCGGATCGGCGATCCGGCGGACGGCGATTCGGTGATCGCCACCGCCCACAAGGCCGCCGACATCACCGAGGACCGCGCCGAGGAGGGCCCGTACGGGGACCTCAAGGCCGTTCTGCACTTCGTGCCCTGGGGCCCGGACGGGATGTCGCTGGATCTGATGCGGCGCGACCGCAGCGCCGACCCCGGCATGAACGAGCTGCTGATCGTCGCCGCGCTGCAGGCCGCCCCTGCCCTGGGCGTCACCCGCGTGTCGCTGAACTTCGCGATGTTCCGCTCGGCGCTGGCACGCGGCGAGAAGCTGGGCGCGGGCCCGGTGCTGCGCGGCTGGCGGGCGCTGCTGGTGTTCCTGTCCCGCTGGTTCCAGATCGAGTCGCTGTACAAGTTCAACGCCAAGTTCGGGCCGCGCTGGGAGCCGCGCTTCGTGGTCTTCCGCAACACCCGGGACCTGCCGCGCATCGGCCTGGCCGCGATGCAGGCCGAGGGGTTCGTCTCCCTCGCGCTGCCCCGGCTGCTGCGCCGCGGGCGGCGCGCCGAGCGGCGGCCCTGCGCCCACCAGGCCCCGGCCCGGCGCCGCGAACTGGAGCAGGCCGCCTAGCGGCGGTCCGAGCGCGCACCCCGCCCCCCGCGTCCCCCGTCCGGGCTGCCGGTACGTCTAGCCTTAAGGTCATGAGGACGTTGCGCGAGCGGGGCCGAGTGGCCGGACTGCCGGAATGGGACCGGTGTGCGGTCATGGGCGTGGTGAACGTCACGCCCGACTCCTTCTCCGACGGCGGCCAGTGGTTCGACACCGACCTGGCCGTCAAGCACGGTCTGGACCTGGTCGCGGCCGGGGCCGACCTGGTGGACGTCGGAGGCGAGTCGACCAGGCCGGGCGCGGCGCGCGTCGACGAGGCCGAGGAACTGCGCCGGGTGGTCCCGGTGGTCCGGGAGCTGGCCGCGGCAGGGGCCCTGGTCAGCGTGGACACCATGCGGGCCGCGGTCGCCGAGCGGGCGATCGCCGAGGGCGCGCTGCTGGTCAACGATGTGAGCGGCGGCCGCGCGGACCCGGCGATGGTGCCCGCGGTGGCCGCGGCCGAGGTGCCCTTCGTGGTGATGCACTGGCGCGGCCAGTCGATCGACATGAACAACCGGGCGGTGTACGCGGACGTGGTCGGCGAGGTCGTCGCCGAGCTGCGGACGAGCGTGGACCGGGCCGTCGCGGGCGGTATCGCCCCGGAGCGGATCGTGCTCGACCCGGGGCTGGGCTTCGCCAAGGACGCCGAGCACGACCTCGCGCTGGTCGCGCATCTGGCCGTACTGCGCCAACTGGGCCGCCCGCTGCTGGTGGCGGCCTCCCGGAAGCGGTTCCTGGGCCGCGTCCTGGCCGGGGACGGCGGCGCTCCGCCGCCCGCCCGGGCACGGGACGCGGCGACCGCGGCGGTGACCGCGATCGCCGCGCGCGAGGGCGCGTGGGCGGTCCGGGTGCACGAGGTGCGGGCGAGCGCGGACGCGGTGCGGGTGGCCCACGCCATCGAGGTGGCCCAGGCTGTGTACGTCGACGAGAACGCGGCGAACGCGGCGGGAGCGCTGTGACTTCCCTTACGGACAACGAGCGGGTCGCGCTGGTCAACACCGCGCTGTACGAGGCCATGGAGCAGGGCGACCACGGGGCGCTGGACCGGCTGTGGCTGGACTCCGCCGAGACCGAGGTGGCCTGTGTGCACCCGGGCTGGCCGGTGCTGCGCGGCCGGGGCGAGGTGCTCCGCTCCTACGCGCTGATCATGGCGAACACGGACTACATCCAGTTCTTCCTGACCGACGTCGAGGTGTCGGTGATGACCGACACCGCGCTGGTGACCTGCACCGAGAACATCCTCAGCGGCGCCCCGGCCGAGGAGGAGGGGCAGCTGGGCCCCCTCGTCGGCCAGCTGGTGGTGGCGACGAATGTGTTCCGGCGCACCGACGACGGCTGGAAGGTGTGGTCGCACCACGGCTCCCCGGTGCTCGCGGAGCGTGACGACGAGGGCCCGGAGGGCCCCGAGGACGACGACCGGCTGATGCCGGGCTGAGCTCCCCCGGCCGCGACTCGCGATGGCTCGAATGGGGTCCGTTCGAGCCGTGCGAGGTGCGGGTAGGTGAAGGTGGCGCGGGGCTGTGGGAGACATCTGCCGCGACCCCGTGGGCATGTGCCGCCGACATTCGCAGGTAGATTCGAGGAGGTTCCCCGCCGACGGCAGGGGTCTCCGGTGCGCTCCGGACCGGCTGGGGCGTGCCCGCGCAACCGACGACCAGCAGGAGTGATTCGGGTGGATCGTGTCGCGCTGCGCGGCCTGAGGGCTCGTGGGCATCACGGTGTGTTCGCGCACGAGCGCGAGGAGGGCCAGACGTTCGTCGTGGACCTCGTGCTCGGCCTGGACACCCGTCCCGCCGCCGCCGAGGACGACCTGACCAAGACCGTCCACTACGGCGTGGTGGCGGAAGAGGTCGTGGACGTGGTGCGGGGCGAGCCGGTCGAGCTGATCGAGACCCTGGCCGAACGGATAGCGGAAACCTGCCTGAAGCATGATGTGGTGCGCGAGGTCGAGGTCGTCGTCCACAAGCCGCAGGCCCCGATCACCGTTCCCTTCGACGATGTCACCATCACCATTACCCGGAGCCGAGTATGAGCAGCAGCGACCCGACCGTGCAGCCCGTTCCCGCCTCCGTGGTGGAGAGGGTGGACGCCGCCGATGTGACCCTGTCCAACCCCAAACGGGCAGTGATCTCCCTCGGCAGCAACCTGGGCAACCGCCTGGAGACCCTTCAAGGTGCGGTGGACGCGCTGGAGGACACCCCGGGCCTGCGGGTCAAGGCCGTTTCCCCGGTGTACGAGACGGAGCCGTGGGGCGTGGAGCCGGGCACCCAGGCGACGTACTTCAACGCGGTGGTGCTGGTGAAGACCACGCTGCCGCCGTCCTCGCTGCTGGATCGCGGCCACGCCATCGAGGAGGCGTTCGAGCGGGTGCGGGACGAGCACTGGGGTCCGCGCACCATCGACGTGGACATCGTGGCCTACCAGGACGTGGTCTCCGACGACCCGCTGCTCACCCTGCCGCATCCGCGCGCCCACCAGCGGGCCTTCGTCCTGGTGCCGTGGTACGACGTGGACCCGCAGGCCGAGTTCCCCGGGCGCGGCGCGGTCTCGGCGCTCCTGGACGAGGTGGGCAAGGACGGCGTAGAGGTCCGCACGGACCTGGAACTGCGACTGCCCGAATAGACGTTGACCAAATGACCGGACGAGATTGATGTGTGGAGGGGCGACCGCTCGGTGAGGCAACTTCGGATCGGGGTGCTGGTCGGGCTGTTCGCCGTGGCCGGTGTGGTGTCGTGGGCGGGGGCCCGGCTGTGGGACACGCTGGGCTCGCTGCCGAGCGTTCCGGTGGCGGCGCCGATCGTGCTGGCCCTGATCGCGGTCGTGCTCGTCGCGACCGCGATCTCGCTGCGGGCGCGGCTGCGCGCCCAGCGGGAGCGGGAGCCGGACGCGAAGGGCGTGGACCCGATGGTGGCCGCCCGCGCGGTGGTTTTCGGCCAGGCGAGCGCGCTGGTGGCCGCGCTGGTCTCGGGGATGTACGGCGGGATCGGCGTCTTCCTGGCGCTGGAGCAGCTGGACGTACCGGCCCGCCAGGACCAGGCCATCTACGCGGGGGCGTCGGTGCTGGCCGGCGCGGGCGTGGTGGCCGCCGCGTTCTTCCTGGAGCGGGTCTGCAAGCTGCCCGAGGACGACGACGAGAACGGCCGCGGCCCGGGCGCCTCGGCCCGGGCCTGAAGTCGTTCTGAGGGCCGTCAGGCTCCTCAGCGGGCCATGATGAGGCTCATCGCCTCGGCCCGGGTGGCCGGATCGCGCAGCTGACCGCGCACGGCCGAGGTGAGGGTCTTGGCGCCGGGCTTGCGCACCCCGCGCATCGTCATGCACATGTGCTCGCACTCGACCACGACGATCGCCCCGCGCGGTTCCAGTATCCGCATCAGCGAGTCCGCGACCTGGGTGGTCAGCCGCTCCTGGACCTGGGGGCGGCGGGCGAAGACGTCCACCAGCCGGGCCAGCTTCGACAGCCCGGTGATCTTGCCGTCGTGGGACGGGATGTAGCCGACGTGCGCGACGCCCACGAAGGGCACCAGGTGGTGCTCGCACGAGGACATCACCTCGATGTCCTTGACCAGCACCATCTCGTCGTGGCCCAGGTCGAAGGTGGTGGTCAGGACGTCCTCGGGCTCCTGCCGCAGCCCCGCGAAGATCTCCTTGTACGCGCGGGCCACCCGCCCCGGCGTCTCGCGCAGCCCCTCGCGGTCCGGGTCCTCGCCGACGGCGATCAGGAGCTCACGGACCGCGCTCTCGGCCCGCTTCTCGTCGAACACGCCGAGGGTCGCCTCGCCGTCCAGCGTCACCGGGTCCGTCATGGAGCTGCCTCGTTCCTTGTGCACAAACTGCGGAATGCCGCGCCCCCAAGGCTAGAACCTGAGTGACGCGGCATTCATTCCGGGTCCTCCCCGGGGCCCGTTGGGCCCCGGGGAGGCCGGGATCAGCTCTCGGAACCGGAGCCCGACTCCTCGGACTGCTCGGTGCCGTCCTCGGGTGTGGTGGCCTTGGTCAGCGAGGCCGCCGAGGTGGGCTGGGCACCGTTCGCCGGGGCGAGCTCCCGGGGGGAGAGCACCGGCGGGCGGGTGGAGGGCGTACGCCGCGAGGAGCCGGTCCACGCCGGGCGGGCCGGACGCTTGTGGATCGCGGCGAAGATCTCGGCGATCTCCTCCTTGTTCAGCGTCTCCTTCTCCAGGAGCGCCAGCACCAGGTTGTCGAGGACGTCGCGGTTCTCGACGAGGATCTCCCACGCTTCGTTGTGCGCGGTCTCGATGAGCTGCTTGACCTCCTCGTCGACCAGTGCGGCGACCTCTTCGGAGTAGTCGCGCTGGTGAGCCATCTCACGGCCCAGGAAGGGCTCGGCGTTGTCGGAGCCGAACTTGATCGCGCCGAGCCGCTCGGTCATGCCGTACTGCGTGACCATCGCGCGGGCCGTCGCGGTCGCCTTCTCGATGTCGTTCGAGGCGCCCGTGGTCGGGTCGTGGAAGACCAGTTCCTCGGCCGCCCGGCCGCCCATCATGTAGGCGAGCTGGTCCAGCATCTCGTTGCGCGTGGTCGAGTACTTGTCCTCTTCCGGCAGGACCATGGTGTAACCCAGGGCCCGGCCTCTGGAGAGGATCGTGACCTTGTGCACCGGATCGCTGTTCGGAGAAGCCGCCGCGACCAGGGCGTGACCGCCCTCGTGGTACGCGGTGATCTTCTTCTCCTTGTCGCTCATGATCCGGGTCCGCTTCTGCGGACCGGCCACGACGCGGTCGATCGCCTCGTCCAAGAAGTGGTTGTCGATCAGCTTCTTGTCGCCACGGGCCGTCAGCAGGGCGGCCTCGTTCAGCACGTTCGACAGATCGGCACCGGTGAAGCCGGGGGTACGGCGGGCGACGGCCGACAGGTCGACGTCCGGCGCGACCGGCTTGCCCTTCTGGTGAACCTTGAGGATCTCCAGACGGCCCTGCATGTCCGGACGGTCGACGGCGATCTGCCGGTCGAAACGGCCGGGGCGCAGCAGCGCCGGGTCCAGGATGTCCGGCCGGTTGGTGGCGGCGATCAGGATGACGCCGCCCTTCACGTCGAAGCCGTCCATCTCCACGAGCAGCTGGTTCAGCGTCTGCTCGCGCTCGTCGTGGCCGCCGCCCATGCCCGCGCCGCGGTGCCGGCCGACGGCGTCGATCTCGTCGACGAAGACGATGGCCGGGGCGTTGGTCTTGGCCTGCTCGAACAGGTCACGGACCCGGGAGGCACCCACACCGACGAACATCTCGACGAAGTCGGAGCCGGAGATCGAGTAGAACGGGACGCCCGCCTCGCCCGCGACGGCGCGCGCGAGCAGGGTCTTGCCCGTACCGGGCGGGCCATACAGCAGCACACCCTTGGGGATCTTGGCACCGACGGCCTGGAACTTCGCCGGCTCCTGGAGGAACTCCTTGATCTCCTGGAGTTCCTCGACCGCCTCGTCCGACCCCGCCACATCGGTGAAGGTCGTCTTCGGCGTGTCCTTGGTGATCAGCTTGGCCTTCGACTTCCCGAAGTTCATCACCCGGGAGCCGCCGCCCTGCATCTGGTTCATCAGGAACAGGAAGACCACGACGATCAGTACGAACGGGAGCAGCGAGAGCAGAATCCCGACGAACGGGTTCTGCTTCGAAGTCGACACGTTGTACCCGTCGGGAATCCCGCCGCCCTTCTGGGCATTGGCCTGAAGGGTCCTGGCGAGGTCGACGCCCTGATCACCGATGTAGGTGGCCTGGAGCTTGTTGCTGCCCGAGACCTTGGCGACATTGTCCTTGAGTTCGACCTTGATCTTGTGCTCGTCGCCGGTCGTCAGCTCGGCGGACTGGACCTGGTTCCTGTTGATCGCCTTGACGACCTGGCTGGTGTCCACCGACTTGTAGCCGCCGGACGAGCCGACGACCTGCATCAACACGACCACGGCGAGGACGGCCAGCACGATCCACATGACCGGCCCACGGAAGTAGCGCTTCACGTCCATCCATACGGGGCGAAACCGCCCCGTCCCTCCTGCCACAGTGAGGCACGGCAGCCCTGGAGGGGTGCCTGTGCGTGCGGTGTATTGCGGTGTATTTAGTGGTGTATGAGCTGTGTAACCCTCAGTCTCGAAAGAGACTGACCTTCGGACGGTACCCCAGCATTGTCACCCGACGCCGCTGTGGAGTGTTAACACATCCGCCTTCCCCTGCTCCAACGGCGGAAAACCGCGCCAGGTTCCCAGGGGGAGGCGGCGTGCCTCAGCCTCCGTAGACGTGCGGGGCCAGGGTCCCGACGAACCGCAGGTTGCGGTACTTCTCGGAGTAGTCGAGGCCGTATCCGACGACGAACTCGTTCGGGATGTCGAAGCCGACCCACTTCACGTCGATGGCGACCTTGGCCGCCTCCGGCTTGCGCAGCAGGGTGCACACGTTCAGCGAGGCGGGCTCGCGCGAGCCGAGGTTCGACAGCAGCCAGGACAGCGTCAGGCCGGAGTCGATGATGTCCTCGACGATCAGGACGTGCTTGCCCTTGATGTCGGTGTCCAGGTCCTTGAGAATCCGCACCACGCCCGAGGACTGGGTGCCCGCGCCGTACGACGACACGGCCATCCAGTCCATCGTGACCGGCGTGGCAAGGGCGCGCGCGAGGTCCGCCATCACCATCACCGCGCCCTTGAGCACACCGACGATGAGCAGGTCCTTGCCCTCGTACTCGGCGTCGATGCGGGCGGCCAGCTCGGCCAGCTTCGCGTTGATCTCATCCTCGGTGATGAGGACCGACTTGAGGTCGGTGCCCATGTCCTTGTCGTCCACCCGCGCCACTCTCGTTCGACGTAACCGGCTCAACTCGCTCGGGCGGATCAGCCCTGCCGGATGACCAGTCTGCCACCCTCCCGGCGGACCTCGACGCGGCCGGGGAGGTTGATGGCCCGCTGACCCCGCCAGCCGGTGATCAGCCGGTCGACTTCCTCGATGTGGCGGGCGAAGAGCGAACCGGCGGGCGCGCCCGCGGCGATGGCGGCGCGGCGCAGCACCCGGCGGCGGACGGCGGGCGGCAGCCCGTGCAGTCCGACGGTGTCCAGCTCGACGGCCTCCGGCTCACCGGACCCGGCCCCGGGGGCGGGGGCCGGGGTGGTGCGCAGGATGTCGGCCTCCGCGAGGGCGGCCCAGGCGTCGAGGGCGTCGGCGTCGTCACGGGAGAGCTGGGCGGTGCGGGCGAGGGCCTCGACGACGCCCTTGCCGAGGGCCTTCTCCAGGACGGGCAGGGCCTCGTGGCGGACCCGGGAGCGGGTGTAGGCCGGGTCCACGTTGTGCGGGTCGTCCCAGACGGGCAGCGACTGGGCCAGGCAGGCCTCGCGGACGGTGTGCCGGTCGAGCTGAAGGAAGGGGCGGCGGTAGCGGCCGCCGGTGCCGGAGACGCGGGCCATCCCGGACAGCGAGCGGGTGCCGGAGCCGCGGGCGAGCCCCAGCAGAACCGTCTCGGCCTGGTCGTCGCGGGTGTGGCCGAGCAGTACGGCGGCGGCGTGGTGGCGCTCGGCGGCGACGTCGAGGGCGGCGTAGCGGGCGTCCCGTGCGGCGGCCTCGGGGCCGCCGCCCCGGCCGACGGAGACGGCGATGGACTCGACGGGGGCCAGGCCCAGTTCCCGCATCCGCTCGGCGACCTCGGCGGCGCGCACGTCGGAGCCCGGCTGCAGGCCGTGGTCGACGGTGACGCCACCGGCGCGCAGGCCGAGCCGGGGGGCCTCGAAGGCGAGCGCGGAGGCGAGTGCCATGGAGTCGGCGCCGCCGGAGCAGGCGGCGAGCACGAGGGGACGGCCCTCACGGGGAGCGGAGCCGCGGGGCGCGGGCGCCTGGGGCGGAGCGGCCGGAGACGCCGGGGAAGCGGGGAAGTCCGGGGAAGGCTGCGCGGTGGCGGAGGTGGCCGGGGAGTCGACGAGGACGTCGTGGAGGACGCGGCGGACCGCCAGGCGTATCGCGGCGACCGCTGGATGGGGACCCATGTCCGTTTCCCATCTGTCATGCGAGGGGGTGCCTCGGGGGGCGTACGAGATGTCGTCACACGGGGGGATTCGTCACGCTGTGTATGACGATGGTGACAGAAGCGAGCTGTTCCCCGAGCATCGCACGCCTACCCGTCGCTAACGGTCCCTCGGACGAGTGATTAACGGGAGCATTCGTCCGTTACCAAGTGAGCCGGTTCTACGACTCCGCCTTACGGTGCACCCGCGCGACCCACTCGGCGGGTTTGCTGATCTCCGACTTGGTGGGGAGCGTGTTCGGCGAGGTCCAGACCCGGTTGAAGCCGTCCATGCCGACCTGGCCCACCACGGCCCGTACGAACCGCTCACCGTCACGGTACTGCCGCAGCTTGGCGTCCAGCCCCAGCAGCTTGCGCAGCGCCTGGTCGAGCCTTCCCGCGCCGCTCGCCCGGCGCTTCTGGAACTTCTCGCGGATCTCGGCCACGGAGGGCACGACGTCCGGCCCGACCCCGTCCATCACAAAGTCCGCGTGCCCCTCCAGCAGCGACATCACGGCGGTCAGCCGGGCCAGGATCTCGCGCTGCGCCGGGGTCTGGACCAGCTCGATGATGCTGGGCGAGGCGCCGCGCTCCGCGGCCTCCTCGCCGTCCGGCCGCCCGCCGCCCAGCGACTGGACGGCCTCCCGGAGGCGCTCCAGCAGGGTGGCCGGATCGACGTCGGTCTCGCCCAGGAACGCCTGGATCTCGGACTCGATGTGGTCGCGCAGCCAGGGCACCGCGGTGAACTGCGTACGGTGCGTCTCCTCGTGCAGCGAGACCCACAGCCGGAAGTCGTGCGGGGCCACGTCGAGCTCGCGCTCCACATGGACGATGTTGGGGGCCACCAGCAGCAGCCGCCCGCCGCCCGCGGCCCCGGCGGGCAGCTCGCGGCTGGCCGGCGCGAAGGTCTCGTACTGGCCGAGCACCCGGGAGGCCAGGAACGACAGCAGCATCCCCAGCTCGACACCGGTCACCTTGCCGCCGACCACGCCCAGCACCGCCCCGCCGGGCAGCCCGCCGCGCCGGTCCTGCATCTTGCCCAGCAGCGGCGACAGGATCTGGCGGAAGCCCGCGACGTTGGCCTTGATCCAGCCCGCGCGGTCCACGACGAGGACGGGGGTGTCGGCGGCCGGGCCGCCGGGGACGGCCATCCGGGTGAAGGCGCGTACATGCTCCTCCGAGGATTTCGCGTGCCGCCGCAACTCCGCGACGACGGCGCGCGCCTCGTCCCTGCTCACCTCAGGACCCGGTCGCACCAGCCGGGTCGCGGTCGCGACGGCCAGGTTCCAGTCGACCATCTCCACACCACCGATGCTCGTCATGGCTTCACGGTACGTGGCCCGCGCCTCATCCGGGAGAAGACCACTCCCCCGCACACCCGGCCGCCCCCGGCCCGACCGGGCGACGCGCCACTCTCCTCACCCTCGTCTCACCGGCATCCGCAGTTGGCGAGCGCCGAGGCCATCGTGTCCAGGGCGTGCTGGGCGCCGGTGGGGTCCGTGGTGCCGTTGGTCATGAACGCGAAGACCAGCAGCCGCCCGTCGGCATCGACGACGCTGCCCGCCAGGGTGTTGACCCCGGTCAGCGTGCCGGTCTTGGCGCGCACCACGCCGCGGCCGACGGTGTCCGCGCCGTAGCGGGTGCGCAGGGTGCCGCTGAATCCGGCCACCGGCAGCCCGGTGAGCAGCGGCCGCAGCTCGGGGTGGCCGATGTCGGAGGCCCGTACCAGCACCCGGGCGAGGAGCGCGGCGGAGACGTGGTCGTCGCGGTCGAGCCCGCTGCCGTCCGCGATCCGGGCGCCGGAGACCGGCAGCCGGAGCTTCTTCAGCCGGGCGGTCACGGCCTTCGCCGCGCCGTCGAAGCTCGCGGGCTCCCCGGCGGCGACGGCGGTCTGCCGCGCGAGGGCCTCGGCGATGTCGTTGTCGCTGTTGGTCAGCATCCGCTCGACGAGCGCGGACAGCGGCTGGGAGCGGACGGTGGCCAGCGCCCGGGGGTGCTTTCCGGCCGTCCGGGGCCGCGGGTCCCCGGTCACCTCGACGCCGCGGTCGCGCAGCATCGAGGCGAACGTTCCGGCCGCGTCGGCGGCGGGGTCCTCGGAGCGCGCGGCCGGGCCGTGGTCGCTGTCGTCGAGCCGTCCCTCGTCGGCCATCAGCGGGGTGACGGGCGAGATGTTCTCGTTGGGGCCGATGGGGTGCAGCCCGGGCCCGGAGTACAGCGAGGTGTCGTACCCGAGCCGGACGGACGCCGTGCCGCTCTTCTTGAGGGCGCGGGCGGTGTCGTCGGCCAGTCGGCCCAGCGAAGCGGGGCGGCCGTCGCCCTTGGCGGCGCGGGCGGTGAGGGTCGGGTCGCCGCCGCCGACCAGCACGATGCCGCCGCCGCCCTGGACCACCGTGGTCTTGATCCGGTGGTCGGGGCCGAGGGCGGACAGGGCGGCGGCGCCGGTCGCCAGCTTGATGGTCGACGCGGGCACCACGGCGCCCTTCGCGCCGGTCCCGAACACCTGCTGTCCCGTCGTCACGTCCACGACGGACGCCGCGCGCTCGTCGCCCAGCGCCGGGTCGTCCAGCAGCGGTTCCAGGGCGTCGGCGAGTCCGCCGCCGGTGGGCGGCGGAACCGCGTCCTCGCCGCTGTCCGGCGACGGCACGGCGCCGGGCGCGCCGAGGGCGGCCAGCACGGGCGCCGCGCTGGGGACGGGGTTGCCGGGGTGACGCTCGCCACCCGGGCCCGGCTCCCCGGCGGCGCGGGCGCGTTCGGCCGTACGCTGACCGGTGTCCCAGGGCCCGGCGGCGAACACCGAACCGGCCGCGACGGCCAGGCCGACCGCACCGGAGACGGCCACCAGCCGCCAGGTGCCGCGCTGTTGGGGCGGGGTGCGCTGCCAGCGGTCGTGCATCCGGCTGTGCCGCAGACGCTCCCTCGCGGCGCTGCGCCGCCACCGGTCGCGGAGCCCGGCGCGGTCCCACAGGTCGCGGACCCGTACGTGCCACGGCCGTTCCCGGACCGGGCGGTTCCACCAGCGGTCCCGGAGCCGGACCCCGACGGAGGCGACACGGCGCCACTGGTCCCGCACGAGGGTTCGCCCGCGCGCGAGCAACTCCCTGAACTGCCGTGATCTGGCTTCAGGCACGACGGACCAGCCCCTTTCGCCACCACACACCTGCGTGGGGGACACTTAATCACCAGACGTATGTGTTGATCATGGAGGAGCCACCCGTGGAGTTCGACGTCACCATCGAGATCCCGAAGGGTTCGCGGAACAAGTACGAGGTGGACCACGAGACGGGGCGCCTCCGTCTCGACCGTCGGCTCTTCACTTCGACCAGCTACCCGGCGGATTACGGCTTTGTCGAGAACACCCTCGGCGAGGATGGCGACCCGCTGGACGCCCTGGTCATTCTCGACGAGCCGACGTTCCCCGGCTGCCTGATCAAGTGCCGTGCGATCGGCATGTTCAGGATGACCGACGAGGCGGGCGGCGACGACAAGCTGCTGTGCGTACCCGCGTCGGACCCGCGGGTCGAGCATCTGCGTGACATTCACCACGTGTCCGAGTTCGACCGCCTGGAGATCCAGCACTTCTTCGAGGTCTACAAGGACCTGGAGCCCGGCAAGTCGGTCGAAGGGGCCGACTGGGTGGGACGCGCCGAGGCCGAGGCCGAGGTGGAGGCGTCCATCAAGCGCCTGGAGGCGTCCGGCGGCCACTGAGCCGTAACCTCCCGAACGGGCCAGCCCTGGGGCTGGCCCGTTCGGTGTTTTCGCAGGTCAGAGCCGGGTCAGAAGCCTCGGGTGCGCTTGGCCGCGCGACGGCCCGAGGGGTCGTCCCCGCCGCCCGGGACCTTGAGGAACAGCCGGGCCGCCTCGCCACCCAGGTTCACCCCGATGGCGATCGCCAGGGCCAGTGCCGCCGCCTGGGTGAGGTGGGGGATGCCGCGGTCCAGATTTCCCTGGGCGAGCGCGAGCAGTCCGAAGTACGTCGCGCTACCGGGCAGCAGCGGCCCGATCGCCGCCGTGACGTACGGCAGCGCGGACGCGTAGCGGTAGCGGGAGAGCAGCTGCCCGAAGAGGCCGACCAGCCCGGCGGCCACGGTCGTGGCGGCGACCGGCGGCACGTCGGCGGTGTCGGCGAGCGCGCCGTAGACCACCCAGGCGACCCCGCCGTTGAGGGTGGCGAACAGCACGGTGTGACGTTCCTGCTGGAGCAGGATGCAGAACGTCAGCGCGAGCAGCATCGCCGCCAGTATCTGGACGATCGGCTGCGGCTGGCCCACGAGCGCCGCCTCCGGGTTCAGCTTGGCGTTCAGCTGGAGCCCGCCGTACAGCACGGTGAGCACGCCGCAGACGATGCCGACGATCAGGTAGCCGACCTCCAGCAGCCGGGCGGCGGCGGTGATGTAATACCCGGTCAGCCCGTCCTGGACGCTGGCCACCAGGGCCCGCCCGGGGATCAGCGCGAACAGTCCACCGGTGATCACCGCGGACGACTGGAGTCCCGCGCCCAGGAGGCTGAGCCCGATGCCCATCGCGGCGGGCGGCATCGCCGCGACCACGAACTGGTAGAACTCCGGCAGTCCGCGCCCGGACGCCAGCCACGCCAGCCGGTCGCCGAGCATCGCGCCGATCGCCGCCGCGAAGAAGACCGGCCACGCGCCGCCGACCAGCATGCTCGCCGCTCCGGCCAGCCCGCCGGCGGCCACGGTGAGCGCCCAGCCGGGGTAGGGGTGGCGGTTACGGCGTATCTCGGCGAGGCGGCGGTAGGCCTCCTCCAGGGTGAAGTCGTCCTGCGAGGTGATGTCGTCGACGAGCCGGAAGACGGCCGACAGCCGGTTGTAGTCGGTGCCCCGGCGGCGCACCGTACGGCTGGCGGTGACCGGGTCGTCGACCAGCGAGGGCTGGTAGCTGACCGACAGCAGGGTGAAGGTCACCGTGGGCTCGCAGCGGTCGAGCCCGTACGCGTGTGCCACGCCGAGCATCGCCGCCTCGACGTCCTCGGCGCCCTCGCCGCCCGCGAGCAGCAGCTCGGCGATACGCAGGACGAGGTCGAGCACCCGGGGGACGGCGGGGCCCGTGTCGTCCTCCTGCTCGGTGCGCTGCTCGGGCGTCGGGCGCTCGCTGATCGGCATCCGCAGCATCGTGCGCATCCGGTCCTGCCAGGGCGCGTCCTTGGTCAGCCGGACCAGGGGTATGCCGTTCGGCGGCGTGAAGGCCGGGAAACCGCCGGTGGTCTGGTTGGGCGATGTGGTGACCCCGGGGGGCGCCACGAAGGCCGAGCCCTCCGGCTCGGGAGGGGCGCATTCGGCGGTCAGCCCCACGGGGATGGCGAACTCCGAGGTCGGGTGCTCGCCATCGGGCGAGGGCGGCCTCGGTACCCCCTGGGGCGGGGTAAATGCGCTGCGCGCCTCATCGGACTGCGGCTTGCGGTGCTCCGCCGTGTCCGCTTCCTGCGTGCCCGCGCCACGCTGTCCGTACTGTCGGTCCGACCCCACTCCGCCTCGCTCCTCAACCGCCTCCCCGTCACTTCTTCCAGCAGCCACGATGCGACATCGACGACCACCGAAGCCCATTGTGCGGGGAGGTGGCCGCCGAGTGGGAGTGGGGGCAGCGTGTGCGACGGATGTGTAGCGGAGTGACGCCTGTGAAGTGACGGTGAAGATCTGCGGGCGGCGACCGGGTCAGCGCTTGGCGTGGCGGCCGCGCGGGCCCTGCTGGTCGGCCGCCGACGGCCCGTCCGGTGCCTCGGCGGCCTCCTTCTTGGACTTGCTCCGGGCCCGCAGGAACTCGATCACGATCGGGATGACGGACAGCAGCACGATGCCGATCAGGATCAGCTCGATGTGCTTGTGGACGAAGTCGACCTTGCCGAGCGCCGCGCCCAGCAGGGTGACGCCCGTGCCCCACATCACACCGCCGACGATGTTGAAGATGATGAAGGAGCGGTAGTTCATCCGGCTCACGCCCGCGATGATCGGCGTGAACGTCCGCACGATGGGCACGAAGCGGGCCAGGATCAGCGACTTCGGGCCGTGCTTCTCGAAGAACTCATGCGCCTTCTCCACGTTCTCCTGCTTGAAGAGCTTGGAGTCCGGGCGCTTGAACAGCGAGGGTCCGACCTTCCGGCCGAAGAGATAACCGACCTGGTCACCGACGATCGCCGCGACGGCGACGCCCGTGCACACCAGCCACAGATCCTGCTTGATCACATCGGTGGTGACCAGCAGACCGGTGGTGAACAGCAGCGAGTCTCCCGGCAGGAAGAAGCCGATGAGCAGGCCCGACTCCGCGAAGACGATGGCCAGCACGCCGAGCAGCCCGAAGGTTTCGATCAGATAGTCCGGGTCCAGCCACTGAGGGCCGAGCGCGAGGGTGGTCACGGGTCACAGGCTCCTGGGTCGAGGGGTGCAGGCTCGTGCTCGTGCGAGGCCCGGCCGCAGGGTCGGGGTACGGACTGCTGCGGCGTTCGTCGCTTGGCAGTGTGCCGCCCAAAGCTATCAACGCCGTATGCGTGCCCGTGGTTCCCACTGTCCGCCCGCCCCCCCCTCATGCCCGCCCCTCGCCCGCACCCGCTACCCGTGGCGCTCCGCGTTGGCCCGGATCGCGTCCCGGAGGTAGGCGGCGAGCCCCGGCCTGGCCTTGTCGATGTTGTCCGTGAAGCGCTGGTCCGTCACATAATTCTCGGCGATGCAGGGGTGGAGCTGGTGGTCGCAGTCGTAGTGGTTCCGGCTGATCCCCTCCCGGTGTTCCTCGGCGAGGTCCATCGCGGCCTCGGACTCCGGCGCGGCGCCCGACTCCATCAGCGCGATGAAGTGCTCGTTGAGCGCGTCGGACTCGGCCTGGATCCGCTGCCAGTCCTCCTTGGTGTACGTGGCCGCCCTGCGCTGGGACTCCCGGTACGCCTCGGTGTTCCCCCAGCGCTCCTCGACCTCGTCCGCGTGCTCGTCCGGATCGAAGTCCCCGAAGACCTCGAACTTCTCCTCGGGGGTCAGATCGATGCCCATCTTCCGTGCCTCCATGGCGTGTTCGACGGCGGCGGCCATCCTCCTGAGCTGCTCGATCCGGTCGGTCAGCAGCGTGTGCTGGCGCCGCAGGTGGGCCTGCGGGTCCG
The DNA here is from genome assembly GCF_040629205.1 of Streptomyces sp. NPDC005962. Classification (NCBI taxonomy): domain Bacteria; kingdom Bacillati; phylum Actinomycetota; class Actinomycetes; order Kitasatosporales; family Streptomycetaceae; genus Streptomyces; species Streptomyces sp. NPDC005962. The sequence goes on along the minus strand of NZ_JBEXVE010000001.1, from coordinate 247,443 downwards.
CGTCCGGGTCGTCGAGGAGGACCGCCACCTCGTCGAGCGGAAAGCCGAGTTCCCGGTAGAACAGGATGCTCTGCAGCCGGTCGAGGTCGGCGTCGTCGTACCGCCGGTGCCCGGCCGTGCTGCGGGCGCTCGGGCGCAGCAGCCCGATCTCGTCGTAGTGGTGCAGCGTGCGCACCGTGACCCCGGCGAAGCCCGCGACCTGTCCCACCGAATAGCTCATGACCTGGTCCGCTCTTCTTGTGTTCCGTATGCGCTCCACGGTGGCGCCTCACGTCGCGTGAGGTGCAAGTCCGGATGCCGAAATCATGCGGGCGCGACGCGCGTTTCCTGGCATCCTGCCGAGTGTGCTGGGGATAACTGATCTTTCGACGTATCTGGCGGGCCTTGCGCTGATCATCCTGCTGCCGGGCCCGAACTCGCTCTATGTGGTGTCCGTCGCCGCCCGCCGCGGCCCGCGTACCGCCTACCGTGCGGCGGGCGGGGTGCTGTGCGGGGACGCGGTGCTGATGGCGCTGTCCGCGGGCGGCGTGGCGTCGCTGCTCCAGGCGAGCCCGGCGCTCTTCGCCGTGGTGAAGTTCGCCGGTGCGGGCTATCTGACCTGGCTCGCGGTGGGCATGCTGCGCGGGGCGCGGAAGCTGTGGCGCCAGGGGCCGGGCAGCGCGGCGCGGACCGCCGAGGCGGCCGAGGCAGCCGAGGTGGGCACGGACGGCTCGGCCGGCGCGGACGGCACGGCGTCCGGGGCGGTCGAGCGGCCCTACCGCCGGGCGCTGGTCGTGAGCCTGCTGAACCCGAAGGCGATCCTGTTCTTCATCTCCTTCTTCGTGCAGTTCGTGGACCCGGAGTACGCCCACCCGGCGCTGTCCTTCGTGGCACTGGGCGCCTGGGCGGAGCTGTTCAGCATCACCTATCTCTCCCTGCTGATCTTCGGTGGCACGTATCTCGCGGCCCTCTTCCGGCGGCGCAAGCGGCTCACGGCCGGGCTGTCGGCGGGCGCGGGGGCGGCGTTCCTGGGGTTCGCGGCGAAGCTGTCGGTCAGCAGCGCCGGCTGACGGCGCGGGAAGCGACCGATTGCGTCGTATGTCCGTAATTTAATGGGCATGGCACTTCACGGCGGCAGGCGTGGCGAGGCAAAGCGGCCCGACATCTCGGTCAACCCGTTCTACGGCGTGGCCGATCCGGTCAGCGGCATGACGACGAACCCGCCGCGCCGCTGCCTCCCCGACCGGCCCATGGCGCCGTCGGCCGCGTACCAGCTGGTGCACGACGAGCTGATGCTCGACGGCAACGCCCGTCAGAATCTCGCCACCTTCGTCACCACCTGGATGGAGGCACAGGCGGGGCGGCTGATGTCCGACTGCCGCGACAAGAACATGATCGACAAGGATGAGTACCCGCGCACCGCGGAGCTGGAGCGGCGCTGTGTGACCATCCTGGCCGACCTGTGGCACGCCCCCGACCCGCACGCGGTGATGGGCTGCTCCACGACCGGTTCGAGCGAGGCGTGCATGCTCGCCGGAATGGCCTTCAAGCGGCGCTGGGCCAAGCGGAACCCCGTCCGCTATCCGGCCACCGCCCGGCCCAACCTGGTCATGGGGATCAACGTCCAGGTGTGCTGGGAGAAGTTCTGCGCCTACTGGGAGGTGGAGCCGCGGCAGGTCCCCATGGAGGGCGACCGGTTCCACCTCGACCCGCGGACCGCCGCCGAGCTGTGCGACGAGAACACCATCGGGGTCGTCACCGTGCTGGGCTCGACCTTCGACGGCTCGTACGAGCCGGTCGCCGAGGTGTGCGCGGCCCTGGACGACCTCCAGGAGCGCACCGGGCTGGACGTACCGGTCCATGTGGACGGCGCTTCGGGCGCGATGGTGGCGCCGTTCCTCGACCCGGACCTGATGTGGGACTTCCGGCTGCCGCGCGTCTCCTCCATCAACACCTCGGGGCACAAGTACGGCCTCGTCTACCCGGGTGTGGGGTGGGCGTTGTGGCGCACACCGGAGTGCCTGCCCGAGGAACTGGTCTTCCGGGTCAACTACCTGGGCGGCGAGATGCCGACCTTCGCGCTCAACTTCTCCCGGCCCGGCGCCCAGGTGGCCGCCCAGTACTACACCTTTCTGCGACTGGGCCGGGACGGCTTCCGCGCCGTCCAGCAGACCTCCCGCGAGGTGGCCTGCTCGCTCTCGACACGGATCGCGGAACTGGGCGACTTCAGGATGCTCACCCGCGGCGACCAGCTGCCGGTCTTCGCCTTCACGACGACGGAGGAGACCACCGGCTTCGACGTGTACGACGTGTCGCGGCGGCTGCGCGAACACGGCTGGCTGGTGCCCGCGTACTCGTTCCCCGCGCACCGCGAGGACCTGTCGGTGCTACGGGTGGTGTGCCGCAACGGCTTCTCGGCGGACCTGTCCGACCTCTTCCTGGACGATCTGCGCACCCTCCTGCCCGAACTGCGGAAGCAGCCGGGGCCGATGGGGCGGCCCGAGGCCGTCGCCACGGCCTTCCACCACTGAGCAAGCCGCCCCTGAGAAAGCCGCCGGCTTCAGCGCGCCTGCGCGGTGGCGCGGAGGAGTTCGACCCTGCGGCGTACGGCCTCCAGGGCACCGGGCCTGCGGCCCGGCACCCGGCCCCGCAGATCGATCAGCATCGGCGCGAGGGCATGTGCCCGGGCCGGTTCCTGGACGAACTGCCACTGGTGATGGGCCCGGTCCACGGCCCCCTCCACCTCGGGGTGCCCGGTCGCCTCGCCGTTGCCCAGCCGGGCGTCGGCCACCGACAGCCACAGCTCGCACGCGCGGGCCGGGTCCCCGGCGATCCGGGCGAGGTCGGCGCGGACCTCCAGCCAGTGGATCGCGCCGGACGAGCGCGGACCGGCCGACCGGAGCGCCTCCTGCTCCCAGGCGGCGGCCATCGAGGCGGCCTCGCTGTGCCGCCCGGCGTGCGCGGCCTCGAATATCGCGGCGTGCGGATCGGGGACGGGCTCGGGAACCCGTACGGGCGCGGACCGCCGGGCCGGTATGGACTCGAGCGCGGGGCCGCTCCCGGGGCCGCTCCCGGCGGAGCTTCCAGGGGCGGCCGCGGGCGGCGGCCCGGGCGGGGGCGGCGCTTCGCCCGGTCCCTGGAACAGCTGGGGCTGCTGGGTCTCGTGCGGCCCGTGTGGTGTGTACGCCCCGGGCGCGCCGTACGCCCCGTACGCCCCGTACGCCCCCGCCGACGCCTCGTACGCCGCGTAGCCCTCCACCGGCGCGCCCAGCAGCAGCCCCGGCCCGGCGCCCAGCCCGGCCTCGGCGGCGGCCTGCTGGTGCAGCAGGGCGAACGGCGGGCTGCCCGCCTCGCCGCCGCGCAGCAGCCCGGCGAGGGCGCGGCTGTAGACCGGCGCCGCGAGCCGCCGCTTGGGCGGGGCCGGGGCGATCGTCCCGTAGAGGGTCAGCCCGGAGGCGAGCGTGTCGACCGGCAGCCGCCCGTCGGACAGCCGCGGCCAGACGGTCTCGTCGGCCACCAGATCGGCGAGCACGGTGGTGCTGCCGGGCGGCCGCTGGGCCAGCTCGGCGGCCAGCCAGTGCCACGGCAGCGCGGTGTAGCGGGCGGTCCTCGGCGTCGTACGGGCCAACGCGAGGTGCGGCAGCCGCTGTTTGTGGTCGATGGTGAGCTGGCCCGCGAGGTAGATGAGCACCGGCCCCTGCTGGGCGGCCGCCGTCCGCAGATGCGTCAGCACGGTCTGCGGATCGGTGGGGTCGACGAGTTGGACGACGCTGGCGCCGCCGGGCGTGCCCAGCAGCGCGGCCGGCGGCACCGCCGCGAGCTGTGGCAGCGCGGCGGCCGCGTCCATCAGCCGCTGCTTGCCCACCGGCCCGGCGGCCAGGAGCAGGGCATAACCGGGCCCGCGCGTCCGTGCCGCCCCCGTGTCCGCCGTGTCGTTCCCCATACGTGCACCGTATCCGCATCCGGCGACGGCGGGTGGGCGTGTGACATACGTGGCATCGGGGACGGCCTGTCGGCCACTCAGCAGCCGGGCCCCCGCCCGGCGTCGTCCGGAGCCGGGGACTGCGCGTACGGATTCGGCGCCCCGTCCGGCAGGACGTCCACCGGGCGCTCCCCCTCGCCCGCCATGACGTACGCCCCGCCCTCCAGCCGCTCGATCAGGCCGCGGGTCCACTCGGCGCCGCTGTCGGCCGAGTGGACCCAGAACTTCATGATCTCGCCGATGTGGCCCCACTCACCGGGGCTGTCCTGCGGCGGCGACCAGTTCCGGGTGACCTCGGCCCGCCACTCCTCCAGCGCGGCCACGCGCTCCTTCAGCAGCGCGATGGCCTCGGCGCGCGGCAGGTCGACGATGAACCCGACCCCGGCCGTCAGCTCGTCGATCTTCTGGTCGTGCCGCAGCAGGGCGTCCCGCAGCAGCTTGAGGTACTCCTCCTCGCCCGCCGCGGTCAGCTCGTACTCGGTGCGCGGCGGGCCGCCGGCGGTGCTCGGGGCCACGTCGTGGGCGCGCATCAGGCCCTGTTTCGCCATCTGCTTGAGCGCGTGATAGATCGATCCGGGTTTGGCGTGGGACCACTCATGGGCGCCCCAGAACTCCAGGTCGTTACGGACCTGATAGCCGTGTGCCCGCCCGTGCTGGCGCACCGCCCCCAGCACCAGCAGCCGGATCGCTGACATGTGCCCGTCTCCCCATCCTGCCCCGCCCGACCTGCGCTGGGGTCCAGGGTAGGGGCGTCAGCCCTCCACGAGCGACCAATCGGGCTCGGGCATCGCACCGGACGCGAAGACCAGCTCGAACGCGTTCTTCCCGTCGATCGTCTCGCGGATGACGTCCGCGTGCCCCGCGTGCCGGGCGACCTCCTCGATCATATGGAGGACCAGCCAGCGCCAGGTCCGGGTGCCGCCCTCGTCCCAGGGGCGGCGGGGCGCCTCGAATGTCTCGTCCATCGAGGGCAGTGCGCGCACGGCCTCATCGGTGGCGCGCGCCGCCGCCTCGTACCGCTCCAGCAGCACCGGCACCGTCTCGTCGGCCGTGGGGACGAAGCTGGCCTCGAATTCCGCCAGCGCCTCCTTCGTCAGCCGCTTCTCCTCGCGGCCCTGCCCCGTGAGGACCCAGCCCGCCTCGGCCTGGGTCGCGTGCTTGATCAGCCCGGCCAGGGACAGCGCGCTGGCGCTGGGCACGCTGCGGGCCTGCTCCTCGGTCAGCCCGTACACCGCGCGCCGGATGCCGCCGCGCTGCGCGTCCAGGTAGGCCAGCAGCGTGGAGCGCTCGTCCTTACAGTCCTCGGATTTCACGACGGTGGGCATGGCTGCCGCCTTTCATCAGGAGGGCGCCCGGGTCGGGTGCCCTTCGATGAACCCCACCTTAGGAAGGCTTGCGGTCAGCTTCTGTCCGCATGCCTTCTGTCCGCATCCCTTCCAGGTGGCGCGTCAGAACGGGAATTGGCTGCGGCCGTGCTGGATCGAGATCCACTTGGTGGTGGTGAAGCCGTCGACCATCGCTTCCCCGTTGAGCCGCCCGAGCCCCGAGTGCTTCTCGCCGCCGAAGGGCACGATCGGCTCGTCGTGCACGGTGCTGTCGTTCACATGGATCATGCCGGTGTGGACGCGCTTGGCCAGGCGGACCCCGCGCTCGATGTCGCCGGTGTGCACCGCGCCGCTGAGGCCGTAGTCGGTGTCGTTGGCGATCCGGACGGCCTCCTCGTCACCGTCGAACGGGATCAGCACCACGACCGGGCCGAACACCTCCTGCCGGAGGATCGCCGAGCCCTCGGGGACGTCACCGAGCACGCTCGGCCCCACCAGGGTGCCCTCGGCGCGCCCCCGCACCAGCGCGGTCGCGCCGTCGGCGATCGTCTGGTCGACGAGCGCGGTGATCGCCTCGGCCTGGCCCTCGTTGATCAGCGGGCCGATGTGGGTGGCCGGATCGCCCGGGTCGCCCACCGTCAGCGTCTTCACCTTGGCCACGAACTTCTCGGTGAACGCGCGCTCCACCGCCCGGTCCACCAGCACCCGGTTGGCCGCCATGCAGACCTGCCCCTGGTGGACGAAGCGGCTGAACACCGCGGCGTCCACCGCGTAGTCGAGGTCGGCGTCGTCCAGCACGATCAGGGCGCTGTTGCCGCCCAGCTCCAGGATGGACCGCTTGAAGTGCGAGGCCGCGACGGTGGCGACATGGCGGCCGACCTTGTCGGAGCCGGTGAACGAGATGACCTTGGGCACCGGGTGCTCGATCAGGGCGTCGCCGATCTCCGCGATGTCGGTGACGACCACATTGAGCAGCCCGGCCGGAAGCCCGGCCTCCGCAAAGATCTTCGCGACCAGACCGCCGCCGCATATCGGGGTGTTCTGGTGCGGTTTGAGGACGACGGCGTTGCCGAGGGCCAGCGCCGGGGCGACCGACTTCAGCGACAGCAGGAAGGGGAAGTTGAACGGGCTGATCACGCCGACGACGCCGACCGGCACCCGGTAGAGCCGGTTCTCCTTGCCGTCCTCGGGCGACGGCAGGATGCGGCCCTCGGGGCGCAGCGCCAGCTGGACCGCCTCGCGCAGGAACTCCTTGGCGAGGTGCAGTTCGAAGCCCGCCTTGACGTGGGTGCCACCGCACTCCGCGATGATCGCCCCGGTCAGCTCCTGCTCGCGCTCCTCGATGACGCGCAGCACCCGCTCGAAGACCGCCCGCCGGGCGTACGGGTTGCGGGCCGCCCACTCCGGCTGGGCCCGCTCGGCGGCGCGGTAGGCGAGGTCGACCTCGTCGACGGTGGCCACGGTGATGGAGGCCAGCTTCTCCCCGTCGTACGGATTGAAGTCGACGATGTCCCAGGAACCGCTGCCGGTGCGCCACTCACCGCCGATGTACTGAAAGGCCAGCTCGGAGAAGTAGGACATGCCATCCCTTATCTGGAGGACGCGGGACCGCATCCGGTACACCCGCGAACACGTGGGGGGTATTCCTGACAGCACGTCATCCTACTGGTGGGTCAGGCCTCGCGCAGGAGCCCCCCGAGCAGGTCCCGGCTCTTCTCCGGGGACAGACCGTCAGCGCCGAGCCGTGCCAACACCCGCTCGTACTGCCCCACTTCATCGGGTTTGTCGAGGTAGAGGGCGCTGGTGAGCTGTTCCAGATAGACGACGTCCGGGAGGTCGGACTCCGGGAACCGGAGCAGGGTGAACGCACCGCTCTCCCCGGCGTGCCCGCCGAAGGCGAACGGCATCACCTGGAGCCTGACGTTCGGCTGCTCGGAGACGGAGATGAGGTGCTGTATCTGGGCACGCATCACCTCCGGACCGCCGTACGGGCGGCGCAGCGCGGCCTCGTCCAGCACCACGTGGAACGCCGGTGCCCGCTCGGAGACCAGCAGCTTCTGCCGCTCCAGCCGCAGCGCGACCCGCCGCTCCACCTCGGAGTCGCACGCCTGCGGCTGGCCCCGGGTGACCACGGCGTGGGCGTACCCCTCGGTCTGCAGCAGACCGTGGATGAACTGGACCTCGTAGACGGCGATGTGCGAGGCGGCGCCCTCCAGCCCGACGTACGTCTGGAACCAGCCCGGCAGCACATCGCCGTAACTGTGCCACCAGCCGGTGAGGTTGGCCTCGCGGGCGAGCCCGAGCAGCGCCGCGCGCTCCGCCTCCTCGGTGACGCCGTACAGCGTGAGCAGGTCCTCGACGTCGCGCGCCTTGAAGCTCACCCGGCCCAGCTCCATCCGGCTGATCTTGGACTCGGAGGCGCGGATCGAGTAGCCCGCCGCCTCGCGGGTGATGCCCCGGGTCTCGCGCAGCCGCCTGAGTTGAGAGCCCAGGAGAATGCGGCGCACCACCGATCCACTCGACTCGCTTGCGGTCATCTGTCCGTGACCCTCCCTGTGCGGAACGCGCTCTTCCGGCGATGGGCCCCCGCAACCCGGCAGGCCGAAGTCTGCCACTTTCCGGGCTCCGGGCTGTGCTCATGTCGTTACCCGACCGGGAGACCTACGCACATGTACGTAGGACGAAAGCATGGCAAAGCCGGGTGCAGTATCCCAATTCGGCCGCGTGCACGTGCATCTGCCCTTGCATCTGCCGTCGGCATTCGAAACCATGGGACTCGCGCACGTGCAAGCTCGTACGAGATCTGGCCAGGATTCGTCACGGCCACGGATGCAGGAGTGCTCGCATGGGGAGCGAAGGTACGGCCCTGCTGGAACCGTTGTGGAGAGGGCTTCCCGCGGTCGATCCCTCCGCCGTCTCCGGCGCTGTCTCCTGTTCCCTCCCCGCGCGCTACGACGCGGTCAAGGGGGCTCGCCAGTTCACCGGGGCCACGCTGCGGCAGTGGGACATCCCCGAGCTGCTCGACGAGGTGGCCCTCGTCGTGTCCGAACTGGTCACCAACGCGCTGCGGCACGCGGTCGCCGGGGCACCTCCGGGCAGCCCGTCCGGCGACGGGCAGGAACCGCCCCTGGTGCGGCTCCATCTGATGTACTCCGCCTCCCGGCTGGTGTGCGCCGTACGCGACCCCAGCGAGGCCGGGCCGGTCGCCGGGGAGGCCGGTTCCTGCGAGGAGTCGGGGCGGGGGCTGTATCTGGTGGAGTCCTTCACCGACGGCTGGGGCTGGCAACCGCTGGCCGGAACGCTGCGCGGCAAGATCGTCTGGGCCCTGTTCCACCTGCCCCGCCCCTAGCCGCCGGTCTCAGGCGGGCTCAGCGGGGCGTCGCCTCCGGGGGCGCCGTCGTGATGCCCAGCGAGTGCAGCTGGAAGAGGCGTGACACATCGTGGGCGGTGACGATGCCCTCCAGATGCCCGTCGTCCACCACCAGCACCGGCATCCCCGCGCCTCCCGGCCGGGCCCGCTCCAGCACCTCGCTCAGCAGCTCGTCCGACGTCGCGACCGTGCACCGCGTGATCGGCATCGCCACCTCGCGCACCCGCCGCTCCTCCCGCATCCCGGCCGGAACCGCCGCCAGCGCGCGCAGGTTCACCACGCCGCTGGGCCGCCCCTCGAAGTCCAGCAGCGGCAGCGCCGAGTGGCGGGAGTGCGCCGCCACCTCGTCGATGAACCGCCCCACCGGCAGCCAGTCGGCGCCGGTCACGACCGGGGACGACATCGCTTCGCCCGCCCGCACCCCGCGCAGCGCCGTGTTGACACCGGCCCGCTGCCGCTCCGCGTTGGCGACCACCATCATGAACAGCCCGACGAGCGCGAGCCACAGCCCGCTGCCGTCGCCGCGCACGAACGAGAACCAGCCGGCCGCGATGAGCAGCATCCCGAAGATCTGGCCGCTGCGCCCGGCCGCCCGCTCGGCCCGGTCCCGGTCGCCCGTACGCCACCACAGCGCCGCCTGCACCACCCGGCCGCCGTCCAGCGGCGCCGCGGGCAGCAGGTTGAACACCCCGAGCAGCAGATTGGCCCAGCCCAGCCAGATCAGCACCGCCGCCGGTACTCCCCACCCGGCCAGCGCCCTGGCCCCGATCCCGGCGCCCACCGCGACGCCGCCGATGACCAGGCTGGTGAGCGGGCCGCTGACGGCCACGAGGAAGGCGATCTTGGCGGTGCGCGGCCGTCCCATCTGGGTCATGCCGCCGAGCGCCCACAGCGTGACGTCCTCGACGGAGACGCCCTTGCCGCGCGCCGTGACCGCGTGCGCGGCCTCATGCAGCAGCAGGCTTCCCATCAGCAGGAAGGCGCCGATCACACTGGCGACCGCGTACACCAGGCCGGTCCGGCCGGGCGTCCAGGCGGGCAGCGTCTCGCGGCCGAGCCCATAGGCGAGCAGGACGATCAGCACCGGGGCGCTCCAGTGCATCCGCAGGGGCACCCCGAGGACATGTCCGACGCGAACCGAGCCGTTCATCGCTCATCGCCCGTCTCACATCAGTAGGACCCCCCACCGATCACTACCAGTGTCGCTCACGCGACCGGGTCGTGCGCCAGATGGTCGAACTCCCCGTCCTTGACGCCGCGCAGCATCGCCTCGACCTCGGCCGGGGTGTAGACGAGCGCCGGTCCGTCCGGGAAGCGGGAGTTCCGTACGGCCACGTCCCCGCCGGGCAGCTTGGCGAACTCGACACAGGACCCCTGCGAATTGCTGTGCCTGCTCTTCTGCCAGACGACCCCTTGAAGGTCCGCGGCCGCCATGCCGTTGTACGGGTGGTCGCGCACAGGGCTCTCCACTGTTAGTGCAACTGTCAACTGCCTCGGATCATAGCCGCATTCCTGTGCATATGCATGAGCATATGCACGTGCATAGGACGCAGGAGTCTCCTGCCGGATGATCACGGCCTCTTCTGCCCTGCCCCGGGCGTGTCAGTCGTCGGCGTCAGTCGTCAGCGCGGTCGTCAGCTCAGTCGTCAGAAAAGACGACGAGGACGCCCCGCGGGTTGGCCCGCGGGGCGTCCTCGTCGTCGGAGGGGCGCCGGAGGTGGCGCCGGAGTGGTGTCGGGCGCCGTCAGCGCCGCAGGGCGGCCGGGGTGCCGGAAGGCTCGGCCAGGACGGTGGAGGTGGAGACGGGGACGCCGAAGTCCGGGGTGCCGTCCGCGTTCCAGTTCACCTTCTGCGCCCGGGTGGTACGGGAGCCGCCGCAGCCGTCCGTGGCCTTGGCGTTGGCGTGGTAGGCCATCCAGACCTCCTTGCCGTCGGGCGAGGGGAAGAAGAAGTTGTGGCCCGGCCCGTACACCCCGGCCGCGTCATTGCGCTGGAAGACCGGGCTGGCGTACTTCTTCCACGCGCCCGCCGCCAGTGGATCGCTCCCTGTCAGCTCCATCAGCCCGAGCTTGTAGTCCGGGGTGTCGCAGTGCGAGGCGGAGAAGGTGAGGAAGGTGCGGCCGCCGTGCTGCAGGATGGTCGGCCCCTCGTTGACCGCGCTGCCCGACTTCTCCCAGGCGTAGGAGGGCGTGGCGATCCGGACACCGGCGCCGGTCGGGGTCCACGGGTTGCTCATCCGGACCGCGTAGAGGTTCTGCGAACCGCCCTCCCAGAAGGAGTACAGCATGAAGAGGCGGCCGTCCGGCATCGAGAGATAGCTGCTGTCGATCATCCAGCGGTTGTCGCCGTACGGATCGACCTGGCCCTTGTAGGTGTACGGGCCCAGCGGATTCGATCCGGCGCTCTCCAGGACGTGGACGTGCTGGTGGTCGATGTTCGCCGAGACGCCCGCGCTGTACGTGAGATACCAGCGCAGCCCGTTCGGGCCATTGAGACGATGCAGTTCGGGCGCCCAGAAGTTGCAGCAGCGGGACGCCACGGTCTCGCGGTAGACGGTGGTGGGCGCCGCGGTCTTCAGCCCGCCGAGGGTGGGCGATCGGCGCATCTCCCAGTGCGAGGCCCAGGTGGTGCCCAGGTGGTAGTAGTACCCGGCGTAGCGGATGACCGTCGGGTCCGCGCCGTTCTGCGTCACGACCGGATTGGTGAAGCTCCCGGCCCTCACCCCCGGAGAACCGGCCGGTTCGGCCTGCGCGGCGGTGGCGCCGCCCGTCTGCAGCAGGGCGACGAGCGCGAGCAGCGCGGCCGTCAGCAACGGCAGCGCTCTGGTGCGGATGCGGGTCATGGAAGGCTCCAGGGTTCGAGAGGCCCGGGCGGCGACGCGCTCCGCCCGGTCGATATTTCGAACACGCTCCGTCATTGCGAACGGACCGTAGAGCCGCCCGGTCGAGGGGTCAACCCCTCTCACAGCGCTCGTCGTTGCCTCCCGAGGCCGCTGTCGGGCCGCTGTCGGGCCGTTGTCGGACCCCCCTGCCAGACTCACGGTCATGAGGTGGGCAGCGGCAGAGACGGACGACGGGGGTGTCCGTCTCTGCCCGCTGGACGCCTGCGGAGAGGCCGCCGGGCCGGTCGTCGAGGTTCCGGCGGCGCGGGGCGGGATCGCCGAAGCCGTGCGGTCCCGCCCGGAGGCCGACCGGTGGGTGTGGCGGTCCACCGCCGAGGTGTATCCCCGGCTGCTGGCGGCCGGAGTCCGGGTCGAGCGGTGCTACGACACGGAGGCGGCCGAGGCCCTGCTGCTCGGCCACGAGGGGCGCTCGGGCGCCCCGCGCTCGCTCGCCGCGGCCTGGGCCCGGCTGCGCGGGCTGCCCGTCCCCGAGGACCCGCCGCCACGGGCCGCCCAGACGCAGCCGTCGCTCTTCGAGCCCGGCCCGCCACCGCTGCCGCCCGGCACCGACCCGCTCGACGCGCTGCTGACGGTGTACCGGGCGCAGCTGGCCCGTACCGGGGCGGCCGGGCACCCGGACCGGATGCGGCTGCTGACCACCGCCGAATCGGCCGGAACCCTGGTCGCCGCCGAGATGCGGCGCGCCGGAGTGCCCTGGCGGGCCGACCGCCACCGGGAGTTGCTGGACGAGCTGCTGGGCGAGCGCTATCCGGGCGGTCTCGAACCGCGGCGGATGGCCGAGCTGGCCGACGAGGTGTCCCGCGCCTTCGGGGGCGGGGTGCGGGTGCGGCCCGATCTGCCCGCCGACGTCATCCGGGCGTTCGCCCGCGCGGGGATCGCGCTCAACTCCACCCGGGCGTGGGAGCTGAAGGAGATCGACCACCCGGCGGTGGAGCCGCTGCTGCGGTACAAGAAGCTCTACCGGCTGCACACCGCCCACGGCTGGTCCTGGCTCCAGTCCTGGGTGCGCGAGGGCCGATGCCGCCCCGCATACCTGCCCGGCGGCACCGTCTCCGGCCGCTGGACCACCCACGGCGGCGGGGCCCTCCAGATCCCCAAGGTGGTGCGGCGCGCGGTCGTCGCCGACCCGGGCTGGCGGCTGGTCGTCGCCGACGCCGACCAGATGGAGCCCCGGGTGCTCGCCGCCATCTCCCGCGACCCCGGGCTGATGGAGGTCGCGGGCACCGGCCGGGACCTGTACGCGGAGCTGTCCGACCGCGCCTTCGCGGGCCGCCGCGACCTGGCCAAGCTCGCGCTGCTCGGCGCCGTCTACGGGCAGACCTCCGGCGACGGGCTCAAGCACCTCGCCGCGCTCAGGCGCCGCTTCCCGGCGGCCGTGGCCTACGTGGACGACGCGGCCCGCGCGGGCGAGGAGGGCCGTCTCGTGCGGACCTGGCTGGGCCGCACCTGCCCACCGGCCGGTGGCACCGCCGCCGACCCGGCCGACGAGGCGGGTCTGCCGCGCGACCTGGACGAGGAGCCGCGTTACGGCAGCACCCCGGGCGCCCGCGCCCGCGGCCGCTTCACCCGGAACTTCGTCGTCCAGGGCAGCGCCGCCGACTGGGCGGTGCTGATGCTCGCGGCGCTGCGCCGTGCCCTGGCCGCCGCCGGGCTCCGCGCCGAGCTGGTCTTCTTCCAGCACGACGAGGTGATCGTGCACTGCCCCGAGCCCGAGGTGGCGGCGGTGCGGCAGGCGATCGCGGAGGCGGGCGAAGCAGCCGGAACGATCGCCTTCGGCCCCACCCCGGTCCGCTTCCCCCTCACGGTGGCGGCGGTGGAGTGCTACGCGGACGCCAAGGCCTAGCCGGGGCCCAGCCCAAGGCCCAGCCGAGGTCCAGCCGAGGCCTGGCCGAGGTCCAGCCAGGGCCCAGCCGAGGCCTGGCCGAGGGGGAGCGGGCTCGCCCGACCGGCGCACCTCCGGAGGCAGCGGCGGCGCCCCGCCGCACACCATGGCCACATGAGCATCAGCCTTGAGCGGCTGCGTCGCTGCTCCATCGCCGTGGACCTCGGAGCGTCCAGGACCCGCGTCTACCTCAAACGCACCGGCCTGATCGTCGACGAGCCCACCGTCGCCGCCGTCAACACCCGCACCGGCGCGGTGATCGCGGTCGGGGCGTTCGCCGAGCGCATGACGGGCCGTACGCCCGACCACATCCGGGTGGTGCGTCCCGTGGCCGGTGGCACCGTCGTCGACATCGCCATGGCCCAGCGCATGCTGCGGCTGCTCCTCGGCAACAAGCTGCGCCGCGCCTGGCGCCGCAAGCCGAGGCCGAGCGCCGCCGTCTGCGTACCGCACGACGCCGATCCACTCGCCCAGCGCGCCGCCCTGGAAACGCTCTCCGGGCTCGGCGCCAAGCGGGTCGAGCTGGTGGACACGCTGATCGCCACCGCCGTGGGCTGCGGGCTGCCCGTGGAGCGGCCCGAGGCCACGATGATCGTGGTGTGCGGCGCGGCCACCACCCACGTCGCGGTGTTGTCGCTGGGCGCGATCGTGTCCGCCGAGCGGGTGCCGGTGGGCGGCGAGACGGTCGACCACGCCGTCGTCCAGCATCTGCGCAACGCGCACGCGCTGACGCTGCCGAGCCAGGCCGTCCGCCCGCTGCACCTGGTCCTCGGCGACACGGCGCTGGCCTCGCTCGGCACCGAGGTGCACGGCCGCGACGTGGCCACCGGGCTCGCCCGGTCCGTACGGATCGACGTCGAGGGCGTACGCAACGCCATCCGTACCCCGCTGACCGCCGTCCTCGACGCGATCAGCACCGTACTGCGCCGCTGCCCGCCCGATCTGGTGGCCGACCTCGCCGACCGCGGCATCATGCTGGCGGGCGGCAGCGCGGTGCTGCCCGGTCTCGAGACCCTGCTGCGGGACGCGACCGGCGTCCCGGTGAACATCGCGGACAACCCGGGCGTGTGCGCGGTGGAAGGGCTCGGCGCGATGCTGGAGGGCAAAGTCCAGCCCCATGTGCTCAGCTCGGCCATCACCTGAGCGGGCAACTCCAGGAACTGATCGGAACTTTCTTCGCGACGCGTTGAGTGGCGGCCCCCTCCCGTCCGTACGAAGGGAGGAAGAGGCCGACTTGGCCACCCAACCCCCCCGGGGCACAGACCGGGAGTCGTCAGTTGATGTTGTCCAACTCAGGTCCTGTCCTGGAGGTTCTGGTGCACGACGACGCCGCCGTGGCCGATGAGCGTCCGTCCAGATCGCAGCGCGGTACACCGGACGAGCAACTCATGCGTGCGCTCTACCAGGAGCACGCCGGACCGTTGCTCGCGTTCGTACTGCGTCTGGTCGCGGGCGATCGCCATCGCGCGGAGGACGTCGTGCAGGAGACCCTGGTCCGCGCCTGGCGGAATGCGGACCAGCTGTCCCGGGCCACCGGTTCCATCCGGCCCTGGCTGGTCACGGTCGCCCGGCGCATCGTCATCGACGGGCACCGCAGCAGGCAGGCCAGGCCCCAGGAGGTCGACCCGTCTCCTCTGGAGCTGATGCCGGCGGAGGACGAGATCGACCGGGCACTACGGCTGATGACACTTTCCGACGCGATGCACGACCTCAGCGACGCCCACCGCGAGGTGCTCGTCGAGACCTACTTCAAGGGCCGTACGGTCAACGAAGCGGCGGAAACGCTCGGTATACCCAGCGGGACGGTTCGGTCCCGGGTCTTCTACGCGCTGCGCTCCATGAAGCTCGCGCTTGAGGAGAGAGGAGTGACGGCATGACAGCGCAGGCGCACCACGCGGGACACGACGCCGTTGGCGCGTATGTGCTCGGCGTGCTCGACGAGGCGGACGCCACCTATTTCGAGGAGCATCTGGCCGGTTGCGACCAGTGCGGACGGCAGCTCGACGAGCTGACCGGACTGGAACCCCTGCTCGCGGACCTCGCGGCCGACATCCCCGGTATCCACGGGGCACCCGGCCGGACCGCGATCACGGGCCACACCCCGCACGCGTTCACCGCCACTCCGACCGCCATCGACACCTTGACCGCCAAGCCCGGCCCCGCCCTGCTGAACCGCATGGTGGGCGAGGTCGCCGCGGCGCGCAGCAAGCGCAAGCGGCGCGGCCTCTACCTGGTCGCGGCGGCGGCCGCGCTGATCATCGGCGGACCGCTCGGCACGATGGCCGTCACCTCGGACTCGGGCTCCGGCGCCGAGCCGCCGGTCGCGTCCGCGGCGAGCGAGAGCCAGCTCTTCGCGGGGATGCCGGACAAGGTCGAGGCCACCGACCCGGACACCAAGGTGACCGCGGCGATCGCCATGGAGGACAAGATGTGGGGCCTCGACGGGATGCTCAGACTGGGCAACGTCAAGGGCCCGCTGAGCTGCAGCCTGATCGCGGTCTCCCACGACGGCCAGAAGCAGACCATGACGACGTGGTCCGTGCCCGAGCGGGGATACGGGATCGAGAACAGCCAGGACGAGGCGGCCAGAGCCCCGCTGTGGGCCCACGGCGGAGCGGGCATGAAGCGCTCCGACGTCGATCACTTCGAGGTCCGTACGTCCGAGGGCAAGCTGCTGATCTCCGTGAAGGCGTAACCCGCGCCCCTCGCCCCGCGCGGCGAGCCCCGCCCGCCGCCGTGTCACCCGGATCGCCGACCATCCCGTGCGGCGCCGTGAGCGAGATGTTACACAGAGTGTGATATGTCGCTTTCGCGCCCCGGGGGGTCCGTGATCCGAGGAGGCACGCGTGGCTGACCCGGACGCCCATCAGCAACGCATGTTCACCCAGTACGTGCTGCCCGAAATCGAGGTGCTGCTGCGCGTGGCGATGTCTCTGACCGCTCAGCGCGCCGACGCCGAAGATCTCGTGCAGGACACGTTACTACGGGCGTACCGGGCAGTCGGCCGTTTTGACGGGAGACATCCACGGGCCTGGCTGCTGACGATCATGCGGCACGCGGAGGTGAGCCGGCGCCGCCAGCGCCGGCCCCGGCTGCTGGACGACCCGGACACGGAGCTGGAACGGCTCTCCCCGGCCCGCGGCGCCACCCCCGAGGAGCTGGTGGTGGACACCGCGTTCGACGAGGCCGTGGACGCCGCGTTCACCGCGCTGCCGCTCCGCGACCAGCAGGTCGTGCGGCTGGTCCACGTGGACGGGCTGTCGTACGCGGAAGCGGCGCAGGTGCTGGACGTCCCCAAGGGGACGGTGATGAGCAGGCTGCACCGGGCCCGCAAGCGCATCCGGAACCAGCTGCTGGCCGCGGGGCGCACGGGACGGGAACCAGAGCGAGGTGAGGCATGAGCCGGTGGACATGGTGGCGCGATACCGAGCGGCGCCGGACGCGGGAGTGCCCGGTGGGCGCGCCGATGCTCCAGGCGTTCCTCGACGGCGAACTGGACGCGCCGGACGCGGCCCGGGTGCGGGCGCATGTGGCGGAATGCCACCACTGCGCCCGTGAGCTCTCCGTCTACCAGCGCATCACCAGCGCGCTGGCCTCCCGGGGGGTGACCGACGAAGCGGCGCTGGCGCGGCTGAAGGAGTTCGCGGCCTCGGTCGCGGAGCGGGAGAGCACCCGGGAGCCGGGGCCGATGCCGGGTTCGGGGCCGGACCCGGGTCCGGGGTCGGAGCCAGGGCCGGGTTCGGGTTCGGGCTCGGGGTCGCGTTCGGTGCGCAAGGGCGGAGGCTGAGCGGCGGCCGCCGCACGGCCGTACGCAGCAGCACGGCCGCGGTGAGCAGGGTCCCGGAGACGAGGGCGACGTCGGCCAGGTTGAACACCGGGCCGCGCCCCGCCACCGTGATCCAGTCGACCACGGCACCGCGCAGCGGGCCCGGCGGCCGCATCACCCGGTCGGCGCCGTTGCCGACCGAGCCCCCGGCGATCAGCGCCATGCCGAACGCCAGGCCCCGGCTGTGGGCCCGCAGCCCCGCGAGGACGGCGGCCAGGGTGGCGACCGCGCCGGTGAGGGTGATCATGGTGATCAGCACCGGGCGGCCGTGCCCCAGCCCGAAGGCCACTCCGGCGTTGTGCACCAGCAGCGCGTGGAACGGCCCCCACCGGGCCTGCGGCCCCGAGGTTCCGCTCCAGGCGGCCAGCGCGAGCGCCTTGCTCACCTGATCGGCCGCGATCACCACGAGCGCGGCCAGCGGGAAGAGCAGCCTGCCGGTGTGCTGGTGGGGGTTCATGGGCGGGCCTCCCTGCATGCCGGGGGCCGGTCCGCGGGCGCGGAGGGGGCCCAGGGAGGAAACCCGGCGGGGGCGCCCCCCGCTTCCCCCCCTACGGGACTTTCCAGACTTTCCGGGCGACCTGAGCGACCTGGGCGACCTGGGCGACCTGGGCGACCTGGAAAACGGGCGCGGACATGACGGAGGGCCCGCAGGCGGCTGCCTGCGGGCCCTCACTGTCACACCGCCATGATCGGCGGGGTACCGGAAGGGGTTACTCCGACGTCTTCCCCTTCGCCCCCAGCAGAGGCATCTGGTACTCGGACAGCATCTTCATCTTGTTCTTGTCGATCGTCTTCCAGTCCTTGTTCAGCACACCGCCGGTGTCACCCGAGTCCGGGTTCCAGGTCCAGTAGGTGTAGCTGATGCCGTTCTTCTTGAGGTAGTCCATCAGGGCGTTCTGCCAGATGGCCTCGTGGCTGTTGCCCGCGGTCTTGCGGCCACCGAACTCACCCAGCAGCAGCGGAGCGATGTTCTGCTGCTTGATGTAGGCCCAGTGCTTCTTCCAGATGGCGGGCATGTTCTTCGGGAAGTCCTTCGCCTGGAACCAGTTCTGGTTGAAGACGCCCGGACCGTAGTCATGGGCCGAGTAGACGACCTTGTTGGCCTCGTCCAGCTTCACCGGGTACTTCTTCACACCCTGGAGGTCGCCGCCCCACCAGAACTGCTCGTTCTTGTGACGGTCGGTGCCCTCGACGAAGACCAGCCAGTTCTTGTTGACCTTGTGGATCGCGTTACCGGCCTTGGTGGCCGCCAGGCGCCAGTCGGTCTTCGCGTTGCCGTCGCCCCACGTGGCCTGGCCACGCGGCTCATTGTGCAGGTCGGCGCCGACCACCCGGTCGTTGCTCTTGTAGCGCTTGGCCAGCTTGACCCAGTCGCTCAACCACTTCTTCTCGGTGAGGCTCTGGGAGTACCACAGCTCACTCTGGCCGTACTGGTCCGGGCGGTGCTGGTCCAGGATCACCATGATGCCGCGGTCGGTGGCACCCTTGACGACCTTGTCCATGATCTGCTGGCCGGTGAGGCCCTTCAGCTCGGGGTTCTTCTTGAAGTCGATCCCGTTGGGCTTGCTCTTGGCGTCGAACATCTCGTTCGAGTAGGGCAGCCGCATGGTGTTGAAGCCCTGCTTGGCCATCTGGTCCAGCATGGAATCCAGGCTGCGGGTCCACAGGCCGTGCGGCGCGAAGGTGCCGGTCTCGAAGCCGAACCAGTTCACACCGGTCATGACCACCTTGTGGCCCTTCGAGTCGACGATGTCGCCCTTCTTGGTCGACAGCGGGAACTTCACGTCCGCACCGGCGGGCTTGCCCGCGGCGACCGAGGACGAGGAGCCCGAGTCGTCGGAGTTCAGGGTGAACGCCGTGACAGTGCCACCCACGGCAGCGACAGCGACGACGGCCGCGGCGATACCCATGCGCAGACGGCGGGAGCGCGGAGCGCGGTTCGTCTCGGTGGTCTCGGGGTTGGTCGGGACGTTGTTCTGGTCCATGGGGGAATTCATTCGGTGATACTCCTGAGGAATTCGCGTATTTCGGTCTTGAGGATGCTGGGGGTGTTCGTCGGAGATTCCAGGCATTCCATTTGGGGGTCGGTTGCGGCGGTCAGCCGGACAATCCGCGCCTGCGGGAGGAGGTCGCCGATCAGGCGGTCCAGCCCCTGCGCTTTCCAGCCGGGCTCGTCCACATCGATCAGCACCACATCCGGTTGCGCCGCACGGGCCAGGGAAATTGCCTCCCGGGCCGATCCGGCGATTCCGGACAACTCCAGTCCCGGCTCCTCGATCACGAGATCAGCGAGAGCACTCAGCACCTGGGTGTGGTGCTCCACGACGAGAACTCTTTGCATCGATGGAGCTCCTTCGGGCTTTTTTGTCCTGTCGCTCACCGACATTAGAAAAGCCCGGGGCTCGAAACACCGTACGGATGACCGAAATCTGGATACCTCAATTGCAGGAATTCAGGGCACGCCAAACGGCCGAATTCCGGCTACCTCAGTTGAGGTAGCAGAATTCGGCCGTTTTATATGGGTTATGTCCGATTTGAGGGGGTGGTTCGGGGCATACGAAGGGCCTCCGCGGGGCCCGGAGGGGTCCTACGGAGGCCCAGGAAGCGGCCTACGGGGTGGTCTACCGGGGGGCGGCTCGGCCGGTCAGCCGGTACGCGTAGCCGGGGATGAAGACGCCCGCACCGGCCGCACAGCCGTCCGCCTGCCCCGGCTGCTTGATCCACAGGAAGGCGTCGACCCCGGGGATACCGGTGGCCGTGGTGGGGTCCCGGCCCAGCCTGCGGCCGGGCGGATCGCAGAACTGGTGCTTACGGGTCGGCCCCGCCCCGTTGCGGCTGGTGTCGACCACCACCCCGAGCCGGGGGCGGCGCAGCTCGGCCAGCACGGACAGGCCGTAGCGCACCTCGTCGCCGGTGGCGTTGAAGTTGGAGACGTTGACCGCTATGCCGTCCCCGTACCGGTCGATACCGGCGTGCCGCAGCCGCGCCGCCATGGTGCGGGCGGGCTGCCAGCCGGAGTTCCCGGCGTCGTAGTAGACCCGGGTGCGCGGGGCCCGGCGCTGGAGGGTGCGGGCCGCGTACGTCAGGGCGGCGAACCGCTCCGTACGCTGCCGCTTCCGCAGACAGCCCAGGTGGGCGAGGGCGTCCGGTTCGAGGACGACCAGGGCGGGCCGGTCGCCGATGCCCCGGGTGAAGGCGTCGATCCAGCGCCGGTAGGCGACGCCCGCGTCCCCGCTGCCGCCGGAGCTGTACTGCGCGCAGTCCCGCTGCGGGATGGCGTACGCGACCAGCACCGGCAGCCGCCGCCGGGCCGCGGCCACGTCGACCAGGCCCCGGGCCTGCTCCTGGACCAGCGACTCGTTGGTCTCGGTGAACCAGGCGGCCTGCGGCTGGTCGGCTATGCGCCTGCGGATGGCCGCGGCCCGCCGGTCGCGCGGATGGACCCGCACCCAGGACGCGGCGGGGTTGTGCGGGTCGGCGTAGAAGCGCGTCGTCACGGGATAGAACGGCTTGGTCACGGGGGGTGGCGGCCGGAAGTCATGGGTGGCCGCGGGCTTGAGCAGCGGGCCCACCGTGGTGATGGCCATCACGACCTCGGCCACCAGCACCATGACCAGCACATGGACCATGCCGCGGCTCAGCCATGCGGTCCGGCGCGACCGCACCGGCGGGCGGGCCCGGTCGGCGCGGTCGGCGCGGTCGCGGGGTCCGGTGAACCCGGTGAACATCGCCACCTCCGCCGTCAGCCGTTGTGGGAGTTGCCGGGCGGCGGGCGGCGGCGGCTGATGAGCACCACCGCCAGGATCGCGAGCACGACCAGCACAGCGGCCACCACCCCTATCGTGACCAGGGCGGATGTATCCCCGGCGGCGTGCGAGTCGGCGGCCGCCTTGGTGCGGTGCGGGGAGGGCGCGGCGATGGGTTCGGCGGAGGGCGGCGGCGCGGCCCGGTCCGCGAGCGCCTTGGCGGGCGCGATCACTCCGTAGCCGTAGCGCGGATCGTGGCCCGCGGAGCCCTTACGGTCGGCCGTGTCGATCAGCTTCCGGACGATCTGGCGGGAGTTCCAGCGGGGGTGCTCCGAGCGCAGCAGCGCCGCGCCCGCGGCGACCCAGGGCGCGGCGTAGCCGGTGCCGTCGCCGGTCCAGTAGTCGTTGTTCCCGGCCGTGGTGAGGATCGCGACGCCGGGCGCGGCGAGCGTGATGGCCCCGCCGTGGTGGGACGAGGTCCACACGGCGCCCTTCTTGTCGGTGGCCACGACGGCGACCACACCGGGGAGGGCGGCCGGGTAGGTGGGCCGGTTGCCGTCCTTGCCGTTGTCCCCGGCGCCCGCCACGACCACGGCGTCCTGGTCGGCGGCGTACTTCACCGCGGACTTCAGGGCGGGGCTGGGGTGCTTGAAGGAGACGGCCACATGGATGATGTGCGCGCCATGGCTCGCCGCGTGGCGGATGGCCCGGGCAGTGGCCGCGACCTGCGGCTTTCCGTCGCGGTACACCCCGAGCGGCATGACCCGGGCCCGGGGCGCGAGCCCGTACACCCCGTCGCCGCGGTAATTGCGGCCGGTGCCGACGATGATTCCGGCGGCGTGGGTGCTCTGCTCGTCCTCGTTTCCGTCGTCCCGGGTGACGGGGCTGCCGCCGCCCGCGAAATCCTTTCCGGGGGCGACCCGCCCGCGGAGATCCGGATGGGTCGCGTCTACGCCGGTGCCGATGACCGCGACGGTCACTCCGGCACCCTTGCTGAATTTCCACGCACGCTCCGCCTTGAGCGTGGTGAGCGCCCATTCGGAATCGTGCAACGCACCGCTGTCGGTATCACTTGCCAGGGCCGGCGTGGCCAGTGCGAGGGTCATCGCTGCGATGACCGCTCCGGCCCGGCCGGCGAATGGATGGCGTGACATCACGTGACCTGACATTACGTCACCTACTCTCATCCCACGGGACGCAAGGCCGTCGGGCCCCTTTCATCTTGGGCAGCCCCCGGAAGTACTGACACCCGCGAGCGAGGGAGCCGCCCTTCCCCTCTTCGGGGGAAGGGCTCCGGGCCCGAAACGCGGCGCTCCCCGAAATGGGGGAGGAAAGCGGTCCGCCGAAGGTGCACTCACCGCTCCCCCGAGCGCGGGTACTACCTCCTTTGCGGGTGACGCACTCTGGGACTCGACGGCGATAAGAGCCTCCTGTCAAGGGAGTCGCGATGCAGCGTTTCCGAACGTTCAGTGAGCGCACCGGAGAGCCGGGCGACCGCGCGGACGTGACCACCCACAGGCGAAACGGGAGCATTTCGCGAACCCGCTCGCCGCGGGAACGGATGGCGGGACTGCCCGGTCTGGCGCTGCGCTTCGCGGTGGTCGGCGGGGGCGGTGCGCTGGTGAACTCGGCGGCGCTTTTCGCGCTCTACCACTGGGCCGGACTGCCGCTACTGGTGGCGTCCGGTATCGCGGTGGAACTCGCCGTGGTCAACAATTTTCTGCTCAACGACCGGTGGACGTTCGGCCTGCCGACCCCGTCGGCCAGACGTTTCGTCAAGTTCAACATATCCGTACTGGGCGGACTCGCGGTCAACGTCGTTCTCGTCTGGTCGCTGGTCCGCGCCGGAATGCATCTCCTGCTGGCGAATTGCCTCGGCATCTCGGCCGCGTTCGTGGTCAACTTCGCCGCCAGTACGGGCTGGGTATGGGGGAGGCGGAGCCGATGATGATCCCGATCATCTACCTGGTGCTGGTGCTGGTCTCGATCCTGCTCACCGTGCAGTCGGGCCACGTCCTGTACCTCATGCTCTACACCTGGGACCGGGCGGACGCCGAACGGAAGGCGAGGGCGCCGGAGACCTTCATTCCGCCGCGGCTCTCCTTCAGCGTGCTGCTGCCCGCCCGGCATGAGGAAGACGTCATCCAGTCGACCATCGAGCGAGTGGTGCGCGCGGACTATCCGGCGGAATTGCTGGAGGTCTTCGTGATCTGCTCCCAGGACGACGACGGCACCGTGAAGAAGGCCGAGGAGAAGATCGGCCAGCTGGCCCGGGAAGGGCTGCACAACGTGCGGGTCGTGGTCTTCGACGACGGGCCGATCAACAAACCGCACGGGCTCAACACCGCCCTGCCGCAGACCACCCACCAGGTGGTGACCATCTTCGACGCCGAGGACGACATCCACCCGAAGATATTCCGGCTCATCAACACCGTGATGGTGGAGGAGCGGGTCCGGGTGGTGCAGGCGGGCGTCCAGCTCATGAACTACCAGTCCAACTGGTATTCCACGCTGAACGTCCTGGAGTACTTCTTCTGGTTCAAGAGCCGGCTGCACTACCACGCCCACCACGGCTCCATTCCGCTCGGCGGCAACACCGTCTTCTTCTCCCGCGCGCTGCTGCTGCGGCTCGGCGGCTGGGACGACCGCAACCTCACCGAGGACGCGGACATGGGGCTGCGGATCTCGGCCATGGGCGAGCGGGTGCGGGTGGTCTACGACGACCGGTATGTGACCAAGGAGGAGACCCCGCCCACCCTCGGCCACTTCATCCGGCAGCGCACCCGCTGGAGCCAGGGCTTCATGCAGACCCTGAAGAAGGGCACCTGGAAGAAGATGCCGACGCGCAAACAGCGCTGGCTGGCCTTCTACGTGCTGGTGTTCCCGCGCGGACAGGCGCTGCTCGGCCTCTATCTGCCGATCTCGCTCGGCATGATCCTGATCCTCAAGGTGCCGGTGCTGATCGCGCTCTGCTCGTATCTGCCCGTACTGCTGCTGGTCGCGCACTTCCTGGTGCAGATGGTCGGCCTGTACGAGTTCACCGACGCCCATGGGCTGGAGGCCTCGCCGAAGGCCGTCGTCCGGATGGCGATCGCCTGGTTCCCGTTCCAGATGGTCCTCGCGTACGCCGCGCTGCGGGCCATGCGGCGGCAGCTGGCCGGCCGCCACGACTGGGAGAAGACACAGCACGTGGGCGCCCACCGGGGCCAGACCGAGGAGGCGGAGTCGCGTGTCGCATGACCCCGTGCCCGACCGGGCACCCTCGAACCCGGTCGCCGTCGACCAGGACGCCGATCAGAACACCGGCCAGAGCACCGGCCACGACACCGGCCAGAGCACCGACCAGGGCAAGGCCGCCCCGCAGCGGCCCCCCGGGCGGCGTCGCCGCCGGTTCTCCGTGGAGCGCGGCTGGTTCCCGCCGCTGGGGAAGGCCGGGAAGATCGCCCTGGTCGTCTCCCTGCTGACCGGCGCGCTCACCCACGGCTACCACCTGTTCCGCTACCCCCTCTACCTCACCGACGAGGGCATCTACATGCAGCGGGCCTGGTCACTGGTGCGGGAGACCAGCCTCTCCCCCTACACCTACGACTACGACCACGCCCCGGCGGGCTGGATCACGCTCGCCGGCTGGGTCTTCCCGCTGCCGAAACAGTTCGAGACGTTCGGTAACGCGATCAACACCGGTCGCTTCCTGATGCTGCTGGTGCATGTCGCGAGCGTCTATCTGCTGTTCGAGATCACCCGGCGGCTGTCGGGGAGCGTGCTGGCGGCCACCGTCGCCGCGTTCTTCTTCAACGTCTCGCCGATCGCGGTCTACTACCAGCGCCAGGTGCTGCTGGACAACCTGATGATGTTCTGGCTGCTGCTGAGCCTGTTCGTCCTGCTGCGCCGGGAGACCACCATCAGATCGGTGTTCGGCGGCGGGGTGGCCCTGGGGCTCGCGCTGATCACCAAGGAAAACGCGATCTTCTTCGTGCCGAGCTTCATCTATCTGCTCTACCGGCGGATCAAGAAGTCGCCGAGCCACCGGTTCCTCCGGACGCTCTGGCCGTTCGCCGCGGCGGCTCCGATCGGCGCCTATGTGACGTACGCGCTGCTCAAGAACGAGCTTCTGCCGAGCAGTTTCGACTTCGACCTGAACAATCCGCCCGCCGACCACGTCTCGCTGCTCTACACCCTGTGGTGGCAGCTCAACCGCAGCCAGGGCAACCTGCTCAGCCACAACGGGCTGCTGTACACGAGCTGGCTGATGCGCGACTCGTTCATGCTGATCTGCGGGTTCGCGGCGATGCTGCTGTGCCTGTGGTGGGGGCTGCGGGACCGGCAGCGCAACCTGGGCTATCTGATCGTGGGGACCCTGGCCTTCGGCTACACCTTCTATCTGCTGCGCGGCAGCGTGGTGCTGGACTTCTACGTCACCCCGCTGATCCCCATGTTCGCGATGAGCATCGGCATGGCCGTGGACCGGCTGCTGAAGGCCTCGTTCAAAAACCGTTTCCTGCACGGGGCCCATTCCCTCGTCCGGGTCGGTGTGCCCTCGCTGGTAGCTGTCGTGCTGCTGATGTCACCGTCCTCCGGATATCTGGTGCACACCAATACCGAGGGCGTTGTGCAAATCGCGGACCAGTACCAGTCGAAGATCAATCTCACCCAAATGCAGCATGCTCAGATCGCCTGGGTACGCAAACACGTCCCGGCCAATTCGCGCATCATCATGGACGACGACCTGTGGGGAGAGCTGCACGATGTGCGGCCGTTCTATCCGTACGCGCATTCGCACTGGAATGCCGCATCCGACCCCGATGTGCGCGACAAGCTATTCAAAAAGAGATGGCAGAACATCGACTACATCATCCTGTCGAACAAGATGCGCAAGTCGATGGCCACAAACAACGCCGACGGGCGCGAGAACTGGATTCTCAAGGCCCTCCAGAATTCCGACCAGGTCTGGTCGGACACCAAGGGCAATATCAAGCTCGAAATCTACCGGGTGCAATAGCCGCGGGAAGAGGAGGTGAAGGCCATGCCTGAGTACGACGACTGGGATGATGTTCCGGAGGACAGGGATGTTCCCGAGTACGAGGAGAAATCCCCGGCCGGGAAAGACCCTGGCAACAAGAACAAGAAGAAGCTCACCTGGAAGACGGTCCTGCTCGCTCTCGTGGTCTTCGCGATCGTCGGATCGCTCGTGCAGGTGATCGCGCGCGGTGGCTTCGGTGGCGCCCTCGACACCACCGGCAACGGAGGCGGCGGGGCCCCGAAGAAGGGGCACCCGCATGAGCGGCAGGAGGTACGGCCGCCCAAGCAGCCCAAGACCATCAAGCTGGGCAACCAGCGCATCCCGCAGGCGTCCGGCCCGATCATCGTGCTCAACCCGGGCCTGGTGACCCCCGGCGGCAAGGCGACGGTCGAGGGCGGCGGCTTCGGCAAGAAGTCCACCGTGGATCTGCTGCTCAAGGCCCGGGCGTCGGACACCAAGGGCCGGGCGATCGGCAGCGTCAAGACCGACCGCTACGGATCGATCTACGCCCGGTTCACCGTGCCCGAGTCCAACAGCGGCCGGCCCGCCACCCTCGTCGCCCAGCAGCGCGGCAGCAGCAACGCGGCCGAGGCAAAGGTGATGACCGGCGGCGCGGTCGGCACCGCGCGGATCAACAAGATGGTCGGCCGCCCCGGCGACGTCGTCTCGGTCAGCGCCCATGGCTTCCGGCCCGGCGAGTCGATCGACGTGTTCTGGGGGCGGACCACCGGCATACCCGTCACCACGCTGCACTCCGACAGCGGCGGCGGCGTGGGCCGTGCGGACATCAAGGTCGGGGTCGCCCCGACCGGCAACAGCACGCTGGTCCTGGTGGGCAAGCGCAGCAAGACCACGGCCACCGCGCCGTTCCAGATGCTGGCCATGTACCCGTCGATGAAGTCCAAGCCGTACGCGCTCAAGGCCGGTCAGCGGATCACGCTGTCCGCCAACAAGTTCGCGCCCGGCGAGCGGGTGCTGGTCTACATCAACCGCAACAGCGGGCTGCCCGCCTTCACCGCCCAGGCGAACGGCATGGGGCAGATCCGCGACGTGGCGTTCAACGTGCCGTTCGGGCTCAAGGGACGGCAGACGCTGATGGCGATCGGCGACCAGAGCCGGGCCGTGGTGCGCTCGGGATTCACGGTGCTGCCGTACTCCCCGTCCGCCGAGCCCAGCGCCTTCGGCGGCCGGGCGGGCACCACGCTGAGCTTCTACGTCGCGGGCTTCGCCCCGGGCGAGACGGTGACCGCGTACGCCGGGTCCGGCTCCACCGGGCAGCGCAAGATCGCGACGTTCCAGGTGGACGAGCGCGGCAAGGCCTCCGCGGTGGGCTCGTACCGGATCACCGCGGCCGACGAGAACGGCGTCGCCTTCCAGCTCATCGGACAGAAGAGCGGTGGCATCGCCAAGGCGAGCATCAACATGTCCTCGGGCCAGGGACAAGGTCATTAGGGACACCGGTGACGTCGGCGACGCCGACGATGACGCCCGAGCGGGAACGTGGGCCGGCAGATCCGGCCGCCTCGGAGGGCCGGGGCCCACGTTCGCGATAGTCCGGAGATGTACCATGCGTCCTGGAGTGTCCTATGAGTATTATTTTCGGCCCTAACTCGCGGAGAGTCCTCCAGTTCCTGACCCATATCGAGGACCTCTCCCCCGAAGAAATCGACCGGGTGGCCGATCTGTGGAAGCAGACCTCCAGCCAGACCCGCGCCGAGGGGTGGGCGGAGGTCCACCGCACCACGACCGACGAGGAGCGGTACCGCATCCTCGTGGCCGCCTCCGTCGCGCGCCGCGCCGCCCTGGACGCGGCCCGCAACCACCGGCGTCACGACTGGGCCTTCTGGGCCGCGGTGTGGGACGCCGCGGCGGCGGTCGCCGTGTGCGATCGCATCGGAAGCCACTACACCGTGCTGGTCGCGCCGCTCGCCGCGGTCATGCCGTCGCTGTCGCACTGCCGGCGCGACGAACTCAGCATCCGCGAACTGCAGGGTGCCGTCCTCAAGGGAGGTGGGTAGCGATGGGTGACGACCGGATCGACGTTGTGGTGGCCGATGACGACCCGGCAGTCCGGGAAGCCCTCGCCGACCTCATCGACTCCCACCCCGACCTGGAACTCGTGGGGCTGGCCACCGACCATGAGCAGGCCGTGCACGAGGCGGTCGAACACCACCCCCAGGTCGTGATCATGGACGTGCACATGCCCAAGGGCGACGCCCCGGGCAGTGTCCGCGCCATCCGTGACCAGGCCCCCGACGCCCGCGTGGTCGCGCTGTCCGCCCACGGCGACCGCGAGACCGTCCTCAACATGCTCGCCGTCGGGGCCACCGGCTACCTGGTCAAGGGCACCCCCGCCGAGGAGATACTCGAAGCGATCAACAGGGCCGCCCGCGACCAGTTCTCCATGTCCGCCGAGCTGCTCACCGACTGCGCGGAGCCGCTGCGCCGCGCCGACCGCGCCTCCTGGCGCTTCGAGGACCTGGTGGGCGGACGGCTGGAGGAGTCGTATCTGGACCTGCTCGGCCACGCCCCCTGCGGAGTGCTGGTCCTCGGCTCCCGCGGCCGGATCGAATTCGCGAACGCCCACGTACGGCACATGTTCGGCTACAGCTCGGCCGAGCTGCGCGACAAGCGACTGCGGGACCTCGTCCCCGAGCGCTACCGCACCGCCTCCGAACAGCTCGTCGGCCGGGTGTTCAGCGCGCCCTCCGCGATGGCGGGCCGCCGCCGGGACGGCACCGAGTTCCCCGCCCAGTTCAGCGGCGGCCATCTGCAGGGCAAGCGGGCCCGCGGCGTCGTCTTCGTCGCCGACCTGAGCCAGCTGCGGGCCGCCGAGAGCCGGTTCCGCCAGCTCATCGAGTCCTCCCCGGACGCGATGATGATCGTGGACACCGCCGGTCGCATCCAGGCCGCCAACAACCGCACCGAAGGCCTCTTCGGCTACGACCGCGACCATCTCATCGGCCGCGCCGTCGAGGCGCTGCTGCCCGACCAGCCGCTGACCATCTCGCTGCGCGAATGGGACGAGACCGAGGAACCGCTCGGCCACAGCATGGAGCTGGTCGGCCGGCGCAGCGACGCCAAGCAGTTCCCGGCCGACGTCAGCATCAGCCCGCTGCGCACCGAGGAGGGGCTGCTCTCCGTGCTGACCGTCCGGGACATCACCGAGGTGCAGCGCGCCCAGTTCGTCCTGGAGCGCAGCCTGGAGCTGCTGGAGGTCACCGACCGGGACCGGCAGGCCCTGCTCAGCCATCTCGTCCACGCCCAGGAGGCCGAGCGCGGGCGGATCGCCGCGGACATCCACGACGACACCATCCAGGTGATCACCGCGGCCAGCCTCCGGCTCCAGCAGCTGCGACGGCGGCTGCGGGACCCGGAGGAGCAGCGGGTGATGGACAAGCTGGACGAGACGCTGAAGCTGTCGCTGAGCCGGCTGCGGCAGCTGATCTTCGACCTCCGGCCGTCCAGCCTGGAGCACGGCTGCCTGGCCGCGGCGCTTCGCGGACTGCTGGAACAGATCCGTACCGAGACCGGGCTCACCTACCGGCTGGAGGACCGGCTCGCGGCCAAGCCGCCCGCCGAGACCATGGCGCTGATCTACCGGACCGCGCAGGAAGCCCTGATGAACGTCCGCAAGCACGCCCGCGCGAAGACGGTGCACGTCCAGCTGCTCGGGCTCGACGAGGGCTGTCTCGTACGGATCGTCGATGACGGCAAGGGCTACAACCCGCTCGAAGTCGAGTCCCGCCCGGGCCACCTCGGGCTGTCCCTGATCCAGGAACGCGCCCAGATCGCGGGCGGCTGGTGCCGGATCGAGAGCGCGCCGGGCACGGGCACCACCGTCGAGTTCTGGGTACCGCTGGGCGAGCCGCCGGTGCCGCTCGGCGCACCGGTCCTCGACTCCCCCGCCTCGGAAGGGGAACCGGAGCCGTGACCGCCCCGGCGGAGCTGACCAAGGTCCTGATCGTCGAGGACCACCGGGTGGTCGCCGAGGGACTGTGGGCGCTGCTGGCCGAGTACGGGGACCTGACCGTGGTCGGGTGGGCCGACTCCGTCGCCGAGACCATGCCCATGGCCAAGGAGCTGACCCCCGATGTGGCCCTGATCGACTTCCGGCTGCCCGACGGCACCGGGGCCGACGCGGCCGCGGGCATCCGCGCCCATGACCCGTCCTGCGCGATCGTGATCCTCAGCGCCGACGCCAGCGACTCGGCGCTGCTGGCCGCGGTGGAGGCGGGCGCCTGCGGCTATCTGCTGAAGTCGGCGAGTGGCGACGAGATCGCCTCCGCCATCCGCTCCGCCGCCGAGGGCGAGACCCTGATCCCGGGCAGCACCCTGGTGGAGGTGCTGTCCCGGCACCGCGAGTCCGCGCGCTCGACCGCCGAGCAGACCGGACGGCTGGAGAGCCTGACCCGGCGCGAGCAGGAGATCCTCACCCTGATGGGCCAGGGCCTGGACAACCGGGCGGTCGCCGAGCAGCTGAGCATCAGCTACGCGACCGTCCGCACCCATGTGCGCAAGATCCTGGAGAAGCTGGAGGTGCGCTCGCAGCTGGAGGCGGTGGCCAAGGCCACCGAGTGGGGCTTCCGCCCCGTCGAACTGGAATAAGGGCCTCCTGGCCCATCCCGCGCCTCCGTCAACCGGGGGCGGACGAATGGGGGACGAAATCCCCCGACTGATGGAATTCCGGACAGCACTCGCCGGGTTCCCCTCCCGTACGCGCGGCTCGACGCTCCGTTCCGATGTTCCCGACGTTCCCGACTCCGTTGTTCCCGACGTTCCCGTCGTTCTCGCTTTCATGGGCAGGTGAGTCAACGTGGCGCTTCGCGTTCTGATCGCAGACGATCATGCGGTGGTCAGGCAGGGCCTGCGCATGATCCTGGGACTCGACAACGAGATCAAGGTCGTCGGCGAGACGACCAACGGCCGCGAGGCCGTACGGCTGGCCCGGGAGCTGTGCCCCGACGTCGTCCTCATGGACCTGCTGATGCCCGTGATGGACGGGGTGTCGGCCACGGCGGAGATCCGCCAGGACATCCCCGAGGTCGAGGTGGTGGCGCTGACCAGCTCCCTCGACGACGCCATGGTGATGGGCGCGGTACGGGCCGGGGCGATCGGCTTCCTGCTCAAGAACGCCGAGGCCGACGACCTGCGGAACGCGGTGAAGTCCGCGGCCGCCGGACAGATCCATGTCTCCCCCGCCGCGATCTCCCGGCTGATGGGCCAGGTCCGCGAGCCGAGCGGGCCCGAACAGCTCACCGAGCGGGAGACCGAGGTGCTGACCATGCTGGCCCGCGGCAAGGCCAACAAGGAGATCGCCCGCGATCTGCGGATCGGCCAGCAGACCGTGAAGACGTACGTGAGCCACATCCTGACCAAACTCGGCGTCCAGAGCCGGACCCAGGCGGCGGTGTACGCCGTGCAGTCGGGGCTGGTACCGGCCGGTGAGCTGACCCCGCCCGAGGCACTGGAGTCCACGACGAGGGAGCAGTGGTGGTCGGCGTGATCGCTTTCGAGATACACGGGCACCGGTACGGGCCCGTCCATGGATACGGCCACGGGCCCGGCTTCCCCCTCCGGTGGCGGCGCCGCCGCGCGGCGCTCGCCGAGGTCACCGAGCGGGTCCTGACCGGCGAGCCGGGTGACGAGGTGCTGCGGCTGATCGCCCACCGGCTGCGCGAGCTGCTGGGCGCCGACCTGGCGCGGGTGATGGTGCTGGAGCCGGGCGACGTCCTGGCGATACGCGCCACCGACGGCACCCCGGACGCCATCCCCCGCGGGCTGCTGACCCCGGGCGGGTCCGCCCCCGCCCGCAAGGCGATCCGCGCCGGACGGCCCACGGTCTCCGGGGGCGAGCGCCGCTCCCTCTTCCACCGCGTCCCGCACGACGCGGCCCTGGCCTCCGTGCTGGACGCGCCGCTGCTGGTGCGCGGCCAGGCCGCGGGCGTGATCGAGGTCGCGACGCGGCGCGGCGGACGGCGACTCACCCGGGCCGACGTGAAGACCGTCCGGATGTTCGCCGAGCCCGCCGGGCTCGCCGTGGCCCGGCTCCGCGGCCGCGAACAGCTGCGCCGGGTGGCCGCGACCACCGCCGCGGCCGCCGGACAGGGTTCCGTACGGCGCGCCCTGGACTCCCTGGCCGCGGGCGCGGTGGCCCGTACCACCGCCGCGAGCTGCACCGTCTACCTCCTGGAGCCCGGTCCTGGCGCCGCCTTGCGCATGGCGGGCGGCGGCCACGGACACACCCCGCCGTCCCGTAAGCCCGCGCTGGAGGCGATCGCGGGCGCCACGCCCGTGATCCACCAGGGCGAGGCCGGGACCGGGGCGGCTCCGGCGCGGGGCGCGGTGGCCGCCTGGCCGCTGCTGCGCGAGACCACCGTGATCGGCGCGATGTGCTGCCACTTCCCGGCGGGCCGCCGCCCCGGCGAGACCGATATGACCGTCCTGGAGGTGATCGCGGGCCATGCGGCGTGCGTGGTGGAGCACGACCGGCAGCGCGCGGCCGCGCGGGAGACGGCGGTACGGGAGGAACGGCAGCGGGTCTCCCGGGAGCTGCACGACTCGGTCTCGCAGGCGCTGTACGGCATCGCACTGGGCGCCCGTACCGCCCGTGAGCTGCTGGAACGCGATCTGGCCGAGCCGACCGGAGTGGCCGAGCTGGCCCAGCTCGCCGAGCCGATCGAGTACATCAGGCGGCTCGCGGACGTCGCGATCGCCGAGACCCGGAGCCTGCTGTGCCAGCTGCGGCCCGAGTCGCTGGAGGCCGAGGGCCTGGTCGCGGCGCTCACCCAGCATGTGGAGACGCTGCGGGACCGGTACGGCATCACGGCCGAGGCGACGCTCGGGTCCGAGCCGGAGACCACGCCGGAGGCCAAACACGCTCTGTACCGGATCGCGCAGGAGTCGCTGCACAACATCGCCAAGCACTCCCGGGCCCGGAACGTCACCCTCCACCTGCTCAGCGGCCCCGGTACGGTCACGCTGACCGTGGCCGACGACGGCGTGGGCTTCGACTCCCGGGGCACCTACCCCGGCCATCTGGGCCTGCTCTCGATGCGCGAACGGGCCCGGGAGGTGGGCGGCACCCTGCTCGTGGACAGCCACCCGGGCCAGGGGAGCCGCATCCGGGCCACGGTCCCGGCCGAGCCGTGACGCCCCGAGCCGCGACGCCCCGAGCCGAACCCGAGCGACATATGAGACATTACTGACCTCCTACATCAACCCTTATGAAGGGACCCTTGAGGTGACCGTCGTCGGGAACCACACGCCCGGGAACCACACGCTGGCGAACCCCACGCTCGCGGACCACACGTGGGAACCGGAGCTGCGGGCCGCGCTGGCGGCGGTCGAGGACGGCCTCGTGGAGGCCACGCGCAGCGACATGCCGTTCATCGCCGAGGCCGCACGGCATCTGGCGCGCCCGGGCAGCCGCCGCTTACGGCCACTGCTGGTGCTGCTGGCCGCCCGCTTCGGCGATCCGGGCGCACCGGGCGTCGTCCCCGCGGCGGTCGTCGTCGAGCTGACCCATCTGGCGACGCACTACCACGACGACGTACGGCACGAGACGAACGCCTCGGTCGCCGTGCTCATCGGCGACTTCCTCTTCGCGCGTGCCTCCCGCCTCCTGGCCGGACTGGGACCACGGGCCGTACGGCTCCAGGCCGACGCGTTCAAATGCCTGGTCACCGGCCAGATCCTGGAGACAACCGGCCCCAGCGACGGCCACGACCCCGTCGCCCACCACCTACGGACCCTGGCCGCCCGCAGCGGCTCCCTCACCGCCGTCTCCGGCCGCCTCGGCGCGCTGACCTCGGGCGCCCCCGAGGAGGTCGCGGACACGCTCGCGGTGTACGGCGAGCGGCTGGGCGTGGCCCGCCACCTCGCCGCCGAACTGCGCTCCCCGATCCACGGCGCCCCCACGCTGCCCGTCCTGCTCTCCGGCGACCCGACGGCACCGGCCATGACCGAGGCCCGCCACGAGATGCTCCGCCAATGCGCCGCCGCCCGCGAGGCCCTCACCCCTCTCCCCACCGGCCCGGCCCGCACAGCCCTGGCAGAGCTATGCGACACAGTGGTCCAGACCGCCTGACGCCCCCGCGCCCACAGGACGACACGGACACCCACCCGGAGCCGCATCACTGCGCGGGCCCCCCACGCCGCACGGGCATTCGCCCACGCAACGGCACCGGCGTAGAGGCCCACCCGGCGCCAGCGCCTCCCCGAACGCCGCACCCGCGCCACCAAACCGACCTTCTCCCACGCCCGCACGACGACACGGGCACACGCCCACGCACGAGCACTCGCCCGCCCACCGGCACCGACACCGGCGTCAAGGCTCACCCCGCGCCAGCGCCTCCCCGAACCGCCGCAGCCGGGCCAGCGCTCCGAGGTCCAGCGCCTCCCGCCGCCGCACCAGCGCCCGCGTCACAACCCGCCGCACCCCCACGCCCCCACACGGGCCCGCCCCCACGCCACCGCACGGGCCCGCCCCCATGCCACCGCACGGGCCCGCCCCCATGCCACCGCACCGGTCGCCCACGTACGCACCGCCGCATCCACACCCGGCCGCGCCAGCGCCACCGCACCCACACCCGGCCGCGCCAGCACCACGTCCGCACGGGCACGCGCCCACACCACAACATCGGCAGGCGTCCGCGCCCGCACCCGCGCCCTGTCCCCTGTGCGTCTCCATCTCAGGGAAACCCCCGCCCGCCGCCGTCCGATTCCACTCGTGGCACGCCGGGGCAACCCGGCTACGGCGGCCACCAGTTGTGGCTGACCAGCAGCATCACCTGCAGTTGCACGCTCGCCGAGTAGTACCGGTCCGGCTCCGGCGGTGACGCGGCCATCCACTCCCACAGCGCGTCCAGCCACTCCTGCCCGCCGCCGCCCACCATCGCCGCCGCCCCGAACGGCGCGACGAACGCTCCCGCCGCGCCCTCCCCGTACGCCGCGCCGTCCAGCCGGTACCCGCACCGGATGCGGCCGGGGTCACCGTTCGCCGCCACACGCATCCACCGCCCCATCCGCCCGGCCGCCGCCCGCGCCCGCGCGTCGCCGCTCACCGCCGCGTCCGCCCCGAGCCGCCAGGGGTCGCGGCAGGCGTTCCAGTGGTGGTCACCGTCGTGCTCGCTCTCCAGCACCCGTCCCGGCGCGGGCTTCGGATCGCTCGTCGTGTCCACCACGAAGTCCGGCAGCAGCCCGGTGTCCGGCGCGTACCGCCGCTGCAGGTCCCCGGCCAGCGACAGATGCGTGTCCAGCGCCTCGCCCCACCGAGGGTCCCCCGTGGCCGCCCGGAACGCCCTGAAGTGGCCGGGCATCCAGTCCGAGGTCCGGGAGACCTCGTCGAAGTGGCCCGAGGACCAGTCGCCCAGCTTGATCGGCCCACCCGCCACGGGCAGGTCCGTCTCCCGGAGAGCGTCGATCCGCCGTATCGCCCGCGCCCGATAGCCGCCGCCACCCCGATCGCCGCCGTCACCCCAATCGCCGCCGTCACCCCACTGCCGGTCGGCGAGCAGCAGCCCGTACGCGATGTCCAGGTCACCGTCGGTCGCGGAATTCGCCCCTCCGACGTCCCGTCCCGCATCGTCCTGCTGCGCGGCGTGCAGATCGGGGTGACCGGCGGACGGATGGGCGAGCACGTACCGGAGGATTCCGTCGAAGACGTCCCGCGCATCGGGGTCGGCGCCCGCCATCAGCGCGCTGATCACCATGCCGTACCCCTGCGCCTCCGCGACATACGGATACGCGGCATCGGGGGCGTACACCGCGCACGAGTCATCGCCACGAGGCCGCACGAAATGGCTCTTCCACAGCCGGTAGTGCTCCAGCACCCGCCGGTCGGCCGCCGCCGGATCGCCGGAGGGCCGCAGCGTGCCGGGGGCGTACGCGAACGCATGGCCGCCGAACGGAACCGCGGCCCGCCCCGCGCTCATCGCAACGGCCGACGCCGCGCCCGCCGCGCCCCGTGCACGGCCAGGAAGATCAGATCGGCCACGAACACCGCCACCCCGATGACCAGCAGATAGCCCAGCCCGTGCACCACCGTGCCGATGAGCCCGAGCACCATCGCCACGATCACGACGAAGAGGAAGAGAGCCACCGCGCGACACCTCCCCGGCCCCGGCCCATCGGGGCGGTCATCAGCGGCGGGCGAGCCGCCGTTCGCCCGCGCCCGCCTGGTACGCCTTGCCGTAGTACTGGAAGATCGCGCCCTCCTCCTCGGCGGGCAGCACATCGTCCACACCGAGCGACGGGGCCTTCTTCACCAACGTCCGCGCGTACGCCACCTTGACGTAGCCCGGCCCGACGATCGCGTCGTCCACGGGAACGAAGACCAGGCGATGCCGCGTGGGCATCCCCGTACGCACCGTCGCCATCTGCGGCTCATCAGTGGACGTGGATACGTAGACCGACTCCAGCGCGCCGATCTTGCGCCCCTCGTCGTCCACGACATCGCGGTCGCGCCACTCACGGATATCAGCCGACTGGATCATGACCACACCTCCAGGCTGCTCCCCCTCCAGGCTGCGCCTCGCGGCGGCGTTCGACAACTGACGGAAATGATCAGGCGTGTGCGATTCGGCGAGGGGTACTCGGGCGGCGGAGGTTGATAATCATGGTCCCGCTTCTCGTGGTACTGCTTCTCGCGCTTCTTCTCTTCGGTGCCGGGTTCGCCCTGAAGGCACTGTGGTGGATCGCAGTGATCGTTCTCGCGGTCTGGCTGCTCGGCTTCATCGTCCGCCCCACTACGGGCGGCCGTCGTGGACGCTGGTACCGCTGGTAGCACACCACACGGAAATGGGGCCCGACCGGATTCCCGGTCGGGCCCCACTCATATGTCTCTCGGATACCGCTCGCCCTAGTCGGCTAGTCGGCTAGTCGGCTAGTCGGCCAACATCCCACGCCGCAGCCGCGTCAGCGCCTTCGTGAGCAGCCGCGACACATGCATCTGGGACACACCCAGCTCGGCACCGATCTCGGACTGCGTCATCTCCTCGCCGAAACGCATCTGGAGGATGCGGCGGTCCCGGTCACCGAGCTGCTCCACCAACGGCTTGAGAGCGTGCAGGTTCTCCACGACCTCCATGGCGGGATCGATCTCACCGATCCGGTCCGCGTACGTGGTG
Source organism: Streptomyces sp. NPDC005962 (assembly GCF_040629205.1). Lineage (NCBI taxonomy): Bacteria > Bacillati > Actinomycetota > Actinomycetes > Kitasatosporales > Streptomycetaceae > Streptomyces > Streptomyces sp. NPDC005962. Next base: position 210,282 of record NZ_JBEXVE010000001.1, on the reverse strand, counting down.
ACGCGGGTCGTACCGGTCTCGGGATCGGCGGGCGCGTCCAGCGACGAGGTGCTGTAGCCATTGCTGGCCACCAGCCCGTCGAGGACCTCCTCCTCGCTCAGCTCCAGATGCTCGGCGAGCTCGGTCGTCGTCGGCGACCGGTCGAACCGCTGGAACAGCTCCTCGTTCGCCTTGGCCAGGTCGATCCGCAACTCCTGCAGCCGGCGCGGCACATGCACCGCCCAGCTCGTGTCACGGAAGAACCGCTTGATCTCACCGACGATGTACGGAACGGCGAAGGTCGTGAACTCCACCTCGCGGCTCAGGTCGAACCGGTCGATCGCCTTGATCAACCCGATCGTCCCGACCTGGACGATGTCCTCCATCTCCACCGAGCGATTACGGAACCGCCGGGCGGCGTACCGCACCAGCGAAAGATTCAACTCGATGAGGGTGTTGCGCACGTACTGGTAGTCGTGCGTCCCCTCTTCCAACTCAGTCAGCCGGTCAAGGAAGACCTTGGTCAGCGCTCGAGCGTCCTGTGGCGTCACCTTGGTCGGGTCCGCTACGGCCGGCAGGCCCACCACCGCGCACTTCGGCTCAGCCTCCCCTGCCGTCAGCTCCGACGAGTCCACGGTTGCGGTGCCGTTCACTTCGCCCTCCCTGCCCTTCGGCTTGTTGCAGCTGAACGAGGACCCGCCTACCCACCTTCCACACCCTCATGCCTACTTCGTCGCCGTCTTCGTGAACGTCTACGTCGCCACGGACCTCTTCGACGGTTCCGTCACGCGTGTGTCACACCGATCGATTCTCCATTGCGGCGGTTTCCCTGCGTTGTGAAGATAGCTCCGGTAACGACCTTCTCGTCCGGCAAGGGGAGCCGCATGAAGTTCGACATGGGAGCCCAGACGCTGTCGACTCTGCAGTCGAAGTCTCGTGGGTCCAGTGATGATCTAGGAACGTTGATCCGCCAACTGGTACAGGCGGCGGAGCCGTTGGAGGGGAAGTTCAACGGGTCCGGCAAGGTCGCCTTCGACTCGTTCAAGGCGCACTCGGACGAGATCGCATCGTCCCTGCAGAGTTCTCTGTCGGGCATCCTCGGCGGACAGTCGGGGATGAGCACCGCGTTCGGCTCGGGCGACCAGGAACAGGGCGACAACGCGCGGCAGCAGATGTCGTCGGCCAACTTCGACGCGGCGCGATTCGGCGGCCGTTGATTTTTGCGGGACCTGACCGGGACTTGACGGGGAGTGAGTGACTGATGGCTGGTGGCAATGACCGCCGCTCGTACGACACGGGCGCTTCGGCGGACGCACAGGGCAACATCCAGGCGGTGATCGCACGCCTGGAGCAGGTCATCACGGCGCGCGACGGCCAGGTGAAGGCGGCGATGGCCGACTTCACGGCGGATGGTGTGGCGGATGAGTACCACGGCAAGGAACTGCGCTGGAACCGTGCCTCCCAGGAGGTCAAGAGCATCATTCAGCTGCTGAAAACTACGCTCGAGAAGAACGACGGGACAGCACAGCACACGCTCTCGCGTGCGAAGTCCGCGGTCGACAACATCGGCTGACAGCCGCCGGGGGGCGTGACGTAAGACATGACGGGCTGGGACCTGCAGCCGCAGGGCATTTCGAGCGTGCTGAAGACGACGGGCGAGTTCGCCGCGAAGATCGAAAAGCACGCGACGGCATACGGGAAGCACCTTCAGTCGGCGGCCGAGAGCGCGGGCACCATCAGCGCCGACAGCGGCGGTGGCGGCAAGGGCGGGGAGGCCAAGGGCGGCCTCGTCGCCCTGGCCCTGTCCCAGTTCGCGGAGCACACCACCCCCGACCTCAAGTTCATCGCAGCGCGGGCGGGCAAGTCGCTGAACGGAGCGATGGACGCGACCACGGAGTACCTCAAGGGCGGCCAGCACATGGCCGAACGGGCCGCTCAGGCCCAGACCAAAGCCCTGAGCGCACCGGACCTGGACCCCAAGAAGCCGGGGACGCAGACCAGATGATCAAACCGGGAGAAATTCCCCAGTACACCGGCAACCTGGAACTGCTGGAAAAAGCCCACGGCAACCTGACGAAGGACGCCGGGCACATCCGCGACACCGGCGCCGACGTCCACACCCACTTCCAGGGCCTGTCCGCCTACTACAAAGCCCCCGAGGCCGAACGCCTCTTCGCGTCCACCAAACCGGTCAAGGACCGCGCCGACGGCTTCGCCGACGACCTGGGCAAGGTCTCCTCCGCCCTGTCGGAATACACCACCGAGATCCGCCCCCTGGTCACCAAACTCACCCAGCTCAAAGCCGACGCCACCACCTTCGTCAACGACAACAAAGACGACGACGACTGGGAATACGACGGCGACAAAGTCGACGAACACAACCAGCTCCGCGACGACATCACCAGCACCGTCGCCGCCTTCTGGGCCGCCGAACGCACCTGCCACAACAAAATCACCGCCCTCTTCGGCGGCACCCAGATGGTCGCCGGCGACGGATCAGACCGCAAGAACCAATACGGTTTCGCCGCAGACGACCTCAAGAACGCCAAGCTCCCCTGGGGCGACCCGGTCGAGGAAAAACACCACGCCTGGGAAATCGGCCACTGGGTCAAATCCTTCGTCTGGGACGGCATCATCGTCGACGGCGTCTGGGGCACCATCAAAGGCCTGGGCACCCTCGTCGGCGTCGACGGCTGGGACGCCATGGGCCAAGCCTGGAAAGGCCTCGCCCAACTCGGCACCGGCCTCGCCATCAGCACCATCCCCGGCGCCAGGGAAGCCTTCTGGTCCGCATCCGACGACCAGCTCCCCTCCTGGCTCCGCGACTCCCGCAACACCATGAAACAGACCGGCAAGGCACTCGTCGCCTGGGACGAATGGGGCAAGAACCCGGGCCGCGCCGCCGGAGCCGTCACCTTCAACGTCGTCACCACCGTCTTCACCGGCGGAGCAGGCGGCGCCGCCGCCGGAGCCGGAAAAGCCGGCGCCGTCGCCAAGGTCCTGTCCGCGACCGGCAAAGTCGGCCGCGTCATCGACCCCATGACCTACGTCGCCAAGGGCGCCGGAGCCGGACTGTCCAAAATCGGCGACATCGCCAAAGGCCTCAAAGGCATCGGGAAGATCGACGTCCCCGAACTCCCCGAAGGCACGGTCACCCTCCCGGAGGGCTCCCTCCTCTCCCCCGACGGCACCGTGCACCCGCCCGGCACGGCCGTCCCCGAGGGTGCGATCAAGATCCCCGAGGGAAGCGTCAAACTCCCGGACGGGGGCCCGGTCCTTCCCCCCGACACGGTCAAGCTCCCCGGCGACGGCGCCCCGAAGTACATGGACACCGAGGGCAACATCTACAAGGCGGACGGCACCCTCGACAACGACGTCCGCCAGGCTCCCACCGACACCGTCGACCGCCCCACGAACCCCACCACCGGAGCCGACACCCCCCGAGTCGACACCCTGGCGCAGGAACCCGCCCTCGCCGGAGCTGGCACCCGCACCGCCGACAATGCGATTCACACTGGCGAAAGCACCACAGCGAACAGCCCAATCGATACCGAACGTTCCGGGGGCGACATCGCTCAAAGGGGTACGCACAGCGGAGACAGCAACCTCTCCGATTCCGGGCACTCCACAGAGCACAACACGACCGACGGGCCGCATACGAATAGTCCCGATAGCCACCACAACCCCCCTGAAGGGCTCAACGGCAGCGACCACACGACTCCCAACGGTGAGGAACGTGTCCCTGAGGGGCATGACGAGTCAGCCATCTCGGATCCCGAGCCTGCCGTCGGCCACGACGCGGCCGACATGGCGACCCGACGTGACTTCAAGGCGCGAATCGCACCCGAGTCTACGATCCCGGCGCCCCCCAAAGAGCCCGGCGACATCGTGCTGGACACTGGCGATCCCGTCTACTTCAGAGATGGCAGAACGGCTATCGGCTACGATAAAAACACCCGAGTCAACTTCGATAATGTGCAGTCACTGAACGGCTATCACGACGTGGTTGTGCACGGAAACAACCAAGGCTTCTTTGCGCCTGGCCGGGTCAACGAGACTGGATCCGGTTTCACAGCCGGAGACACTCATCCGACACATATCGCTGACGCGATCCGCGCCAACCCGAGCTACGATGGGGGGCCCGTACGACTGGTGTCCTGCCACACAGGCACGATCGCGGAAGGCGCGTTGGATATCCCCGCAGCCCAGTCAATCGCCAACGAACTGGGAGTTCCTGTGATGGCCCCGACGAACAAGGTCGGCGTAAACTCTAGGCTTGGCCCCGGCCAGACTCCGAATATCCATGATGGGGGATACTGGCGAACCTTCCTACCCATCGTGCAGTGAGAGGGGAACACCACATGAAAATCGCCGACTTCTTCCAGGAACTCTGGCCACAGTCTTTCGGGTCCCCCGCAGGAAGTCTAAAAGATTTCCTCGCAGCAAGTCCCTACCAAGACGACCAAAAAATTGCAGAATACCTACTGGCCGGGCACGATATCTATAGCGTCATGGGATCTTCCGAAGATGTACTGGGCTCCGGAAAGACTATTCTCGGCGGTGACTCAATCTACACCGACGGCGAGTGGCTGTGGCGAGGTGATCTTTGGTTCTATGTCCGGACCCACCACGTAAAACTCCCAGAGGAATTCCTTGCCCAAATCAGGGAGAGCAACTACGCAGTACCTGCCGAGAACGAGCCTCAACTCATTGAAATCGCAAAGTACGTCCAGAAAAATCTGTGAACCGAATCGACATCGACGACCCAGACGTGGACATGGATAACGGCCAACGCCTGCTGTACCGGGGCGAGCTGTTCACCGGTGAGGTCGAGGAGCGCCTGGGAGATTCGGTCGTCAGCTTGGACGCGTACGTGGACGGCATCCAGCACGGTCCCAGTCGCGAGTGGTACAAGGACGGCACGCTCCGCTCTGAGGGCACAGCCCGCACGGGGTGCCCCGTCGGGGTTTCACGGGAGTGGCACCCCAACGGCACACTCGCATCCGAGCGAGTCTTCGAAGAGGATGGCTTGACCCTGATAGAAGACCGTCAGTGGGACGAGGAAGGGCGGGCCACCAAAGACTGGCGCAAGAGCTGAGGCAGCCGCCCTCCGACGTGAACGTGCCCAACGTGGACAGCCCCATTCAAGGAACCGGCCTTGGCCGCGGCAGGAGCCCACACGGTCGACAACACGGCTTCCACTGCCCATGTCGCCGACGGCGTCAACGGCCCGGCCGCTCACACCGGAAACCAACTGCCGAGCGGGTAGCGCGGGCGACCACTTCTCCAGAGATCACGGCGACCGTCCGGCTCATACGGGAGGCACGCCCCCGGACAACGTGAAGAGCGAATGTGCCGGCTCGGGGCCTCCGCATTTCTCGATTACCTTACCGTCGATCTGGTGACGTCTTCGGACGCCTGGATGCCGTACGACCTCAAAGGCCGTCCCCAGCCCACCGTGTACGCGGCCAACGCTCCCCGGCTGTCCGCCGCCCTCCACGATCTCTCGGAGGCACTCAATATGGAGACCGATCCCGACGACCCGACCTACTTCGGCAAGCCGACCGAGACCGGCATCGAAAACTACTTCGTCGACGACGGCACAGCGTCCGACGTGTGATCCAGCTTCGAGGTCCTCACTCGGTACGACATGTTCATGCACGCGCCTGGTTTTGACCTCATCGGCTACAAGCGCGACGCGGACGGCGAAGTCCAGTACGTTCCCGTGCGAAGTGAGCACCAGGTGCTCGGATACCTCTGGGCCTCCGACGCCGAGAACGCGGCGAGCTTCGAGCCACGGGACGTCGGGAACGAGGACGTACACAAGGAGGGTCTCAAGTGGCTGGACCGGCTGCGCTCAGCGTACGACCGGGGACTGTCCCCCTCCCAAGCCCTCGCCGAGTTGGCCGACCTCTCGGAGGCCGACGAGCCCGGCACGTGTGACCTGGTGTCATTGCGAAGACTCACAAACGAAGGCTGACCCCGCGGGGCGATCGCGCCCGCCGCACCCCCTGTCCGACCTGCCCCTCCCTCTCACTACCCGCGCCTGGGAGACCCGGTGGACCTGTCCGGCCGGCAGGACTTCGAACGCCTCATGCGCCATCCGAAGGGGGCGTAACCGCGGACAGCCGGGCGCCCCGGCTCTCGGCGATCCGGTGCGCATCGCGCAGCGCCTCGGCCAGCCGCGCGGCAAGATACCGGAGCTGCACGGGGGTGGCCTTGCCGTCGCCGAGCATGTCGGCGGCGTGGTCGAGGAGTTCCGAGGCCATACCGAGCTGCACGCACTCGACGTTGTCGGCGACGCGGGACACGTAACCGGTCCCGTCGCCGATCACGTAACAGGGCTTGCCCTCCGCAGTGGACCAAGGGAGCAATCGGGCCCCGCCCGGCAGGCTGATCACGCGGCTACCTCCATGTCATCGACTTTCCCGTGCATCGCTGTGTAGCGATCCACTCACAGAGTGAGACGTGCCGGGCTAGGCTCGCCAGTAATCAGCAGGTGACAGAGGTTCTGTCGCAAGGGGGTTGATCAGTGAGCAGCATCTACGGCGACTGGCTCAAGGAACAACGCGGAGCGGCGGGCATGACTCAACAGGAGCTGGCCGACGCGGCGATCATGACGCGCTCGCACATCTCCCACATCGAGGCCGGCCGCCGCATCCCGTCCAAGGAAGACGCACGCCGACTGGATCAGGCCCTGAACACGGGAAATGTGCTGAGCAGCTTCCTGCCGCAGGACGACACACCGGTCGCCGACTACTTCGAGGTCGCGCGGCAGCTCGAACAACAGGCAACCATGATCCACGAATTCGCGTTGTCGTACGTCCCCGGCATCCTGCAAACCAAAAGGTACGCAGGTGCGGTCCTGCGCTCTGCGTTCCCCCCTCGGAGTGACGAGGAATGTGACAAGCTCGTCGTCGCACGACTTGAGCGAGCGGAGATCCTCAACGACCCGGTGACGCCCGTAGTGTGTGCTCTGTTGGACGAGGCGGTGCTACGCCGCCCGGTTGGCGGCCCGGAGGTCATGGCCGAGCAGATCATGCACCTGATCGGTCTGGGGGAGAGCGCCCGTGTGCGCATTCATGTCCTGCCATTCGGCCTGGGTACTCACCCGTTGTTGTCGAGCATGCTGTCGCTGATGTGTTTCGAGGACCAGCCCCCGGCCGCCTACAGCGAAGCTCATTGCGTCGGAAGACTGCACGACTCTCCCTCCCTGGTTGAACGGCTTCGGGCCACATACGCTCTTGTGCTGGGTGACGCACTGCCGCTGAAGGAGTCTCTTGCCCTGATGAGGGCGACCGCGAAGGAGTACGGACATCATGGCTGAGTACATAATCCGGGACACAGCCGCGCTGGGCGGCTGGCGGAAGTCGTCGTACAGCAACCCCGACGGGGGCAGCTGCCTCGAAGTCCTGGACGGCTACCCCTCAGGCGTCCCCGTCCGCGACTCCAAGACCCTCCACGGCCCCGCACTTGTCTTCCCGGCGGCCAGTTGGTCATCGTTCGTCACCGCCGTCAAAGACGACGCTCGGCTCACATCAGGATGACGCGCCCGCGCCGCCCCAGCTCGGTCAACAGCGCCCGGGAGGACTCGCAGGCGTTCCAGCGCAGGTACAGCTTCTCCAGCGCGGGCATGTCGACGCCCCCGTCGAAGCGGCCCAACTCATCGAAGCAACCATCGAAAATGGACCCCGACACGGAGCAATGACCCGTTTGATGGATTCCGAGCAGCCGCCCTCCGAAGTACACGGCTGGTTGACCAGGATTGGCTGGTCCCCGGGCCGTGACATCGGAGAGCGCGCCGACGAACTCATCCAGGTACGGGTGCGGGACGCCGAACGACAGGGAGCGCCCCTGACACCAGTACCGGCCGCCGTACGTTTCATCCACACGTATGGCTTGCTCAGTCTCAGCCACCCCACGGTGCAGGGGGTTGCTTTGGTCGTGGAACCGACGGTCGGGTACGACGGTGACGTCAAATCGATCCGGGAACTGGCACGCGGACTCGGAGTCGAAATTTTTCCCATCGGATACGAATCGTCCGAGCAGGGAATTATCTTGGCAGACGAAACAGGGCGCTTCTTCCACCTCCACCACACCGGAGGGTACTACTTGGGGGAGAATGAATTCGACGCATTCTCTCGTTTCATGGGCGGCCTAACTGAACCAGACGCGGAGGACTTCTTTGCCTGAGCAGTTCCCGGCCGTTTCCTCTTCCCTGCTGATCGGCGGCAAAGTGGGCCACAGGGTGCGGGGCGTGGACACTACAGGGAAGTCATTCCATGAAAATCGCCGACTTCTTCCAGGAACTTTGGCCACTGTCTTTCGGGGAGCCCATTGGGAACCTGAGAGATTTCCTCACTTCGACCCCCTACGAAGACTCCAAAAAGTCACAGAATACCTGTTGGCCGGACACGAAATATACAGCTTTATGGGCTCATCCAAAGACGTGCTGGGTTCCGGACGGACCATCCTCGGCGGTGACTCCATCTACTCTGATGGCGAGTGGCTATGGCGTGGGGACCTTTGGTTCTACGTACGGACCTATCACGTAACACTTCCGGTAGAATTTCTCGCGCAGGTCAGAAAGAATGAATACCTGGTGCCTGCCGAGAACGAGCCCCAACTCATGGAAATCGCAAAATGCGTCCAGAAAAATCTGTGAGGCGGTGCCGAAGACGGCGACTCGCACAGCCGAGGTCCTCAGGAGGCACAACCTCTCGACGGCCGTCCAGTCTCACCGCCCTCGACGACCGCCGCTCCTGCGTCGTCGCCGAGGCCGACGAGCCGACCGCGTGAACGGTGGCGCTCTCCTCGACCGTGGCCATGATGCCGCCGAGGACGAGGCGATACGGCCGCCGGGGCGCGTACGGGTCCGGCGGCGGCGGACGGTCGGCTTGGTCGGGTACTGCCCGCTCGCTGTCGGGGTGTTCGGCATGTACGGGCCGTTGGTCGACACATTCCGAACATTCAGAGACGCATTCCGAACATTCTGACTCGACGCGCATGCCCTCCAGGCGCCGGACGGAGATAACTGGCAGGGTGGTGTGCTGCTTGCCTTGGTCGCCCCGGGTGGTCATCGCCCTTTCGTTGAAGGCCAGTTGAAAGTCAATGGACGGCCGGTGGAAGGCCAGTGGAAGGTCGGTGGACATCTTGGAGCCACCGCTTGTTACGCATGAGTACTCGCACCCCCGATTGCCCCAGCGGTCCGGCACTTGATAAAGATGGTTGTGTATATAGCCGCTCAGCCTGGCAGGGGGAGTCCAGATGAAGTTCGACATGGGATCGCAGGTTCTGTCGAGTCTGGCATCGAAGTCACGTGGGTCCAGCGATGACCTGCGAACGCTCATCCAGCAGCTGGTACAGGCAGCGGAGCCGCTGGAGGGGAAGTTCAACGGGTCCGGCAAGGTCGCCTTCGACTCGTTCAAGGCGCACTCGGACGAGATCTCGTCGTCCCTGCAGAGCTCCCTGTCCGGCATCCTCGGCGGACAGTCGGGGATGAGCACCGCGTTCGGCTCGGGCGACCAGGAACAGGGCGACAACGCGCGGCAGCAGATGTCGTCGGCCAACTTCGACGCGGCGCGGTTCGGCGGCCGTTGATCGTTGCGGAACCTGACGGGGACTTGACGGGGAGTGAGTGACTGATGGCTGGTGGCAATGACCGCCGCTCGTACGACACGGGCGCTTCGGCGGACGCACAGGGCAACATCCAGGCGGTGATCGCACGCCTGGAGCAGGTCATCACGGCACGCGACGCCCAGGTGAAGGCAGCGATGGCCGACTTCACCGCGGACGGTGTGGCGGATGAGTACCACGGCAAGGAACTGCGCTGGAACCGCGCCTCGCAAGAGGTCAAGAGCATCATCCAGCTGCTGAAAACCACGCTGGAGAAGAACGACGGGACGGCGCAGCACACGCTCTCGCGTGCGAAGTCCGCGGTCGACAACATCGGCTGATCTGGCGCGCACGAGCGCCAGACGGTAACGGGGAGCACGGGTAAGGCATGACGGGTTGGGACCTGCAGCCGCAGGGTATTTCGAGCGTGCTGAAGACGACGGGCGAGTTCGCCGCGAAGATCGAGAAGCACGCGACGGCGTACGGGAAGCACCTTCAGTCGGCCGCGGAGCACGCGGGCACGATCAGTGCCGACGGTGGCGGCAGCGGCGGTCAGGGTGGCAAGGAAGCCAAGGGTGGTCTGGTCGCTCTTGCCCTGTCCCAGTTCGCGGAGCATACGACGCCTGATCTGAAGTTCATCGCGGCGCGGGCGGGTAAGTCGCTGAACGGGGCGATGGACGCGACCACGGAGTACCTCAAGGGCGGCCAGCACATGGCCGAACGGGCCGCTCAGGCCCAGACCAGCGCACTTAGCGCGCCGGATCTGGACCCGAAGAAGCCGGGGACGCAGACCGGATGATCAAGCCGGGAGAGATTCCCCAGTACACCGGCAACCTGGAGCTGCTGGAAAAAGCCCACGGCAGCCTCAAGACCGATGCCGGGCACATCCGCGACACCGGCGCGGATGTCCACACCCACTTCCAGGGCCTGTCCGCCTACTACAAGGCCCCCGAGGCCGAGCGGCTCTTCGCGTCCACCAAACCGGTCAAGGACCGCGCCGACGGCTTCGCCGACGACCTGGGCAAGGTCTCCTCCGCACTGTCGGAGTACGCCACCGACATCCGCCCCCTGGTCACCAAACTCACCCAGCTCAAAGCCGACGCCACCACGTTCGTCAACGACAACAAAGACGACGACGACTGGGAATACGACGGCGACAAAGTCGACGAACACAACCAGCTCCGCGACGACATCACCAGCACCGTCGCCGCCTTCTGGGCCGCCGAACGCACCTGCCACAACAAAATCACCGCCCTCTTCGGCGGCACCCAGATGGTCGCGGGCGACGGATCAGACCGCAAAAACCAATACGGCTACAAGGCCGACGACCTCAAAAACGCCAAACTCCCCTGGGGCGACCCGGTCGAAGAGAAGCACCACGTCTGGGAAGTCGGCCACTGGGTCAAATCGTTCGTCTGGGACGGCCTGATCGTCGACGGCGTCTGGGGCACCATCAAAGGCCTGGGCACCCTCGTGGGCTGCGGCGGCTGGGACGCCATGGGCCAAGCCTGGAAAGGCCTCGCCCAGCTGGGGACCGGCCTCGCCATCAGCACGATCCCCGGAGCCAGGGAAGCCTTCTGGTCTGCGCCAGACGACAAACTCCCCTCCTGGCTGCGCGACTCGCGCACCGCCATGAAGGAAACCGGCAAAGCCCTGGTCGCCTGGGACGAATGGGGCAAAAATCCGGGCCGGGCGGCCGGTGCGGTCACCTTCAACGTCGTCACCACCGTCTTCACCGGCGGAGCAGGCGGCGCCGCCGCGGGAGCAGGCAAGGCCGGCGCTGTCGCCAAGGCCCTCTCCGTCGCCGGCAAGGCGGGCCGGGTCATCGACCCCATGACCTACGTCGCCAAGGGTGCCGGAGCCGGACTGTCCAAGATCGGCGACATCACCAAGGGACTGAAGGGGATCGGGAAGGTCGACGTCCCCCATCTGCCCGACGGCGCGGTACAGCTGCCCAACGGATCCCTCCTGGAGCCGAACGGCAACCTCGTCCCCCCTCCTCCGCCGGGCTCCGTCGACGTGGCCCCCGCCGCGCACGGCGCGGGCCACGGTGCCTCCGGCCTGCCGGAGTCCTGGCAAATCCAGCAGCCCGGAGCCCCGTTCCCGGCAGGCGCGCATGCGCCGGGAGCAGCTCCGGGGCACGTCCCGAGCGGTGCCCCCGGCCAACCGGCCTGGTACGCGCCGGGCGGCATGGACCACCAGGTGCCGGGCGGCCACGTACCGACCGGCGGTGCACCGGGGCACGTACCGGCCGACGGCCACGTACCGACCGGCGGTCCCGCGCACGCGCCGGGCTCCTACGGGCCCAACCCCGCGTCCTTCGACAACGCGGCGGGCGGCAACGCCGGACACGTGCCTGCGGGCGGCCACGGCACATCGACGCCGTGGTATCACCAGACCCCGTCGAACCACGTCCCGGGTGCCCCTGCCGGGCATGTGCCGGGCGAGGTCGGCAGCCACGTACCGGGCCAGGCCGGCCCGCACGTCCCCGCCCACGACGTTCCGGGCACCGGCCACCCGCATGGCACCGATGCCCCGCACGGGCCGGGCCATGACGCTCCCGGCGCGCACGGTCACGACGGTTCGCATGGTGGATACGGCGACGATGCGGCGCATGCCGGTGACCACGTGAACGACGTGGCGGAAGCCGCCGCGCACCACGGCACCGACGCGCCGGTCGCCCCGGGCCACGGGGGCACGGACGTACCGGGCAGCGGTGCCGCGGAGCCGTTCGAGTACAAGCCACACATGTCGGCGGATGACTTCGACGACCTGGCCACAGACGCGGAGAAGCACGCGGTGGCCACGGCGGAGCTGGAGCGGGGGACGAACCACTGGCCCAGCTCCAGCGACAAAGCAGGACAGGCCTACGGCGACGCGTACTGGAACGACTACATCGATCAGCTCGGACAGCGCGACCCCGCCGGAAGCAAGGCGCTGACCACGTACAGCGGCAACTCCTACAAGGCGATCAACGAGCCGCTTCGAAATAAAGTGGACCTGCCCTCCGCCACGCAGAAGGTTATCGACAACATGGACCGGGTCATGGGCACCCGCCCTGTTCCCGAGGACATCATGGTGGTCCGTGGCACTGCCGTCGATCACCTCAACCTGCGATCTCCGCTCGAAATGCAGGGCAAGATCTACGACGACCTCGGATACACCTCCACGTCACTCGGCAAGACCCCGGCCTTCGCGCACAAACCTGTACACATGCATCTGCGGGTACCGAAGGACACGCCTGCTCTCTGGATCGACCGCATCTCCGATAACCCAGGGGAGCGGGAGCTGCTCCTAGCTCGTGGTACGGAATACAAGGTGACGCGCGTCTTCGAGGACTCGGCCGGAACGTGGCAGGTCTACGGAGAAGTTCTCCCGAGGCCGAAGCCGTAGCCGCGTCCCCATGGGACAGCTGATTCGAGGAGTATGGACTTGTGAGCAGTGAGCAACCGAAGCCCTCGCGCTTCGAAGAAGACATGCAGTTCCGGGAGAAGCCGGGCGGAGCGGTGGATTACCAGAACTGGACCGAGAAGCCGGTGCGGTACTTCACCGTGATCGACAAGAACGACGGGTCGATCCTTGGGTACGTGTGGGCCGGTGACGAGGATGACGCCGCCGCCTACGAACCGCATCAGGCAGGTGGCTCCCGCGCCAGGAACCACGGCATGGTCTGGATCGAGCGGCTGCGCGAGGGGAAGGCCCGCGGCCTCCACCCGACCCAGACTCTCGATGAGCTGTACGGCAATTCAGAACTGTCCGGCAGGGGCCGCCCCCTCCCCGGCTCCCTCGCCGACGCCCCCAACGCCGCCGCGGTCGAGGCCCTCGCCAAGACTGGCTGACAGGACAACTTGAGCAACATGCCCGATCCCGTGCACTACATCAGCGTCGCCGCCCCCGACGGGCAGGTGATGGGGTACGTCTGGGGTGACTCCGCCGATGGTGGCTGGGTGGACCGCAAGGCGAGCGGTCTCGGCGCCTACAGGGCGGGGCTGGAGTGGTACGACGCCAAGGTGCGTGGGGCGCGGGAGCGCGGCGTCGCGCCGCTGGACGTCCTCGTCCTCCTCCGTCGCGAACCGGGCGTCGGGCCCCTCACCGCCGTCCCCGATGTGGCCGTGATCGAGGAGCTCGCCCGTACCGTCACCCCGGCCGACGACCGGCGCCTGGTCGCCGCGCTCGACTGGGACGACGCGGCGGCCTGGCGCGAGCTCGCCGACGCCTTCGACTCGCTGACGGACGAGGACCGGAAGGTCGAGTGGGGTGGGGGTCAGGAGAACGCCAGAGGCGTGATCCAGATCCCGTACCCCCGCTACGGCGACGCGCTGTTGCGTGCCGTCAGCGCGCTGAGGGGCGTCGGGGTCCTCGATGCCGAGTATCGGTGGTCGGCCAATCCCCCTCCCCGGCTGTCGCCGGACGGACGGCTGTCACCGGCCGACGCCGTCCGCGCGGCCATGATGCTGGTGCTCGGGGAACGGATCAGCGAGGGGACCATCGACCGGGGGGTGCGGAGCGGCCTCCTGGACGCCACCGTCCAGTCGCTCCGTACCTGGTACGAAACGGAGGGCACCGCACCGCCGCAGCCGGGCGCGCCCCTGGGGTGTACTGCCAACTCACCCATGCCATATGTTCCAAGGACCACGACCCACGCAACGGACCACTGAGGCGACGGACGACAAGACGGATGGCACGGGATTACGACAGCCAGCTGCTGGAGTCGGTGGCGGTGCGCCGGCGCCGGATGCGGGACGCGCTGCTGTTCGGCGCGCAGCGGGCGCGGCGTACGGCGGACGAGCGGCTGGGCAAGGTGTTCGCCGGGATCGCCATCGCCGCCGTGCTGTGCGCGGGCTGCGTCGGATGGTCCTTCCTCCAGCACACTCTGGCGAAGCAGAAGGCCGAGCAGGAGAAGCAGCAGCGCCAGGAACAGCAGTACCAGCAGCCGCCGCAGTCGACACAGACGGCGAAGCCAAAGGACTCCGGGAAGAGTGCGGAGAATTCTCGGGGTTCATAGCGTTCTCCGGCATTACGGCGGCCCACAACTCCCGCACCCAGGAACGGGATTCCGGCACCTCGAGCCACTCGAGCCAGGAATTCCACGCAGTCCCGCACAATTCCCCGCAATTCCCCACAAAAGGGAATGGGCGGGGCACCAGTAACATGTACACGCCGAACAGGCCCGAGTCCTCAACGTCGCGACGATAGGTTCCCGTAAGTGGTGAGCACAACAACGACATCCCGGGCGCAACTCAGCCGGGTGACCTTGGTCGGCGAGCGACGCCGGGCCGACATCGTCCTGCCCTCCGACACTCCGATCGGGCAGCTGCTGCCGGACATCCTGCAGCTGCTGGACGACCGGGCGGCGTCGCGGCCGATGTCCCGGCAGCTGATCACGTCCGACGGCTCCGCGCTGCCGCACGACAGCACGCTGTCGTCGGCCCAGGTCGCGGACGGGGCCGTGCTGCGGCTCGTACGGGCCCATTCGGCGCCGCCGGCCCCCGTCGTGCACGACGTCACGGACCTGGTGGCCGACGACCTCGACCTGGAGGCCTGGCGCTGGCGGCCCGCCACGCGGCGGATCAGCGCGGGCGTGGCCACGGTCGCCTTCGCGGTGATCGCCGCGGTGCTCGCCCGCCGTGAGTTCGCGCTCGACTCCCTCGTGGGCGTCCTGGTCGCGGTCACGCTCGTCCTCCTCGCCGCCGGTGCCCTCGTCTCCAAGATCGGGGAGGGCAACCGCGGACTGGCCACGGCGCTGCTGCTCGCCTCCGGCGGCCTCGGTCTGCTCACCGCGTGGACCGCGGCCGACGCCTACGACTGGTCGGGGACGGCACGGCTGGCCGCCGTCACGGGTGCGCTGGTCGTGACGCTGCTCCTGCTCGGTTACTTCTCGCCGCTCGGCCGCGGCGGGCTCATCGGGGCCGCGGCCACGGCCGGACTGGCCGTGGTGTGGGAGGCGGTCGCCGCGATCCAGGACGACCCGGTCCGGCTCGGCGCCGTGATGGCCGTCTTCTCCGTGATCCTGCTCGGTCTGCTGCCGCGGCTCGCCCTGATGGCCTCGGGCCTCACCGCGCTCGACGACCGCCGCTCCGGCGGCACTTCCGTCAGCCGCCACCAGGTGGGCAACGCGCTCGCGGCCACCCACCGCGGCCTCGCCCTCGCGACGATCGTCACCGCGGCCTCCGCGACGGCGGGCAGCTGGCTGCTCACCCGCGCCGCGACGCCGTCCGTGTGGACGGTGGCGCTCCCGGCGCTGGTGGCCCTGGTCCTGCTCTCCCGGGCGCGTGCGTTCCCGCTGGTCGCCGAGGTCGTGGCGCTCTTCGCGGGTGCCGCGGTCCTCGTCGTACGCCTGGTCGTGGTGTGGATGGAGCACGCCGGGGGCGCCGGGCCGCTCGCCGTGCTGGGCGCGGCCGCGGTGCTGCCGCTGCTGATCCTGGCCGTGCAGCCGCCCGAGCACGTGCAGGTGCGGCTGCGGCGCATCGCCGACCTGGTCGAGTCCATCGGTGTGGTGGGGCTCTTCCCGCTCGCCGTCGGCGCGTTCGGCGTGTACGGACAGTTGCTCGACAAGTTCTGACGCTCCACAAGGATGCTCCACAAGTTTGAGTCGACGCGCAGGCGCTCCGGGCGGGGCAGCAGGGCGGAACAGAAGGGCTGACATGCCGAACGGAGACAACTGGCAGGGCGACGTGCTGCGTGACCTGCGGGCCGGGGCCACACCCCAGGGCGCACCCGGCCCATCGCAGCAAGGCCCATCGCAACAGGGCCCATCGCAACAGGGCGCACCACCCCAGGGCGCACCACAGCAACCCGCGCCACCTCAGCAACCCGCACCGCCACACGGCGCGCCCGGGTACGAAGCGGTGCCGCAGCAGCAGTACCAGCCCCAGCAGCCGTACCAACCGGTGCCGGGTCAGGCCGCCGACGCCCCGATCCGCCCGCCGCAGCGCACCCCCGACTCCCGTCCCGTGATGGACCAGGGGCTCGCCCTGACCGGCCGCAAGCCGCGGCACGGCGAGTCGTTCGCCGCGCGGGCCATGCGCACCCTGCGCCGCACCGTCGCCTCCTCGGCCGCCCGCGAGGTCGCCGACACCACCGCCGGTGCCGAGATCCTCCAGCAGCCCGTGACCACCGGCCGGCAGATCGCCGTGACGTCCATCCGGGGCGGCTCCGGCAAGTCGACCGTCGCGGCGCTGCTCGGCACGGCGTACGCGCACTACCGCCAGGACCCGGTCCTGTTCGTCGAGGCCGACCCGTCGCTCGGCTCGCTGCCGCTGCGGCTCGGCGCCGAGACGCTGCGCTGGACCACCGGCGACCTGGCGGGCATCGTCGAGCCGCAGATGTCGCTGCTCGACGTCACCGGCTATCTCGTACAGCTCCCCAACAACGCCTGGCTGTCGCCCGGCAGCCAGGGGCAGATCGGCGCGATGCTGGAGACCAGGGCGTACGAGCGGGTCATGGTCTCGCTGCGCCGGTACTTCGGCGTGACCGTCGTGGACTGCGAGACGCTGCCCGCCGAGGTCGCCCGGGTCGCGCTGTCCGCCGCCCAGGCGCGCGTGCTGACCGCGCCCGCCACCCTGGAGGGCGTCACCAGCACGTACGCGGTGCTCCA
Source organism: Streptomyces sp. NPDC005962 (assembly GCF_040629205.1). NCBI lineage: Bacteria > Bacillati > Actinomycetota > Actinomycetes > Kitasatosporales > Streptomycetaceae > Streptomyces > Streptomyces sp. NPDC005962. The sequence goes on along the minus strand of NZ_JBEXVE010000001.1, from coordinate 193,091 downwards.
GTGGATGCAGGGACTGCCCCCGCATGTGATCGCCGGAACCGTGGTGGTCCTCACCGAGCTCGTGCCGCACAGCGGACTCGACCTCGGCCAGGCGGTCAAGAAGCTGAAGTCCACCGGGGCGAGCGTCCGGACCCTGCCGTACGACCGGCACCTCGCGGCGGGCGGCGCGATCCGCACCGAACTCCTCGCGCACTCCACGAGGGAGGCCGCCACCCGCCTCGCCGCGGAGGCGTTCCGGCTCTCCCAGCAGCGCCACTGATCCCCATGCCGAGTGATCCCCATGCCGAGCCCGACATGCCGAGCCCGACCGTGAGTGACGGACGCCGATGAGTACCCGACTGATCCACCGCCCGGCCAGGACCGTCCGGCCCCAGGCCGCACCCGAGGCACGCACCATCGAGGCGCCGCCCAACCTCCCCGAGGGGAAGGCGGGCAACATCGCGATGTCGCTGCTGCCCGTCGCCGGTGTGCTGTCGTCCGTGATCATGATGACGGTCGTACGGAACAGCCAGTTCGCCGGGCTCGGCGCGATCATCGTCGTCGTCACCCTCATCGGCACCCTCGGCCTCGCCTTCTCGCAGCGCGGCAAGGCCCAGCGCACCCGCCGCACCCAGCGCGAGGCGTACCTGTCGTACCTGGAGGACCTGCGCGAGGAGCTGTCCGGGGAGGAGCGCGAGCGGCGTGAGCAGGCCGACGTCCTCAACCCGCCGCCGGACGCCCTGTACGACATCGTGCGCGACCCGGCCCGGCTGTGGGAGCGCCGCCGCCCGGACGGGGACTTCCTGCGCGTGCGCGTCGGCACCGGCGAGATGCCGGTACGCGACCTCACGGTCGCCCAGCAGGGCTCGTCGGTCCTCACCCCGCCCGACCGCTTCATGCTGAACGAGGCGTCGGCGCTGATGGACCGCTTCCGCACCGGTACCGAACTCCCCCTCACCGTCCCGCTCGACCGGGTCGGCAACATCAGCGTCATCGGGCCGCGCGAGGACTGCCTGCGCGTCGCCCGCGCGCTGCTCGTGCAGACCGCCGCCACCCACGCCCCGGACGACGTGGCGATGGCGCTCGCGGTACCGGGCGAACGGCTCGCCGACTGGGAGTGGGCAAAGTGGATGCCGCACCTCCTCGACCCCGACCAGCTCGACGGCCCCGTCGCCGCCCGCCGTATCGCCCCCTCACCGCCCCAGCTCGCCCAGCAGATCGGCGCGGAGCTGCGCCGCCGCGCCTCGTACGCGGCCGAGGTGCGCCGGGGGCTGTCCGACAAGGACGCCCTGATCATGACGTCCCGCCTGGTCGTCGTCTCCGACGGGCACGGCGAGGACGCCGTGGACCTGCCGCGCCCCGATGACGCGGTCGGCCTGCGCAACATGGGCGTCACCGTCCTGCATCTGCTCCAGGAGCGGGTCCAGGAGCCGGGACACGTCAGCGTCCGGATCACCGTCGACGGCGACCGGGTGGTCATCGAGGACCTGCGCGAACCGGAACCGATCCACGCCCACGGCACCGTGGACGAGGTCGGCATCCCGTTCGCCGAGGGCCTGGCCCGCATGATCGCGCCGATGCGGCTCTCCGCCGAGTCGCTCGTCGACGCCCCGCTGTCCGGCCCCGTCGACTTCGCCGGGCTGCTCGGCATCGACGACGTGGCCGACCTCGACCTCTCGCGCATGTGGGCATCGCGCGGCGAACGTGCGTACCTGCGCGTGCCGATCGGTATCAGCGACTCCCACGAGCCGGTGCTCCTCGACCTGAAGGAGTCGTCCGAGCTGGGCATGGGCCCGCACGGGCTGTGCGTCGGCGCCACCGGCTCCGGCAAGTCGGAGCTGCTGCGCACCCTCGTCCTCGCCCTGGTCGCCACCCACCCGCCGGAGGACCTCGCCATGGTCCTCGTCGACTACAAGGGCGGTGCGACGTTCGCGCCGTTCGCGAACCTGCCGCACGTGGCCGGTGTCATCACCAACCTGGAGAACCAGGCCGGTCTCGTGGAGCGCGTCCACGCCTCGCTGGCCGGCGAGGTCAAGCGCCGTCAGCAGGTACTCAAGGACGCGGGCAACATCGCCGACATCGGCCACTACGCCACGCTGCGGGCCGAGAAGCGCCCCGACCTCGCCCCCCTGCCGCACCTGTTCGTGGTCATCGACGAGTTCGGCGAACTCCTCACCGCCAAGCCGGACTTCATCGACCTGTTCCTGTCCATCGGGCGCATCGGCCGCTCCATCGGTGTGCACCTGCTGCTGTCCAGCCAGCGCATCGAGGGCGGCAAGCTCAAGGGGCTGGACACCTATCTCTCGTACCGGCTCGGCCTGCGCACCTTCTCCGCCGACGAGTCCCGCACGGTCCTGGACACCACGGACGCCTTCCATCTGCCGCCGCTGCCCGGCTTCGGCTACCTCAAGGTCGACACCACGCACTACGAGCGCTTCAAGGCGAGCTACGTCTCCGGCGCCTACCGCGGTCCGGTGCAGCGCGCCGAGCAGGAGGACGCCGGTCCGCTCGCCCTGGAGTACGACGCGTTCAACACCCTCGCCCAGCCGGAGAATCCGGGTGAGGGGCAGCCGACAGTGCGGCGCCGCGAGACCGGCCCCACCGAGATGCACGTCGTCGTCGGACAGCTGGAGAACGCCGCCCCTCCGGTCCGGCGCATCTGGCTGCCCCCGCTGCCCGACGCGATCGCCCTGGACAAGGCCGCGGGCCCGGTGGAGGTCGGCGCGCGCGGAATGCAGCTCGCCACCCGCCGCGGCCCGCTGCAGGTGCCACTCGGGCTGCTCGACGACCCCACCAGGCAGTGGCAGGGCCAGTGGTACCTGGACCTCACGGTGGCGGGCGGCCACGCCGCCGTCATCGGTGGCCCGCAGTCCGGCAAGACGACCCTGCTGCGCACCCTCGCCCTGTCGATCGCGCTGACCCACACCCCGCAGGAGGTCGGCGTCTACGGCCTCGACCTGGTGGGCGGCGGCCTGCAGGCGCTGTCGGGCCTGCCGCACGTCGGCGGCGTGGCGGGCCGCGCCGACCGCGAGCGCGCCGGACGCACCGTCGAAGAGGTGCGCACCATGCTCGCGGCCCGCGAGGACCTCTTCCGTCAGCACGGCATCGACTCCGTCGAACAGCTGCGTACCCTGCACGCGGCGGGTCGGCTGCCCCAGCTGGCCTCGGCCGAGATCGTGCTCATCATCGACGGCTTCGGCGCGCTGCGCGACGACTTCGAGGAGCTGGACGACGCCGTCATCGACATCCTCAAGCGCGGCAGCGGATACGGCATCCACGTGGTCGCGGGCATGCTCCGCTGGAACGACGTCCGCATCGCGGCCCAGTCGAACTTCGGTACCCGCGTCGAGCTGCGCCTGAACGACCCCAGCGAGTCCAGCATCGACCGCAAGCTCGCCCAGACGCTGTCGCCGGACGAGCCCGGCCGCATCCTCACCGACGGCAAGCTGTTCGCGCAGATCGCCCTGCCGCGCACGGACGGGCTCACCGACGCCTCGGACCTCGGGGGGGTCCTGGAGCGCACCGCCCGCACCGTCCGCGCCACCTGGAGCGGCGACGTGGCGCAGCCCGTACGGGTCCTGCCGCGGGTCCTGGAACCGCATCTGCTGCCCGGGCCGGTCGCCGAGCCGAAGCAGGTGGCCATCGGCCTGGACCAGACGGCGCTCGCGCCCGTCCTTCTCGACCTGTTCGCATACGACCAGCACCTGCTGGTCCTGGGCGACAGCGAATGCGGCAAGACGAACCTCCTCAAGACCATCTCCCAGGGCCTCATGGAGCGCTACGGCGAGGACGATCTCGTCTTCGCCGTCATGGACCCGCGGCGCAGCCTGCGCGGCGCGATCCCGGAGGAGTTCCGCGGCGGCTACGCGTACAACGCCAAGATGTGCGCGGGCCTCGCCACCGGCATCGCCACCGAGCTGGAGAAGCGGCTGCCCGACGACAGCGCGGACACCGAGGACCTGGAGCCGGGCAGCTGGGGCAGCGGTCCGCGGATCGTGGTCCTCGTCGACGACTACGACGTCCTGACCACCGCCGGGCAGGCGCCGCTCACGCCGTTCCTGCCCTACATACCCTCGGCGGTCGACATCGGCCTCCACTTCGTCGTGACGCGCCGCGTCGCGGGCGCCTCGCGCGGCATGTACGAGCCCCTGATGCTGGGCCTGCGCGAGTCGGGCGCCTCGGCCGTCCTGATGTCGGGCGACCGCAGCGAGGGCCAGCTGTTCCCCGGCGTGTACGCGGGCCAGCAGCCCGCCGGTCGCGGGGTGTTCATCCGCAGGGGCCGACAGAACCGCCTGATCCAGACGGTCTACACCCCCGAATGAGCGGCAGCCACCCCACACGGGCCGCGAAGCACACGACGACCACGCCACGGACGACTACGCCACGGGCCGCCGCACCACGGACCACGCCACGGACGACCACGCCACGGACCACGAAGGGCCGGATGACCACATGACCAAGGACGTCATCACCCTCACCCCGAGAATGCCCGACCCGCTGAGCGTGCTCGCCGGTCTGCTCTCCGGCGGCCCCGACAAGCTCGTCGGGACGACGGGTGAAGACGCCGTCATACAGCTCTGCGACCCGGAGGGCCGCCCCCTCGTCTCGGTCGAGGCGCCGATGCTCGTCCAGGTCGCGGGCGAAGCCGAACGGCTGCTCGGAGCCGCCGCGCCCCCGGTTCCGTTCTGGTGGACGGAGATCCGGGCCACCACCGGCGTCGAGGAAGCCGAGCGGCTCGCGGGCACCTTCGCCGCCCGGCTCATCTCCCTGTCGGGCGGCTCCGCGTGGCCGCCGGAGGCCGCGACCTCGCTCGCCGTGGTGAAGACGGACGGCGTGAGCGTCGCGCCCACGCCCGCCGCGGCGCAGCCCGCCGTCGACGCCCTCACCGACAAGGTCGCGGTCATCATCCAGGACCGCCCGGTGGTCTCCATGACGGCCTGGCTCTCGGACGCGTACCGGGCCGCCGGGAACGCCGAACTGGGCCTCCAGATCGTCACGTCCTCCGACGTCCGCCTCTCCCCCGCCGTCCGCAACACCCTGAGCGGCTGGCCGTCGCGCTGGGTCGTGCAGGACGAGCGGGAGGGCTACTACGACGGCCTGTCGGGGGCCGTACTGGCCTGGCAGAACGGCCTGTTCGCCACCATCGAGTCCGACGAGGCGACCGCCGCCGACCCGCACACCCGGGTCGCCGCCTCGTACCAGGAGGTGTCGGACACCGGCGAGCGCCAGTTGGCCGTCTCCTTCCGTACGGTCCACCCCGCCGACGACCGCCTCGTCCTCGGCGGCGCGCTGGAGGCGGTCTGGCGCGAACTCACCGGCGAACCCCCGGTGGGCTGGGGCACGGCCGAACCGGCCAACCTCCCCTGGTCGCTGCGTCAGCTGACCGACCTGGCCCACGACCGGTCCCCCGAACCCACCTGGCTCGTGGTCGTCGGCACCCCCGCCCGCCCCGGCCTGGCCACGGTCCGCGTCAGCCGTACGACGGCGGGCGTGGAGGAGGACGTCACCCTGGCCTTCGGCTACGGGCCCGGCGAGGAACCGCCGCTGGACGCGCTCCCCCGGGCCGCCGAGATCCTGGCCACCCGCCACAACCTCCAGTCGATGCTGGTCCAGCTCCGCAAGGCCCGCCGCGACCTCGCCGTCCCGCCGCGCTTCGAAGGCCCCGGCGTCCCCCTGGCCTTCGTCCTCGGCGCGGAGGAGGTACGCGAACTCCCCGGCGACCGTGCCCGCCGCACCCCCCTGGCCGACCCCCCGGTCCAGCTCGGCCCCGCCACCCGCCCCGCCCTGTACTACCCGCTGCCGGGAGACCCGTCGGACCTCTCCGGCTGGCAGGACTTCGAGCGTCTGATGCGCCACCTCAAGGGAGCCTGACCGGAGCGGAGCCCCACGGCCACCCCCCGTAGCCGAGCGGCGTGGCTTCACCGAACCGGCACATCGAATGAGCGCCCATCGACAACCGCGAACCTTCCCCAACTCGTCTACCACCCTGACCGGCTAAGGAAGTTGAGGGTTCGATGGGTCCCCTGTTCATCATGGTGATGGTCGCCGTGCCCTTCGTGGCGATCGTCCTGATCTTCGCGAAGGCAGCCAAGACCGACTCGAGGAACACCCTCCTCGGCGACGGCCGCCCCCGCCGCTCCGGCGGCTGGTGGGCCGGCGGCGGAGGCGGCAGCTCCTCATGCGGCGGAAACTCGTCCTGCGGAGGAGGCTCCTCGTGCGGCGGCGGGGGTGGAGGCGGCGGTGGCTGCGGCGGAGGCGGTGGCGGAGGGGGCGGCTGACGGAACTCCACCGCCCCGGAACCCCGTACGGAGCACCCCCCGGGACTGTGTAGACTTGGCGGAGCTGGTGCTGCCGATCAGGCGCCACCAGCACGCCGCCTTAGCTCAGACGGCCAGAGCGACGCACTCGTAATGCGTAGGTCAAGGGTTCGATTCCCTTAGGCGGCTCCACTGAAGCCCAGGTCACACTCTGTGTGACCTGGGCTTTTTGCTGGGCTGTTCCCGCCGTGTGGTCAGGTGCAGCGGCGCTTGGCGGGGGTGGGGGGTCGGCCGGTGAGGAGGTAGGTGTTGATCGCGGTGTCGACGCAGCGGCTGCCGCGGGCGTAGGCGGTGTGGCCGTCGCCGTCGTAGGTGAGCAGGGTGGCGGAGGTGAGCTGGGAGGCGAGGGCGCGGGCCCAGCGGTACGGGGTGGCGGGGTCGCGGGTGGTGCCGACGACGACGATGGGGGCGGCGCCCTCGGCCCGGAGGGGGTGGGGGTGGCCGGTCGGGCGGACGGGCCAGTAGCCGCAGTTCAGGGCGGACCAGGCCAGGGTCCTGCCGAAGACGGGGGACGCCTTCTCGAAGGCGGGGAGGGACGTGCGGACGTCGGCGGGGGTGCGGAAGGCCGGTGGGAGGTCGAGGCAGTTGACGGCGGGGTTGGCGTACATGAGGTTGGCGTACGAGCCGTCGGTGTCGCGCTCGTAGTAGAGGTCGGCGAGGTTGAGCAGGCCCTCGCCGTCGCCGCGCCGGGCCGCGCGGAGGGCCGTGCGCAGCTGGGGCCAGGCGCCCTCGTCGTACATCGCGGTGATCACGCCGATGGTGGCGAGGGATTCGGTCAGCGTGCGGGAGCCGCCGGTGGGGACCGGGTGGGAGTCGATGCGGCGGAAGAGGGCGCTGAGCCGCTTGCCCGCGGCGGTCACGGTGCCGGTGCCGAGGGGGCAGCCGGAGCGGTGGAGGCAGTCCCGGGCGAAGGCGGTGAAGGCGGTTTCGAAACCGGCGGTCTGGTCGCGGTTCATGCGCCGGGAGGTCAGCGTGGGGTCGAGGGCGCCGTCGAGGACGAGGCGCCCGGAGCGGGCCGGATAGAGGTCGGCGTAGGTGGCGCCGAGGAAGGTGCCGTAGGAGGCGCCGACGTAGGCGAGTTTGCGGTCGCCGAGGGCGGCGCGCAGCAGGTCCATGTCGCGCGCCGCCTCGACGGTCGAGACATGTCCGAGGACGCGGCCGGAGCGGGCCGCGCAGCCGCGGGCGAACTTCTTGTACGCGGCGACGAGCCGACGGGTCTCGGCCGGGTCGTCGGGGGTCTGGTCGGTCCGGGTGAAGGCGTCCATCTGCCGGTTGTTCAGACAGGTGACGGGTTCGCTCCCGGCCACGCCGCGCGGGTCCATCGCGACCAGGTCGTACCGTGCGCGGACCGGCGCCGGGTAGCCGATCGCCGCGAAGCTCTGCAGATAGCCGATCGCGGAGCCGCCCGGGCCGCCGGGGTTCACCAGGAGCGAGCCGATGCGGCGGGCGGAGCGGGTTGCCTTCTTCCGGGAGACCTCCAGTTTGAGGTCGTGGCCGGTGCCGGGCCGGGCGTAGTCGAGCGGGGCCTTCAGTGTGGCGCAGTCGAAGCCCGCGCCGCCGGGGCACTTGTGCCAGCTCAGGGTCTGTTCGTAGTAGGGCTTGAGGGATGTGGGGACGGCCTTCGGCAGGGACGCGGCGCCCGGCGCCGAGGCTCCGGCGGAGCAGCCGGAGAGCAGCAGGGCGGCGCCTGCGACGGCGACGCCGATGGTGGTGAGCGTGCTGCTGCGGCTGATGGCCATCGGCGAATCCCTCGGGTCACGGGTGCCGACGAGGAGCCGTCAGCGATACGGAGGGTAGCCGCACCGCTACGCTTCATGCCGCCATGGGGTCACTCGGACGGGTGAGGGACGGCCTCGGCGGCTCTGCCATCCCCGGCGGACCCAGCTGATCCAGCGGGCCTGGCTGCTCCGGCCGCTCCGGCGGGCCCGGCAGCCCCACCGGCCGTCCCCACCGGGCCCCGGCGCCTCAGCCCGCGCGCAGGGCCATGGTCATCGCCTCCACCGCCAGCAGCGGCGCCACATTGCGGTCCAGCGCCTCGCGGCAGGCCGAGACCGCCTCGATCCTGCGCAGCGTCCGCTCCGGCTTCGAACCCGACGCCACCCGCTCCAGCGCGTCCCGCACGTCGGTGTTGGCGAGGGCGACCTGGGAGCCGAGCTGGAGGGCCAGCACGTCCCGGTAGAAGCCCGTCAGCTCGGTCAGGGCCAGGTCGAGGCTGTCGCGCTGGGTACGCGTCGCGCGGCGCTTCTGGCGGTCCTGGAGGTCCTTCATGGCCCCGGCCGTGCCGCGCGGCAGCCGCCCGCCCGTACCGGCGGCGGCGCCGAGCGCGGCGCGCAGCTCCTCGGTCTCCTTGGTGTCGACCTCCTCCGCGACCTGCTTGGCGTCGTCGGCCGCCGCGTCGACCAGCTCCTGCGCCCCCTTGAGGCAGCCGCCCACGTCGTCGATGCGCAGCGGGAGCTTCAGCACCGCCTTGCGGCGGGTCCGGGCCCGCTCGTCGGTGGCCAGGCGGCGGGCGCGGCCGATGTGCCCCTGGGTGGCGCGGGCGGCGGAGGCGGCCAGCTCGGGGTCGATGCCGTCGCGGCGGATCAGGATGTCGGCGACGGCGTCCACCGGGGGCGTACGGAGGGTGAGGAGGCGGCAGCGGGAGCGGATGGTGGGCAGCACATCCTCCAGGGAGGGTGCGCACAGCAGCCATACGGTGCGCGGCGCGGGCTCCTCGACGGCCTTCAGCAGCACGTTGCCCGCGCCCTCGGTGAGGCGGTCGGCGTCCTCCATGACGATCGCCTGCCAGCGGCCGCCCGCGGGGGAGAGCTGAGCGCGGCGGACGAGCTCACGGGTCTCCTTGACGCCGATGGTGAGCATGTCCGTACGCACCACCTCCACATCGGCGTGCGTGCCGACCAGGGCGGTGTGGCAGCCGTCGCAGAAGCCGCAGCCGGGGGTGGAGCCGAGCGACCGGTCGGGGCTCACGCACTGCAGCGCGGCGGCGAAGGCCCGGGCGGCGGTGGCCCGGCCGGAACCGGGAGGTCCGGTGAACAGCCAGGCGTGCGTCATCTTCGACGACGCCATGGGCGCGGAGTCGGGCACGGCCGACGAACCGGCCCTGACCAGCGCTTCCGCGTCACGCGCGGCAGCGGTCAGCTGGGCCGCTACTCGGTCCTGCCCGACCAGGTCGTCCCATACCGCCATGGCTGCCTCCGCCGTTCGTGCCCAACGCGTCCCATTGTGGGGCACCCCACCGACAACGCCGCCAGTCGGTCAGCGACGGCGCCGGCCGCCGCCGCCCTCGTCGTCACGGTCGCGGTCGCCGAGGAGTTCGTCGGCGAGGGTCGGGAGGTCGTCCAGCGGGGTCTCCTCCGCCCACTCCGGACGCGGGCGCCGACGTCGCGCCTGGTCCTGGTCTTGGCCTTGGCCTTGGCCCGGCCCCTGGCCCTGGTCGTACTGGGGCAGCTCGCGCGTACGGTCGTTCTCCTGGGCTTCGCCCTCGCCCTGCTGCTCCTTGCGGAACATCCACGGCGGAACCCGGTCGGCCGGATCGGCTGACCGCTCCTCCCGTACGGGCGGCAGGACAGCCGTCTCGTCGGTCGCCGAGGACTCCGGCGCCTGCGCCTGGGGAAGGACCGTGGTCTCCTCGGCGTCCGGGCCCTGCCGGGGTCGCACCGGCGGGAGTACGGCGGTCTCGTCGACGTCCGCCCCCGCACCGGCGGCGCCCGCAGCGCCCGACCAGTCCGCGTCATGCTCACGGGAATCCCGGGGATCACGGGTGATCCGCGGGTCGAAGCGCGGCGTCTGGACCGTCTCCGCCGCATCGGGCGCCGCAGCGGGCGCCGCATCGGCCGTCGCGTCAGGCGCGACATCAGCCGCGTCCGCCGCACCGGCCAGCTTCGGGAGCTCCGTCTCCACGGTCGGATCGTCCGCCGCCAGCCGCGCCTGCTCCGCCCGCAGCAGCGCCTCCTCCGTCCTGCGCTGCTCCTCCTGGCGGCGCGCCGCCAGCTGGGCCCGCTCCAGGGCCTGCGCCTCCGCCTTGCGGCGCAGCCGCTCCTGCTCGGCGGCGCGGGCGCGGTCCTCGGCCTCGATGCGCTTACGGTCCTCCTCGGCCCGGCGGCGCGCGTCCTCGGCCCGCTTACTGGCCTCCTCCGCCTGCCGCTCGGCCTCGCGCTGCCGCGCCTCCTCCAGCTCGCGGCGCTTGCGCTCCTCCTCCTCGGCGCGCGCCTTGGCCAGCGCCTCCTGGCGCTCGCGCTCCAGCCGCTCCTCCTCCGCCTTGCGGGCGGCCTCCTCCTCGGCCTTGCGGCGCGCCTCTTCCTCCGCCGCCTTGCGGGCCTCCTCCTGGGCCTTCAGCTCCGCGTCCGACAGCGGCAGCATCTGGTCCAGGCGGTGGCGTACGACCGTGGTGACCGCCTCCGGCAGCTGTCCGGCGTCCACGACGAGGTAGCGGGCCGGGTCGGCGGCGGCGAGGGAGAGGAATCCGGAGCGCACCCGCTGGTGGAACTCGGCGGGCTCGGACTCCAGCCGGTCCGGGGCCTCGGTGAAGCGTTCGCGCGCGGTCTCCGGGGAGACGTCGAGCAGCACCGTCAGATGCGGCACCAGGCCGTTGGTCGCCCAGCGGGAGATGCGGGCGATCTCGGTCGCGGCGAGGTCGCGGCCCGCGCCCTGGTAGGCGACGGACGAGTCGATGTAGCGGTCGGAGATGACGACCGCGCCGCGCTCCAGGGCGGGGCGGACCACCGAGTCGACGTGTTCGGCGCGGTCCGCCGCGTACAGCAGCGCTTCCGCGCGGTGCGAGATGCCCGCGGACGAGACGTCGAGCAGGATCGAGCGCAGCCGCTTGCCGATGGCGGTCGCGCCCGGCTCGCGGGTGACCACCACCTCGTGGCCCTTGGCCCTGACCCATTCGGCCACCGCCTCGACCTGCGTGGACTTGCCCGCGCCGTCACCGCCCTCGACGGCGATGAAGAAGCCGGTATCGGCCGTGGCCTCATCCGCGCCCCCGCCGCGCAGCAGCGCCTCGCGCAGATCGCGCCGCAGCGGGACGCCCTGGCGGTCGTCGGTGCGGCCGAGGACCAGCGCCGCGATGGGCAGCAGCAGCGCGCCGACGAGCATGAGCGTGAAGGCCGCGCCGCCGTGGGCGAACACGAATTCGCCGCTGCCGAGCCGGTGCGGCCCGATCACGGCGGCGACCAGCGGGGCGACGACCGCGCCGAGGCCGACGGCGACGCGGACGACGGCGTGCAGGTGCTCGGTCATCCGGGGCCGGCGGGACTCCTCCAGCTCCTGATCCAGGAGGGAGTGGCCGGTGTTCGCCGCGACACCGGCCGACAGACCGGCGAGCAGCGCGATCATCAGGACGGTCGTCGCGTCGTGCACCAGGCCCGCCGCGAGCAGCGCGAGGCCGGTCAGCGCGACCGACAGGGCGAGCAGGCGGCGCCGCGAGAGCCCCGGGAGGACCTTGGGCGCCGAGCGGATGCCGATCGCCGGGCCGCCGCTGAGCACGAGCACGAGCAGCGAGAAGGCGACCGGGCCGCCGCCGAGGTCGACGGACTGCAGCGCGGCGACGCCGACTGCCGCGGCGATCGCGGCCGCCACTCCGGCGCAGGCGAGGATCAGCAGCGGTACGGCGCCGGTACGGCCCTTGTCGACACCGGTGCCGGAGACGGCGCGCGGACGGCGCAGCCCTTCGAGCGGGGAGCGCGTGCGGGGCGTCTGCGCGCCGGGCAGCTCCACGAAGTAGAGGACCGAGATGGACGCGGCGAACAGCCCGGCGCCGACGTACGAGCCGAGCGCCGCCTGATGGGCGTGGAACCAGCTGACGCCCGTCCCCAGCAGCCTGCCGATGAGCATGACAACCAGCAGCCCGGCGGCGGCCAGCGGCACGCTCAGGAAGTTCGTCCGCAGCGAGAGCCGCCGCAGCGCGTCCATGTGGTCCGGCAGCGGGCGGACGGCAGCGCCCTCGACGGGCGGCGCGGGGAGCAGCGCGGGGGCCGCGTCGTCCTTGGCGATGGTCCAGAAGCGCTCGGCGACGCCCACGACGAAGGTGGTGATGAGCAGCCAGGCGACGGCGTCGTCGGGCGTCCAGTCGATCCACAGCGGTGCGATGATCAGCAGAACGAGCCGCAGCCCATCCGCGCCGATCATGGTCCATCGGCGGTCCAGCGGGCCGGACGGACCGATGAGCGCGGAGAGCGGGCCGAGGAGCACCGCGCCGAAGAGCAGGGTCGCGAGGAGCCGCATACCCAGCACGGCCGCGACGGCCAGCGCCGCCCCTCGATAACCTCCGCCGAAGGATTCGGCTGCCACCGCGGCCTGCAGCGAGAGCAGTACGAGCACCAGCACGGCCAGCGCGTCGGCGGCGCCGCCGACGAGTTGGGCGCTCCAGAGCCGACGTAGCGGTGGATAGCGCAGGAGGGCTCGGACGGCCCGCTCGCGGGAGTCCGCGGCAAGGGCGCCGGAAGTGGGGGTCACGTCCGTGGGCTGCTCTCGCGTCATCCCGCCAGCCTATCCGGATCACGCGAATCCACGTCCCCCCGGCCGAACAAACGGGCGGGGGCACGCGGATGACGTGGCCGCTACCTGGTCTTTCTACTCCGCCTTGGCGGCCGTCTCCTTGGCCGCCGTGGCCGTTTCGGCCACGGCGGTCTTCTTCGCGGCCGTCTTCTTGGCCGGGGCCTTCTTCGCCGCGGCCGTCGTCTTCTTGGCGGCCGTCTTCGTCGCCGCCGTCTTCTTGGCGGGCGCCTTCTTCGCGGTGGTGGTCTTCTTCGCCGCCGTCTTCTTGGCCGGGGCCTTCTTCGCCGCCGCCTTCTTGGCGGTCTTCTTGGCCGGGCCCTTGGCGCGCTTCTCCGCCAGCAGCTCGTAGCCGCGCTCGGCGGTGATCGTCTCGACGTCGTCGTCCCGGCGCAGCGTCGCGTTGGTCTCGCCGTCCGTGACGTACGGGCCGAAGCGGCCGTCCTTGACCACGACCGGCTTCTCGCTGATCGGGTCGGTGCCCAGCTCCTTCAGCGGCGGCTTGGCCGCGGCCCGGCCGCGCTGCTTGGGCTGCGCGTAGATCGCCAGCGCCTCGTCGACCGTGATGGTGAAGAGCTGCTCCTCGCCCTCCAGCGAGCGCGAGTCGGTGCCCTTCTTCAGATACGGGCCGTAGCGGCCGTTCTGCGCGGTGATCTCGGTGCCCTCGGGGTCGGTGCCGACCACGCGCGGCAGCGACATCAGCTTGAGCGCGTCCTCCAGGGTCACCGTGTCCAGCGACATCGACTTGAAGAGCGAGGCGGTGCGCGGCTTGATCGCGTTCTTGCCCGTCTTCGGGGTGTCGTCGGGCAGCACCTCGGTGACGTACGGACCGTAGCGGCCGTCCTTGGCGACGATCGGGCGCCCGGTGTGCGGATCGGTGCCCAGCTCGAAGTCACCGCTCGGCTTGGCGAGCATCTCCTCCGCGAACGCCACCGTCAGCTCGTCCGGCGGCAGGTCGTCGGGGACGTCGGCGCGGTGGCCGGTCTCACCCTCGGTCTGGGACGGGCGCTCGACGTACGGGCCGTAGCGGCCGACCCGCAGCATGATCCCGTCGCCCACGGGGAAGGACGAGATCTCCCGGGCGTCGATCGCCCCCAGGTCGGTGACCAGCTCCTTCAGACCGCCGAGGTGATCGCCGTCGCCGTTCCCGGCCTCGGCCGCGGCGGCCTCGCCGACGTCACCGCCGTCGACGCCGTTCGCGCTCTCGCCGAAGTAGAACCGCTTGAGCCACGGCACGGCCTGGGCCTCGCCGCGCGCGATGCGGTCGAGGTCGTCCTCCATCTTCGCGGTGAAGTCGTAGTCGACCAGCCGGCCGAAGTGCTTCTCCAGCAGGTTGACCACGGCGAAGCTCAGGAACGACGGCACCAGCGCGGTGCCCTTCTTGAACACATAGCCGCGGTCGAGGATGGTGCCGAGGATCGTGGCGTACGTGGACGGACGGCCGATCTCGCGCTCTTCCAGCTCCTTGACCAGCGACGCCTCGGTGTAGCGGGCCGGAGCCTTGGTGGCGTGGTCGTCGGCGGTGATCTCGTCCGCGGCGAGCCGGTCGCCCTCGGTGACCTGCGGCAGACGGCGCTCGCGGTCGTCCAGCTCGGCGTTCGGGTCGTCGGCGCCCTCCACGTAGGCCTTCATGAAGCCGTGGAAGGTGATCGTCTTGCCGGAGGCGGAGAATTCCGCGTCCCGGCCGTCGCTCGCCCGGCCGCCGATCTTGACGGTGACGGAGTTGCCGACCGCGTCCTTCATCTGGGAGGCGACGGTCCGCATCCAGATCAGCTCGTAGAGCCGGAACTGGTCGCCGGTGAGACGGGTCTCCGCCGGGGTGCGGAAACGATCACCCGAGGGACGGATGGCCTCGTGCGCCTCCTGCGCGTTCTTCACCTTGCCGGCGTACGTGCGCGGCTTGTCCGGCAGGTAGTCGGCGCCGTACAGCTGCGTGACCTGCGCCCGGGCCGCCGCCACCGCCGTGTCGGACAGGATGGTGGAGTCGGTGCGCATATAGGTGATGTAGCCGTTCTCATACAGCTTCTGCGCGACCTGCATGGTGGCCTTGGCGCCGAAGCCCAGCTTGCGGCTGGCCTCCTGCTGCAGCGTCGTCGTACGGAACGGGGCGTACGGCGAGCGGCGGTACGGCTTGGACTCGACGGACCGCACCGTGAAGGCGGTGTCCGCGAGACCGGCGGCCAGGGTGCGGGCGTCCGCCTCGTCCAGGTGCAGGACGGTCGAGCCGTCCTTGAGGACGCCGAGCGAAGTGAAGTCGCGGCCCTGGGCGACCCGGCGGCCGTCCACGGCGGACAGCCGGGCGCCGAAGGTGCCCGGATCGCTGACGTCACCGGCCCGTCCGGTGGAGAAGGTGCCGGTCAGGTCCCAGTACTCGGCGGAGCGGAAGGCGATGCGCTCGCGCTCGCGCTCGACGACGAGCCGGGTGGCCACCGACTGGACGCGGCCCGCGGACAGGCCCCGCATGACCTTCTTCCACAGGACCGGCGAGACCTCGTAGCCATAGAGACGGTCCAGGATGCGGCGGGTCTCCTGGGCGTCGACCAGGCGCTGGTTCAGCTCGCGCGGATTGGCGACGGCCTCGCGGATCGCGTCCTTGGTGATCTCGTGGAAGACCATCCGGCGGACCGGCACCTTGGGCTTGAGGACCTCCTGGAGGTGCCAGGCAATGGCCTCGCCCTCCCGGTCCTCATCCGTGGCGAGGAAGAGTTCGTCGGACTCGGCGAGCAGCTCCTTGAGCTTCTTGACCTGGCTCTTCTTGTCCGCGTTCACCACGTAGATGGGCTGGAAGTCATGATCGACGTCCACGCCGAGCCGGCGCACCTCGCCGGTGTACTTGTCGGGTACCTCGGCCGCACCGTTCGGCAGGTCCCGGATGTGCCCGACGCTCGCCTCGACCACGTAGCCCGGGCCCAGATAGCCCTTGATCGTCTTCGCCTTGGCAGGCGACTCGACGATGACGAGTCGGCGGCCGCCCTGTGCGGTCTCGCTGGTGGTCGGGGACAACTTCGCTCTTCTCTCCGGTCGACGCTCGGTGAACAGGCGCTGCAGCGCGGGTTACGCGTACATGGCCCTCTACGGTGACGCTGCGGAGTGTGACGGTACATCCCGCCCCCGTGTCAAACGGAAAAAGCCCGCAACGCCACTCGAACGGTAACCCGACAAGCGGCCTGTCTGCCGCCCGGACCGGCACAAGCCTCGCGGAAGGCGCCCTGTCAGGCGTAACCGAGGCACCAGATCCCGCCGCCCAGAGAGGCGACGGCGAAGAGAAGGGAGAGGGCCGCGGAAGCGACGGGACTCACACCGTCGGCGACCGGCGCACGCAGCCGGAGCCGCACCGCTGTCCACAGCAGCAGGGCCGCGCCGAACAACACGAATGCCGTTCCGGCGAAGATCGCAGGTCCGCTCTCCATGAGCGGAGCGTGACACGCGCCGGAGACATACACGCGAACCCCGGATGAACGGCGCACGACCGCCCTTTCCGGCCGTGTTCACGTCCCCGGCAGCGGCTTCCCGCCACCCGGGGGCAAGGGGGCGCGCGGCCACGCCCCCGGCGCACGCCGGGCGCGCACTACGGAACCTCGTCGGCCACCGGCTGCAGAAAGCCCTGTTCGACCAGGAGCCGGATGGACTGCGGGGTGCGGTCGCGCAGCACGACCGGGTCCTCGCCGAGCAGCTGGGCGATCGCGTCAAGAATCCGGCCCGCGCTCAGTGTGCCGTCGCACACCCCCGCGAACCCCGCGCTCACCGTGTCGACCTTGGTCGCGCGCCGCATGCCCCGGTTCTGCCGGAGGACCACATGCTCGGGGTCCTCCATGCCGGGCAGCCCGACCTGCTCCTGGACGACCTCGTCGGCGAGCCGGAAGCGGGCCGTCAGCAGCGCCGCGTCATCGTGCGCGCGCAGGAAGTCCTGCCGGTCGAAGTGGGCCGCCACGGCCTCCCCCAGCGGCTGCTCGACCGGATGCGGCCACTCCTCCACCGTCACCGACGGCCGGTCGGCGCCGGATTTGCGCAGCGTGATCCAGCCGAAGCCGACGGCCGTGGTCCCGCTCGCCTCGAATTCGTCCAGCCAGGCGTCGTAGCGCGCCGCGTACGCCTCGGGCCCGGCGAGGTGCTCGCCCGCGTCACGCAGCCACAGCTCGGCGTACTGCGCGACGTCCTGCACCTCGCGCTGCACGATCCAGGCGTCACAGCCGGGCGGCACCCAGGAGGCCAGCCGGTCGCGCCAGTCCTCCCCCTGGACGTGCTGCCAGTTGGCGAGCAGCTGGCACCAGCCGCCGTCGCCGAGATGATCCGCCGACCGCTGGACGAGGGTGCGGCACAGATCGTCCCCGGCCATGCCGCCGTCCCGGTAGACGAGCCGGTCGCCCTCCGCGGAGCGGGGCGAGATCACGAACGGCGGGTTCGACACGATCAGGTCGTACGTCTCGCCGCCGACCGGCTCGAAGAGCGACCCCTCGCGCAGATCCGGCTCCGGCGCGCCGGACAGGGCGAGGGTGAGCCGGGCCATGTCCAGGGCGCGCGGATTGGGGTCGGTGGCGGTGACCCGGGCGGCGTGGCGGCTCGCGTGCAGCGCCTGGATGCCGGAGCCGGTGCCGAGGTCGAGGGCCCGCTTGACGGGCGTACGGATGGTGAGACCGGCCAGCGTCGTGGACGCGCCGCCGACGCCGAGGACGAGCCGGGCGCGGTCCACGGCGCCACGGGCGCCGCCGGGTCCGCCGATGCCTCCGGCGCCGCCGACCGCGCAGCCCAGGTCGGAGACGATCCACCAGTCCTGGCCCTCGGGGCCGCCGTAGGGGCGCACGTCCACGCTGGCGCGCACCTCGGGGCCGTCCGGCACCAGCCAGCCGTCGGTGAGGCAGTCCGTCACCGGCAGGGCCTCGGCCGCCCGTTCGTGGGGCACCGGACGCTGCAGCAGAAAGAGCCGCACCAGGATTTCCAGCGGGCTGCCGCCCCGGGCCGCGCGGAGCGCGGGGACGGTCTCGCCGCGGGCCAGGGCGGCGTAGGCGGGCGCGCCGAGCAGATCCAGCAGGCCGTCAGCGGTGAACGAGGCGGCCAGCAGCGCTTCGCGCAGGCGGGCGGTGCGCTCGGGGTCGGGGATCGGGAGGCGGGACGAGGGCTGGTGCGTACTCACGCCCCCCATTGTCGGGGCAACCGCCGACCGTCGGCGACGACGGGCGGCGGCCTGTGGACAAGCCACCCTGTGGATAACTCGGCAACTCGACAACGGGGGCGTGCGACCGTGCCTTCGCACCCCTGCGTGGGACTGCTCTACGTGGCGCTTTTACGTGGCGCTGGTGGCGCCGGTCTTCGGCTTCTGGCAGCCAGCCTGCTTCGACATCGCGGTGCCGACCTTGCCCTCCTGGAGCTGCTTCAGGGCGTTGTCACCCGACGTGCTGAGCTTGTCGAGCTCGTCGGCGACGCCCTTGAGACCTTCGGCGAACTTGGACTTGTCCGAGGTCTCCAGCTTGTCGATGGTCGTCTTGAGGTCGTTGTACGCCCCGGAGGTGGCGTTCAGCTCCTTGACGGCCTGCTTCTGGGTCTGCGCGCCGTTGTCGACGGGCGGGGCGCCCGCCTTCTGCACCGCCTTGGCGAGCGACGCGTAGGACTCGGAGATCTGCTGGAACGCCTTGGAGTCCGTCTGCTGGAGCTTCTTGGAGTCCTGCTCGTCGGACGCCCCCTGAATGGAGGCGTTGGCGCTCTGGATCTTCTTCAGCTGCGGCTGCACCTCGTCACAGACCGATTTGGCCCAGTTGTTGGCCTTCTTCTCGCCATCATCGCCGCCGCCGCAGCCGCTCAGCGCCAGTACGAGTGCCGCACCGCCGGACAGTGCCACAAGCTTCTTGTTCACCGGATTGGTCCCTTCCATGGCTCTCGGCCCCGGAACATACACGGCCAAGCCGTTCGGACCGTCTGCCGAGCATCCTATATGGATAGCTTTAAAGCCGTTTGAACCAAGCTCGGTGTGCCATCCGCCTCATCGCGCTCATCGCCGCAACCGGCGGAAAAGCGGACAGCGCTGCGGGCGGACGGCATGCCGTTCGCACACCGTCCGCCCGCATGCCGCGGGGGCTCACAGGGCCCCGTGACCGCTCCCGGGTCAGGACACCACCGCCGCGTCGGCCGACTTCGCGACGCGTTCGGAGTTGCCTTCGTCACCTACGGCGATTCCCCGCCGCTTGGAGACGTAGACGGCGCCAACAATGATCGCGACCGACAGCGCGGCGATCACCGCCCGGAGCCCCGGGCTCGCGTTGTCGCCGTAGCTGAACTTCACGACCGCCGGGGCGATCAGCAGCGCCACCAGGTTCATGACCTTCAGCAGCGGGTTGATCGCGGGACCCGCGGTGTCCTTGAACGGGTCGCCGACCGTGTCGCCGATCACCGTCGCGGCATGGGCCTCGCTGCCCTTGCCGCCGTGGTGCCCGTCCTCCACCAGCTTCTTCGCGTTGTCCCAGGCGCCTCCGGAGTTCGCGAGGAAGACCGCCATCAGGGTGCCGGTGCCGATCGCCCCGGCCAGGAACGAGCCGAGCGCGCCGACCCCGAAGGCGAAGCCGACGGCGATCGGCGCCAGGACCGCCAGCAGACCGGGGGTGGTCAGCTCGCGCAGCGCGTCCTTGGTGCAGATGTCGACGACGCGCCCGTACTCCGGCGTCTCGGTGTAGTTCATGATCCCGGGCTTCTCCCGGAACTGCCGCCGCACCTCGAAGACCACCGCGCCGGCCGACCGCGACACCGCGTTGATCGCCAGCCCCGAGAAGAGGAAGACGACGGCGGCGCCGAGGACGAGTCCGACCAGGTTGTTGGGCTGGGAGATGTCCAGGCTCAGGCCCATCTCCCCGGCCGCCGAGATGTGCACATCGGAGACGGCCTCCGCGATGGCGTCGCGGTACGAGCCGAAGAGCGCCGCCGCGGCGAGCACCGCCGTCGCGATGGCGATGCCCTTGGTGATCGCCTTGGTGGTGTTGCCGACCGCGTCGAGGTCGGTGAGCACCTGGGCGCCCGCGCCCTCGACATCGCCGGACATCTCGGCGATGCCCTGCGCGTTGTCGGAGACCGGACCGAAGGTGTCCATCGCGACGATGACGCCGACGGTGGTGAGCAGACCGGTACCGGCGAGCGCGACCGCGAACAGCGCCAGCATGATCGAGGTACCGCCGAGCAGGAACGCCCCGTAGACGCTGAGCCCGATCAGCACCGCCGAGTAGACGGCGGACTCCAGCCCCACCGAGATGCCGGCGAGCACCACGGTGGCCGGGCCGGTCAGCGAGGTCTTGCCGATGTCCCGCACGGGGCGCCGGCTGGTCTCGGTGAAGTAGCCCGTGAGCTGCTGGATGAGCGCGGCGAGCACGATGCCGATGACGACGGCGACCAGCGCGAGCACGCGCGGATCACCGCTGTGGCCGAGGATCTCGCGGCTGGTGACCCCGTCGAGATCGGCGTAGCTGGACGGCAGATAGAGGAAGACCGCGACCGCCACCAGCGCCATCGAGATCACCGCGGAGATGAAGAAACCGCGGTTGATGGCCGTCATACCGCTGCGGTCGGCGCGGCGCGGGGCCACGGCGAAGATCCCCACCATGGCCGTGAGCACGCCGATGGCCGGGACGAGCAGGGGGAACGCGAGGCCCGCGTCGCCGAAGGCCGCCTTGCCGAGGATCAGCGCGGCGACCAGGGTCACGGCGTACGACTCGAACAGGTCGGCGGCCATGCCCGCGCAGTCGCCGACGTTGTCGCCCACGTTGTCCGCGATGGTCGCGGCATTGCGCGGGTCGTCCTCGGGGATTCCCTGCTCGACCTTGCCGACCAGGTCGGCACCGACGTCGGCGGCCTTGGTGAAGATGCCGCCGCCGACCCTCATGAACATCGCGATCAGCGCGGCACCGAGGCCGAATCCCTCCAGCACCTTGGGCGCGTCGGCCGCGTACACGAGCACCACGCAGGAGGCGCCCAGCAGGCCGAGACCCACGGTGAACATGCCGACCACGCCGCCCGTGCGGAAGGCGATCTTCATTGCCTTGTGCGAGACCGCCGTCAGATCCACGCCCGGCTTCCCGGGAGCGGACGACGCGGAATCCCCGTTGACCGGGGTGGCGGGGGCCTCGGGGGTCGCTTCCCGGGCCGCGGCGGCGACGCGCACATTGCTGCGCACCGCGAGCCACATGCCGATATAGCCGGTGGCCGCCGAGAATCCCGCGCCGATCAGAAAGAACGCCGACCGCCCGATGCGCTGCGGCCAGTCATCCGCCGGCAACAACATGAGCAGGAAGAACACGACCACGGCGAATCCGCCGAGAGTACGCAGCTGCCGGGCCAGATAGGCATTCGCGCCTTCCTGAACGGCCTCGGCGATCTTCTTCATACTGTCCGTGCCCTCGCCGGCCGCGAGTACTTGTCGTACCAGCACCACGGCGACACCGAGCGCCGCGACCGCGACCGCTGCGATCACCATCACGATCACACGGTTGTCGTCGGTCAGTTCCGCGGCGGCCAGGGGCGTGGTGAGATCCAGCTGATGAGGGGTGAGAGGCCCCGCCATTCGTCCTCCTTGACGTTTGGCACATGGGCGCGCGCAGCAGTTCTGCGACCGCAGAAGAGCCGCCACGCTCAGGCGTCCTGAGCTCAAGATGTGGACGGATTGTAAGTAGCGTCACACGATCAAAACAGGGCGCCGGAATGGGAATTCGCCTGCACCAGCGAAGATCAATAGGTTTGAGCCCCGGAAATTCCTCCGGAAGGAGGAAGGTCAACAATTCCCTGACGGGCGTGGAATGATCTCCATAAACGATCTCAGTGCACTATGAAAAGTGCTGTTCAGAGCGGTTCTCCGGCCATTAGGAAGCGGAGTGCCGGAACGCCATGACGCGGGTGAGCGCCCTGGCCGGGACGGCTCCCGGCACGACGACGACCGGGCCGGCCGTCACAGGGACGGCCGGCCCGGAGGTCACGGCGAATGCGGCAAATCGTTACGGCACGAGGGACTGGGGTGAGGCCGGCCAGCTCATGCGGATCACACCGCCGGTCTCGCTCGTCGTCACCTCGACGTCGTCGACGAGCCCGCTGATGACCGCGAGGCCCATCTCGTCCTCGCTCTCGGCCGCGCCCTCGTCGTCCACGTCCGGATGGGAGCCGGGAGTGTGCCCGGCCGAGGTCGGGGACTCGTCGCCGACCTCGATGGAGAACTTCTTCTCCTCCTCGGTGAGCGCCACCCGCACCGGGGCGTCGACCCCGTTGCTCAGGTGCAGCCCCACCGCACGGGTACAGGCCTCGCCGACCGCGAGCCGCACCTCGTCGAGCACGGCCTCGTCCACCCCCGCCCGGCGCGCCACGGCAGCCGCGACCAGCCGGGCGGTCCTGACGTGCTCGGGAAGCGCGCTGAAGCGGAGTTCGACGGTGGCCATGCCATCCCCCTCGGGCGTATGGGCGTGCAGATCAGGGGGGCCGGGCGAAACCGCCCGGGACCCCCTTGGTGGTCTTCCCGCGGTGACTGGTCAGTCAGTCGCCGCGACAGCGTCCTCGACCGAGGTGTGAATGGGGAACACCTTGGTCAGGCCGGTGATACGGAAGATCTTGAGAATGCGCTCCTGGTTGCACACCAGACGCAGTGAGCCCTCATGGGCACGTACGCGCTTGAGCCCGCCGACGAGCACGCCGAGCCCGGTGGAGTCGAGAAAGTCGACGCCCTCCATGTCGACGACCAGGTGGTAGCTACCGTCGTTGACAAGCTCGACCAGCTGCTCGCGCAGCTTGGGCGCGGTATATACATCAATCTCGCCACCGACCTCGACGACCGTGCGGTCGCCAACGGTCCGAGTCGACAGGGACAGGTCCACGGATCCTCCAGCACCTTGCATCGAGCGGTCGCCCCCCATGGATCGGCAGCCGCGATGGCATTCAATCACTTACCAGCAGGCGTGCACGACGCCTTGAGCCCATTGTCCGTCAGACCAGTGACACACTCGGTGTCGATGGCCCACGACCAACTCCCGCGGCAGGCGGGCATACGCCCCTCGCCCCGGGCCGTTCTCGACCGGCTCGGCACCGGAGCAGGCCGAGGCGCGCGCATCACTCATACGGAGCACTTGCCCCCGCGTCTCGGCAGCCATGCCGACTGGCCTTCGCCGATCCGGCCGGAAGTGATCGACGCCATCCGGGCCGCCGGAATCGAGCGCCCGTGGGCCCACCAGGCGCGTACGGCCGACCACGCCCTGCGCGGGGAATCCGTGATCGTGGCCACCGGCACCGCCTCCGGCAAGTCCCTGGCCTACCTCGCCCCCGTGCTCAGCACCCTGCTGGACGGCTCGGAGGACCCCAGCGGGCGGGGCACGACCGCCCTGTACCTCTCGCCCACCAAGGCGCTCGCCGCCGACCAGCGCCGCGCGGTGGCCGATCTCACCACCCCGCTGGGCACAGGTGTGCGAGCGGCGGTGTACGACGGCGACACGCCGGTGGAGGAGCGCGAATGGGTCCGCCAGTACGCGAACTACGTGCTCACCAACCCCGACATGCTCCACCGGGGCATCCTGCCGGGCCACCCCAGGTGGTCCTCCTTCCTGCGCGCGCTGCGCTATGTCGTCATCGACGAGTGCCACACCTACCGCGGCGTCTTCGGCTCCCATGTCGCCCAGGTGCTGCGCAGACTCCGGCGGGTCTGCGCCCGCTACGGCTCCTCGCCCGTCTTCCTGCTCGCCTCGGCCACCTCCGCCGACCCGGCCGTGGCGGCGACCCGGCTGACCGGAGTGCCGGTCGAGGCGGTCACCGAGGACTCCTCGCCCCGCGGCGAGGTGGTCTTCGCCCTGTGGGAGCCGCCGCTGACCGAGCTGCACGGCGAGCGGGGCGCCCCCGTCCGCCGCACGGCCACGGCCGAGTCCGCGGACCTGCTCACCGATCTGGCCGTCCAGGGCGTCCGCACCGTCACCTTCGTGCGTTCCCGGCGGGGCGCTGAACTGATCGCCCTGATCGCCCAGGAGCGGCTGGCGGACGTCGACCGGTCCCTGCCGGACCGGGTGGCCGCCTACCGCGGTGGATATCTCCCCGAGGAGCGCCGCGCCCTGGAGCGGGCCCTGCACTCCGGTGACCTCCTCGGCCTCGCCGCCACCACCGCCCTCGAACTCGGCATGGACATCGCCGGTCTGGACGCCGTCGTCCTGGCCGGCTATCCCGGCACCCGCGCCTCCCTGTGGCAGCAGGCGGGGCGGGCCGGCCGCGCCGGACAGGGCGCCCTCGCGATCCTGGTCGCCCGGGACGACCCGCTGGACACCTATCTCGTCCACCACCCGGACGCGCTCTTCCGGCAGCCCGTCGAGTCCACCGTCCTGGACCCCGACAACCCGTACGTCCTCGCGCCGCACCTGTGCGCGGCCGCCGCCGAGCTGCCGCTCACCGAGGCGGACCTGGACCTCTTCGGCCCCGCCACCGAGGAGCTGCTGCCGCAGCTGGAGCAGCGCAAGCTGCTGCGCCGCCGCGCGACCGCCTGGCACTGGACCCGCCGTGAACGCGCCGCCGACCTCACCGACATCCGCGGGGAGGGCGGCAGCCCGGTCCAGGTCGTGGAGGCGGCTACCGGGCGGCTGCTGGGCACCGTGGACGCCTCGGCCGCCCACACCGCCGTCCACGAGGGCGCCGTCCACCTCCACCAGGGCCGGAGCTATCTCGTCCGGCAGCTCGACCGGGAGGACTCGGTCGCGCTGGTGGAGGAGGCCAGTCCGCCGTACTCGACCACCGCCCGCGACACCACCGCGATCTCCATCCTGGAGACCACCACCGAGATCCCGTGGGGGGACGCGAGGCTGTGCTTCGGATCTGTCGAGGTCACCAACCAGGTCGTCTCCTTCCTGCGCCGCAAGCTGATCACCGGTGAGGTGCTGGGCGAGTCCAAGCTCGACCTCCCGCCCCGCACGCTGCGCACCCGGGCCGTGTGGTGGACGGTGACCGAGGACCAGCTGGAGGACGCCCGGGTCCACCCCCAGGCCCTCGGGGGCGCCCTGCACGCCGCCGAGCACGCCTCCATCGGCATGCTGCCGCTCTTCGCGACCTGCGACCGCTGGGACATCGGCGGGGTCTCGATCCCCCTGCACCCCGACACGCTGCTGCCGACGGTCTTCGTGTACGACGGCCACCCCGGCGGGGCGGGCTTCGCCGAGCGCGCCTTTCACACGGCCGCCCGCTGGCTGACCGCCACCCAGGAGGCGATCGCGGCCTGCGAGTGCGAGGCCGGCTGCCCGTCCTGCATCCAGTCCCCGAAGTGCGGCAACGGGAACGATCCGCTCGACAAGAGGGCCGCCATCCGCCTGCTGACGACGCTCCTGGCCAAAGCCCCGGACCAGCCGCCCACCGCCGACTGACCGGGCGCTCGGCCACCCACTCCCCGGCGTGCTCCCCCAGGCCCGGCCGGTGCCCACCGTCCGCTCCCGCACGGCCCGCACGGCCCACACGGCCCGCTCGGCCCGCTCCACCGAGTGCTCCTCGCGGCTGCCGGGTACGGGAGTGTCGGCGGGGCCTGCCCGTGCCCGGACCCGGAGGGCGAACGGCCCGGCGCGCACCTCCGCCGTGAGATCCGCGATCTCGCCGCTCAGCGCGCACCGCACCACGCGCGCCCCCTGGGCGGAAGCCACCCGCCGGGCGAGGCGGCACGCCGCGCCGGGCCCCTCCAGGCCGTGGTCCGCCGCGGCGAGCGCCGCCAGGTCGGCGGCCCCACCGGCCCGGTGGCGCGCCACCATGACCTGCCCCGCCGTCAGCACGACCGCGAACACCACGCACAGCGCCGTCGCGGCGAACGCCGCCCACACCGTCGCCGACCCGCGGTCGCCAGCCCCGCGCACCGATCCCCTCACGGGGCCGTCCGCGGCCTCGCGGCGCGACCGCCAGCGGGCTGGCCGACGCGGCAGCGGCCGTCGCTCGGAACGCCTCACGGGACCCTCCCCGGCCCCGCGCCGGCCGCGCCCACCGTGTCCTCGGCGAGGGCCGCCGCCTCGGCGTGCAGCCGGAGCGCCAGCGGGCCGGGACCGACCGCGTGGGTCCGGACCCGCACCCGCACCAGGTCTCCGTCCCGCCACAGCTCCACCCGCGCGCCGCGCGGTGCGGCTGACCGGGCGGCGGCCACCGCGGCGTCCCGCGACTCCGACCGGGCCGCCGCACGAGCGCCCGCCCGGGCCGCGTCCACACAGCTCAACTGCGCGGACGCGGCCATCAGGCCCCAGATCAGCGCCAGGGCGAACAGGGCCAGCACCGGCAGCGCGACGGCCGTCTCCGCGGTGACGAAGCCCCGGTCCGACCCGCCGCGGACCGCACCCGCACGAGCCGCACCCTCGTGAGCCGCACCCGGTGCGCTCCGCGCGCGGCGCCCGGCCCGCTCGTCCGGCCGCCCCGCCGTGGACGGTGCCTCAGAACGACCCATCGAGAGCCCGTCCGATCACCGCTTGCAGCGCGCCGCTGACGGTCCCGCTCGTCACCACCTTGTACAGCACTGCGGCAAAGGCACACGCCGCCAGCGTCCCCATCGCGTACTCGACGGTGGCCATGCCCGCCTCGGCCTGCGCACACGCGGCCGCCCGCCGCCGGGCCCACCATTTCTTCATCATTTCGGTCCCCCCTCGTAGTCGTCATATGCCGTACAGAAACCGGGCTCCTCGTGCCGCGACGGGCCCGAGGCGCCGTGCTCAGGTGTGGCCCGCCAGACGGCCCGCCAGCCCGGCCATCACCGGGGCCACGCCGATCAGCAGATACGCGGGCAGGAAGCAGGCCCCGAGCGGGGCGGTGGCCAGCACGCTCGCCCGATCGGCACGTCGGCCCGCCTCCCGCCCCTGCTCGGCACGGCAGTCGGCGGCGAGCCGGGCGACCGGCTCCACTGCAGGAGCTCCGGTGGTACCGGCGTGCTCCAGGGCGCGCGCCAGCCCGCTAGCGCCGGGCAACGCGCCAAGCCGCCCCCAGGCGTCGGCCGGGTCTCCTCCCAGCCGCAGCTCCGCAGCGGTCCGGAGCAGCCGCTCGCCGACCGGGCCACCGAGCGACTTGCCCACCGCGTCCGCCGCCGAGCGCGGGTCCGCCCCGGCCGCCAGACAGGCCGCCAGCAGGTCGGCGGCCAGCGGAATCTGCCGCACCGCCTCGACCGCCCGGTCCCCGGCGCCGCCGGACCGTCCGGCGGCGGCCTGCCGCCGCTGCCACCGCCGGAGGCCGTACGCGGCCGCCGCCCCCAGCACCCACCCCAGTGGTCCTCCGACGAGGACGACACCGGCCAGCAGGACACCGAGTGAGGCCGCCCAGGCCAGGACCGCGCCCTGGTCCGCCCGGGCCCGCCATCGCTCCCGGGCCCGGGCCCGCTTCGGGGCGGTGCCGCTGCCCGTGCCGGTGTCCGTTCGTCCGCCCGGCAGCAGTGCCGCCAGACGGCGCCCGGCGGCACGGTCCCGCCGGGCCTCCGTCACCGCCATCGCCACATACGCGGCGGCGGCCAGGAGGGACAGCACGATCCCCAGCCTGTGGACAAGCACGGCGCTCATCGGCCGCCGGCCTTTCCGGGAGCGAGCGCCGACCGCATCGACCGTCTGAGCCAGACGAACCCCGCCCACTCCAGCAGGCAGCCGCCCAGCAGACAGCCCAGCCCCACCGGTGTGTGCAGGAGCTGATGCAGCGGCTCGGCGCCCAGCGTGGCGCCCATCACCAGCCCGAAGACCGGCAGCACGGCCAGCACCGCGACCGTGGCCTTGGGCCCGGCCAGCCTGGCGCGCAGAATCTCCCGCTGCTCACGCTCGGCGCGCAGCGCCGAGGCCACCCGGTCGAGCCCGGCGGCCAGCCCCGCGCCTTCGTCGACGGCCACCTGCCAGCAGGCCGCGACTCCCGTCAGGCCCTCCGCACCCGGCTGCCGGGCCGCCCTGCGCAGCGCCTCGGGCACATCGCCGCCGAACCGGGCGGCGGCGGACACCAGTCCCCATCGCTCCCCCAGGTCCCCCGAGGGCACGGACAGCAGCGCCTCGCCGGGCTGCCGCCCGGCCCGCAGCTCGCCCGCCACGGTCCCGCACAGCTCGATCACCCCCGCGGCACGCCGGTCGCGGGCCCGGACGCGCTCCCTGACTCGCAGCCACCGGCCGACGACCGGCACGGCCGCCACCGCGGCGAACAGCGGCAGGACGGATGCCCCGAGCACCGCGAGCACGCAACCGAGCGGCAGGCACAGCAGTTCGCGCCCCATCCGCCCGCCGTACCGGACCCGCCAGCGCTCCTTGACCCAGGCGACCGTCTCGGACAGCCGCCGCGCCGGGTCCGGCCCGGTGGGCACGACGGGCCCGCCGCCCGCGAACAGCACTCTGGCCCGGCGCAGCTCCCGGTCCCGCTCGGAGAGCAGCCACACGGCCACGGCAGCGCACAGCGCCGCCGCGCCGAGGGTCAGCATCCCGGGGTACCCTCCGGTGCCCGTCATGACGCGCCTCCGCCTCGTGCGCACAGCCGCTGGAGCCGCTGCCAGCCCGCCGCCCGCTCGAAGCCCCGCGGGCCCCATACGGCGGCCGGAACGGTGGTGACGAAGCCCGCGCCGTCCCGGTCCAGCACATGCAGTTCGGCGATCCTGCGCCGTCCGCCGCGGTCCCGCACCAGATGGACGACGACCGACAGCGCGGCCGCCAACTGGCTGTGCAGTGCGGCCCGGTCCAGGCCCGCGGTCGAGCCGAGCGCCTCCAGCCGGGCCGGTACGTCCCCCGCCGTATTGGCGTGGACGGTGCCGCAGCCGCCTTCGTGTCCGGTGTTCAGAGCGCCCAGGAGATCGGTGACCTCGGGGCCCCGCACCTCACCGACCACGAGCCGGTCGGGCCGCATCCGCAGGGCTTGGCGCACCAGGTCCCGCAGGGTGACCTGGCCCCGGCCCTCCTGGTTGGCGGGGCGGGTCTCCAGCCGGACCACATGGGGATGATCGGGCCGCAGTTCCGCGGAGTCCTCGGCGAGGACGATCCGCTCTTCCCGGCCGACCAGCCCCAGGAGGGTGCTCAGCAACGTCGTCTTGCCGGACCCGGTGCCGCCGCTCACCACATACGAGAGCCGGGCGTCCAGCATGGCCCGCAGCAGCTCCGCACCGCCGGGCGGCACCGTCCCGGCGGCCACCAGCTCGGGGAGGGAGAACGCCCGGGGACGCACCACCCGCAGCGACAGGCAGGTCGATCCGACGGCCACCGGCGGGAGCACGGCGTGCAGCCGTGTCCCGTCCGGCAGCCGGGCGTCCACCCAGGGCCGGGCGTCGTCCAGCCGCCGGCCGGCCACCGCGGCCAGCCGCTGGGCGAGCCTGCGCACGGCGGCCGTGTCGGCGAAGGCGACGGCCGTTCGCTCGAGCCCCGCGCCGCGGTCCACCCACACCTCGTCGGGGCCAGTGACCAGCACGTCCGTGACATCGGGCGCGGCGAGCAGCGGCTCCAGGGGGCCGGTGCCGACCAGTTCGGAGCGCAGGGCGGTGACCACATCGAGCACTTCGGTGTCGCCGAGCAGCCGCCCCTCCTCGCGCAGGGCCGCCGCCACCTGGGAGGGACTCGGGTCCGCGCCGCTCTCCGCCAGCCGCAGCCGCACCGCGTCCAGGAGATCCGGGGTTGCCACGCTCATGCGATGACACCCCCCGCGTCGGGCAGGGCCCGTGCCCAGAACTCGGCGCAGAACCGGCCGAGCGGGCCGCGTGCGCTGCCGCCCGGGGGCTCGCCGCCGTCGAGTGCGTCCAGCAACCCCGGCTCCGGCGGCAGTTGACCGACCAGCGGCAGCCCGAGCAGCCGTGCGATCTCCTCGTCGTCCAGCTCGGGCCCGCACGGGCCGCGCACGACCGCGCGCAGATCGCTCAGCACCATGCCCACCGTGGACGCCACGCGGTGGGCGGCCGCGACGGCGCGCAGCTCAGCCGGGACGACCAGCAGACCAAGGTCGACCTGGGCGAGGGCCTCGGCCGCCGCCTCGTCCACCCGGCGCGGCAGGTCCACCACCACAATCCCGCCGCGCCGCCGGGCCGCGGCCAGCACCGCGCGCATCGCCGAGGGCGGAATGACGACCGAATCGCCCCTGTCCCAGCTCAGCACCCGCAAGGAATGCAACTCGGGCAGCGACTCCTCCAGCGCGCTCCCGGCGACCCGGCCGCGCGATTCGGCGAAGGCGGGCCATCGCAGCCCCTCCGACCCCTCGCCGCCGAGCAGCACATCGAGGCCGCCGCCCAGCGGGTCGCCGTCGATCAGCATGGTGCGCCGCCCCGAGCGGGCCGCCGTGACCGCCAGGGCGCAGGCGAGCGTGGAGGCTCCGGCCCCACCGCGGCCGCCGATGACGCCGATGGTCAGGGCCTGCTGGCCAACTCCCTCCGCGACATCGGCGATCCGGTCCACGAGCCAGGTCTCGGCATCGGGCAGGAACGCCACATTGTCGGCGCCGAGATCCACGGCCCGGCGCCAGATGCCATGGTCGTCGAGATCGCGCCCGACGAGCAGCACACCCGCTCTGCGGACGCGGCCCCGGAGCCCGGCCGCCGCGTCGTCCCCGACGAGAATCAGCGGCGCGCCCTCCCAGCTGCCCCGGCGCGTGAGTGCGCCATGGGCCACTTCGGCCTCCGCTCCGGCGGCCGCGCACAACCTCAGCAGATCGTCGAGAAGCTCTTCGTCCTCGGTGATGATCAGCGGTCTGCCGCGCTGTCCTTCTGCCGGTGATGACCGTTCCGGTGTGATGGATGCAGTCACGATCCCCTCCCCATTTCGTTACGCGCTCTCACTCACGCGAACGGCGAGTGCAAACAACGCGGAGAATCACCGTGTCGCGATCCTGAAAATCTTGGGGATCTTGGTTCAAAACCGTGGACAACTCATCAGTTGTGAATATCCCAGTCACCTAAACCGGTGACTTCCGGAGTGCAGTCTGGCGATTACGCACGGTAACCGTTCAGGCTGTTGGGGAGCAGGCGCCACCAGGGCCCGGATGAGGGGAGCAAGATCTCGTGAAAGCGCCGGAAATGCGTCCGGACATGCGACGACCCCCGCCGGGGGGGAGAGCGGGGGTCGTCCCCACGGCCGACTCGGGGGGGGAGGAGTCGGGCCGGGTTAGCACGGTCGCGAACGATCCGTGACTTCCATGGTGTACCCGAGAGCCTTCTCAGGCAAACCCACGCGCCTCACCTTACGCCGAATGGTGGGCCCTATGCTCGGCGTCGTGGAAAACCACTCCTTGCCCCGGACAGCCGCCTTCTTTGACCTGGACAAGACGGTCATTGCGAAGTCAAGCACGCTCACCTTCAGCAAGTCCTTCTACCGGGGTGGGCTGATCAACCGTCGGGCCGTACTGCGCACTGCTTATGCCCAGTTCGTCTTCCTCGCCGGCCGCGCCGACCACGACCAGATGGAGCGGTTGCGCGAGTACCTCTCGGCACTCTGCCGTGGCTGGAATGTCCAGCAGGTGAAGCAGATCGTCGCGGAGACTCTGCACGATCTGATCGACCCCATCATCTATGACGAAGCGGCTTCCCTCATCGAGGAACACCACACCGCCGGACGCGATGTGGTGATTGTCAGCACCTCGGGAGCGGAAGTCGTGGAGCCGATCGGCGAGCTGCTCGGCGCGGACCGGGTGGTGGCCACCCGCATGGTCGTCGAGGACGGGGTCTTCACCGGAGAAGTCGAGTACTACGCCTACGGGCCGACGAAGGCGGAAGCGATCGCCGAGCTGGCCGAGTCCGAGGGATACGACTTGTCACGCTGCTACGCCTACAGCGACTCGGGGACCGACCTGCCGATGCTGGAGTCGGTCGGCCACCCGCACGCGGTGAACCCGGACCGGGCCCTGCGCCGTGAAGCGGTCGCCCGTGGCTGGCCGGTCCTCTCCTTCGACCGCCCGGTGCGGCTGAAGCAGCGGCTGCCCTCACTGTCCATGCCGCCGCGTCCGGTGCTGGCCGCGGTCGCGGCCGTGGGCGCGGCCGCCGCCACCGCCGGGCTGGTGTGGTACGCCAGTCGGCGGCGCACCCCTTATGCCCGCATTTGACCACACCGCAAAGATCTGCGTGCAGGGGTTCCACTTGGCTCCGCGCAGGAGTAGAAAGGAATCGACGGCCCGCGAGACCAGGGGTATCCGGGAGGATCTCCCCAGACGCACCAAGGCCCCACGGACCGAGCATGGATGCCGGGCACCCACGCGACGCCGACCCGTCGATTACGGGCCAGCCGCACCAGGTGACGGGCGAAGATCCCGGCCTGATGGGCGAATTTCCGTGCACGCACTGGTAACCCGGCGGACGTGCCAGCGGCGGCACCCTCGCGGTGCCGCCGCAACTCTGTCCGGACCCGGGAGCGCCCCGGAGCCGGACGGCCTTAGGCCGCTCCCCGCTGCATCGCCTCGCACACGGCCGTGCTCTCCCGCACACCCAGCTCAACCGACCGTCCGCAGTGGGCGATCCAGGCCGCCATGCCCTCGGGCGTTCCGGACACATAGCCCTCCAGCCCGGCCACACACACGGCGGCACCCTGCTCCGCGTGGCCCACCTCCGCCGGGCAAATGGATTTCGGGTCGAGCCCGCTGCCGACCAGCACGATCCGCTCGGCCGCGCGCGCCACCAGGCCGTTGTAGGAGGCGAACGGCCGCAGCGCGAGCAGTTCCCCGTGCACCACCGCCGCCGTCACCAGCGCCGGGGCCTCGCTGCCCGCGAGCAGCAACCGCGCCAGGCCGTCGAGCCGGCCCGCCACCTCGTCGGCATCCGGCGGCTCCGGCCCGACCAGTTGCTCCTGCACCGGTTCGCCCGCCAGCCGGGGCCGTCCGACCCTGTCGTCATCGTCCGCCCCTCCGGCCGCGACCAGATGCAGCCGGGCCAGCACCCGCAGCGGCGACTGCCGCCAGACGCTCAGCAACTGACCGGCCTCGGCGGTCACCCGCAGCGCCGCGCCCACCGTGTGCGGCTCCCCCTCGTCCCCGAAGTCGGTGCGGCGGCGGACTTCTTCGAGCGCCCAGTCGGCACCGGCCAGCGCCGCGGAACCGCGCGCTCCGCGCAGCGCGGCCTCGGACGTGACCTCATTGCTGCGGCGGCGCATCACCCGGTGGCCGTAGACCCGGTCCACTGCCGTCCGTACGGCCTCCACGGACTCGGCCACACCGGGCAGCGCCGCCAGGGTGGCGAGCGGATCAGCTGACGTACTCATGAGTACGACCCTACGCACCCACGGCCCGGCACCCCTCGTTGGAGTGGTTTTCTTCACGTAAATCCCTCATGGGAGCGGATCACTCGCCTACGCTTTCTGAACATGAAGATCGCTTTCGTAGGCAAGGGCGGCAGCGGCAAGACGACGCTGTCGTCGCTGTTCATCCGCCACCTCGCCGCCACCCGCGCCCCGGTCGTCGCGGTCGACGCCGACATCAACCAGCATCTGGGCGCGGCACTCGGGCTCGACGAGGCGGAGGCCGCCGCGCTGCCCGCCATGGGCGCCCATCTCCCCCTGATCAAGGACTACTTGCGCGGGACGAACCCCCGGATCGCCTCCGCCGAAACCATGATCAAGACAACGCCGCCGGGCGAGGGATCGCGGCTGCTGCGGATCAGCGAGGACAACCCTGTCTTCGCGGCGTGCGCCCGGACCGTCCCGCTCGGCGACGGGGACGCGCGGCTGATGGCGACCGGACCCTTCACCGAATCCGACCTCGGTGTCGCCTGCTACCACTCCAAGGTCGGCGCAGTCGAGCTGTGCCTCAACCATCTGGTCGACGGGCGCGGGGAGTTCGTGGTGGTCGACATGACGGCGGGCAGCGACTCCTTCGCCTCCGGGCTCTTCACCCGCTTCGACATGACCTTCCTGGTCGCCGAGCCCACCCGCAAGGGCATCGCGGTCTACCGCCAGTACAAGGAGTACGCCCGCGACTTCGACGTGGCGCTGCGCGTGGTCGGCAACAAGGTGCAGGGCCCGGACGACCTCGCCTTCCTGCGCGCCGAGGTGGGCGAGGACCTGCTCGTCACCGTCGGCCACTCCGACTGGGTCCGGGCGATGGAGAAGGGCCGCGCGCCGCACTTCGCGGAGCTGGAGGAGCCCAACCGCGAGGCGCTGCGCACGCTGCACGACGCGGTGGACGCCTCCTACGAGCGGCGCGACTGGCAGCGCTACACCCGCCAGATGGTGCACTTCCACCTGAAGAACGCGCAGAGTTGGGGAAACGCGAAGACGGGCGCCGACCTGGCGGCACAGGTCGATCCGGCCTTCGCACTGGACGAGTCCGCCCGGGCCGGGCGGGTGGCGGCCACTCCCACGCCCGCCTAGCCACCCGCCCCGCGCGGTCATCTCACCCGACTATTCACCCCATAGAGGGAACAACAGCCCGCTCCCGCCCAAAAGACTTCCCCTCGACTTTACCCGGCATTACCATTCATTTACCAATGCTTGGGAGTCAGCTCCGCAGTACGCCGTGACCCACGGCCGCGCCCTTGCCGCGACCGCGAAGCCCCGGAGGAGACGGGAATGTTGAAGCTCTTGGACCAGATCGCGGTTGCCGGAATCACGGTCGCCGGGATCGCGGTCATCACCATCGCGCTCGCCGCCTACCTCTCGCGACGCCGCTTCAACCGGCCGCAGCCATCGGCCGTCGAACCGGCTCGTCCGCCCGCCTGCCGTCCGTGGACGCCCTGGCGTAACCACGACTGCACCCGCCCCGCCCCGGCGGCCAGGGACAGAGGCGGACACGGACGCGGAGTCGGCGCGGGGCAGCTGCTCGGCGGGGTGAGCGCCTTCCAGCGCAACACCGCGCCGCTGGTGCGCGATGAGCTGGCACGGCTCGCCCGGGAGGGACAGCGGCCCACTCAGCTGTTTCTCACCTGTGCCGACTCCCGGCTGGTGACCAGCATGATCACCTCCAGCGGCCCCGGCGATCTGTTCACGGTCCGCAATGTGGGCAATCTGGTGCCGCCTCCCGGCGCGGACGCCGCCTGCGACTCGGTGGGCGCGGCCATCGAGTACGCGGTGGACGTGCTGAGGGTCGACAGCATCACGGTGTGCGGGCACTCCGGATGCGGGGCGATGCAGGCACTGCTCGGCTCGTCGGCCGCGCCACCCGTGGCACAGACACCCCTGGCGCGCTGGCTGCGCCACGGCAGGCCCGGGCTGGCGCGGATGGAGCGGATCGGGCGGCTGGGGCGCGGCGAGGTCGCGCTGGCCGACCGGCCGGTGGCCGACGATGTGGAGCGGCTGGCGCTGATCAATGTGATGCAGCAATTGGAGCATCTGATGGCGCACGCCTGCGTCGCGCGACGGGTGGCCGAGGGAGGGCTGGTGCTGCACGGGATGTACTTCCATGTGGCGGAGGCTCAGGCGTATGTCCTGGAGGCCGGATCGGGCAGATTCCTGGCTATCCGGCCGGAGGACGGCGCCCCGGTGGCCGTCTGCACCAGCGGTCCGGCCGCCGCCCCGGAGCCCGGAAAAGGGGGAGCCGCGGAAGCGCTGGAGGCGATCTGATTACAGGTCTAAACCAATTTACGGCGACAGCGCCTTGTCAGGGCCTGCCCGGGGCTGATGAGCTATGGCCGGGACACAACGGACACCCTGGGAATGGGAGATGTCGTGAGCAACGAAAGCCTGGCCAGCCTTCTTCGGGAGGAGCGCCGATTCGCGCCGCCGGCCGACTTGGCCGCGAACGCCAATGTGACGGCTGAGGCGTACGAGCGTGCGAAGGCGGACCGCCTGGGCTTCTGGGCCGAACAGGCCCGTCGGCTGACCTGGGCCACCGAGCCGACCGAGACGCTCGACTGGTCGAACCCGCCCTTCGCGAAGTGGTTCGCCGACGGCAAACTCAACGTGGCGTACAACTGCGTCGACCGCCATGTGGAGAACGGGCTCGGCGACCGGGTCGCCCTCCACTTCGAGGGGGAGCCGGGCGATACCCGTTCCCTGACCTACGCCGAGCTGCAGCGGGAGGTCTCCCGGGCGGCGCATGCGCTGACCGAGCTGGGGGTCCAGGCGGGCGACCGGGTCGCCATCTACCTGCCGATGATCACGGAGACCGTCGTTGCGATGCTGGCCTGCGCCCGCATCGGCGCCCCGCACTCCGTGGTCTTCGGCGGCTTCTCGGCCGACGCCCTGGCCACCCGTATCCAGGACGCCGACGCCCGCGTCATCATCACCGCCGACGGCGGCTACCGCCGCGGCAAGCCGTCCGCGCTCAAGCCCGCCGTCGACGAGGCCCTGACCCGTCCCGGCACCGAGAACGTGCGCAGCGTGCTGGTCGTCCGCCGCACCGGCCAGGAGGTGGCCTGGAACGAGGGCCGCGACGTCTGGTGGCACGAGATCGTGGACCGCCAGCCGGAGCAGCACACGCCCGAGGCGTTCGACGCCGAGCACCCGCTGTTCATCCTCTACACCTCCGGCACCACCGGTAAGCCGAAGGGCATCCTGCACACCACCGGCGGCTACCTCACCCAGGTGTCGTACACCCACCACGCCGTCTTCGACCTCAAGCCGGAGTCGGACGTCTTCTGGTGCACGGCCGACGTCGGCTGGGTCACCGGCCACTCGTACATCGTCTACGGACCGCTCTCCAACGGAGCGACCGAAGTGCTCTACGAGGGCACGCCGGACACCCCGCACCAGGGCCGCTGGTGGGAGATCGTCCAGAAGTACGGGGTCACCATCCTGTACACCGCCCCGACCGCGATCCGCGCGTGCATGAAGTGGGGCGACGACATCCCGGCCAAGTTCGACCTGTCCTCGCTGCGCGTCCTCGGCTCGGTCGGTGAGCCGATCAACCCCGAGGCATGGGTCTGGTACCGCAAGAACATCGGCGCGGACACCACGCCCGTCGTCGACACCTGGTGGCAGACCGAGACCGGCGGCATCATGATCAGCCCGCTGCCGGGCGTCACCGCGACGAAGCCCGGTTCGGCCCAGGTGGCGCTCCCCGGCATCGCCGCCACCGTCATCGACGACGAGGCGAACGAGGTGCCGAACGGCGCGGGCGGCTATCTGGTGCTCACCGAGCCGTGGCCGTCCATGCTCCGCACCATCTGGGGCGACGACCAGCGCTACCTGGACACCTACTGGTCCCGCTTCGCGAACCGCTACTTCGCGGGCGACGGCGCCAAGAGGGACGACGACGGCGACATCTGGCTGCTCGGCCGGGTCGACGATGTGATGCTGGTGTCCGGCCACAACATCTCGACGACCGAGGTCGAGTCGTCGCTCGTCTCGCACCCCAAGGTCGCCGAGGCCGCCGTCGTCGGGGCCACCGACCCGCAGACCACCCAGGCGATCTGCGCCTTCGTCATCCTGCGTGGCGGGGCGGCCGAGGATGAGGGTCTCGTCGAGGAGCTGCGGGCGCATGTCGCCAAGCAGCTGGGCCCGATCGCCAAGCCCAAGCGGATTCTGCCGGTGGCCGAGCTGCCCAAGACCCGTTCGGGCAAGATCATGCGTCGGCTGCTGCGCGATATCGCCGAGAACCGCGCGCTGGGTGATGTCAGCACGCTCACCGACGCCTCCGTCATGGAGCTGATCCAGAGCAAGCTGCCGTCCGCGCCCAGCGAAGACTGAGCCCGGCGAGGACTCAGCCCAGCGAAGACTGAGCCCGGCAAAGACTGACCAGCCGAGCAGCGGTCCTGGAGCTGAGGGGCGCTTCCGCCATGCGGGGGCGCCCCTCAGCCGTTCCGGTTAAGGTGAGTACCTGTCGCGTGAGCAACGCGACAGAAGTACGAGGGCGCGCCGGGAAGTCTGGTCGGCACACAGCACACGTGTGTCCGCACCCGCTCGACGACCCAGGAGGCCCCGCCCGTGGCCGCGTCCACCAACCGCAAGTTCCTCGGCCGCCTCTCGCTGCCCGAGCGGACGTTCATCACCGACGCGCTGCGCACCGAGACCGTCGGCGGCATGATCCTTCTCGTCGCCGCGATCACCGCGCTGATTCTGGCGAACACCCCGCTCAGCGGCGTCTACGGCGACATCAAGAACTTCTCCTTCGGCCCTCAGGCGCTGCATCTGCGTCTGTCCGTCGAGTCCTGGGCCACGGACGGACTGCTCACCGTCTTCTTCTTCGTCGCCGGTATCGAGCTCAAGCGCGAGCTGGTCGCGGGCGAGTTGCGCGATCCGAAGGCCGCCGCGCTGCCCGTGGTCGCCGCGCTGTGCGGCATGGCCGCCCCCGCCCTCGTCTACGTCGTCGTCAACGCGACCGACGGCGGCAGTCTGCGGGGCTGGGCCGTACCGACCGCCACCGACATCGCGTTCGCGCTCGCCGTTCTCGCCGTCATCGGCACCGCGCTGCCCGCCGCCCTGCGCGCGTTCCTGCTCACCCTCGCGGTCGTCGACGACCTCGGCGCGATCCTGATCATCGCGATCTTCTTCACCAAGGACATCGACTTCGTCGCCCTCGGCCTGTCCTTCGCCGGGCTCGTCCTCTTCCGGCTGCTGCACCACAGGGGCGTACGCGGCGCGTACATCTACGTCCCGCTCGGCCTGGTGATCTGGGCGCTGATGCACGCCAGCGGGGTGCATGCCACCGTCGCGGGCGTCGCGATGGGTCTGATGCTGCGCTGCACCGTGCGGGAGGGCGAGGACCGTTCCCCCGCCGAGCGCGTCGAGCACCGGGTGCGCCCCCTGTCGGCCGGGATCGCCGTGCCGGTGTTCGCCCTCTTCGCCGCCGGGGTGCCGATTTCCGGCGACGCCGTCGCGGACGTCTTCACCCGGCCCGAGACGCTCGGTGTCGTCCTCGGCCTGGTGGTGGGCAAGGCCGTGGGGGTGTTCGGTGGTTCGTGGTGCGCCGCCCGGTTCACCCGGGCCGCGCTGAACGAGGATCTGGCGTGGGCGGATGTGTTCGCCGTCGCGACCCTCGCCGGAATCGGCTTCACCGTCTCCCTCCTCATCGGCGAACTGGCCTTCCCCGGCGATCCGGCGCTCGCCGAGGAGGTGAAGGCGGCGGTCCTCATCGGCTCGCTGTGCGCCGCGCTGCTCGCGGGCATCCTCCTCAAGCTGCGCAACAACCGCTACCAGCGGCTGTACAGGGACGAGGAGCGGGACGAGGACATGGACGGCATCCCCGACGTCTATGAACTCGACACCCCCGAATACCACCTCCGGATGGCCGCCATCCATGACGCGAAAGCCGCGGAGCACCGGCGGCTTGCCGAAGTGGCCGCCGCGGACCACTCCGGTGACGATGGTCCGGCATGATCTGAGACGCCATGATCTGAGAGGCTTGAAAGTCGCGGAACAGCGCAGAAGAACTGGACGCGGCAAGCACCGAAAACGACCGGAAGACGTACAAGAGCAGAGGGAGATGGCGATGAGCGCAGCCGACGACGGCGGCAACCGCAGCCTCGGCCAGCTGGTGGCCACGGCGACCACCGAGCTGTCCGCGCTGGTGCACGACGAGATCGCGCTGGCCAAGGCCGAGCTCCGGGTGGGCGCCAAGAAGGCGGCGGTCGGCAGCGGCGCCGGTATTGCGGCCGGGGTGCTGATCCTGTTCTCGCTCCCGGTGCTGAGCTTCGCCCTCGCCTACGGCATGCGTTCCTGGACCGGCCTCGGCCTCGCCTGGTGCTTCCTGATCGTGGGCGGCATCTACTGGCTGATCGCCGGAATCCTGGGCCTGCTCGCGCTGCTGAAGTTCAAGAAGGTCAAGGCGCCGAAGCGGTCCATGGCCTCGTCCAAGGAGACGGCAGCCGTTCTCGGGAACGTCAAGCCGCACCCGCGGGCAGAGGAGAACGGCGGCCGCTCCGTACGGGATGTGACACGCTCGTCGGCATGAGCGTCCCTGATATCTCCGCGTCGGTCGTGCGGCTGGACGGCCCCTGGACTCACCGGGACGTCGCGGCCAACGGCGCACGCTTCCACATCGCCGAGCTGGGCGACGGCCCGCTGGTGCTGCTGCTCCACGGGTTTCCGCAGTTCTGGTGGACCTGGCGGCACCAGCTGACCGCGCTCGCCGACGCCGGCTACCGGGCGGTCGCGATGGACCTGCGCGGAGTGGGCGGCAGCGACCGTACGCCGCGGGGGTACGACCCGGCCAACCTCGCCCTCGACATCACCGGTGTGATCCGCTCACTCGGTGAGCCGGACGCCGCGCTCGTCGGCCATGACCTGGGCGGATATCTGGCGTGGACGGCCGCGGTGATGCGGCCGAAGCTGGTGCGGCGGCTCGCGGTGGCCTCCATGCCGCATCCGCGGCGCTGGCGTTCGGCGATGCTCGGGGACGTCAGGCAGAGCGCCGCCGGTTCCCATATCTGGGGCTTCCAGCAGCCGTGGCTGCCCGAGCGCCGGCTCGTCGCGGACGACGCGGCGGCCGTGGGGCGGCTGATCCGGGAGTGGTCCGGGCCGCGGCTGCCCGAGGACGAGGCGGTGGACGTCTACCGGCGGGCGATGGTCATCCCCTCGACCGCGCACTGCTCGATCGAGCCGTACCGCTGGATGGTGCGGTCGCTGGGACGCCCGGACGGTTTCCAGTTCAACCGCCGGATGAAGCGACCGGTACGGGTGCCCACCCTGCATCTGCACGGATCACTCGACCCGGTGATGCGCACCCGCAGCGCGGCGGGGTCGGGGCAGTACGTGGAGGCGCCGTACCGCTGGCGGCTCTTCGACGGCCTCGGCCACTTTCCGCACGAGGAGGACCCGAACGCCTTCTCCACGGAGCTGATCAACTGGCTCAAGGACCCGGAACCGGACCGCTGAGCCGTCGCCGTACGAGCCGCCGTACGAGCGCCGTTCGAGTGCTGTACGAGCGCCGTGCCGGGTCGTCGGGCCGACCCCGTACGAACAGATGTTTCTCGAACAGCCACTTGCCTGGCGCATAGGCCAATTGCCGCAGTCACCGGCGATTACCGACCTTGGGCCACGGGCAAAGTCCGGAGTATGGGCTGGACGCACGACTACCGTGACGCACCAAGCGGCCGCGGCCCCGAAGCCGCCGCTGCTGCCAATGCCGCACTGAGCGTTTCCGAGCGCGGCGGCTCCGGGCCTATCCAAGGCCATGACCCCAATATCGTCGGGATTCCCCGCATCATCCGGCGCCGTGCCCGCTGGGTCTCGGCGCGGCTGCGCCATCCACGCAGCCGGTAGGCAGCGCCTACCGGCATCCCACTCCACCCAACCCCAGCCGGGGCGGGAGCTAGAGGGCACACCCCTGGCTGTCCACCGGCTGGTTGGCCGTACGCCCCTGCTGGGCGTCCTTGCGCACCTCGTCCGCCGTCAGCGCGTACCCCGTGTCCGCGTCGTCGAGCGACTTGGCGAAGACCACGCCGTACACCCGGCCCTGCGGGGTGAGCAGCGGGCCGCCGGAGTTGCCTTGGCGGACGGTCGCGTACAGCGAGTAGACGTCGCGCTGCACGGTGCCGCGGTGGTAGATGTCCGGGCCGTTGGCCGTGATACGGCCGCGGACGCGGGCCGCGCGCACATCGAACGCGCCGTTCTCCGGGAACCCGGCCACGATCGCGTCGTCGCCGCTGTTCGCGTCGCCCTCCGTGAACTGGAGCGCGGGGGCCTGCAGGGAGGGCACATCGAGGACCGCGATGTCGCGCTTCCAGTCGTAGAGCACGACCTTCGCGTCGTACAGCCGGCCCTCGCCGCCTATCTGCACGGTCGGGTCGTCGACCCCGCCGACCACATGGGCGTTGGTCATGACCCGGTTCTGCGCGAAGACGAAACCGGTGCCCTCCAGGACCTTGCCGCAGCTCGGGGCGGTGCCGACGACCTTGACGATGCTCTTCTGGGCCTGGGTGGCCACCGGGGACCGCGCGAGCGCCGGGTCGGGCTGCGGCACCGAGGTGATCGGCTCGTTCGAGAACGGCGAGAAGACCTGCGGGAAGCCGCCCTGCGCGAGCACCGTGGAGAAGTCGGAGAACCAGGTGTTGGCCTGCTCCGGGACCACCCGCGAGACCCCGAACATCACCTTGGACTCGCGGACCTCCTTGCTCACGGTGGGGAGCGAGGTCCCGGCCACGAGGGAGCCGAGCAGCCAGGCGACCAGCAGCATGGCCAGGACGTTCACCAGTGCGCCGCCACTGGCGTCCAAGGCGCGCGCGGGTGACCAGGTGATGTACCGGCGCAGCTTGTTTCCCAGGTGGGTGGTGGCCGCCTGGCCGACCGAGGCGCACACGATCACCAGCACGATCGCCACGATGGCGCCGAAGGTGCCGGGCGACGCCCGGTCAGTGGTGCCGTCCCAGATGACCGGCAGCAGATAGACCGCGACCAGGCCACCGCCGATGAATCCGATCACCGACAGCACGCCGACGACAAAGCCCTGGCGATAGCCGATGATCGCGAACCATACGGCGGCGAGCAGCAGCAGGATGTCCAGCACATTCACCGGGACACCGTCTCACGCGCGCCAGTCGAGTGGGACGTGGTTCCCGCGGTCCCATGGTCGTTCCCAGCCTGCGTAATGCAGTATGCGATCGATCACTCCCGCCGTGAAACCCCAGACCAGAGCCCCTCCGACCAGGAACGCAGGGCCCCGGTGACCACTGGGGTGAACCGTCGTCGCCCGATTCGCCGGAGCCGTGAGATCCGCCACGGGAACCGTGAAGACCCGGGCCGTCTCGGCGGGGTCCACCGGCCCGACCGGGCTCGGCCGCCGCCACCAGCCCAGGACGGGCGTCACGACGAAGCCGCTCACCGGGATGTACAGGCGCGGCAGGACGGCGAAGACCTGGACGCCCGCGGGGTCCAGCCCCGTCTCCTCCTCGGCCTCGCGCAGCGCCGCACGCAGCGGACCGGCCCCGTCCGGATCGCCGTCCTCGGGGTCGAGCGCGCCACCGGGGAAGGACGGCTGGCCCGCGTGCGAGCGCAGCGACCCGGACCGCTCCATCAGCAGCAGCTCGGGGCCGCCGGGGCCCTCCCCGAAGAGCACCAGCACGGCGGAGGGGCGGCCGCCGCCCTGCGGCGGCGGCAGGAACCGGCTCAGCTGGTGCGGCTCGATCGTCTCGGCCGCCCGCGCCACGGGGAGCAGCCACTCGGGCAGCCCCTGGGCGCTGACCTCCACGCCTCCGCCGTACGTGCTCGTCATCCGGCGGCTCCCAGCGGCGCGGCGGGGCTCCCCGGGTAGTCGGCGGGCGGGCGCAGCCGCTGCCCCGGCCGACCGCCCATCTCGTACTTCAGCAGCTTCTTCGCCTTGTCCGGATCGGTCTCGCCCTCCCCGTACGCCGGGCAGAGCGGGGCGATCGGGCAGGCGCCGCAGGCGGGCTTGCGGGCGTGGCAGACGCGGCGGCCGTGGAAGATGATGCGGTGCGAGAGCATCGTCCACTCGCTCTTCGGGAAGAGTGCGGCGATCTCCGCCTCGACCTTCTCCGGGTCCTCCTGCGCGGTCCACTTCCAGCGCCGCACCAGCCGCCCGAAGTGGGTGTCCACGGTGAGCCCCGGCACCCCGAACGCGTTACCGAGGACCACATTGGCCGTCTTGCGGCCGACGCCGGGCAGCGTGACCAGGTCTTCCAGACGGCCCGGCACCTCCCCGTCGAAGCGGTCGCGCAGCGCGGCGGAGAGGCCCAGCAGCGACTTGGCCTTGGCGCGGAAGAAGCCGGTGGGCCTGATCAGCTGCTCCAGCGCCTCGGGGTCGGCGGCCGCCATGTCCTCGGGGGTCGGGTAGGCGGCGAAGAGCGCGGGGGTGGTCTGGTTGACCCGCAGGTCGGTGGTCTGGGCGGAGAGGACCGTGGCGACCAGGAGCTGGAACGAGTTCTCGAAGTCCAGCTCGGGGTGGGCGTACGGGTAGACATCGGCCAGCTCGCGGTTGATGCGCCGGGCACGGCGCACGAGCGCGACCTGGGACTCCGGCCGGGAGGGCTTCGCGGG
This sequence comes from Streptomyces sp. NPDC005962, assembly GCF_040629205.1. Taxonomy (NCBI): domain Bacteria; kingdom Bacillati; phylum Actinomycetota; class Actinomycetes; order Kitasatosporales; family Streptomycetaceae; genus Streptomyces; species Streptomyces sp. NPDC005962. The sequence continues at coordinate 149,581 of NZ_JBEXVE010000001.1, read as the reverse complement.
CTTGACGGCCTTGGCGGCCTTGGCGGACTTCGCCGCGTTGCCGGACTTCGGGACCTTGTCGGACTTCGCGGCGGACTTCGCGGATCTGGCCGATGTGGCGGGAGTGGCCGCCGTGGTGGTTTTGGGCGCCTTCGCCGCTTTCGCCGACTCGGCGGACGCCTGTTCGCCCACAGCGGAATTACGAGATGCGGTCACCCGTCCAGCCCCCTTGTCCCTTGCTCTCACCGGCGTATTGGACACCCGGCCAGCCTAAGCCCAGCCGCCGACATCCGGCCGGGCCACCGGCCAGACCCCGCCCAATCGGACCCCTGCCGCACGGCCCGGCAGGCCAGTGCGTCAAACTTGTGATTGATCGCACTGTTTTACCGTCCGGCATCATGGGGACGACGGTCCCCTGTGCATGTCGACAAGGAGAGACTCGTGGACGACGTTCTGCGGCGCGCCCCGCTTTTCGCGGCGCTCGATGACGAGCAGGCCGCTGAGCTGCGCGCCTCCATGGGAGAGGCCACCCTCGCGCGGGGTGACGCCCTCTTCCACGAAGGGGACCCGGGCGACCGCCTGTACGTGGTCACCGAGGGCAAGGTGAAGCTCCACCGCACCTCTCCCGACGGCCGCGAGAACATGCTGGCCGTGCTCGGCCCGGGCGAGCTGATCGGCGAGCTGTCGCTCTTCGACCCCGGCCCGCGCACCGCCACCGCCAGCGCCCTCACGGAGGTCAAGCTGCTCGGCCTCGGCCACGGCGACCTCCAGCCGTGGCTCAACGCCCGCCCCGAGGTCGCCTCCGCGCTGCTGCGCGCCGTGGCCCGGCGCCTGCGCAAGACCAACGACCAGATGTCCGACCTCGTCTTCTCCGACGTGCCCGGCCGGGTCGCCCGCGCCCTGCTCGACCTGTCGCGCCGCTTCGGCGTGCAGTCCGAGGAGGGCATCCACGTGGTCCACGACCTGACCCAGGAGGAGCTGGCCCAGCTGGTCGGCGCCTCCCGCGAGACCGTCAACAAGGCGCTCGCCGACTTCGCGGGCCGCGGCTGGCTGCGGCTGGAGGCGCGCGCCGTGATCCTGCTGGACGTCGAGCGGCTGGCCAAGCGGTCCCGCTGACCCACCGACGAACACCGTGAAGGGCCCCGGCCGGAATCCCCGGCCGGGGCCCTTCACGGCGCTCAGACCGGCGTTCACGGTGCTCAGACCGGCGGTCTCCCGGACCAGACTGTCCTCAGATCAGCCCGTGCTCGCGCAGATAGTCCAGCTGCGCGCGCACCGACAGCTCGGCCGCGGGCCACAGCGACCGGTCCACGTCCGCGTACACGTGCGCCACGACCTCCGAGGGCGCCCGGTGGCCGCTCTCGACGGCCGTCTCCACCTGCGCGAGGCGGTTGGCGCGGTGCGCCAGGTAGTACTCCACCGCGCCCCGCGCGTCGTTCAGCACCGGGCCGTGGCCCGGCAGCACCGTACCGACGCCGTCGTCCACCGTGAGCGACCGCAGCCGCCGCAGCGAGTCCAGGTAGTCGCCGAGCCGCCCGTCCGGGTGCGCGACGACCGTCGTGCCGCGCCCGAGCACCGTGTCGCCGGTCAGGACCGCGGCGTCGGCCGGGAGGTGGAACGACAGCGAGTCGGCGGTGTGGCCGGGCGTGGGCACCACCCGCAGCTCCAGACCGCCGGTGGTTATGACGTCCCCCTGCCCCAGGCCCTCGTCGCCCAGCCGCAGTTCCGGGTCCAGCGCCCGGACCCGCGTCCGGGTCAGCTCGGCGAAGCGGGCCGCGCCCTCCGCGTGGTCGGGGTGGCCGTGGGTCAGCAGCGTCAGCCCGATCCGCTTCCCGGCCCGCTCCGCCGTCGCGATGACGTTCTCCAGGTGGCTGTCGTCCAGCGGGCCGGGGTCGATGACGACGGCGAGATCGGAGTCCGGCTCGGCGACGATCCAGGTGTTGGTGCCGTCCAGCGTCATGGCCGACGGATTCGGCGCGAGGACGCACACGGCGCGGTCGGTCGCCGGTCCGCCGATCACGCCCCCGCGCGGCTGGCCGGGCAGGGAGGCCGCGTTCGTCATGCGTCAGGCTCCCCCGTGGCTCCCGGGATGTGCTTGGTGAACTCGTCGTGGCCCGGCCAGCTCAGCACCAGCTCGCCGCCCTCCAGTCGGGCCTGTGCGAGCACCGGGGTGAGGTCCTGGTCCGTGGCGGCCACCAGCGCGTCGTGGACCGTGCCGTGCCGCCGCAGCTGCCGCAGCGTCGCGATGGTCGGCGGCATCATCAGCAGCTCGCCCCGGTCGTAGCCGTCGGCCGCGTCCCCGGGGCGCATCCAGACGGTGCGGTCCGCCTCCGTGGAGGCGTTGCGCGTACGCTGCCCCCGCGGCAGCGCAGCCACAAAGAACCAGGTGTCGTAGCGGCGCGGTTCGAACTCCGGCGTGATCCAGCGCGCCCAGCCGCCGAGCAGGTCGGAGCGGAGCACCAGCCCGCGTCGGTCGAGGAATTCGGCGAACGACAGGTCCCGGGCGACCAGCGACAGCCGGTCCGTCTCCCAGTCGTCGCCCGTGGTGTCCGCGACGACCGTGTGCAGGGTCGGGCCCGCGAGGAGCACGCCGGCCTCCTCGAAGGTCTCCCGGACCGCCGCGCACACGATGGCCTGCGCCTGCGTCGCGTCGCTCTCGTCGAGGCCCAGCCGCCGCGCCCACTGGGCGCGCGAGGGCCCGGCCCAGGCGACCATCCGCTCGTCGCGCGGGTCCACCGAGCCACCCGGATAGGCGTACGCGCCTCCGGCGAAGGCCATGGAGGCGCGTCTGCGCAGCATGTACACGGACGGCCCGGCGGCCTGGCCGCCGCGATCGCCGCTCGTTCCGTTCTGTTCTCCGTCGGCCCCGTTCGCCCCGTGTTCCCCGTCCTGCCCGCCCGGCGCACCGTCCGGTCCGTCCCGGAGCAGCAGCACGGTGGCGGCCCGGCGCGGCGTCACCGGCGTCAGCTCACCGGCGGACAACAACCGGATGCGCTCTGGCCACTCGGGTGGATACCACTGGCCATTCGTAGTGGACATGGCCGGATGCTATGCGTTTGCGGGCGGATGTTCGAGGGGCCCTCGCCGGGGCCCGGGCCGCGCCAGGGGCCCCGGCCACCGAGAGGACCGGGACGCACCAAGGGCCGGGCCACGAGCGGGCGCCGGCCACGGACGGGCGCTGCCCACGGATGGGCTAGTCCGCGACCTCGACCTGAATCTCCACCTCGACCGGCGCGTCCAGCGGCAGCACCGCCACGCCGACCGCGCTGCGCGCGTGCACGCCCGCGTCGCCCAGCGCCTCGCCCAGCAGCTCACTGGCGCCGTTGACGACGCCCGGCTGCCCGGTGAAGTCCGGGGCCGAGGCGACGAAGCCGACGACCTTCACGACCCGAACGATCTTGTCGAGGTCGCCGACCACCGACTTCACCGCGGCCAGCGCGTTCAGCGCACAGGTGCGGGCCAGTTCCTTGGCCTCCTCCGGCGTCACCTCCGCGCCGACCTTGCCGGTCACGCCCAGCTTCCCGTCGACCAGCGGCAGCTGGCCCGCGGTGTAGACGTACGGCCCGGTGCGGACCGCCGGGACATAGGAGGCGAGCGGCGCCGCGACCTCGGGCAGCGTCAGGCCGAGCCCGGAGAGCTTGTTCTCGACGGCGCTCACGCCTTCGCCCGCTTCAGGTAGGCCACCAACTGCTCGGGGTTGTTCGGCCCGGGAACGACCTGGACCAGCTCCCAGCCGTCCTCGCCCCAGGTGTCCAGAATCTGCTTCGTGGCGTGTACGAGCAGCGGCACGGTCGCGTATTCCCACTTCGTCATGCAGCCGACTGTAATGCCTCTCTCCCGGGGCCTGGTGCGTAGCCTGCGGGGGGACTGGTTAGGCTCCCCAGTGTGAGCAGGCTCCATGTCGTCAGTGGCAAGGGCGGAACCGGCAAGACCACGGTCGCCGCCGCACTCGCGCTGGCCCTCGCGGCCGATGGCAGACGCACACTGCTGGTCGAGGTCGAAGGCCGCCAGGGCATCGCGCAGCTCTTCGAAACGGAAGCGCTGCCCTATGAGGAACGCAAGATCGCGACCGCGCCGGGCGGCGGGGAGGTGCACGCCCTCGCGATCGACCCGGAGTTCGCACTCCTGGACTACCTCCACATGTTCTACAAGCTGGGTTCGGCGGGGCGCGCCCTGAAGAAGCTCGGCGCGATCGACTTCGCGACCACGATCGCGCCCGGGCTGCGGGACGTCCTGCTGACCGGGAAGGCGTGCGAGGCGGTGCGCCGCAAGGGCAAGGACGGCCGCTTCGTCTACGACTCCGTGATCATGGACGCCCCGCCGACCGGCCGGATCAGCCGCTTCCTCAACGTCAACCACGAGGTGGCCGGGCTGGCCCGGACCGGCCCGATACACAACCAGGCCCAGGCCGTGATGCGCGTCCTGAAATCGCCCCAGACGGCCGTCCACATGGTGACGCTGCTGGAGGAGATGCCGGTCCAGGAGACCGCGGACGGCATCGCGGAGCTGCGCTCGGACGACCTTCCGACGGGCGCGGTCATCGTCAACATGGTGCGGCCCGCGATCCTCGACCACGAGGCCGTCGACACCGCCGCCAACGGCCGTCGCGCGGCCGTCGCCAAGGCGCTCTCACAGGCCGGGCTGGGTGGCGCGCGCCGTGGCGGCCTCGCCGAGCGGCTGGTCGACCCGCTGCTGGAGCAGGCGCGCGAGCACGCGGAGCGCGTCGCCCTGGAGCGGGCGCAGCGGTCCGAGCTGGACGGGCTGGACCTCCCACTGCACGAGCTGGAGCTGCTGACGGACGGCGTCGACCTGGCCGGGCTCTACCGGCTGGCGGCGGATCTGCGCAAGCAGTGGCCGTCGTGAGCGGGCCCGGGACGGACCGCGGCACCGGCCGCGGTCCGGGCACGGCGCACATCCCCGGCAGCACGAGCCGTACGCAGGAGGCGGCATGAGCATGGACGTGGCACCCCGGCTGGAGACCGACGCGCTGCTGGACGACCCGCAGACCCGCATCGTGGTGTGCTGCGGCTCCGGCGGCGTGGGCAAGACCACCACGGCCGCCGCCCTGGGCGTACGGGCCGCCGAGCGCGGCCGTAAGGTCGTCGTCCTCACGATCGACCCGGCCCGGCGGCTCGCGCAGTCCATGGGCATCGACGCGCTCGACAACGTCCCGCGGCGGGTGGCGGGCGTCGGGGACGAGGCGGACGGCGAACTGCACGCCATGATGCTGGACATGAAGCGGACCTTCGACGAGTTCGTCGAGGCGCACGCCGACCCCGAGCGCGCCCGCGCGATCCTGGCGAACCCCTTCTACCAATCGCTTTCGGCCGGGTTCGCGGGCACGCAGGAGTACATGGCCATGGAGAAGCTCGGCCAGCTGCGGGCCCGCGACGAATGGGACCTGATCATCGTCGACACGCCGCCGAGCCGGTCGGCGCTGGACTTCCTGGACGCCCCGAAGCGGCTCGGCTCGTTCCTGGACGGGAAGTTCATCCGGGTGCTGATGGCTCCGGCGAAGGTCGGCGGCCGGGCCGGGATGAAGTTCCTCAACGTGGGCGTATCGATGATGACGGGCACCGTCAGCAAGGTCCTCGGCGGGCAGCTGCTGCGCGATGTGCAAACGTTCGCGGCTGCGATGGACACCATGTTCGGCGGGTTCCGCACCCGCGCCGAGGCCACCTACCGGCTGCTGCAGGCGCCCGGTACGGCCTTCCTGGTGGTGGCCGCCCCGGAGCGGGACGCCCTGCGGGAGGCCGCCTACTTCGTCGAGCGGCTGGCCGCGGATCAGATGCCGCTGGCCGGTCTCGTACTGAACCGGGTGCACGGCAGCGGCGCCGAACAGCTGTCGGCGGAACGGGCCCTGGCTGCGGCGGAGATGCTGTCTCTGAAGGACGCCGAGGTTCCCGATCCGCCGGGGGAGGGTAGCGTTCCGGCCAACCACGGCGACGGCGCGGAAAATCTTGGCGCCGACGGATTTGTCGATCCCGACTCAGGGAATGCTCAAGCCCGGAACGCCTCAGCAGCGGACAATTCCTCGGTAGCGGACCCCGACGTCTCCCCCACGTCGGTGGAGCGGCTCGCCGCGGGACTGCTCCGGCTGCACGCGGAGCGTATGCAGGTGCTCGGACGCGAGCAGCGCACCCACGACCGCTTCACGGCGTTGCACCCCGAAGTGCCGGTGGCCCAAGTGGCCGCGCTGCCTGGAGACGTACACGACCTGGCAGGGCTGCGGGCGATCGGCGATCGTCTCGCGGCGGCCCCGGCGGACCAGTCCCAGCGCACGGCAGGCTGAAGCCCAGCCCCGGCGGCGGCCCTGCGGTGAGGACGGTCGGCACGAGAGCTGTCAGGGCAGGCTGACGCCTACCCAAGTGCCCCTGGCGGGCGTGCACATGGCGCCGCGTACGACGCTGTACGCGTGCCCATACACGGGTGCGGCTGTGCACTGATACGGCCGCGCCGCTGATACGGCCATGCCACGGGTGCGGCATGGCGCGCGTGGCCACAGACCACATGGCGGCGCGCGTGACCAAGCCGTGGCGTACCCACGCTTACGGGTGCGCCCGGCACGGCTGCGCCGCGCGGCTGACACGGCCGTCATGGCACGTACGTACGCGCGTGACGCGCACGACGCACATGACGTGCGGGCCCATGACGGGCCGACGTCACGGCCAAGACGAGCCAGGACGGTACGGCGTCACAGCGCCCCGCCGCAGATCCCCAATCGTCCGCGCCGTCGCGCTCTGCCCATCCGTCCATGCACGTCGTCGTCCGTGGCGTGGCGGGCTGCCCCAGGTCCGCGGGCCCCCGCCCGTGAACCACCTTGCCCGGCCACGACCGGCCGCGACCACAGTCGCGACCGTACTCGTGTCGTGCACCCTTCCCCGTCCCGTCGTAGATGAGAGAACAAGCCCGTGACGAGGGGTGGGTGAGATGAAGTTGTGATGCGATGCGACCTCGTCGCGTACCGACCTACCGGTCTACCGGCTGCCGGCCGACCGCTATCCGACGGCAGCGAAGCGCTCGTACTCTTCGTCGTCGAAGGGCAGAATGCCCGCGCTGCGCTCGTACTCGGTGCGCGCCGTCTCCAGCAGCCTTCGCCAGGAGGTCACGGTCGGGCGGCGGCGCAGCAGCGCCCGCCGCTCGCGCTCGGTCATCCCTCCCCACACACCGAACTCGACACGGTTGTCCAGGGCATCCGCAAGGCACTCGGTGCGCACCGGACATCCGGTGCAGACCGCTTTGGCCCTGTTCTGTGCCGCGCCCTGGACGAACAGTTCATCTGGATCAGTAGTGCGGCAGGCGGCCTGCGCACTCCAGTCGGTTACCCAGCCCATGCTGGCGCCGTCCTCTCCCGAATCGGAGCTCCCCCACGGCGACAAACGGCATATTCACCGTCGCCAGTTGAGGACGTTACGGAAGGCGAGCAGGGCGCAACACCCCCTGCGGGCCCAATCTTGGATGGCCCGAACGGACTATGGGTACGCGGCAGATCACCCAACGGAGTGAGCTGACGACATTTGCGATTACTGGTGCAAACCAGGGCAGTTCACGCGGTGAACACCGGGGCAGCTCATGACACGGGACCACAATCCGGGCACGCCTCAACACTCACTCGAGTGAGGATGGGGAGGCGGGGCGATGTGATGCGATGTGGCGCGGCAGCACCTGCGTGACTGGCGTGAAACAGCGTATGCGAACACGCGGTCCCCTGTCCGGCGATTCGCCACGTAGGCTGCCCCTTATGGGTTACACGCGCTCGGGCGGAGGGCTGTCCACCGCTCAACAGGCCGCCAAGTTCCTCGGCGTCAGCGCGCTGGCCGGCGCCGTGATGGCCGGGCTGGCGCTTCCCGCCGTCGGGGCGTTCGGTCTCACGGCCAAGGAAACGGTCCAGGAATTCGACGATATTCCGGCCAATCTCAAAACGCCTCCGCTCAGCCAGCGGACCACCATCCTGGACGCGAAGGGCGGCGAGATCGCGAAGGTCTACTCGCGCGACCGCACCACCGTGAAGCTCGGGGACGTCTCCCCGTACATGCGCAAGGCGATCGTCGCGATCGAGGACGCGCGCTTCTACCAGCACGGGGCGGTCGACCTGAAGGGCGTGCTGCGCGCCGCCAACAGGAACGCGCAGAGCGGCGGCGTCTCGCAGGGCGCCTCCACCCTCACCCAGCAGTACGTGAAGAACGTCTTCGTCGAGGAGGCGGGCGACAGCAAGCAGAAGTTCGCCGAGGCCACCCAGCAGTCCATAGGCCGCAAGATCAAGGAACTGAAGTACGCGATCCAGGTCGAGAAGGAACTGGGCAAGCGGCGCATCCTGGAGAACTACCTCAACATCACGTACTTCGGGCAGCAGGCCTACGGCATCGAGGCCGCCTCCCAGCGCTACTTCAGCAAGTCCGCCAAGGACCTGAAGGTGGAGCAGGCCGCGCTGCTGGCCGGTCTCGTCCAGTCGCCGAGCCGCTACGACCCGGTCACCAACCCGAAGACCGCGAAGACCCGCCGCGACACCGTGCTGCAGCGCATGGCCGACACGAAGGACATCACCGCGGCCCAGGCCGCCGCCGCCAAGAAGAAGCCGCTCGGCCTCGACGTCAGCATGCCCCGCAGCGGCTGCATCACCGCCGTCAAGGGCGCCGGGTTCTACTGCGACTACGTCCGCCAGATCTTCCTCAACGACCCGGTCTTCGGCAAGACGGCGGCGACGCGCGCCAAGCGCTGGAACCAGGGCGGTCTGACGATCCGTACGACGCTGGACCCGCAGGCGCAGGAGTCGGTCCAGAAGTCGATCAAGTCCCATGTGTACCAGTCCGACAAGGCCGCCACCGCCGTCTCGCTCATCGAGCCGGGCACCGGCAAGGTCCTGGGCATGGGCCAGTCCAAGCCGTACGGCTTCGGCCAGGACCAGACCCAGATCAACCTCTCCGCGGACCACTCCATGGGCGGCTCGAACTACGGCTTCCAGGTGGGGTCCACGTTCAAGCCGATCACCGCGGCGGCCGCCCTCGAGCGGGGCACGAAGCCGTACAAGAGCTACTCCTCGCCGTACAAGATGGCGTACCCGAGCCCCGTCAGCACCTGCAAGGGCCCCTGGAGCAACGGCGAGGGCGCGACGGTCGAGAACGAGAACGAGACCGAGCGCGGCCCGTACGGGATGAAGGAGGCGACCGCGAAGTCGGTCAACACCTACTTCGTCCAGCTGATCAGCGACATCGGCGTCTGCCCGGTGACCGAGCTGGCCGACAAGATGGGCGTGCAGCGGGCCGACGGCAAGGAGCACCACCAGGTGCCCTCCCTCACCCTCGGCACCGAGGGCTTCTCCCCGCTGACCATGGCGAACGCGTACGCGACCTTCGCCAACCGCGGCGTCTACTGCTCCCCGGTCTTCATCGACTCGATCACCGGCCCCAGCGGCAAGAAGCTGAAGGTGCCGCAGTCGAAGTGCTCGCGCGCGATGTCCGAGAAGACCGCGGACACGATCAACACCCTGCTGCGCGGTGTGGTCGAGGACGGCACCGGTAAGCAGGCCGGTCTGCAGAGCCGGGCGAGCGCCGGCAAGACGGGTACGACGGACGAGCGGAAGGCCGCGTGGTTCGTCGGCTACACCCCGAACCTCGCGGGCGCGGTGTGGGTCGGCGGCGGCCCCGGTGCCAGCGGCCTCAAGATGGAGAACATCACCATCGGCGGTGTCCCCCACGACAAGGTCTACGGCGGTGACACCCCGGGCCCCATCTGGAAGGACGCGATGAGCGGCGCGCTGAACGGCAAGCCCGCGCCGAACTTCGTCAGCGTGCCGATCAAGGACCCCAACGCGCGCAAGCCCTCCCCGCCCAAGAAGCCGGGCAAGGGCCGCGAAAAGCCGGGCCGCGAAAAGCCCGGCAGGGGCGGCCGGGACAACCCCTGGCCGGACATCTCCCTCCCGCCGGGCGTGATCGGCGGCAATGGGAACGGCGGCAACGGGAACGGCGGCTTCGAGTGGCCCCGGTAGTCCCCGCCACTGACTGAGCGCGGCCGACCGAACACACAGAGGGAAGGGCCCGGGCGATCCGCCCGGGCCCTTCCCTCTTATCCCGCTACGCCTCCTGCGGGGAGATCCCTCGCGGGGAGTTCCCCCTGTCAGCCCGCGAGCTGCCGCTTCACCGCGGCGGCGACCCGGCCGCCCTCGGCCCGGCCCGCGATCTTCGGGTTCACGATCTTCATCACCGCGCCCATCGCCCGCGGCCCCTCGGCGCCACCCGCGACGGCCTCCCGCACCGCCTCCGCGACCAGCGCGTCCAGCTCCTCGTCCGTCAGCGGCTGCGGCAGGTACCCGGCGAGCAGCTCGCCCTCGGCCCGCTCCCGCTCGGCCTGCTCCGCCCGGCCGCCCTTGTCGAACGCCTCGGCCGCCTCGCGGCGCTTCTTCGCCTCGCGCGCGATGATCTTCTCCACCTCGGCGTCGGACAGCGTCCGGGCGCTCTCACCCGAGACCTCTTCCTTGGAGATCGCGGTGATGGTGAGCCGGAGCGTGGAGGAGCGCAGCTCGTCGCGCGCCTTGATCGCTGCGGTGAGATCGTCGTGCAGCCTGGACTTGAGCGTGGTGGTCATGGCGTCGAGTCTGCCAGCACTGGCCGGGAATCACCCGAAGATTTCTCCCCCCGCGGCGTTCTGCGACCATGGAGACCATGCGCGCGCGATACGGAGTACCTCTGGGAATCACGGCGGTCGGCGCAGCCGGTCTCGCCTACGCCGTCGGCTTCGAAGTGCGGTCCTTCAGGCTCCGCCGCATCACCGTACCCGTGCTGCCGCGCGGCATGCGGCCGCTGCGCGTCCTGCAGGTCTCCGACATCCACATGGTGAGCGGGCAGCGCAAGAAGCAGCGCTGGCTCCAGTCGCTCGCCGGTCTGCGCCCCGACTTCGTCGTGAACACCGGCGACAACCTCTCCGACCAGGAAGGCGTCCCGGAGGTCCTCGACGCGCTCGGCCCGCTGATGGAGTTCCCCGGCGCGTACGTCTTCGGCTCCAACGACTACTACGGACCGAAGCTGCGCAACCCCGCCCGCTACCTGATGGAAAAGGCCAGCGGCCACCACGGGCTGAACGGCAACGCCCCGGCAGTCGGCGCCGTCCACAACCCATGGACGGAGCTCCGCGACGCCTTCGACGCGGCGGGCTGGGTCGGCCTGTCGAACACCCGCGGCCGGCTCAAGCTGGACGACATCGAGATCGCCCTCACCGGCCTCGACGACCCCCACATCAAGCGCGACCGCTACGCCGAGGTCGCCGGGGGCCCCGAAACCGGCGCGGACCTCTCCCTCGCCGTCGTCCACGCCCCGTACCTCCGCGTCCTCGACGCCTTCACCGCCGACCGCTACCCCCTGATCCTCGCGGGCCACACCCACGGCGGCCAGCTGTGCGTCCCCTTCTACGGCGCCCTGGTCACCAACTGCGACCTGGACACCCGCCGGGTCAAGGGCCTCTCCACCCACGAGGCCGGGGACCATACCTCCTACCTCCACGTCTCCGCGGGCTGCGGCACCAACCGCTACACCCCCGTCCGCTTCGCCTGCCCCCCGGAAGCCACCCTCCTCACCCTCACCCCCCAGACCCCCTGACCCACCTCCCCGGCCCCGACCTGCGAGCCCCCGAAAACCGGATTTCGTGTCTGGCGACAGGTCCGCTAAAGTAGAGCTCGTTGCTTCGGGGTGTAGCGCAGCTTGGCAGCGCGCTTCGTTCGGGACGAAGAGGTCGTGGGTTCAAATCCCGCCACCCCGACTGAAGGAACACAGGTCAGGGCCATCTACGAGAAATCGTAGATGGCCCTGATTCGTTGTGCGTGACTGAATGCGACTCTCTTACAGCGGTTCGCCGGGGATGGACTGGTAGGTGTCTCGCAGGCGGGTGAGGAGAGGGTGGTCGGTGGCCAGCGGCGTTTCGTCGATGGCGGAGAGGGCGCGTACGCCGACGCTTGTGTTCGTGGCGAAGGCGGCGTGCATGTGCTGTGCGTCGGTGCGCGTGACGGGGGTCGGGGCCGGGGTGGGTTCGGTGTGCTGCTGGAGCAGGGCCATGGTGACTCCGGGGAGGACGTCGGCCTGGGGCCAGACCACGCCCTGGTCGCCGATGAAGCCGACGTTCCAGGTTCCGCCCTCGGAGATCCGGTCGTCCGGGCCGGTGAAGAGGGCGTCGTCGTAGCCGTCGAGCTGTGCCGCGCGGCGGGCGTGGAGCGGGCCGAACAGGCCGGTGTGCTTGACGGCCGGGACGTCGCGTTCGTAGCGGATGGTTTTCACTCGTAGGGGCGGCAGGGGCAGGGAGGCCGCGGGGCGCACGGTGACGAGGATGTTCGGGGTGTTCGCCTTCGCCGGGTGTCCCATGTCGATGGCGGGGTCGAAGATGGTGATGCGGACGACGAACGCGCCGCCGCGCTCGCCTGCCGCCTGCCGGGCGTAGTGCTGGACGAGTTCGGGATCGAGGTCCGCCCCGAAGACCGTCGCGCAGTCCCGCGTCAGGCGCTCGAGGTGGAGGCCCAGGCCGCGTACGCGGCGGTCGTCGACGCGCATGCTCGTGAAGTGCCCGTAGTTGGTGAGCGCCAGCGTCAGCGCGGCGTCGGGGTCGACAGGCTGTCCGTTCAGTTCCGCCATGCGTTCAGCTTGGCAGTACATGTACGGGGTCGGCCAACATCCGGTGGGTGCCGAGCCGACCCCGTACACGTCAGGTCAGAGAGTCGAGCGGACCTCTCGGGCCGCGGCGACGAGGTGGTCCAGGGAAGCGCGGACCTCGGGCCAGCCGCGGGTCTTCAGGCCGCAGTCGGGGTTGACCCAGAGCCGTTCGGCGGGGAGGGCGGCGAGGGCTGTGCGGAGCAGGGCGGCGGTTTCGGCGGGGCCGGGGACGCGGGGCGAGTGGATGTCGTAGACGCCGGGGCCGACCTCACGGGGGTAGTGGGCGTCGGCGAGTTCCCTGGCCACCCCCATATGGGAGCGGGCGGCTTCCAGGCTGATGACGTCGGCGTCGAGGTCGTCGATGGCCGGGAGGATGTCCCCGAACTCGGCGTAGCACATATGGGTGTGGATCTGGGTGTCCGGGCGGACGCCGACGGTGGTGAGGCGGAACGCCTCGGTGGCCCAGGCCAGGTAGGCCGGGCGGTCGGCGGTGCGCAGGGGCAGGGTTTCGCGCAGGGCGGGTTCGTCGACCTGGATGACCGGGGTTCCGGCGGCCTCCAGGTCGGACACCTCGTCGCGCAGGGCGAGGGCCACTTGGCGGGCGGTGTCGGCGAGCGGCTGGTCGTCGCGGACGAAGGACCAGGCCAGCATGGTGACGGGGCCGGTGAGCATGCCCTTTACCGGGCGGTCGGTGAGGGACTGGGCGTACGTCGTCCAGCGCACCGTCATGGGCTCGGGCCGGGAGATGTCGCCCGCGAGGATCGGGGGGCGGACGTAGCGGGTGCCGTAGGACTGCACCCAGCCGTGCTGGGTGGCGAGGTAGCCGGTGAGCTGCTCGGCGAAGTACTGGACCATGTCGTTGCGTTCGGGCTCACCGTGCACCAGGACGTCGATGCCGGTCTTCTCCTGGAAGGAGACCACGTCCTGGATCTCGGCCGCGATGCGCTGCTCGTATCCGGCGGTGTCGATGCGTCCGGCCCGCAGATCGGCGCGGGCGGTGCGCAACTCGGTGGTCTGCGGGAACGAGCCGATGGTGGTCGTCGGCAGCGCGGGCAGCCGCAGCCGGGCGCGCTGGGCCGGGGCGCGCTCGGCGTACGGCGCGGAGCGGTGGACGTCGGCGTCGGTGACGGCTCCGGCGCGGGCGCGTACGGCCGGGTCGCGGGTGAGCGCGGAGGTGGCCCGGGAGGCCAGGTCGGCGCGGTTGGCGGCGAGTTCGGCGGCGATGGCGCCGGTGCCCCGGGCGATGCCGCGGGCGAGGGTCGCGACCTCGGCGGTCTTCTGGCGGGCGAAGGCCAGCCAGCGGGCGATCCGGGGGTCGATGTCGCGTTCGGCCGCCGTATCGAGGGGGACGTGGAGGAGGGAGCAGGAGGCGGCGACGTCGACCCGGTCGGCGAGGCCGAGCAGGGTGCCGAGCGTGGACAGCGAGGCGGCGAGGTCGTTGATCCATACGTTACGGCCGTCCACGACGCCCGCGACCAGGCGCTTGCCGGGCAGACCGCCCGCGGCGGCGAGGTCGTCGAGGTTGGCGGCGGCGGGCCCGGTGAAGTCGAGCGCCAGCCCGTCCACGGGTGCCTTGGCCAGGACCGGCAGGGCCGGGCCGAGGCGGTCGAAGTACGAGGCGACCAGCAGCCGGGGGCGGTCGGTGAGGGCGCCCAGTTCGCGGTACGCGCGGGCGGCGGCGTTCAGTTCGGCGGTGGTGCGGTCCTGGACGAGCGCGGGTTCGTCCAGCTGGACCCACTCGGCGCCGGCCGCCCGCAGATCGGCCAGCACCTCCGCGTACACCGGCAGCAGCCGGTCCAGCAGGGTGAGCGGCTCGAAGTCCGGCGCGACGCCGGGGGCGGGCTTGGCGAGCAGGAGGTAGGTGACGGGACCGACCAGAACCGGCCGGGCGGTGTGACCGAGCGTGACCGCTTCCGACAGCTCGGCGGTCTGCTTCGTCGAGTTGGCGCTGAAGACGGTGCCGGGTCCGAGTTCGGGGACCAGGTAGTGGTAGTTGGTGTCGAACCACTTGGTCATCTCCAGCGGCGCGGCCTCCTGGTTGCCGCGCGCCATGGCGAAGTAGCCGTCCAGCGCGTCGGCTTCGACGGCGGCGCGGTGCCGGTCGGGGACGGCGCCGACCATGACGCTGGTGTCCAGCACATGGTCGTAAGTCGAGAAGTCGCCGGTCGGCACCTCGTGGATACCGGCGTCGGCCAGCTGCCGCCAGTTCGCCCGGCGCAGGTCGGCGGCGGTTTCGCGGAGGGCGTCGGCGCCGACCCGGCCCTTCCAGTAGCCCTCGACGGCCTTCTTCAGTTCGCGGTGGTGCCCCTGGCGCGGGTAGCCGTACACGGTGGCCCGTGCCGCCGCGGCCGCGGATGTCGCTGTCACGTAGCTCTCCTTCGCGAGCGTGTCTCTTGAAGATCCCGGCGGGATCGGGGGCGCGAAGGAGTGACGAACCCGGCGGATCGGCGCGTTCGGTACGCGCGTCCGCCTGGTGGTACGCCGACCCGCCCTCGAGGTCACCGGGATGTCCGCGCGCGAGCGGTCGCGCACGGGCAACGGGCAGGTCTTCGGACTCGCGGGCGCGCCTTGTGACGTCGTCACGTACGTCAGGTCGTGACGACGTGCCGTACGAGGCACCTACTGGCCGTCGCTTCCCGGGTCCGGCTCCCGGACCCAGTGCGTATGACGGCGGTCGTTCCCGCTCACCGCTGCGGGGCAGTCCCGGATTTCCACCGGGTTCCCTCTTGCGACGCGCCTGCCTGGCGGGCAGGGCGAACCAGCTGCGGGACCCAGCCTAGGCCGTGGCGGCGGATCGGGCATCCCCCTGCCCTGAAGTGGACCGGTGGGCGGCGGGCGGGCGGCGGCGTGCGCGGCCGGGTGGGACGAAGGGTAGAAAGGGCCTATGCCGCGCCGTCACTTAGGCTCCCAGCCCGATATCGAGGCCTCGCACTCCGAGGCCCCGAATACCTCACATACCGCCACATATGCCTCGGATACCGGACCTGTTGAGTCCGACCGGCCCGCGTCCGGCGGACCCGAGACCCACGGACCCGCGCCCCACGACCCCGAATCCGACGCCGAGGCCATGGTCACCGCCGTGCTGACCGCGTCCCGGCTGCTCCTCGCCGTCTCCGCCCGGTCCCTGGCCGCGGTGGAGGACTCCCTCACGCTGCCGCAGTTCCGGATGCTGGTCGTCCTGGACGCCGGAGGGCCGCTGAGCCTGTCCGGGCTGGCCGCGGAGCTGGGGGTCCTGCCGTCCACCGCCATGCGCATGATCGACCGCCTGGTCACGACGGGCGTGGTCGAGCGCGGCGTCTCCGCCGAGGACCGGCGTACGAGCATGATCTCGCTCACCCCGGCCGGACGGCGGATCGTGGCCGAGGTCACCGATCGGCGCCGCCAGGAGATCGCGCGCATCGTCGACGTCATGCCCGCCGGACAGCGCCGTCATCTCATCGAGGCGCTCCAGGCGTTCGCCGAGGCGGGCGGCGAACCGTCCGTCGAGGCCGGTCCGCAGGCCCACGCCGCCTGGTGACCTGCCCGTATGCCGTCTCCCCCATCGCGGCGGCCGGTGGACCCGGGTAACCCTGCGAGAATGATCAACTGCTCTGGGAGACCGTAAGTCCGGTGGGTGGCCGGGGGGATGGGGACGTGCGATGAGGCTGCGGGACCGGCTGCGGTACTGGTTCGACGGCACGATGGACCGGGGGACGCCCGCCCTGATCGGCTGGCTCGGCCTCGCCTCGCTGGCGTTGATAGCCGTGGTCTCCACGCTGGCGGTCACCTTCAGCCACGATGACACCCGCAAGAGCGGCGGCTGGTCGGGCATCGTCTGGATGAGTCTGCTGCGTACGCTCGATCCGGGCACCATGGGCGGGGACACTGGCCGACCGCTGTTCCTGGTGCTGATGCTCACGGTCACCATCGGCGGCATCTTCATCGTCAGCGCGCTCATCGGTGTGCTCACCACGGGCCTGGAGAACCGAATACAGATGCTCCGCAAGGGGCGGTCGCATCTGATCGAGCGCGGCCACACGATCGTGCTGGGCTGGTCGGACCAGGTGTTCACGGTGATCGCGGAGCTGGTGGAGGCCAATCAGAGCACCCGCCGTTCCTGTGTGGTGATCCTCGCCGACCACGACAAGGTCGACATGGAGGAGCAGATCCGCCGCCGCATCCCGGAGACCGGCCGGACCCGGGTGGTCTGCCGTTCCGGAAGTCCGCTGGAACGGGGCGACCTTGAGCTGGTGAGCCCCGACACCGCCAAGTCGATCATGGTGTTGCCGCCGGTCGGGAACGACACCGACACGGACGTCATCAAGGTGCTTCTGCTGCTCAACAGCCGCAAGTGGAAGGGCACACGGCCGAGCGTCGTGGCGGCCGTGGAGAGTTCGGACAACCTGCCCGCGGCCCGCCTCGCCTCCGGCCCGAGCGCCCTGATCATCGACGCCGACGACATCGCCGTACGGCTCATCGCCCAGGCCCACCGGCAGTCGGGGCTGTCCAGCGTCTTCAACGAACTGCTCAGCTTCGAAGGCAACGAGTTCTACTTCCGCAACGAGCCCGCGCTGGCGGGTTCGTCGTACGCGGACACGCTCGGCCACTACGCGCTGGGCATGGCCGCCGGGCTGCGCAGGAGCGACGGCGAGGTGCTGGTCAACCCGCCGATGGACACCGTCGTCCGGGCCGACGACCAGCTGCTGGTGATGGCCGAGGACGATCTGCTGATACGGCGCGCCGACACCCGGCCCGAGATCGTCCCGTCGGCGATCACCACCGCGCCCGGCCGTCCGCCGGTGCCGGACCGCACCCTGCTGATCGGCTGGAACTCCCGGGCGTCGAAGCTCATCACGCTGCTGGACAGCTTCGTCGAACCCGGTTCGACGGTGGACATCGCGGCACTGCGGCGGCCGCGCAAGGGGGTGCCGGAGGGGCTGCGGAACCTGACCGTCGGCCACCGGCGGTGCGAACCGACCCGCAGGTCGTCCCTGGAGTCCCTCGACCTCGGCCGCTACCAGCACATCGTGGTGCTGTCCGACGACACCGTCGACCCCCGGCGCGCCGACGACCGGACGCTGGTGACGCTGCTGCACTTGCGCGACATCGAGGTGCGGCTCGGCGACCCGTACTCGATCGTCACGGAGATGAACGACGACAGCAACCGGGAGATCGCCCAGGTCACCAAGGCCGACGACTTCATCGTCAGCACCAAGGTCATCAGCCTGCTGCTGACCCAGCTGACCGAGAACCGCGACCTCTACAAGGTGTTCATCGACCTCTTCGACCCGGAGGGTTCGGAGATCTACCTCAAACCGGCCGCCAACTACCTGGTGCCCGGGGCCGAGGCCAACTTCGCGACGGTCATCGAGGCGGCACGGCGGCGCGGCGAGACGGCCGTCGGCTACCGGCTGGCCCGCCACGCCGACGTACCGCCCACCTACGGTGTCTTCCTCAACCCCGACAAGGGCGCGCCGCTGGTCCTGGACGAGGGCGACGCGATCGTCGTGCTCGCGGAGGAGTGACGCGGTCGGGATGACACACGATCCCGTTCTCTACTGACGGCTCAGCGAACGGCTGACGCCCGCCACGGTGGTCGTGGCCAGAATCCAGCCGGTGACGATCAGGAGGTACGAGAGCCACTGGTACCCGCCGCGCGGGGCGAAGGCGCCCTCCTGCCCGAAGCCGACGATGGGGAGGAGCAGGTCGAGGGTGTAGAAGACCGGGTTGAAGTCGGGCGCCTCGCCGGACTTCAGCGGCCGCGGATGGTGGAGGGCGAACGCGAGGGTGCCGGTCAGCAGCAGGGCGACGAGCCACCCGGCGGCGCGCAGGGGGCGGAAGCCGTAGCCGACGGTGACGTCCTGGAGGTGGCCCCAGGCGCGGGCGTAACGGGGAAGGGTGCGGCGGTGGCGGCGGAGCTTGGCGAGCTGGACGGTGCGGGCGGCGGCCTCGTCGCCCGCGGTGCGGTAGGCGGTGGCCAACTGCTCGTAGGAGGCGGGGAGGTAGCCCTCCTTCTCGCGTTCCAGCAGTGGCAGCCGCTCCTCGGCGGGGAGGTGCGGGGCGAGGCTTCGGTAGCCGAGGCCGTCGATCCTGACGCGGTCGGGCCAGACCTCGGGACGGATGTGCAGCAGGTCGATCTGGGAGCGTCGCAGGTTCACATCGCCCTCGATGCGCGCGGCTTCGCGGAACCACAGCTCGCCGATGACGCAGCTGCTGGCGCGCAGGGCCTGGCCGCCGGGGGCGGACAGCCGGGCGTAGACGAAGCTGAGGTGGCCGGGCACCCGGGCCCCGCTGAGGTTGACGCGGCCGTGGGTGCGCAGGCGCATGGCGCGCAGATCGTTGCCGACGGACAGTTTCTCGGCCTGCAGGGCGGTACCGCCGGGGGCGTGGAGTTCGCTGTCGTCGAGGTTCACCTGGCCGGTGACGGTGGTTTCGTCGAGCCGTATCCGGCCGTGGGCGACGAGCCCCTCGGCCCGGATGTCGGCGCCGACGGCCGCGTGGTTGAGCTGGAGCAACGGCTCCTCGCGGCGGTCGTCCGGATGTCCCAGGCGCGCCCCGTCGAGGAAGAACCCTCCGGTGATCTGCGCCCCCGCGAGCCGTATCGGGCCGGTCACGCGGCAGCGGGACATCCGCAGGACGCCCTCGGTGTGCAGGGCCCCGGCGGTAAGCCCCGGCAGTGCGGAGCCGCTGAGCACGAGGACGCGCAGCCGGGCCCCGTACAGCTGCGGCGTCCGCTCGAAGTGGCATGACCGCAGCCGTACGGCGTGCTCGATCACCCCGTACTTCAGACGCAGCTCCCCGGTGATGCGCGCGCCGCGCACCTTCAGGCCCGCCACCTCGCCGTCGCGCGTGGGCCCGTCGAGCAGCAGCGCGCGCAGCACCTCGGCCCTTATGGTGCGTTCGGGGCCCCAGGAACCGCCGTCTTGGGGGTCGTCGTCGGGGTCGTCGTCGGCGCCTTCGCGGAAATCGACGCCCTCATCGAACGGGAAGGCCCGCCAGACGCGCCGCTCCGCCGGTGTCAGGTCCGTGATCTCCACCGGCGGGATCGTGTCGCGGGGGCGTGAGGGGTGTCAACCGCGTTGCGTTTCACGGGCTTTGGGCTCGGTGGCGTCGTCGGGTTCGGTGGCGGCTTCGGGCTCGATGGCGGTTTTAGGCTCGGAGTCGGTGGCTTCGGCCGCCCCGGCCGCGGGCTTGGAGCGGAAGAGGCGCCGTGCCAGGGGCTGGGTCCAGCGGGCGGTGAGGGGCCCGATGACGACCAGGATCAGGACGTACGCCGTGGCCAGGGGGCCCAGCGACGGTTCGATGCCCGCGGTGACGGCGAGTCCGGCGATGACGATGGAGAACTCGCCGCGCGCCACCAGGGTGCCGCCCGCGCGCCACCGGCCCTTGACGGAGATCCCGGCACGCCGCGCGGCCCAGTAGCCGGTGGCGATCTTGGTGCAGGTGGTGACGACGGCCAGGGCCAGCGCGGGCAGCAGGACCGGCGGGATGCTGGCGGGGTCGGTGTGCAGGCCGAAGAAGACGAAGAAGACGGCGGCGAACAGGTCGCGCAGCGGGCTGAGCAGGTTGTGGGTGCCCTCGGCGACCGAGCCGGTCAGCGCGATGCCGACCAGGAAGGCGCCCACGGCCGCGGAGACCTGGAGCTGCTGGGCTATCCCGGCGACCAGCAGGGTCAGGCCCAGCACCACCAGCAGCAGCTTCTCGGGATCGTCGCTGGAGACGAAGCGGGAGATGTGACGGCCGAAGCGGACGGCGACGAAGAGGACGAGGCCCGCGACGCCGAGCGCGATGGCGAGGGTGACGCTGCCCGCGGCCAGCGTGACACCGGCCAGCAGGGCGGTGACGATCGGCAGATAGACGGCCATCGCCAGGTCTTCGAGGACCAGGATGGACAGGATGACCGGGGTTTCGCGGTTGCCGAGCCGGCCGAGGTCGCGGAGGACCTTGGCGATGACGCCGGACGACGAGATCCAGGTGACCCCGGCCAGCACCACGGCGGCCACCGGGCCCCAGCCCAGCAGCAGCGCCATGACGGCACCGGGCAGGGCGTTGAGCGTGGCGTCGACCAGCCCGGCCGGGTACTGGGTCTTGAGATTGCTGACCAGATCGCTGGCGGAGTACTCCAGGCCGAGCATCAACAGCAGCAGGACGACGCCGATTTCGGCGCCGATCGCGACGAATTCCTCACTGGCCCCGAGCGGCAGCAGCCCGCCCTCGCCGAAGGCCAGCCCGGCGAGCAGATAGAGGGGTATGGGCGAGAACTGGAAGCGTCCGGCGAGTCGGCCCAGCAGTCCCAGCCCGAGGATGACCGCACCGAACTCGATCAGGAAGACGGCAGAAGAGTGCATCTGTCTGTCACTCCCGCCCCAATATCGCCGCGGCGGCTTCCACGCCCTCGCGCGTGCCGATCACGATCAGGATGTCCCCACCGGCCAGCCGGAAGTCCGGGGCCGGGGAGGGGATGGCGTCCGCCCGGCGCAGCACGGCCACGATGGAGGTGCCGGTATCGGTGCGGGTGCGCGTCTCGCCCAGCACCCGCCCGTTCCAGTACGAGTACGCGGACAGCTCGATCCGCTCGGCGACCAGCCCCAGTTCGGTGGTGGACAGCAGCGTGGGGCTGTGGTGCGCGGGCATCAGCGCGCTGATGAGCGCCTCCGCCTCGCCCGGTGTGAGCCGGGTGGACAGGGCGCACTCGTCGGGGTCCTCCCGGCGGTACGCGCTCAGCGTCCGTCCGCCGTCGCGGTGCGCCACTACCGAGACCCTGCCCTGGTCCCGCGTCGTCAGGTCGTAACGGACTCCGATGCCCGGCAACGGCGTACTGCTCAACCGCGGAACACCCACAGCGATCCCCTCGTTCGTGCGCGCCCTGCGTGCTGGTCGCGCGGGTCGTAGTGTCGTCCGGCCACCGTAACAAATGGTAAAGAGTAAGTAATGGCGGGAAGTGCTCCGGGGCCCGGTGGAACAATCCGCGTTCGGATGTCCGTGACCCGGGAGACGCGCGAGAAAGACGGGGATCATGATCGAGTGGCGGCAGCTCAGCGTCGGTATGAGGCCCGTTCCCGAGCCCGTCGCCACCCCGGTCATCTGGTCGGCGGCGTTCGCCGGGGCCCTGCTGCTGGTGGCCGTCCTCAACTCGCTCGGCGGGCACGGGCGGCCGACGCTCGCCCTGATAGCGCTGTCGCTGTTCGCCGCCGTGCTCGGGCTGTGCGCGCGGTTCGTGGCAGCGCCGGGGACGGCCCTGCTGTGCTGGCTGTTCCTCAACGCCTTCGCCATCCCGCCCGCCGGGGAGCTGACCTGGGCGGGCCACCGCGACAGCACCTGGCTCTGCTGCCTGCTCGGCGCGACCGTCGTCGGAACGGCCTGCGCCCGAGTCGTCAACGCCCGCGCGGGCTACCGGCGCATCACGCCACGCGACGGCTGACGGGAACCGGGCGACCGACGGCGGGCAGCTGGCGACCGGCGGCGTGCTCCGCGCGGCTTGCGCAGCTTCCTCGTGGCTTGCGCGCGGCTTGCTCGCCCGGCTTCCGCGCGGCCCGGATCGCGGGAAGAATGGCGCCATGACCGAGCGCAAGCCACCGGGCATCAGCTTCGAGACATAGGCCGCCGCGAAGGCACCGTCGGAGCGTGCCGTCCGGGAAATCGTCTCGGACATCAACGACAAGATCCGCGAAGCGATCCGGCGCCCTCCCCCCGGGCCCTCCGCTCAATCTGGCGCCCCTCGACGCCGACGAGATCGTTCAGGAGTGGCGGGAGCGGCAGGAGCGGCGGGAGCGGCAGGAGCGGCGGGAGCGGCAGCCGGAGGACGAGGGCTGATCAGGCCGGTGCGGCCGGGGCACAGGGCCCCGGCCGCGCCGGACCGCCCCTCGCCTCGGGAGGGGCTACTCCTCGTTGCCGTAAGGCCGGGTGATGATCTCCATGCCATGGCCGGCCGGGTCCATGAAGTACAGCCCGCGGCCGCCGTAGTGGTGGTTGATCTCGCCCGGCTGCTTACCGTGCGGATCGGCGTAATACGTGATGCCCTGCTCCCGTATCCGCTGGAACGCCGCGTCGAACTCCTCGTCGGAGATGAGGAACGCGTAGTGCTGCATGGTGATCGACTCGGCCGGGATACTGGCGAAGTCCAGGGTGACCCCATTGCTGGTGGAGACCGGTATGAACGGGCCCCAGGCGTCCCCCACCTCCAGGCCCAGAATAGTGGCCAGGAATTCGGCGGATTCCCGGTTGTCCCGGGAGTGGACGATGGTGTGATTCAGCTCTACCGACACTGTGGAATGCCTCCCATTAAGGCAATCTCACGGGCACCTCCATGCCTCACCCAGCCGGTGACCGACACGCGATGCCGTATCTCCGATCCTAGGCACCGCCCGGCTCCCCCGTCGAGGCCGTTACCGAATCTCAGGCCGTTACCGAACCTCCTGGCCGGAACCTCTCACGACCGCCGCCACGCTGAAGATTCCGCCCTCCGTGTCACGGAGGCCCGCGATACGGCCGTACGGGGTGTCGACCGGCGGGGAAACAACGCTTCCGCCCAGTTCCACGGTGCGTTCCGAGACCCGGTCGGCGTCCTCGACCCGGAAATAGGCATGCCAGCGGGGCCGCACCGTCGGATCGGGGGCGGCCTCCAGTGCGCCGCCGCGCAGCCCGGCCACCGCTTTCCCGTCGATGTGCAGGACCACCCGGTCATGCTCGAAGCGGACATCGCACCGCTCCCGCGGCTGAGCGTCCCAGCCGAAGACAGGGCCGTAGAAAAGCGCCGCGTCGAACGCGTCACGCGTACGCAATTCCAGCCACACGGGGGCACCCGGTCTGCGCTCACCCCACCAGGCGGAGGTGAGATCCCCCTCCCAGATACCGAAAACCGCACCGTCCGGATCGGCCGCCCAGGCCACCCGGCCATTGCCGAATTCCAGCGGCCCGACCGCGACCGTCCCCCCGCGCTCCTGGACGCGCCAGGCGACCTCGTCCGCGCTGTCCGCCGCGAAGTACGTCGTCCAGGTGACGGGCAGCGTCACATCCGCCGACGGGGCCGACGCGCCGATGCCGACCGTCGGTACGCCATCGCCGGTGCACGCGATCGTGTAACGGCCGTGCCCGTACCGCGTGGGCCGGAACGTCCAGTCGAAGAGATCTCCGTAGAAGGCGTGCGCGCGGTCCAGATCGGCTGCCATCAGGCTCACCCAGCACGGTGCTCCCTGGACAGCACGGAACCTCTCCCGCAAGCCGCTCACCTCACTCCGCTCACTCCGCGTCCCTCACGGCGCGCAGCCGTCGCGCCCGCGCTCCTCGCGCGCACCGCCGTTCCCGCACGTAGCCGCGCGCAGCCCTCATCGCTCGCGCATCACGCCCGATATCTCACTTTCCTCCGATCCCCCGGCCCGCGCCACCGCACTGATCGCGAAGCGGCCCGGGGAGCGGCGGCGGTGCGCCTGTGGCACATCACACCGGGACGCGTCCGCGAACGTGTGACGGACGACCCGCCACGGCAGGGCAGTATTGCGCCCATGTCGAATCTCCGCTCAAACATCGTCACCTGGCTCGGCCGCAAGTACTTTACGAAGTTTCAGAAGAACGGGTTCGATCTGTCCAAGTTGTCCTTCCTTCCCGATGCCACACTGGCACCGCTGAAGCGTGACGGACTCGACCCCGTGGCCGATCTCTCCACAACCCGGGCAAAGGAACCCATCAGTAAGATTTGGCTCCCTTTCGGGATCAACGGCTGGCTCGTCACCGGTTATGACGAGACCAAGGCGGTTCTCGGAAAGGCGAAGGGGTTCAGCTCCGACTTCACCAACCTCGCCGAGAAGACCGTCGGCCTCGCCCAACAGCAGAATCCCGGCGGCCTCGGCTTCAGCGATCCACCAACGCATACGAGACTGCGACGGCTGCTGACGCCCGAATTCACCATGCGGCGGCTCAGCAGGCTCACCCCGCGCATCCACGCCATCGTGGAGGAGCGGCTGGACGAGATGGCCGCGGCCGAGGGCCCGGTCGACCTGGTGGAGATGTTCGCGCTCCCCATTCCGGCCCTCGTCATCTGCGAACTCCTCGGCGTTCCCTATGAGGACCGCGAGGACTTCCAGCAGCACAGCACGGCACGTTTCGACCTGGGCAGCGGCGCGAACGCGTCCTTCGGCGCCATGTCGGACTCGCTGACATATCTGCACGGAATCGTCCGCAAGCAGCGTGAATCACCGGGTGACGGACTGCTCGGCATGCTGGTGAAGGAACACGGCGACGAAATCGACGACGAGGAGCTGGCGGGGCTGGCCGACGGGGTGCTGACCGGCGGTCTGGAAACCACCGCGAGCATGCTGGCGCTGGGCACGCTCGTACTGCTCCAGTCCCCCGAACAATTCGCCGCGGTACGCGATGAGGAAGACGTCATCGACCGTTTCGTCGAGGAGCTGCTGCGTTATCTCACCGTCGTCCAGGTGGCGTTCCCGCGGTTCGCGCGCGAGGACATGGAGATAGCGGGCACAAAGATATCCGCGGGCGACATGGTGCTGTGCTCGCTGAGCGGAGCGAATCGCGATGAGAAGCTGGGCCCGGACATGGACCGGGTCGATCCGCACCGGCAGACGCCGTCTCATCTGGCCTTCGGCTACGGCATTCACCGCTGCATCGGCGCCGAACTGGCCAAGATGGAACTCCGCGCGGCCTACCCCGCGTTGATCCGGCGATTCCCGGAGATGCGGCTCGCCGTGGACGCCGACAAGCTCAAATTCCGGAAGCTGTCCATCGTCTACGGCGTCGAGACGCTGCCGGTGAAGCTGCGCTAGGTGAGCGCCGGAGGGGTGGAGGGGGACGGGGAGAGCCAGGGGGCGAGGGCGGGGAATCGCGGGGGGAATACGGGGAGATGGGGGATTCAGCGGGTGGGGATCTGCTGAGTGGGGATCTACTGGGTGGGAATCGCTTGGTGGGGGTTCGTCAGAAGCGCTCGGTCAGTTGCTCACGCCCGACCGGCGGCTCATAGGCGGCGGGCCGGAAATCGGTGATGGTCTGAATCCTGCCGTCCGGTGTTGAGGTGAAGAAGCTGATGGCCTGCGTCTCCTCCTCGTCCTCCTCATCACTGAACCGGACCCAGGAGACCGCCTGGGTGGCGTCGGCGACCACGCGCTCGACCTCCAGGCTCCACTCGCCGAGCTGTTCGGCGTTGAGGCGGACCACGCCCTCGCGGCCGACCACCCGCTCCCGGGTCTGTGGAAACTCGTAGCAGACGTCGTCGGCGAGGGTCGCGCCGAACGCCCTCCAGTCCCTGGCCTGGGCCGTTGCCCAGTATGTCTCCACGGTTGCGGCTATGTCGCCCATCGTCTCCCCCTCCATTACGGCCCATCTGTCCATGCCCGCCGCGAACGTTATCCACAGGCGCGAGGGGATGCCAGCGCGGATGTCGGGATGCGGCGCAGAATGGGGGCATGACTGAGAGCACGGAGTCCATGCCGGACTGGGAAAAGCGGTTTCGGGCACCGCGAGTGGGGTTGCCGGAGTGGGCGGAGGACGCCCCGGACCGGTCGCTGTTCGTCTCGAACGCCACGGGCACATACGAGCTGTACGCATGGGACCGCGCCACCGGCGCGCAGCGGCAGGTGACGGACCGGCCGAACGGGACGACGGACGGGGTGCTGACCCCGGACGGCCGGTGGATCTGGTGGTTCTCGGATACCGATGGTGATGAGTTCGGGGTGTGGCTGCGCCAGCCCTTCGACGGCTACGGCAGCAGCACGGACGGCAGCACAGGCAGCGGCAACACAGGTGACGGCAGCACGGGCGGCGGCGAGGCCGGGGAGAAGCGGGCGGACGAGCCCGCGGCGCCCGGTCTCGAACCCTCCTACCCGGCGGGTCTCGCGATCGGCCGGGACGGCACGGCGATCGTCGGCCGGTCCACGGACGAGGAGGGCTCGACGATCCATGTGGTGCCGCCCGGCGCCGAGCCCCGGGAGATCTACCGGCACCGGGAGTCGGCCGGGGTGGGCGACCTGTCGTACGACGGGACGCTGATCGCGGTCGAGCACACCGAGCACGGCGACGCCATGCACTCGGCGATCCGGGTCGTCCGGCTCGACGGGTCGGCGGTCGCGGAGCTGGACGACACCAAGGGCGGCACCGAGGAGCTGGGCCTGGCCGTCATGGGCTTCGCACCGGTCGCCGGGGACACCCGGCTGCTGGTCGGGCACCAGCGGCGGGGCCGGTGGGAGCCGATGGTGTGGGACCCGCTGACCGGGGTGGAGACGGCCCTGGCCATCGACCTGCCGGGCGACGTCGGCGCGGACTGGTTCCCGGACGGCTCGGCGCTGCTGGTCTCCCACGACCACCAGGCGCGCGGCGAGCTGTGGCGGTATGAGCTGGCCTCCGGTGAGCTGACCCGCGTCGATACCCCGGCCGGGACGATCGGGGGCGCCTCCGCGCGGCCGGACGGCTCGATCGAGTTCCTGTGGTCCTCGGCCGAACGGCCGCCCCAGGTGCGGTCGACGAGCGGGCGGACCGTGCTCGACCCGCCGGGGTTCAAGGCCCCGGTGTCGGTACCGGTCACCGACGCCTGGGTGGACGGACCGGGCGGGCGGGTGCACGCGCTGGTGCAGAAGCCCGAGGGCGAGGGCCCCTTCCCCACCGTCTTCGACATCCACGGCGGGCCGACCTGGCACGACAGCGACGCGTTCGCGGCGGGCACGGCGGCCTGGGTCGACCACGGTTTCGCCGTCGTCCGGGTCAACTACCGCGGCTCCACCGGATACGGGCGGGCCTGGACGGACGCGCTCAAGCACCGGGTCGGGCTGATCGAGCTGGAGGACATCGCGGCGGTCCGGGAGTGGGCGGTGGCCTCAGGGCTGGCCGATCCCCGGCGGCTGGTGCTGTCGGGCGGCTCCTGGGGCGGCTATCTGACGCTCCTGGGCCTGGGCACCGAGCCCGAGGCCTGGGCGCTGGGCCTGGCCGCGGTCCCGGTGGCGGACTATGTGACGGCCTACCACGACGAGATGGAGGCCCTGAAGGCAATGGACCGCACGCTCCTCGGGGGCACCCCGGAGGAGGTGCCGGAGCGCTTCGCGGCGTCCTCCCCGCTGACCTACGTGGACGACGTGCGGGCGCCGGTCTACATCTCGGCCGGGGTGAACGATCCGCGCTGTCCGATACGGCAGATCGACAACTACGTGGAGCGGCTGGTGCACCGCGGCGCACCGCACGAGGTGTACCGCTACGACGCGGGGCACGGCTCGCTCGTGGTCGAGGAGCGGATCAAGCAGTTGCGCTTGGAGATCGATTTCGCTCAGCGTCATCTGAGTCTGCCGAGTCCGAGTCTTCCAAGTCCGGGGCGCGGTCCGGCCGCGGCGGACCGGTCGGAGGAGCCGCGGGCCCGTCCGGAGTGAGTCCCAGCGCGAGGTCGCGGGCGGCCTCGACCTCGCGTCGGAAGAGCCGGAACCACATGAAGACCACGAAGCCCGCGAAGACGAACCACTCGCCGGTGTAGCCGAGGTTCTGGAACGCCTTGAGGTCCAGCCCGGTGCCCTCCGCCACGACGGGGGGCACCGGCCGCAGGGCCCCGGGCGCCTGAGAGGAGGTGATCCACGCGTCGTACACCGTGTACGGCACCAGATTGACCAGCGAGGCGTCACTGATCATGCCCAGCTGACCGCGCGGCAGCGCGCCGCTCGCGGTCACCCCGCCGCTGCCCTCGTGCTCGGTCGCCTGCAGCGCTCCGACGACCGTCACCCGGCCGGACGGCGGTGCGGGCACCCCGGCGGTGTCGGCCTTGGAGGAGGCGTCCCCGGGCAGCCAGCCCCGGACGACGGGCAGCGCCCTGCCCCCGTCGGTGCGCAGCAGTGTCAGCACATAGAAGCCGGTTCGGTCGCCGAGCCGCCGGTCGGGTACGAGGAGTTGGTGTTCGGTGTCATACCGGCCGGTGGCAGTCGCCCGCCGCCCCGAGGTCTCCGTGGTGACCGGCAGCAGGTCGTGCAGTGGCTTCACCGCGGCCTTCTCGGCACCGGCCGCGTCGTTCTGCTGCTGCTCGTGGGTGTCGATGCGCGTCTCGAAGCGGCTGAGCTGCCAGCTGCCCATGAAGAGGCAGAACGGGATCGCCAGCACGGTGAACACGTTGATCACCCACCAGCGGGGTGTCAGCAGAAACCGATACACACCCCCACGGTACGGGCCCCGCGGCGGGGCCTCGGCGGCGGGCCCCGGCTTCACGCCGCCGGGAGGACCGGGAAGAGGCTCAGGAGAAGACTCAAGGGGAGGCTCAGGAGGGGGCCAGCAGGCCGGTGCCGTAGACCGTCCCCGCGCAGGCGCCGTTCAGGGTCACGCTGCCGACCGCGGGCTCGCCCGCCTCCGGCGTATAGCTGACCTGGACACTCGCGGCGGGCTGCTCGCCACCGCCGCCCGGGGCACCGCTCGGTTCCCCCGAGCCGGGCTGGTCCGCCGGGCCGCCGGCGGCATCCGGGGAGGGGGTGGAGCTCGGCGGATCGCCGCCGGAGGTGGGGCATCCGCCGCCGCCCGACGCCGGTATCCATGCGAACCGGACGTCGTACCCCTGGCCCGGCTGAAGGATCAGACTGCCCGGCTCGGTGGCCGGGTCGGGCAGCCCACCGGCCGCGTCCCCCGCCGTGTGATCGACGAAGAAGACCTTCGCCGGGTCCGCCGCGCCCTGCGCGGCCACCCCGAAGGTGCCGTCGCCCTCGACCATGCAGGCCTGACCGGAGGTGTTCACGACACGGAACGAGCCATAGATCCGGCCCTCGGCGTCCGCCGCTCCGCCCGACCCGCCGCTGCCGCCGAGCTGGGTGCGGGAGCAGGTGGGCGAGGTGGCGTTCAGCGTGCTGGTGGGGTCGGGGACGGTGCCGCCCGAGGCGCCGCCCGGCCCGCCCTTGGACGGCTTGTCCTCGCCCTTCTCGCCGTCCTTGCCCCGGTGGTCGCGTTGATCCGTCCGGGCCTTGTCGGAGGGCCCGTCGGGGTCCTTGCCGCCGCTGCCCTCGCCGCGCCCGCCGCTGTCGCCCTCCTGGGGGGTGCGATGGCTGCTGGCCGCGTTGGCCGGGCGGCCGTTCGAGGTGTTGCTGGCGGACGTGACGTGCACCAGCGCGGGCAGCGCGGCACCGCCGAGCACCACCGCCGCCACGGCCCCGACCAGAGCCTGGCGTCGCCGCGCCCGGCGGGCGGGCACGGCACGCCGCAGATGCTCCAGGGAGTGCGGGGTCGGCTCCAGTTCATCCACCGCGTGGTGCAGCATCCGCCGTAGCGCCTGCTCGTCCACGTCACCCGGGCCGCCCATGTCACCTGGGCCATCCGCGCCACCCGCGCCGGATATGGCACTCACGTCGTCCGCGCCGCTGCCGCCGCTGCCGCCGGAACCCGCTCCGGCGGGGCCGCCGTCCGTGCCCGTTCCGTCCGTGCCCGCTCCGTCCGAACCCGCTTCGGCGGGACCGGCCTCCGGTGACCCTCGGCCGTCCTTCCGGTCGGGGTCCTCCGGGCCCGGTGTGTCGTTCTCGTGGTTCATGCGGGAGCCTCCATGGCGACGCGGAGCGCCGCGATGCCGCGCGAGCCGTACGCCTTGACCGAGCCGAGCGATATGCCCAGCGTCTCGGCCACCTGGGCCTCGGTCATATCGGCGAAGTAGCGCAGCACGAGGACCTCGCGCTGGCGGCGCTGCAGTCCCTTCATCGCCTTGATCAATTGATCGCGCTCCAGCAGGTCGTACGCGCCTTCCTCGGCACTGGCCATGTCGGGCATCGGCTTGGAGAGCAGCTTCAGCCCGAGGATGCGGCGGCGCAGCGCGGAGCGGGAGAGGTTGACGACCGTCTGCCGCAAATAGGCGAGGGTCTTCTCCGGATCGCGGACTCTTCGGCGCGCCGAGTGCACGCGGATGAACGCCTCCTGCACCACGTCCTCGCAGGACGCGGTGTCGTCGAGGAGGAGCGCGGCGAGACCGAGCAGCGACCGGTAGTGGGCGCGGTAGGTCTCGGTGAGGTGATCGACTGTGGTGCCCGCTGCCATCGCCATCGCGTCGTCAGCGCCCTCGCGCCCTGTCGCGAGGGGCGCGGGGCGCGCGGCAGACCATGGCGCGATCACCGGCATGCCGCCTGATGTGCGCGGACGCGGGGGGCGCACTGCCACGCCGCCGCGCACTGGAACCGTTGCGATGCCGAATACCTCTGCCACGTCTGTTGGACACGCTGTCCCCCGTCAGGGTTGTACGCGCGAGGCACCGCTTTTGACGCTGCACCAGATCCCCCCATGCGCCCCAACTCTCCCCTATGCCCAGTTTTCACAGCGCCCACGGGTGGGCGACCAGAAAGACGCTCCCCGTTCGCTGCCGGTTGCAGCAAACGGGGAGCGGTTCGTCGGACAGGCCACCGGCCCGGATCAACTGGTCCAGGCCATTGCCCAGATCACAGGATATTCACATTATCCGGGGGCGTGCACCTGGTGCGGGGCACTATCTGAGGGGCGTTACGCGGCGTTCAGTTCGGCCGCGACGATCTCACCGATCTGCGCGGTGTTGAGCGCCGCACCCTTGCGGAGGTTGTCGCCGCACACGAAGAGTTCGAGCGCCTGGGGGTCGTCCAGCGAGCGCCGCACCCGGCCGACCCACGTCGGGTCGGTGCCCACGACATCGGCGGGGGTCGGGAACTCGCCCTCCCCCGGGTTGTCGCACAGCACCACACCCGGCGCACCGGCCAGGATCTCGTGCGCCGCCTCCACCGTCACCTCGTTCTCGAACCGCGCGTGCACGGCCAGCGAGTGGGTGGTGATCACGGGCACGCGGACACAGGTCGCGGTGACCCGCAGGCCCGGCAGCCCCAGAATCTTGCGGGACTCGTTCCGCACCTTCAGCTCCTCCGAGGACCAGCCGTCCTCCTTGAGCGAGCCCGCGAACGGCACCACGTTGAGCGCCATCGGCGCCGGGAACGGCCCGGTCTCGCCGACCGCCCGCCGTACGTCGCCCGGGTGCGTACCCAGCTCCGTACCGGCCACCAGCGCCATCTGCTCGCGCAGCGCGTCGATGCCCTCCTTGCCCGCACCGGAAACCGCCTGGTACGAGGAGACGATCAGCTCACTCAGCCCGAACTCGGCATGCAGCGCGCCCATCGCGACGATCATCGACAGCGTGGTGCAGTTCGGGTTGGCGATGATGCCGCGCGGCCGGACGCGCGCCGCGTGCGCGTTCACCTCGGGCACGACCAGCGGCACATCCGGGTCCATCCGGAAGGCGCCGGAGTTGTCCACGACGACCGCGCCCTTGCTCGCCGCGACCGGCGCCCACTGGGCCGAGACCTCGTCGGGGACGTCGAACATCGCGACGTCGACGCCCTCGAACGCCTCCTCGCGCAGCGCGACGACCTCGACCTGCTCACCCCGGACGGTCAGCTTCCGGCCGGCCGAGCGCGGCGAGGCGACCAGCCGGATCTCGCCCCAGATGTCGGCCCGCTCGGAAAGGATCGAGAGCAGGACTGTGCCGACGGCACCGGTCGCACCGACGACGGCGAGCGTCGGCTTCCGGCCACCGGCGCCGCCGGCCCGGCTCATCGGCCGGTCCCTCCGTACACGACCGCCTCGACGCTGTCACTGTCCAGGCCGAACGCGCTGTGCACGGCGCGGACCGCGTCCTTCACGTCGTCGGCGCGGGTGACGACCGAGATCCGGATCTCGGAGGTCGAGATCAGCTCGATGTTGACCCCGGCGTTCGACAGCGCCTCGAAGAAGGTCGCCGTCACGCCCGGGTTGGTCCGCATCCCGGCGCCGATCAGCGAGATCTTGGCGATCTGGTCGTCGTAGCGCAGCGAGTCGAAGCCGATCTGCGGCTTCGCCTTGGTCAGCGCCTCCATCGCCCGGTGGCCGTCCGTCTTGG
Source organism: Streptomyces sp. NPDC005962 (assembly GCF_040629205.1). Lineage (NCBI taxonomy): Bacteria > Bacillati > Actinomycetota > Actinomycetes > Kitasatosporales > Streptomycetaceae > Streptomyces > Streptomyces sp. NPDC005962. The sequence continues at coordinate 117,160 of NZ_JBEXVE010000001.1, read as the reverse complement.
GCAGCGTGACCGAGATGTCGGTCAGCCCGGTCGACGCGGCGGAGACGTTCTGCACCACCATGTCGATGTTGATCTCGGCGTCCGAGATCGTGCGGAAGATGGCCGCGGCCTCACCCGGCTTGTCCGGCACCCCGACGACCGTGACCTTGGCCTCGGACGTGTCGTGTGCGACCCCGGAGATGATCGCCTGCTCCATGCCTTCTTCTCCTTCTCCCGCTTCCTGCCGATTGCGCACCCAGGTGCCCTGATGGCCGGAGAACGACGACCGTACGTGGATGGGGATGTTGTACCGGCGCGCGTACTCCACGCAGCGCAGATGCAGCACCTTGGAGCCGCTCGCGGCGAGCTCCAGCATGTCCTCGTACGGGATTTCGTTGATCTTGCGAGCCTTCGTCACCACACGCGGGTCGGAGGTGAACACTCCGTCCACGTCGGTGTAGATCTCGCACACCTCGGCGTCCAGGGCCGCGGCCAGGGCCACCGCCGTGGTGTCCGAGCCGCCCCGGCCGAGGGTGGTGATGTCCTTGCTCTCCTGGGACACGCCCTGGAAGCCCGCGACGATCGCGACCGCGCCCAGCTCGAGGGCGTCGCGGATGCGCCCCGGCGTGACATCGATGATCCGCGCTTTGTTGTGGACCGCGTCGGTGATGACTCCTGCCTGGCTGCCGGTGAACGACAGCGCCTCGTGACCGAGGTCTTTGATCGCCATGGCCAGCAACGCCATGGAGATTCGCTCTCCCGCGGTCAGCAGCATGTCGAACTCGCGCCCCGTAGGAATCGGGGATACCTGCTCGGCGAGATCGATCAGCTCGTCCGTCGTGTCGCCCATCGCGGAAACCACGACGACCACCTGGTGGCCGTTCTTCTTGGCTTCGACGATTCGCTTGGCGACCCGCTTGATGCCTTCGGCATCGGCAACGGAGGAGCCTCCGTACTTCTGCACGACAAGGCCCACGTGCGCTCCTCGCAGATCTCAATAATGCGGTCGGCTCAGTTTACCGAGCGGCCGGAATCTGCCCTCCCGATATCAGATAGCGAGACACATGCCTCACCACCCGACCAGGGCGGACCAGACGGACCTGGGCGGACCAGGGGGATCATGCGGCACAACGTCCCGTACCGCGGATACTCCCGGCATCCCGTACCACTCGTTCAGCGACGAACCCTGCCCGCTTCCCGGCGAAGCACACGGGAACGTAACCCAGCTCACAGGGCGCGCGGGGGCCGCACCAGCGCCCGAGCGGGCTTCCGCGCCGCCTCCGCACGCCCTCCCGGGGGCGTCTGCTCGGAGGCCCTCCCGGTGTCCGGGAGGGCCTCCGAGGTGCGCGCGGGCAGGCTCTCAGGGGCGCAAGGAGCGCAGTCCCAGCGGCTCCGCGATCTCCGCCGCCATGACCCGGCCTGCCTCCTCCGCCAGCGCCTCGTCCCCGCCCGCGTTACTGTCCGTGTCCAGTCCGTCCAGCTCGTCCAGCGGGCTGTCCAGCCGTACGTGCGCGACGAGCGACTGGAGCGCGCGCAGGGCGGCGGAGGCGGTCGTACCCCAGTTGGAGAGGTACGAGAACTGCCACCACCACAGCGCCTCGCTGACCCGGCCCTCGCGGTAGTGCGCCATGCCGTGCCGCAGATCCGTGATGATCAGGGCGAGGTCGTCGGAGATGCGGCAGGGGACGGGCTCACTGCGCGGTACGTACGGGTCGAACACCTCCGAGTAGATGTCCACCGGCTCCAGCAGCCGCGCGAACCGCTCCCGCAGCTCGTCGACGTCCGGCTCCGGACCGGCGTCCGGCTCGTACCGCTCATCCGGTACGAAGTCCTCGTGCGCGCCGAGCCGCCCGCCGGCGAGGATCAGCTGGGAGAGCTCGAGCAGCAGGAACGGCACGGCGCTGGCCGGTTCGTCGCCCTTGGCGACCTCGGTGACCGCGACGATGAAACTCTCGATCTGGTCGGCGATCTGGACCGCGAAGTCGTCCGGGTCCGGGTGGGCGTCGTGCAACGTTGCGTCAGACATCGAGAAGTCTTCTCCCTTCGAAGGCACGACCCAGCGTGACCTCGTCGGCATACTCCAAGTCTCCCCCCACGGGAAGACCACTGGCCAAGCGCGTGACCTTCAGCCCCATGGGCTTGATCATGCGCGCGAGGTACGTGGCGGTGGCTTCACCCTCCAGATTCGGATCGGTGGCCAGGATCAGCTCGGTGACCGTTCCGTCCGCGAGCCGGGCCAGCAGCTCCCTGATCCGCAGATCGTCCGGGCCCACGCCCTCGATGGGGCTGATCGCCCCGCCGAGCACGTGATAGCGGCCGCGGAACTCGCGGGTCCGCTCGATCGCGACAACGTCCTTCGGCTCCTCGACCACACAGATGATCGCGGGGTCGCGGCGCGGGTCCTGGCAGACCCGGCACTGCTCGGCCTCGGCGACGTTTCCGCACACCGCGCAGAACCGCACCTTCTCCTTGACCTCGGTCAGCGCGTGAGCGAGGCGGCGGACATCGGTGGGCTCGGACTGGAGAATGTGGAAGGCGATCCGCTGCGCGCTCTTGGGACCGACGCCGGGCAGCCTGCCCAACTCGTCGATGAGGTCCTGGACCACGCCCTCGTACACGCCTGCATCCAATCTCGCGCCGCCGCGCGGTGGCTGTACCGCATATGAATATTCGGTTGCACCGGTCGAAACGGCGCACAGCGCCCGTCGAACGGTCGGTCGGCCCCGCCGCACGGCCCCGGAACGAACCGGAAACGGGTCCTCGGCCTGAGCTCTTCAGCCCCAGTCCCGGCCCCATCCCCTCGGATTCGGACTCGGACTCGGACCTTCGACCTCAGGCCCTCAGTCTCTGCCCTTCGGCCTCAGAAAGGCAGACCCGGCATCCCGCCCAGTCCCTGCGCCAGCGGGCCGAGCTTCTGCTGCTGCAGCTCCTGCGCCACGTGGTTCGCGTCGCGGACGGCCGCGACGACGAGGTCCGCGAGGGTCTCGGTGTCCTCCGGGTCCACCGCCTTCGGGTCGATCACCAGACCCTGCAGCTCACCGGCACCGGTCACGGTCGCCTTCACCAGCCCACCACCCGAGGACCCCTCGACGGGGGTACGGGCCAGCTCTTCCTGGGCCGCGGCGAGGTCCTGCTGCATCTTCTGCGCCTGCTGCAGCAACTGCTGCATGTCGGGCTGGCCACCACCGGGAATCACGAGTTCGCTCCTGGCTGTCGACTGCGGTTCTCTTCGATAGCCCGAGCCTACGTGCTCCCACGGCGCCTTGCCCTACGCCGTACGGAGGAGACCGCCGGGCCCGGAGCCGGGCCCCGCCCATCCGCCGCGCGGCCTCCCCGATGGCCTGCTCGGCGGCCCGCTCTACGTCCTGCTCGACGCCCTACTCGTTCGCGATCTCTTCGATGACTGTGGCGCCCAGCTCGCGCACGATCAGGTCATGCCCGCTCAGCACGGTCTCGTCGAGATCCGGGTCGTCCTCGGCGGGCATGTCCTCCTCCGGCGAGACGGGCGGAGGCTCGGGCTCCCGGTACGCGGACGCCTCGGGGGGCGGCCCCGCGTCGGCGGGCGCCGGAGCCGGGGCGGGGGCCGACGGTGCGGACGCGGACGGGGGTGCGGGGGCGGGCTGCCGGGGCGGGGCGGGCTGACCGCCGAAACCGCCGCCTCCGCCCCCGCCTCCGCCTCCGCCGAAGCCGCCGCTTCCGCTCCCGCCACCGAAGCCGCCGGGACCGCCGGACGCTCCCGGCCCGGGTCCGCCCGGCCCGCCTTGTCCGCCCTGTCCGCCCTGGCCACCGGAGGGATCGACGATCGCCTCGATGCGCCACTGCACGCCGATCGCGTCGTTGAGGGCCTGCCGCAGGATCTCCTCGCTGCCGCCGTTGGCGAAGCTGTCACGGGCACCCACGTTGGGGAACCCGATCTGCAGGGTGGTGCCGTCGAAGCCGGACACCGTCGCGTTCTGGCTCAGCAGAATCCAGGTGAAGCGGCGGCGGTTCTTGACCGCCTCCAGGATGTCCGGCCACATCTGCCGCACCTGCATGGCGCCCTGCGCCATGCCCGGGGTCGGCTGAGGCTGGCCGGGCCCACCGGACGGACGCCCCTGCCCGGCCCCTCCGGGCCCAGCCCCGGCCCCGGCTCCGGGCCCGGGCGCAGGCCCGGCTCCCGCTCCGGGCGCAGAAGCCCCGGCCCCCGGCGCGGAGGCGGTGGGCCAGGCCCCCGGCCGCTGTCCGCCGCCCCCGCCCGCAGCGGGTGAACCGCCGGGCTGCTGCCCGCCGCCGCCCGCACCGGGCTGTGCACTCGTGGGCCAGGCACCGGGCCGCTGCCCGCCGCCCGGCGCCGCCTGCCCTGCCGTACCGCCGCCTCCGCCCGCCGAAGGCCAGGAGCCGGGCCGCCGCGCACCACTGTCCGCACCGCCGCTGTCCGCACCGCCCCCGCCCGGACCGCCGCCGTCTCCGTCTCCGCCCGGCGCGGGCTGCGCGCCCCCGCCGGGAACGTCGTACCCAGGCGCCGCAGCACCGTCACTACCACCGCCACCGGCGGGTGGCCCACCCGCGGCCCCCTCGTCCTGCCCGCCGGGGGCCCCCGGAGCACCCGCGTCCGGCCCACGTCCGGACATCGCCGCCCGTGCCGCCGCCGGACCGGCGGGCCCGGCCGAGACATGGGCGTCAGGCCCCGGTACGTACCCCACAGCAGGCCCGGCCCCACCGGCGACGCCACCACCACCAGCGACGCCACCGCTGACGCCGCCGCCCAGGCCGCCCGCCAGGGCACCCCGTTCCAGCCGCTCCAGCCGCGACTGCACCGACCGCTCGTCGTCGAAGGCGGCGGGCAGCAGCACCCGCGCGCAGATCAGCTCCAGCTGCAGCCGCGGCGATGTGGCGCCGCGCATCTCCGTCAGCCCCGTGTTGACGAGATCGGCCGCCCGGCTCAGCTCGGCCCCGCCGAAGACCGACGCCTGCGCCTGCATCCGTTCGATGACATCGGCCGGGGCGTCGATGAGCCCCTTGTCCGCCGCGTCCGGCACGGCGGCGAGGATCACCAGGTCGCGCAGCCGCTCCAGCAGGTCGGCGACGAAGCGACGGGGGTCGTTGCCGCCCTCGATCACCCGGTTGACGACCTCGAAGGCCGCCGCGCCATCGGCCGCCGCGAACGCCTCCACGATCGCGTCGAGCAGCGAGCCGTCCGTATAACCGAGCAGCGAGGTGGCCATGGCGTACGTCACGCCGTCATCGGTGGCGCCCGCGAGCAGCTGGTCCATGACCGACATCGAGTCCCGGACGGACCCGGCCCCCGCCCGCACCACCAGCGGCAGCACCCCGTCCTCGACCGGAATGGTCTCGCGCCCGCAGACCTCGCCCAGATAGTCGCGGAGCGTCCCCGGGGGCACCAGCCGGAACGGATAGTGGTGCGTACGCGACCGGATCGTGCCGATGACCTTCTCCGGCTCGGTGGTCGCGAAGATGAACTTCAGATGCGCCGGCGGCTCCTCGACCACCTTCAGCAGGGCGTTGAACCCCGCCGAGGTGACCATGTGCGCCTCGTCGATGATGTAGATCTTGTAACGGCTCGACGCGGGCCCGAAGAACGCCTTCTCCCTCAGCTCCCGCGCGTCGTCCACACCACCGTGCGAGGCGGCGTCGATCTCGATGACGTCGATCGACCCGGGCCCGTTCCGCGCGAGGTCCTGGCAGGACTGACACTCCCCGCACGGCGTCGGAGTGGGGCCCTTCTCACAGTTCAGACAGCGGGCCAGGATGCGCGCACTGGTCGTCTTGCCACAGCCGCGCGGACCGCTGAAGAGATACGCGTGGTTGACCCGGTTGTTGCGCAGCGCCTGCTGCAGCGGATCGGTGACATGCTCCTGCCCGATGACCTCCGCGAAGGTCTCGGGGCGGTAGCGGCGGTACAGCGCGAGGGACGACACGCTTACGACGATATCGGGGCCCACCGACATCCGGACGCCGCCCGGTGCCCCCGCCCCCAACGCCCCACAACGAAAGGGCCCCCCACGCACCCGCCAGAGCTCACTTACCCTTGCTGCCTTCCGGCCCTGGGGGAGTTCGGTGAGATAGCGCCACGTGAGGGGCTGGCCCCCACCCTAGCGGATAGATCGGGGTGGGAACGAGTTCGCGAGCACTCCCGATCGTCTTGTAGAGTCTCCAGCGGAGGATTCGCCTAGAGGCCTAGGGCGCACGCTTGGAAAGCGTGTTGGGGGCAACCCCTCACGAGTTCGAATCTCGTATCCTCCGCCATTGCCTTCACCGGGCAATACGTCGAAGGGCCCCACCGTGAGGTGGGGCCCTTCTTCGGTTCCGTCGGCCACCACCACGACCAGACTGACATCAGTAGCGCCGCGCTCCTCCAGTACCTTCAAGACCGCAGCGGGTGGGCCGTCGATCTGGACGAGCATCGACGCCTCCTTGCTGACGCTCGCCGCCGTTCCGCACCGCCAAGATCTCTCTTCGTCGCCCTGCGCTACTTCGCGCCGTTGGCAGCCTCGTCATCACAGCCGAACACGCCATCAGACCTCTCGACGAGGCCCGAGCTGTCCTCAACGAACCCGGCACGTGGCGGACATCAGCCTCAACAGCCTCCATTTCGCCTCCCCCTTCGACGGCCAAGGTGGCCCGTTGCGAAGCCGCGCCGAAGAAGCCGTGCGCGACTACCCCCACGACCACACATGGAGTACAGCCCGGCTTCAGGTCAGCAGATGCGCAAGGACCACGACGCGGCAGCAGACGGCGAATGATTCTGCGGACTCCTGCTCGGCTCAGGTGCCGTACGTCTCGGTGGGAGGTACGCGATCGCCGCCGCCGGGCCAGCAGCCCGGCGGCGTACGCGGTCTCCAAAGTGGTACGTACGACGGCATCGTCCGCCTGGGCAGTCTCCGCTCGCCGACGATGCCTCGCCCGAGGACACGGCCTCGTTCAGCGCCGCGATCCACGAGGCCGAACTGCTCGGCGTGCTGGCGCGGGGTGCACTGCTCCCCCGCTCGGCACCCACCTAGCGGCCCACGCCGACGAAGATCTCGAGCCACGCCCAGACGGCTGCTGCCGCCCGCGATAACGACAGCCCGGATCGGTGCCGACCTCACCGCTCCCCGTCCGCGCGACTCGCCGCGCTCCTGGATTCGGCGGCCGACCGGGAAATCAACGGCACGGCGTCTTTCCGGCGGTTCAGCGCCGGCAGTATCCGCCGGGCCTTGGACATCGGCCGCACCCCGGCCTCCCTGGCAGCCTGCTCCGCCACGGCCTGCCGCAGCCGCTGACCCATCTCATCGCCGCCGCCGCACGAGGTCACGGACGGATGCGCATCGCCCTGGCGGCCTGTGTCATCCACAGCGACGCACCCGCGCTCCTAGCCGAACTGGCCGCCCACCGCGGTCTGTCCAAGCTCGCCCTGCGGCAGCTCGCCCCGACGGTCCTGGTCAGCGGTAGTCCACGCGCAGCAGCACTCGCCGCACCGGCACGGCCATCACGGTCGAGTACATCGCCACCTCTGGAAACCGAGACGTACATCCCCTCAGCGACCTGGAACTCGATCCGCCCTGCCTCGATGCCTGGTGCCACCTGCGCGAAGCGGAACACGTCTTCGCTCTCTCCCGTATCCACGGCGTGATGCCCGCGTAGGCCCCAGTGGCCAGGCCGGACGCTCGATGGCAACCCGGCGAGGAACCTCGCAAGATATACTTGACTCCACATTCGATATCATGGAGGCGCAAATGAGCCGGACAGTTATCGACCTGGACGACGACCTGGTCGCGGACGTCGCGAAAGCCCTCGGGACAAACACCAAGAAGGAGACCGTCAACACCGCTCTTCGCGAGGTGTTGGAGAGTCGGCGTCGCGCCCTGGCTCTCGCCCGGCTGCGGGCCGCGGCGGGCGACGGCGCGTTTGATCTGGAGCTGTTCGAGAACAAGGGGAACTACCGCCGGTGAACGCGGCCCAGTTCTTGATCGACACCAGCGCGCTCGCGCGGTTCATGCGCGGGGACGCGGAGCAGTACGGCTGGGACCAGGCCGCCGCGGCTGGACTCCTCGCGACCTGCCCCATTACCGAGCTCGAGTTCTTCTACAGCGCACGGTCGGCCGCCGACCGGGCACACGGCATCGAGGACATGCGGCTGATATTCGGCTGGGTTCCCGTTGACGACCGCGCCTACGACCGCGCCTGGCAGGTCCAGGAAGCCCTCACCAAACAGGGGAAACACCGAAGTGCCGGAGCAGTCGATCTGGTCGTCGCCGCGACCGCTGAGCTGCAGGGGCTCACCCTGCTCCATCGCGATCACGACTTCGAGTGCATCGCCGCAGTGACCGGGCAAGCCCTCCAGTGGTATGGCCCGGAACACGGCAAGTAGGTCAGCAGTGGTTGCAGTCCTGGTTGCGTTCGCCGCCGAACAACATCGTTCAGAAGCCGCACCCGAATCGGCTGCACCGCAGGTCAGAACGATCCTGTATGCCCCCAGAACCCCCAGACGAAGCTGAACAGCTCGCCTTCGGGGGGAGTGCTCGCGGTGGCATGTGGGACGTGATCGCGAGGGAGGGAGCTTCGGGCCGCCCACGGCGCGGCAGGGCGGGCCTCCGCCCGATTCGGTCACCGGCACCGGCTTCTATCCTCACCAGGTGAGAACCACCAGTCGCATCCGCCAGCTCGGGAACACGCTGCGCAGCTGGGCGCTCCTGCCCCCGGGCGGCGGGGGCACAGCGCAGAGCCTCGCGGCGTGGTCCATACCGCGCTCGCCCCTTCTGCCGGCGCGCGCCGCGGACCTGGTGCTGACGGTCGTCGCGTCGCTGCTCGCGGTGTGGACCAGTTTCCAGAACCCCTACCTGGGACCGGCCGCTCCCTGGGCGAACCTGCTGCTCGCCGCGGTGAGCGCACTGCCGCTGCTCGCACGGCGCCGGGCCCCCGAACTGGCGCTCGCCGCCGGACTGCTTGCCAAGGTCCTCCAGGTCTCGGCTTTCGCGTCGCCCCTCGCCTATTACGCGGAGGGCGCCTATCGCGGCCCGCACAGCCGCCGGGTCGCCTGGGCCTCGGCCGGTGTCGGGCTGGTGGCCCTCGCGCCCTGGAACGCGGCAGCGTGGTCCAGCTTCCGGACGGTGGTGATCTGGTTCGCGGTGAACTTCGTCTTCTCCTGTCTGGTGCCGCTGCTGCTGGGGCTCTACGTGGGCCAACGGCGCGCCGTCGTCGCCGGTCTCGTCGAACGGGCGGAGCGCGCCGAGCGGGAGCAGCGGCTCGTCGCCGAGGCCGCGCGGGAAGAGGAGCGCCGGCGCATCGCCGGAGAGATGCACGACGTGGTCTCCCACCAGGTGAGTCTGATCGTCGTACACGCCAACGCGCTCAGCGTTGTCGCCCACGACCCGGAGACGACGGGCGAGACCGCGCAGATCATTCGGACGGCCGGTCGGCGCGCGCTCACCGAACTCCGCGAGATGCTGGGGCTGCTCAGAAACAGCCCGGCCGGTGGGGACGGGGAGCCACCGGCACCTGCGGGAAGCGACGTTGCGAGGGGTGAGTCAGGGGCCGCGGCACACGATTCTGCCGCGTCGGCCGAGCGGCGGCCCGCCCCCGGAGCGGCCGCCCCCGGCGCGGCCGTCGACAGGATCGCCGAGCTGGCCGACGGCTCCCGGACCGCCGGGCTGCCCGTCACCGTGCACGTCGAGGGCGCGCCGCAGCCGCTGGCAGAGCCGGTCGAGCGTGCCGCACACCGGGTCGTGCAGGAGGCTCTGACCAACGTGCACAAGCACGCCCCGGGCGCCACGACGCGGATTCACCTCGCGTTCGGCCCGCGAACCGTGCGGGTACGGGTCGTCAACGGCCCGCCCGAGCGGCCCGCCGAACCGGCTGCCGACGGTGGGCCTCTGCTGCCCAGCGGGGGACACGGGCTGATCGGTCTGACGGAACGGGTCCGCCTGGCCGGAGGCACCATCGGGTCCGGACCCACCGGTGACGGCGGCTTCCGGATCGATGCCGCGCTGCCCACCTCGGTGCCCGGAGCGCCCACAACCGGAGCTTGACCCCCGCCGGGGATCGTGGCGTTCGGCCGAGCGTCGCAGGGCTGGACTGCCGACGAATGCGTCTTGGGGTCCACGGAACCGGTTCGGCGACATCGCCGACGAGTCAGGCGTTCAGGTCAGTCCGGCGTCGTGGGTGATGAGCGCGACCTGGGTGCGGTTGGCGGCGTCGAGCTTGGTCATGATCCGGCTGAGATGGACCTTGACCGTGGACTGGCTCACGAACAAGTCGGTGGCGATCCGGGAGTTGCTGTGGCCCTGGGCGACTGCCACGGCGACCTCGCGCTCGCGGGCGGTCAGCTCCGCCATCCGCGATCGCGCTCGCGGGGCGGCCGCGCCCGTGGCGAAGGCGGCCAGCAGCTTGGTGGTGATGCGCGGGGAGAGCATCGCCTCGCCGCGCGCGAGGACCCGTACCGCGTCGGCCAGTTCGCGCGGCGAGGTGTCTTTGAGCAGGAACCCCGCCGCGCCGTGCTGGAGTGCGGCGTAGACGTATTCGTCGACGTCGAAGGTGGTGAGCGCCGCGACGGCGGGAGGATCGGGCAGCGCGGCGAGCTGCCGGGCGACCTCCAGGCCGCCGACACGGGGCATCTGGATATCGGTGAGCACCACGTCCGGTCGGTGCTTGGCCACCAGGTCCACTGCCACCGAGCCGTCATCGCCTTCGGCGACCACCTCGATGTCCGGCGCGGCGTCGAGGATCATCCGGATGCCCTTGCGCACCAACTCCTCGTCGTCGAGGAGGACTACCTTGACGGTCACTCACGCCACCAACTCGTCCGCGTACGGGCAACATCGCCTGCACACGGTATCCGCCGCCCCCGGTACACCCGGCACGCAGTGATCTGCCCGCCCGCATCACGCGCTCCCGCGTCCCCGTCACCTCGCGGTCGTCCCGCCGCACGATCCGGCCGACGTGCCGTACGACTTTCGGGCAAGTCCACCCGAGCGGAAAGGGTGACGCGCCGAGGGCGCCGACCGGGACAGGCTGGACGGCGTCGGGCCGCCGGGCCCGACGTGGATGTTCGGGTCCGGGGCTTCCCCAAGCCGGTTCCGTTCCGGTGCCGCTCTTGAGCTTCGCGGGTGACCGAATCCTCAACGAGACACAGGAGGCAGGAGGACAGATGACCAAGCGCGGCAAGACGGTGGCGGCTCTGTGCGCGGCGGCGGCGGGGGCGATCACGCTCAGCATGACAGTGGCCCCGTCGGCATCAGCGATCATCGGGGGACACGAAGCCACCTCGCCGTACCCGTTCATGGCGAGCGTGCAGAAGGACGGCCACCACTACTGCGGAGCCTCCCTGATCAAACCGGACTGGATCGTGACCGCCGGGCACTGCACGGTGAACGTCAAGCCCCAGCAGCTTTCCGTCCAGGTCGGCGACCACGACCGCACGAAGGGTGCCAAGGCGAAGGTCACCAAGGTCATCGCACACCCGGACTTCTCCTACGAGCCGTTCCGCAACGACGTGGCCGTCATGAAGCTGGACCACCCCGTGGACGCGAAGCCCATCAAGCTGGCCACGAAATCCGCGCCGAAGGGTACCGACACTCGCATCCTCGGCTGGGGAATGACCTGCGAGGACGGCAGCGAGTGCCCGGACCCCCCGATCCGTCTGCAGGAACTGGACACCAAGATCGTCTCCGACGACCGGTGCAGCGAGAACTACAACGCGGACAACGAGCTGTGCACCGACAGCCCCACCAAGAACGCGCAGGCGTGCATCCTCGACTCCGGCGGGCCGCAGATCACGGGCCGTCCCGGGCGGTGGGAACTGATCGGGGCGACCAGCCGCGACGGCGACGCCGATCCGAAGTGCGCCACCGGCCCCGGCATCTACACCGACCTGACGGCCCACCGCGCATGGATCGAGCGGGCCACCGCGAAGTGATCGGCGACGACTCCGTCCGCCTGAACGGCGGCGACGAGCCGGTGATCTCCCTCCTGCCGCGGAGGACATCCCGGCCGAAGCGGCGGTGGCCAGGACCGCGCTGACCAGGATGGCGCCGCTGACGCCGATCGCCCCCCTGCGGACCAAGAGTGAAGGCCACTCCGCCCCAGGTCAGAAGGTTGCCGCACACCCCTCCGCCAGTGCCTTCACCGGGCACGATGCCGAAGGGCCCCATCGCTCGCAGTGGGGCCCTTCGGCGTTCTCCGTTCTACTTCGCGTCTCGGTTGGGGCCAACAACTACCGTCCCGCCGAACGGGTCCCGCTGCTTCGGGAAGGTGGGCGCGCAGTCAGTGCAGGCGTAGACCGTGCCGCCGCCGGCGCTCGCGCCGTGCCCGATCGCGACGACGACCGGCTGCCTGGTGGTCGTCTGGCAGCGGGCGCAGACCTGGACGCTCACCGGGCCGTCGCTCCCTCGGCGGGCTCAGCGGCAATCGCCCGCACCAGGGCCTCGCGGAGCCGGGCCGCGTCGGTCAGGTACCGGTCCGGCCCCACCGGGATACGCCAGTGCAAGCGCGGACCATCCGTCCAGCCCGCGGGCGGTACGCCGACGTACGTAACTTCGGCGCCCTGCGCGCTCAGAGCGTGGAACCCCCTCTGGAGACGTCGCCAATCCTGGGCGTGACCGCTCGGGATGAGCCAGTACATCAGGCCGTAGTCGGCGATGACGGCGCCGGATGCGTCGGCGAGCAGCTTCAGCGCGCACTCGCCGATGTCCGCGGAGGCCCGTACCGCGTCCCAGTACAGCCCGACTTGAACCAGCTCTACGTCGTCGCCGTTCGGCGGCATCCACGGCAAGGCTTTGGTGGTCATGTATCCCCTTCCCCATTACGGGTAGTGAGGAGACGGAACCGTGCGTCATCCTGAACCGGCCAGCGCCGACCCGCACCGCGCATTGCCGTATGCAGCCGACGCATACGGACAACGGATGAACGGCGAGACCCGGTACCAAACAGGGGTGGGCATGAACTGGTCTGCGCAGGCGATCCGCGACGCCTCCCGCCGAGGTGACTTCGGCCGGGTGGTGAGCCTGGCTCGCCGTGCGGCCGAAGTCTCCCAACGCCAGCTCGGTGACGCTTGCGGAATCAGCCAGTCCGCCGTCTCACGCCTCGAAGGCCGCGGCGCGGCCTCCTACGACATGACCATCCTGTCGAGAGCCGCCACGCATCTGCACATTCCACCGCGTCTGGTCGGCCTCGCCGACCACGCGGCGGCGCATGCCGCCAAGAATGGACAGCACGACGTGCACCGGCGCAACTTCCTCGCGGGGACCGCGGCGATAGCCGCGACGCCCGCGCTCACGGCTCTTCGCCCCGCCCCCACGGACGCTGGGCAGGCCGCGACACTCCGCATGGCCACCACAGCCTTCCGCCGCCTGGACGGCACCACGCCTTCCCGGCACCTGTCCGAACCGGTCCTGGCGCACCTGCGACTCACCCAGACCATCACGGGCGAGGCCGAAAACCCGGAGCAGCGCGCCCGCCTGGCGGCCGTGGGCAGCGAAGCGGCGTCCCTCGCCGGGTGGCTGGCCTGGGACATGAACGACATCGGTTCGGCCCGTACGTGGTACGGCGCGGCCATCAAGGCCGCGCGCACCTCCGGCGACCGACTGCTCCTCGCATACCAACTCGGCAGCCTGGCCGGGTTCGAGGCGGACGCCGGCAACGCGGCCGAGTCGCTGTCGCTCGTCCACCGAGCCCGTCGACACCTGAGTGAGGACGCACCGGCCATTGCCTCAGCATGGCTCAGCACAGTGGAAGCCCAGGCTCACGCGGCATCGGGAAATGCGACCGCGGCGGACACGGCCCTGCTCCAAGCCACCCGCAGTACAGATGCCATCCCGGACGACCAGCGGCCCCCATGGCCTTGGGTGTTCACCTTCACCCACAGCAAGGTCGCTGCGACCAGGCTGACTTGTGGCGCGCGCCTCAGCCTCCCTCAATGGGTGACCGCCTCCCAGGACGCAGCGGTTGCCGCGCTGACATCGAGCCACGAAAAGCAACGCGCACTGCTGACCCTCGACCTCGCCGCCGCACACCTCACGAGCGGTCGGCTGGACGGTGCGTTCGCCCTGGCCACCCGCGCACTGGAGACCGGCCTGCGATACCGATCCGGCCGCATCATCGAACGCTCCCGTGGCCTCCGGCGGTCCTACGCGTCGCCGACTCCCCCCAAGGTCGTCCGCGACTTCGACGACCGACTGCACGGCATCTACCTGTAATCACGAGAGGACCACCCCATGCGACTGGGCATCACCGGCCACCGAGGACTACCGCCAGAGACGGAGCACTTGGTTCGCAAGGCCCTCGAAGACGAAGTAGCCCGCCACGCGCCCGGCGACTTGGTCGGGGTCTCATGCATCGCCGACGGCCCGGACGCCTGGCTCGCCGAGCTGGTGCTGAAGGCCGGTGGCCGCCTTGAGGTCGTCGTACCCGCGGAGAAGTACCGCGACGGTCTGCCGGAGGAGCACCACGAAACCTACGACCGCCTCCTCCGGCAGGCGATTGAGGTCCACCACACGGGCCTGGTCGAGTCCGACTCACAAGCCCACATGACCGGAAGCGAAATCATGGTCGGCCTCGCGGACGAACTGATCGCCGTCTGGGACGGCCAACCGGCCCGCGGCTACGGCGGCACCGCCGACGTCGTGACCTACGCCGAACGCACCGGCATCCCCACCAGAGTGATCTGGCCGCAGGGCGCCACCCGCGACTGCTGCAGATGAAGGGCGACGCCGGACGGATTCTGGTTCGGATCACCATCTCCATGAAGCCTGCGGTCTTCAGACTTTCGCATCTGGTGAGAAGCCGTTGGCGATGAGGTTGACAGGCTTCGTGACCCCGGCGAAGAAGAGGATGAACGCCGTAGAGCTGTACGTCTGGCCTACGCCGCCAGGGCACGGCCTTGAGCACAGCAAGCAGCACGTCAGAGCACTCCCTTTTCACGTTGAGCTGAGGCGGCCCGCGAGGGGCCGCTGCCCGTCAAGGGGGACTTGCCCCCATTCGGCGCTCGCCGACCACAGGGATGCTCCATCCTGGAACCGGCGCCGGGTTCCGGCCGCGCTGTGACGTTCCCTGGTCCGACGAGGTGCACCCCGTGAATTCCCCATCAGCGCTGGCGACATGGCTGGGCGGCCTCGACGGCTCGCGTCTGGCACGTGTGCTCGGGGCGCGAAAGGACGCCGTGTCCCCTCCGGAGCCGCGCTCGGTGGGGGAACTGGCGGACCGTCTTCAGCGCCCGGGATCGGTGGCACTGGTCCTGCCGCGGCTCGCGCTGCCGTACCTCCAGGTGGCCGAGGCGCTGGCAGCGCTGGGGGCGCCCGCGTCGCGTGCTGCGCTGGCGGAACTGCTGGGAGTGGCGGACGACGGAACCACTCGGAACTGGAGGCCGCGCTGGAAGTGCTGGCCGATCACGCTCTGGTCTGGCCGGACGGCGCGGGGAAGCTCCGTATGGCCGGGCCGCTGCGGCAGGCATGGGACGCGCCCCTGGGGCTGGATGCTCCGCTGGAGCAACTGCTCGCGGGCGCGACCTCCGACGAGCTGCGCCGCATGCTGGCGGCACTGGGCGTCGAGCCGCCGGGCACCAAGCCGCGGCGGCTGGCCGCGCTGGTGGAACACCACAGCGACCCGGAGCAGGTCGCCTCAGTGGTCGCCAAGGCCCCCGCGACGGCCCGGGAGCTGCTCGGACGCCGGGCGGAGACTGTGCCGGGGGAGCCGCGGTTCATCACCTTCGGCGCTCCCGGTCCCGGCCTCGAACCGGGCGAGCGATGGGCGCTGGAGCGGGGGCTCCTGGTCCAGGAGCGTCACCGCTACGGTCCGGCCCGGATGTCGGCCGAGGTGGCGCTCGCGCTGCGGGGGGCGGGGCGGCGCGCTCCGTTCGACCCCGTCCCGCCGTCCGCCCGGATGGCGCCCGTCGGCCCGAGAGAGGTGGACCACGAGGCATCAGCCGCGGCCACGGTGTTCGCTTCGTGTGCCGTCTCGGTCCTGTCGGCCTGCTCGGCGGATGCGCCGGCCCGGCTGAAGTCCGGCGGGATCGGTGCGCGTGAACTGGCCCGGCTCGGCAAGGCCGCCCGGGCCGATGACGCCGTCGTGCGTCTTGCTCTCGAGACCGCGTACGCTGCCGGGCTCCTGGCCCGGGACGGCAATCGTGTGGTTCCCACCGAGGCGTACGACGCCTGGGCGGAGCAGGAACCCCCGGAGCAGTTCGACGCACTGCTTCAGGCGTGGCGGAACCTGCCGCTCACCCCCACCCAGGCCCGCGACGAGGACAACAAGGCGCTCCCCGCTCTCGCCGGCGCACCGCCCTGCAACGGCTGCCTGCAGGCCCGCCACGGGCTGTTGGACACCGCCGCACAGCTTCCGCCAAGGCAGGGCACGAGGGCCACCTCGGATCTGGGGCCTCTGATCGCCTGGCACCGTCCGCTCGCCGACTCATCCCACCACGGGGGAACGCCGTTCGCCGCCGTGATCCGTGAGGCAGAGCTCCTGGGCGTGATCGCGCGCGGTGCCCTGTCCGCCTTCGGCATCCACCTGCGGACCGGCGACACGGAGGGGGTGAGCATCGAGTGCCGACGGCTGCTGCCCCCGGCCACCGCGACGGCACGGATCGGCGCCGACCTCACCGCCGTCGTCACCGGCACACCGTCCGCGCGGCTGGCCTCGCTCCTGGACTCCGTCGCCGACCGGGAGGCCAGCGGTACGGCATCCGTATGGCGGTTCAGCACCGGCAGCCTCCGCCGGGCACTGGACGCCGGCCGTCTCCCCGACGACATCACGACCGACCTGGCCGCTGCCGCCGCCGGACCCCTGCCGCAGCCGCTGTCGTACCTGATCGCCGACACCGCACGCGGTCACGGGCGCGTACGCATCGCCCCTGCCGCCTGCGTCCTCCACAGCGACGAGCCCGCCCTCCTGGCCGAACTCGCCGCCCACCGCGGACTCGCGGGGCTCGGACTGCGGCAGCTGGCGCCGACGGTGCTGATCAGCCGCAGCCCGGTCGACACGACTCTCGCCGCGCTCCGGGGCGAGGGATACGCCCCTGTCGCGGAGACGGACGACGGCACGGTACGCGTCGAAAAGGCCCCGCCTCGGCGGGCCGTCGCTCCCGTACCGGCTCCGCGCGGGCCCAGGACGAGGGACGGCGGCCGGAACGCTGCCACGCGTACGGCGCAGGCGCCCGCCGCCATCGACCCCGACGCCTTGGCCGCCCGGCTGCTGGCCGCCCCGCCGACCACTCCCGGACCCGCGCCGTTCGACGGGGGAGTGCCCTTCGCCGCGGACACCGAGGAGATCGTCGCGGGGTGTGCGAAGCGCCTGCCGTACAGCGACGTCCGTCAGCTCGCCCATGCCGTCCATACCGGTGAGCCCATCACCGTCGAGTACGTCGCCACCTCGGGGAACCGGACCGTGCGCACCCTCAGCCGCCTCATGCTCGACCCGCCCTACCTCGAAGCCTGGTGCCACCTGCGCAACGCCGAGCGCGTTTTCACCCTCTCCCGTATCCACAGCGTCATGAGCTTCACACCCGACTGAGAACGAGAGGCAGGTTGGTACCGGTAGCGATAGTATCTCCATCGATACTTTCGCTACCGGGAGGGTTGCCGTGCGTCGCTTCATCGGGCGGGACCGCGAGCTGAACGTGCTCCGCAACGCCTTGCACGCGGTTCAGGATGCCGCCGGGTCAGAGAAGCCGGGGCAGTGCGTCCTCATGCGGGGGAGACGGCGGGTGGGCAAGTCCAGCCTCGTCGAGGAGTTCCTCCGGCGGGCCGAGACGCCGTACCTCTTCTTCACCGCGGCGGGCGGCACGGCGGAGGATGAGCTGACGGAACTGCTGGACGCCGTCTCCAGGTCCACCCTGCCGGAGCGGGGGTTGTTCCACGAGGAGACCCCCGATCAGTGGAATGCGGCGCTCAGGCTGCTTGCCGAGGTCCTGCCCGACGACTCTCCCAGCGTCGTCGTCATCGACGAGGTTCCGTATCTCATGGACCGCGTCGACGCCTTCGAGGGCATGCTCCAGCGGGCATGGGACCGGCTGCTCAGCCGCAAGCCCGTGCTTCTCCTCCTGGTCGGGTCCGATCTGTCGATGATGGAGGCGCTGAACAGCTACGACCGCCCCTTTCACCAGCGGGGCCGGGAAATGATCGTGGGACCGCTGAACCCGGCCGACATCGGCGAGATGCTCGGCCTGTCACCGGCAGCCGCGTTCGACGCCGCCCTGATCACCGGGGGTCTCCCCCTGATCTGCGCCGAGTGGCGGGCCGGAGCGGATGTCCGGGAGTTCCTCCGCGACTCGCTGGACAACCCGATCTCGGCGCTGTTGGTCTCCGCCGAGCGCTCGCTGGCCGCGGAATTTCCAGCGCAGGCGATGAGCAGGGAGGTCCTGCGGGCCATCGGATCGGGGGAGCGGACCTTCACCAACATCGCTCGCGCGGCCGGCGGCATCGCCCACACCACACTCACCCGAGCCACCGACGTCCTGACCGGGAAACGGGTCGTGGCCGCCGAGCTGCCGCTCTCACTGAGGCCGTCGAAGGAACGCCGCTACCGGGTGGCCGACCCTTATCTGCGCTTCTGGCTCGCGTTTCTTGATCCGCACATGGCGGAGATCGAGCGGATGCGGGGAGATCTCACCCTGAGCCGGATCGAGGAGCGGTGGACGAGCTGGCGTGGCCGCGCGATCGAACCCCTGGTCCGGGAATCCCTCGCCCGCCTCCTGCCGGACGGGGCCCTGCCCGCCGCCCCGGCGATCGGCGGCTACTGGACCCGCGGCAACGACATCGAAATCGACCTGGTCGGCGCCGACCGGCAGCCGGTGGCCAAGCAATTGCTCTTCCTCGGCTCGGTCAAGTGGCTGGAGAACTCCACGTTCGACAGCCACGATCTGGCCGCACTGCAGAAGCACCGGGCAGCGATCACCGACGAACCGGTACCGCTCGTGGCGGTCTCCCGCAGCGGCGTCGGCCTCGGTTGTTCCGGCCTTCAGGCGGTGTACGGCCCCGAGGAGCTGCTCAGCGCGTGGCGCGGAGTGTGAGCGGGAACCGGCCTGGTCGCGGTCGGCACCCCGCCGCCTTCCTGCCGTTCGGCCGGCCCGCCTACGACCGACTCTTGAGGTGGAACGGGGAGCCCGGAGCCGTCGGGGTCCATCCCTCGTGCAAGGCGAGCCGAATGGCCCGGGCAACGGCCGATGGCAGGACGGGGCCGCCCTCGCGGCCGAGCCAGTTGCCCGGATGGGGCTGGTCGGTGGTGACCACGAGCGTTGTCCCCGGGGTGTCCGCATGCCCGACCGCGAACGTGCACGGTGACCACGCCAGGCCTTGGCAGTAGGTGGGCCTGCGCCGGAGCCGCCAGCGGTAGGCCGTGCCGTCGACGACGATCCGCCGGGCGCCCTTGCGGCTCAGTGCCATGCGCCCCCCTACGGCGGTTACAGCCAGCCGTTGCGGCGGAAGCCTCGGTGGATGACGAAGCAGGCCGTGGCGATGAGGGTGAGGACCAGGGGGTAGCCGTAGCGCCAGTGCAGCTCGGGCATGTGGTCGAAGTTCATGCCGTAGACGCCGCACACCATGGTGGGTACGGCGATGATCGCCGCCCAGGCCGTGATCTTGCGCATGTCCTCGTTCTGGGCGACGGTCACCTGGGCGAGGTGGGCCTGGAGTATGGAGTTCAGCAGGTCGTCGAAGGCCGCGATCTGTTCGTTGACCCGGGTCAGGTGGTCGGCGACGTCCCGGAAGTACTTCTGCAGGTCGAGGTCGACGACGGGGACGCGCTGGGTGGAGAGCCGTTCCATCGGGCGGGCCAGGGGCGCCACGGCGCGCTTCAGCTCCAGCAGCTCGCGTTTGAGCTGGTAGATCCGGCCCGGATCGGCCCGGTACGCGGCCTCGGGGGCGAAGACCTCGGTCTCGACCTGGTCGATGTCGTCCTGGACGGAGTCGGCGACGGCGAGGTAGTCCTCGACGACGTGGTCGGCGATGGCGTGCAGCACCGCGGAGGGGCCCTTGGCCAGGTGGTCCGGGTCCGCCTCCAGCTCCTCGCGCAGCGGGCCGAGCGAGCCGTGGCGGCCGTGCCGTACGGTGACGACGAAATCGGGCCCGGTGAAGACCATGACCTCGCCGGTGTCCACGACCTCGCTCGTCGTGGTCAGCTCGTCGTGATCGACGTAGCGGACCGTCTTGAAGACGGTGAACAGCGTGTCGCCGTACGTGTCCAGCTTCGGCCGCTGATGCGCCTGGACGGCGTCCTCGACGGCCAGCGGGTGGAGGGCGAACAGCTCGGCGATCCCGGAGAACTCCCGCTCGGTGGGTTCGTGCAGCCCGATCCACACGAAGCCGCGCCCCGCGCGGCGTATCCGCGCGATCGCCTCGTCGGCCGGGCAGTCCCCGGGCTGCCGCTTCCCGTCGACGTACGCCACGCAGTTCACGACCGACGTGCCGAGCGGTGAGCGGGCGGGGTGGTTGAGATCGACGCGGCGGCGCCGACGGGCCAGGCGCGCCACTTTCCGGAGGTTGCCGACCATCGACATGTGGTACTCCTTCGGCTGAGCTGCGACCGGCGCCTACCCCCTCGAGGGACGCGCCGGCCGCGCCCACAGCGTACGTCCCGGCTTCCGCGTCGCCAGGGCCCCCACCGATGAGTTTGTGCGAGGTCCGCGGTCTGAGGGGAGGAAGGGTCATCCGTACCGCTCGTGGAGGGGCACCATGAGGAAGATCATCGCCAGCCTGTTCATCTCGCTCGACGGCGTCGTGGAAGCGCCCGATCAGTGGCACTTCCCCTACTTCAACGACGAGATGGGGGCCGCCGTCGACGCGACCTTCAGCGCGGCCGACACCCTCCTCCTGGGGCGCGAGACCTACGACAGCTTCGCCGGGGCGTGGCCGGAGCGGGAAGCGGCCGGGGGCGAGGACGCCGGTTTCGCGAAGAAGCTCGGCGATGCGCGCAAGATCGTCGTGTCGCGTCGGGATCTGTCGCTCACGTGGCGGAACTCCGAGCAGATCAAGGGCGGGCTGGTGGACGCCGTCACCGCGCTGAAGAGCGAACCGGGCAAGGACATCGCGATGAGCGGCTCGGTCTCCGTCGTCCGGCAGCTGCTGGCGAACGGGCTGCTGGACGAGTTGCACCTGCTGATGCACCCGATCGCCGTACGCAAGGGCATGCGGCTGTTCGACGAGGGCGAGACCACGATGCCGCTGCGGCTGCTGTCCTCGACGGCGTTCCGCACCGGGGTGCTGCACTTGGTCTACGCCCTCGCCGAGGCGCCCGGCGACGCCACGTACGAGGACGCCAAGGCGCACCTGCCGCAGGGCGAACAGTAGCGGCCGGGATCCGGTCTCAAAGGGGGTGGATCCGGCCGCATTTGTCCATGGTCGGTGTCGGCCCTGCCGCTGCCTGGTGAGGCTTCATGGGAGACGGCATCGACCGGGCAAGGGGGACCGTATGGGCAAGCAGGTGAAGTGCGGGTCGACCAAGACCAAGACCGGAAGGCCATGCCAGAAACTCGCGATGATCGGCTATTCCCGCTGCCAGGAGCACCGGGGCGGGTGGAACAAGCCGCAGAAGAAGAGGGGCAAGAAGCGCTGACCCGGCCCCTCGCCCGGGTCCCGAGGTGATCACGCGCCTCGGGGCCCATGCGCGGGGGCGGCGCGCCTGGTGCAGGTGAAGGGTTCGTCGAGCCAGTAGGTGTCGTGCTGCTCGTCGTAGACGATCGGGTACTCGGTACGCGGGTCGCAGAGTTCGTCGATCTGGGCACGGTCAGCGGAGCTGATGGTGAACCAGTACTTGTTGGTGTCCCGGGCGACCCGCTCGCATCGGTAGAAGAACCCCTTCACACCGGGGCCGAACACATCGCTGCGGAAATCGGCGGCCAGCTTCTTGTTGAGGTTGATGTTCTCGCAGTCGGCCCTCATGCCTTCGACGTTCGTGGTGTCCGCCGCCTCGGTCGTATATCCCTTGGCCGTGTGGGTCCCCCACGCCGTCCAGGTCCGCGCCGGAAGGGCGATCTGTTCGGCGACCTCGGCCAGGAAGGGGCTGTGGGGCGCGGGTGTCTCGGGCGGCGGCGTGGCGCCGACCTCTGCCGAGCCTCCGGCGACCGCGATGCCCGCCAGGGCCGCGATCAGGAGGAGGGAGGTCCGGGTCCGGATTCCGTTCCGGGGCGAGGGCCGGGTCAAGGTCCGGGTCGAGGGCGAAGGCGGCGACGTAGAAGGCATGGTGCGCTCCATTCCGGTTCGGCCCGGCGGACCGAATGGCGCCTGACGGCCGGATCGCACGCTAACCGCCGGAGCGGGTGATCTACGGGATCGACAGGGCTGGCCGACGCCCTTCTCCCCCACGATCGACCGGACAGACGAAGCTCCGCGCAGGCTGTGCGTTCGCCATGAATGCCGCCGAAATTGTTGACGATATTGCGGACGATCCATACGTTCACAAACCGACGGACGGGGACCACGGACACATCGGACACAGAGGAGACGTCAGTGAAGCGCAGGACCATGGTCATGGGACTCGCCGCGGCCACCGCGGTGTCGACGGCGGGGATCAGCACCGCCGCCACCGCCCGCTCGCGGAAAGCCCCGGACGCGCTGGTCTTCGACGAGGACGCCTACACCGTCCTCACGACGACCATCGCCACGGACGACGGCGACAAGGGCGTGACGTACCACTTCTACAAGGCCGTCACGTACGTCACCAACCCGGTGGACGCGAAGTACCAGTGCCTGAACGTCAGCGTTCCCGTCGAGATCGACGGCAAGGCGGTCGACGCCACCCGCGCGCCCATCCTCTTCGCCAACTCGGTGGGCGGCTACATGCCGTCGTCCGTGGCGGACGCCACCGGGGTCGGGGGTTCGCCGATGACCCCGCCCGGCGGTGGCGGCGGTGGCGGTGGCGGCGGGCAGGCGGCGATGGTCAGCAACGCCAAGCTGGCCGTGGCCGCCGGTTACGTCGTCGTGGAACCGGGCGCCCGCGGCCGGTCCCTCGTCGACGCGAACGGCACGTACTACGGCACGGCGCCGACCGCCATCGTGGACCTGAAGGCCGCGGTGCGGTACGTACGTTTCAACAAGGGCCGCATCCCCGGGAACACCGACCGGATCGTCTCCTCCGGCACCAGCGCCGGGGGCGCGCTGTCCGCCCTGCTCGGAGCGTCCGGGGACAGCCCCCTGTACGAGGCCGACCTCACGGAACTGGGCGCGGCCCCCGCGAGCGACGCCATCTTCGCCGGTGGCGCCTGGTGCCCCATCGCCGACCTCGAACACTCCGACATGGCGTACGAGTGGAACTGGGGCGGCAACGCGCTGAGTTCCGGCGACACCGTCGACCGGGCCGTCTCCCGGGAGTTGCGCTCCGCGTTCGCCGAGTACCAGGCCTCCCTGAAGCTGCGGGGGAAGAACGGCCCCCTCACGTCCCGCACCTACGACGACTACCTCGTGAAGACCTACCTCGAACCGGCGGCCACCACCTACCTCAACGCCCTCTCGGCATCGGGCCGTTCGGGCTATCTGGCCGACAACCCCTGGCTCACCTGGTTCGGCGACCGGGCCACCTTCTCGTGGGCGGACTTCCTCACCCACGTCGGAGCCCGGAAGAAGAACACCCCGGCGTTCGACCCCTTCGACCTCTCCGCGGGAGAGAACAACCTGTTCGGCACGGGCACCACCCAGGCCCGCCACTTCACCCTCTACAGCCTGCGCCACGCCACCGGCAACGCGAGCGCGCGGCTCGACGCCGACCTGCCCCGCAAGCTCGACCAGATGAACCCCATGTACTTCATCGAGCGCCGGAACCCCGCGCGGGCGAAGCACTGGTGGATTCGCGTCGGCACCAAGGACACCGACACCTCGCTCACCGTCGTCGGCAACCTCGCCGCCGGTCTGGAGAACCTGGGCGACGACGTCGACGCCCTCATGTACTGGGACGCCGGACACGGAGCCAACCAGGACGCGGCGGACTTCATGACGTGGATCGGCCGGGTGACGGGCTATTCCACCTGACGAACGGGGCTCCGCGGCGGTACGTTTCCCCCATGAACGACAACCGAA
This sequence comes from Streptomyces sp. NPDC005962, assembly GCF_040629205.1. NCBI lineage: Bacteria > Bacillati > Actinomycetota > Actinomycetes > Kitasatosporales > Streptomycetaceae > Streptomyces > Streptomyces sp. NPDC005962. The sequence goes on along the minus strand of NZ_JBEXVE010000001.1, from coordinate 93,206 downwards.
GGGGCCGTGCCGCGTAGGCGCCCATCAGCCCTGCGGGGCGACATCCCGGTACGCGTCCGATACCGCCCGCGCCACCCACCGATCGACGGTCTCTCCGGCTCCTGCGCCGCCGCTCTGCGCCGTCTCGAACGAGCGCGTTTCCGGCCGGGGGAGATCGCGGAAGCCTATCGGCACTGGAGGGTGCTGGCGTACGGCCCGCTCCGGCGGGTGACGCAGCCGTCCGTGACGCCGGGATGCGGCATCCCCGAGTGCGGCTGCGATCCCGGGTACTTCCGCGACCGTCTCGAAGCGGTGATCCACGCCCTGTCCAGGAAGAGCGCCCGCGAACTGCGTGTGCTCGTGTGGTCCATCGACGCCAGGATTCTGGAGCGGGCCAGGATCATCCGCGCCGACGCCCCGGACAGCCTGTGGTGGCGCGACCACCATGTGGGAGGCGGATAGCCGCGCCCGGGGCCTTCCGTACGCGGCGCGGCCGGTCCTTCGTGACCGGCCGCGCCCGGCGGCGCCCGGCCGCGCTACGCACCCATCAGCGACCACCGCACCGCCGCGACCGTCCCGAGCGCCAGGGGCGGTGCCAGCCACCATGGGCCCATGACGCGCCGTGCCGAGGGCAACACCGTGATCAGCGCGGCGAGGGCGCTCGCCGCGAGGGTGAGCTCGCAGGCCAGCTCGATGCCGAGGTACGCGTCGTCGTCCCAGCTGCCCGACGGCACGGTGATCAGCGCCGCGTAGCAGGACAAGGCCGCGATCAGGTGGAGGATCAGCAGCGGGACGGCCAGGACCCACCGCAAGCAGCCTCGGTCCCCGTCCGCTATGGCATCCGGCGCGGTGGCTTCGGTGGCTTCGGCGGAGTCCTCGAACGTCACCCCGGAAGCCTACGCACGGCCGGCGGTGCTCAGGACCGGCGTACGGCGCGTACGGGGGCTGCCGCCGAGCTGGGCTGGTGGGGGGCGTCGCCCGCGTACGTGGCGCGGTAGCCGTTGTGGCGCAGGGCGTCGTAGCGGGCCCGCGAACCGGTGCGGAGGGTGGCGTCGCAGTGGGCCTTGCCCTGGGCGTTCGTCACCGCGGTGCACAGTTTGTGGGCGCCGGTGGTGTCGGTGAAGCTGACCGTCTCGCCGCGCAGCGGGGCGCCGTCGGCGGTGGTCAGGGTGGCGGACAGCCCCTTGACCCGCAGGGACGCGGGCGACGTGTGCCGTTCCACGGTGGCCGGGCTCGCCTTGAGACGGGTGGGCGCGGGGTGTGACGGCCGGACGGCCAGCCCGACCGGGCTGCTCAGCCCGGCGATGGGCAGGGTGGTCTGTTCGCCGCCGTCCGCGGGGACCTCCACCACCCGGTCGTTGCCGAAGTCGGCGATGAACAGGTTTCCGTACGCGTCGACCGCCAGCCCCTGCGGCGTGTTGAGGCCGACCGCGGGGACGGTCCGCTGCGGGCCGCCGCCCGCGCGCAGCTTCACCACGCGGTCGTTGCCCGAGTCGGCCACGTAGAGGTTCCCGGCCCGGTCGAACGCGAGTCCGGTGGGCTCGGACAGCCCCGTCGTGGGGACGGTGACCTGCGGCCCGCCGTCCGCGGGCACCTTGACGACACGGTCGTTGACGAAGTCGGCGATGTAGAGGTCGCCGTACGCGTCGACCGCCAGGCCGTCCGGGTGGCGCAGGCCGGTGGTGGAGACGGTGGTCTGTTCATCGCCGTCCACGGGCACCTCGACCACCCGGTTGTTGAAGCTGTCGGCGATGAACAGGTTCTCCTCGGCGTCCTCGGCCTCGTGGCCGGTGCCGAGGGCCAGGCCGATCGGGCGGGAGAGGCCGGTGGCGGGGACCGTGTCCTGGCCACTGCCGTCGGCGGATACCGTCACCACCCGGTTGTTGCCGGTGTCGGAGATATACAGGTCGCCGTCGGTGTCGAGGGCGAGCCCGGTGGGGCGGGTCAGGCCGCTGGTGGGGACGGTGGTCTGGCCGCTGCCGTCGGTGGCGACCCTCAGCACCGTGTTCTCGGCGTACTCGGAAACGTACAGCTGTGCGGGACGCGGGGCAGAAGCGGACGCGGCTGCCGGGGTAAGACCGGAGACGAGTCCGGCCATACACAGCGCCAGGATTCCTGCCAGCGCGGTCAGTCGGTGCCGTACGGGGACGGAGAAGCGGCTCATTCCACACCCACCTGTGGTTTCTGGACGGTCGGCCCAATGCCGTGGGCCCGACCCTAGAAACCCGCAGCCCGTCCCGGCCCGCACCACGCCACCGGGCCGCCCGGAATCCACCCGGGCGGCAGTCGCCGGAACGGCCGTATCCGGGTCCACCGGGTGGCTAGTCGATGACCAGGCCCTTGGCCTTCAGGATCGGTTCGAGGCCGCAGACCTCGATGACGCTCTTGCCGGAGCGGTAGGCGGCGATGAAGGCGTCTTCGGCCTCGACGCGGGCCTGGCACTTGGCGATGACGTCCGCCAGGTCCTCGTGGCGGACGACCACGACGCCGTCGGCGTCGGCGCGGACCACGTCGCCCGGGCGGATGATCTCGCCGCCGATCAGGACGGGCTCGGCCATCGGGCCGACGGTTTCCTTGACCGTGCCCTTCATGCAGACGCTGTACGAGAAGACGGGGAAGCCGAGTTCGCGCAGCTCACGGGTGTCGCGGACGCCGGTGTCGGTGACGAGGCCGCCGAGGCCCTTGGCGACGCAGGCGTTGGCCAGGACGTCGCCGAAGGAGCCCGCCTCGGCGTACTCGCCCGCGGAGACGGTGATGACGTCGCCGGGGCGGGCGTGGGCGATGGCGACCTGGAGCATGATGTTGTCGCGGGGCGCGCAGACCACCGGGAAGGCGGGGCCGCACAGGGACATCGCGGGGTCGACCGGCTTGATGGTCGAGTCGAGGGCACCCAGGCGGCCCTGGGCCTCGTGGATGGTGGCGGCGGAGTAGCCGCTCAGCTGCTTCACCAGGTCAGGATCGGGGCGGGTGAAGGAGGTGTTGACGCGGATCATGTGTCCCCTTAGGAGGTCAGGAGAGGGCGGCGCGGGCGCGGGCGATGGCCTCGCAGGCCGCGGTGAGGACGTCGTTCGAGGTCGCGAAGGAGATGCGGAAGTAGCCCGGCGAGCCGTACGCCGCGCCGTGGATCACCGCGACGCCCTGCGACTCCAGCAGATGGGCGGCGACATCCTCGTCGGTGCGGACCTCCTGGCCGGAGGGGGTGCGGGTGCCGAGGACGCCGGTGCAGTTGACGAAGGCGTAGAAGCCGCCGTCCGGCGGGGTGCAGGACAGCCCGGGGATGTCGTTGATCAGCTTGACGACGGTGTCCCGGCGCGCCTGGTAGACGGTGACGCTGTCGCGGACGAACGCCTGGTCGCCGCTGAGCGCGGCGGTGGCGGCGGCCTGGCTGATGGAGGAGGGGCAGGAGGAGATCTGGGACTGGAGGGTGTTGATGGCCCGGATCAGCTCGGCGTTGCCCGCGCCGTAGCCGATGCGCCAGCCGGTCATCGCGTACGTCTTGGAGACGCCGTTGGTGTAGAAGACCCGGTCGGCCAGGCGCGGTTCGACCGCGGCGAGGCTGTGCACCCGGCCCGTCCCGTAGAAGATCTCGTCGTAGATCTCGTCGGTGAGGACGTGGACGTGCGGGTGGGCGAGCAGCACCTCGGCGAGGGCGCGCAGCTCGTCCTCCGTGTAGACGGCGCCGGTCGGGTTGGACGGGGAGTTGAGGACGACCCAGCGGGTGCGGTCGGTGAGGGCGGAGGCCAGCCGGTCGGGGGTCAGCTTGAAGCCGTCGGCCTCCGGGCAGGGGACGATGACCGGGGTGCCGTCGTTGGCCAGCACCATGTCCGGGTACGACACCCAGTACGGGGCCGGGATGACGACCTCGTCGCCCGCGTCCAGGGTGGCCATCAGGGCGAGGAAGATGATCTGCTTCCCGCCGCCGCCCACCGCGATCCGGTCGCCGGGGTAGTCGAGACCGTGGCGCCGCCGGAGCCGGTCGGCGATGGCGGTGCGCAGCGCCGGGGTGCCGTTGACCGGGGTGTATTTGGTGGCGCCCTGACGGATCGCCTCGATGGCGGCGTCCTTCACATGGTCAGGGGTGTCGAAGTCGGGTTCGCCGACGGTGAGGTCGAGGATCTCCCGGCCCTGTTCCTTCAGCTCGCGGACCCGCTGGGCGGCCGCGGTGCTGGGCGAGGGCTTGATGCGGCCGACGCGCTGTGCGGTGCCGCGCTCTGCGGTGCTCATTCAGTCGGCCCTCCGCTCGAAGTTGAGCCCGCCCGGCACCTGGAAGGTGGGCAGGATCTCCACATGGCCGATGTTGACGTGGCGCGGCGAGGAGATGGCGAATTCGATGGCGTCGGCGATGTCCTCCGGCTTGAGCGATTCGTAGCCGTCGTAGAACTGGCGCTGTGCCTCTTCCATATCGCCGAGCAGCCGCCCGAAGATTTCCGTCTCGACCCGCCCGGGGCAGATTTCGGTGACCCGGATCCGGCGTCCGTATCCGTCCACCCGCAGCTGGCGGGAGAGGGTGTGCACGGCCGATTTGGTGGCGTGGTAGATGGTGTTTCCGCCGAAGTTGTAGACGGCGGCGATGGAGCTGATGTTGACGATGTGGCCGAGGTCGCGTTCCACCATTCCCGGCATGACCAGCCGCACCAGGTGCAGCACCGCCTGGATGTTGACGGCGACCTGCTCGTCGATGGCGAACTCGTCGGCGGTGAGGATGTTTCCGGTGCGGGACACCCCGGCGTTGTTGACGAGGATGTCGACCTGGATGTTCCGCAGTTCCTCGGTGAGCGCGGCGGTGTCGGTGATGTCGACGGCGTGCGGAACGCAGCCGGTGCGCCGGGCGAGGTCTTCGAGCCGTTCGGCGTTGCGGGCCACGGCGTGGACTTCCAGGCCCTGCTTGGCCAGCCGTTCGACGACCACCGCGCCGATTCCGGTGGAGGCACCGGTCACCAGTGCGGTCTTGTAGTCGGAAAAGGGCATCGTGACTGCGCTCCTCAATCAAACACAGGGGTTTTCGGGTGGGGGGTTCGGGTGTGGGGGGCTGGGTGCGGGGGGGGGCGGGGTTACTTGTCGCGCAGCGGCAGATGCGCCTTGTCCGTCACCCGGGATACGGCGATGAGCGTGCCGAGGGCGGTGATGACCGCGTAGAAGGCGGGCATGTTGACGTTTCCGGTCTGGGCGATGAGATAGGTCATCAGCAGCGGCGCGGTACCGCCGAAGAGCGCCGAGGAGACGTTGTAGCCGAGGCCGTAGGCGGAATAGCGCACCCGGGTCGGGAAGAGTTCGACCAGCAGGATGTGGATGACGCCGGTGTGGCCCGCGAAGACGATGGCCATGATGCTGGCGCCGAGAACGGCCAGCGCCACATTTCCGGTGCCGATGAGCAGGTAACAGGGAATGCCCAGGGCGGCCATGGCGATCGCGGCGCCCGACAGGACCTTCTTCCGCCCGATCCGGTCGGAGAGCCTGCCCATGAACGGAATGGCGAGGGAGATGGCCACCAGGCTTGCCGAGGTGACGAGCAGCCCCTGCACCTTGCTGAAGTGCAGCTCGGTGCTCATGAACGTGGGCATGTAGCCGAACAGCACGTAGTAGCCGGAGCCGTTCATCAGCGGGATGAACAGGGCGAGCAGCATCGCGCGCCGGTGCTCACGGGAGGTGAACGCCTCCTTGAGCGGGTTCTTCGACAGCCCGCCCTCTTCCCGCAGCCGGTTGAAGTTCGGGGTGTCGCTGATGCGCTTGCGGATGTAGAGGCCCGCGACCCCCAGCGGGATGGCCAGCAGGAACGGGACCCGCCAGCCCCACGACTCCATGGCGTCCGACCCGAGGCCGCTGGTCATGCCGGCGGCGATCAGCGTGCCGGTGAGCAGGGAGAGGAACGAGGCGATCTGGGCGTAGCTGGTGTAGAGCCCGCGCTTGCCCTCGGGGGCGTGCTCGGCGAGGAAGCTCATCGCGCCCGACGCCTCGCCGCCGACCGAGAAGCCCTGGAGCACCCGGAGCAGGATGAGGAGGACGGGGGCCGCGATGCCGATACTCGCGTACGTGGGCAGCATCCCGATCGCCGCGGTCGCGACACTGATCAGCATGATGACGAAGACGAGCATCCGCTGGCGGCCTATGCGGTCGCCGAGGTGGCCGCAGATGATGCCGCCGAGGGGGCGGAAGAAGAACGAGACGGCGTAGCCGAGGAAGACGAGCTGCACCTGCACCGCGTTGGACGCGTCGGGGAAGAAGACGACTCCCAGGGTGCCTGCCATGAAACCGAAGATGCCGTTGTCATAGAGCTCGGCGAAGATCCCGACGCATCCGGCGAGGGTCACCTTCCGCGCGGTTCTCGGATCGACGACGTTGGGTGCCGGCTGGGCGGCGGCGACGGCGGTCATGATGTCTCTTTTCTGCAGGCGGGGTCAGCCAGATGGGGACGGGGCACTCACAGCGGGGGAAGGGGACGGGACGAAGGGGGGAAACGAGGGGAGGGGACGGAACGGAGGGAGGGGGAAGGGCGGGGGCTACGAAGCGGCGCTACGAAGGGGCCGTGGCGGGCCCGTCGGACGGCACCGGGATGCGCAGCTCGTCGAAGACGGTGCGGACACGGGCGGCCAGGGCGCGGACGGCGTGGCGCTCGGACCGGTACGCGGCCACCGCCTCCTCCACCGTCCGGTGCCGGAACCGGACCGACTGGCCGGGCCGGGCCTGCCCGAGCGCGGACAGACCGGTCGCGGTGACCACGGCGAGCACCGGGTATCCGGCGGTGACGCCGCGGCCGCGGTGCAGGACGAGCAGTTCGTCGCCCGCGGGCACCTCGACCGCGCCGACCGGCACACCGCGCGAGAGCACCTCGCCGGTCGCCACCCGGCGCGGTACGTCGCCGCTCATCCGCAGGCCGATGTGGTTGCTCCGCGGGGTCACGGCGAACGGCGAGCGGAACAGCCGCTCGGCGGTGTCGCCGAACTCGGCGAGGTCGGGCCCGTCGGTCACGTCGATCGTCCAGGTCTCGCCGTCGGGCCCGGACTCGGCGAAGCGCGCCACGGGCGCGTGCACCCGGAACAGCGGGATGCCGAACACCGGGTGGTCGACCGGCGGGCAGGAGGCCCGCAGCGCCAGCTCGTCGCCCTCGCGCAGCGTGCGTCCGAAGCCGAGGATCGTGTCGGGGGCGCAGCTGCCCAGCAGGGACGGGGTGTCCACCGAGCCGAGGACGGCCAGATAGACGCGCAGCCCGAGCCGGATGCCGGAGACGGCGATGGTCTCGCCCGCCCGTACCGGCAGCGGTTCCCACTGCGGCCTGGGCACACCGCCCACGGTGACGTCGGCGGGCGCGCCGGTGACCGCGATGAGGATGTCGGTGGACGGGGTGCAGGCGAAGTCCAGGGCGGTGATCTCCAGCAGCGGCGCGCCCTCGTCGTTTCCGGTCAGCACATTGGCGACGCGGGCGGAGTGCTGGTCGAGCGCGCCGTTGACCGGCAGGCCGTAGCGGGAGTGCCCGAACCGGCCGAGGTCCTGGACGGTCGCCAGGCCCGCGCGGTGCACGGTGAGGGTGTCGGTCGCGATGCGGCTGCCGGTCGCGGTGAGGGTGTCAGTCATGACACGCCGCCAGGGGTGCGCCCGCGTGCTCGTCCCACTGCTCGGGGGCGATCGGTACGAACTGGAAGGTGTCGCCGGGCCGGTACGGGGTCAGCGGCCGGGCGTCGAGGTCAAGGACGCGCAGCGGGGTGCGGCCCAGCAGCGGCCAGCCGCCGGGGGACGGCATCGGCGAGATGACGGCCTGCCGCCCGGCCACCGCGATCGACCCGGGGACGACGCTGGTCCGTGGCGAGGCGAGCCGCGGCACCGGCCGCGGGAAGGCCGGGCCGTCCATCATCGGGGCGGCGGCCGGGGCGCCGAAGCAGCGAACGGTGAGGGGGGCGCGCGAGTGCAGCTCCACCACCTCGGCCTCGGTCAGCCCCAGCTGACCCGCGACGACGGGCAGATCGGGGCCGTACTCGCCGCCGTACACCACCGGTACGACGAAGCGCCGAGGCGCGGGGCCGGGGCGCGGGCCCTCGGCGAGCCGACCGCTCTCGTAGCGCAGCAGGCGCCGGAGCGTGGTGTGGTCGGTGGTGGCGCAGTCGAACTCGACGAGCAGCGTGTCGTACGTGGGCACGATGCCGTAGACCCCGCCGGGGCGGGCGGCCTCGACCGCGTCGGCCAGGGCGTGGACGGTCTGCCAGGCCCGCTCCGGCGCCAGGCCGGTGGCCTTGACGACGACGGCCGAGTCGCCGCAGTCCGCGATGGTGACCTCGCCCGCCATGTCAGACGCTCCCGACGGCGGTGGCGTCGGCCTTGAGGGCCAGGACCTCGGTGAGCGGTGCGATCCGCACCCCGGCGGTGAGCAGTTCACCGCGGATGCGGCGGGCGAGGGCGATGGCGCCGGGGGTGTCGCCGTGCAGCAGGACGGTGTCGCACGCGACCGGGAGGTCACGGCCGCCGACGGTGCGGATCACGCCCTCGGTGACCATGCGGACCGTCCGTTCGGCGATCTCCCCCGCGTCGTGGAGCACCGCGCCGGGCTCGCTCCGGGGCACCAGCGTGCCGTCGTCGCGGTACGCCCGGTCGGCGATGCCGACGATGCCGACCTGCAGGCCCAGGGCGCGGGCGGCGTCGGCGAGTTCGCCGTCCTGGGCGAGGACGATCAGGTACCGGTCGAAGGACGCCACGGCCCCGGCCACCGCCTCCGCGTAGTCGGGGCGGGTCGCGACCAGGTTGCCGAGGCGGCCGTGCGGCGCGATGTGCCGTACCCGGGTGCCGTGCGCGGTCGCGAAGGCGTGCAGCGCGCCCAGTTGGTACAGCGTGTCGGTGCGGATCTCCTCCGGGGTCAGATCCATCGCGCGGCGGCCGAATCCGACGAGATCGGGAAAACTGTGATGCGCGCCCACGGCGACACCGATTTCGGCGCAGCGGCGGACGGTGGCGTCCATGATTCTCGGATCGCCCGCGTGGAATCCGCACGCGATATTGGCAGACGTCAGCACGTCCAGCAGCGCCTCGTCGTCGCCCATGGTGTAGGCACCGAATCCCTCGCCGAGGTCGGCCACGAGATCGACGGCGTGCTTCATGACGTGCCTCCGGAAAAAGAAGAAAGCTGGCTTCGTCGCCCTTTTTTGAAAGGGAGCTGTGGGAGAGGGACCTGCGGGAGAGGGATCTGCCCGAGAGGGGGCTGCGGGAGAGGGATCTTCGCGGGGAGAGAAATTCGCGTTCCGGTGAACGTAATCCGCGCGAGAGGTGGCGGCAAATATGCGTTGGGTGTGACGTAATCAGCTCTGGTTATGACCTGGGCCACACCGGCCGCCGTCGGGCCACCGGTCGGCGCCTACCATGAGGGCCCCCCGAGGCTGAAGGACCGCGCATGGACACCAGGCGTCTGTACTCGTTCGTGAAGATCGTCGACGCCGGGAGCATCACGCGCGCGGCCGACATCCTGCACATCGCGCAGCCCGCCCTGAGCCAGCAGCTGTCGATGCTGGAGTCGCACTTCAAACAGCAGCTGCTGATCCGCAGCAAGCGCGGAGTCGCGCCGACCGAGGCGGGCCGGGCGCTGTACCGGCACGCCCAGCTCATCCTGCGCCAGGTCGAGCTGGCGCAGGCCGCGGTCGACGTGTCCGGGCGGGCGCCCGCGGGCAGCGTCTCGGTGGGCCTGGCCCCGTACAGCATGGGCGCGGCGCTCGCGCTGCCGCTGCTCACCAGCGTGCGCGAGCGCTATCCCGACATCCTGCTGCACATCAACGAGAACTTCGGCGGGGTGATCAGCGAGGCGATCATGACCGGGCGGATGGACATGGCGTTCATCTACGGGGCGGGGCCGATGCGGGGCGTGCAGTTCGAGCCGCTGCGCACCGAGGACCTGTTCCTGATCGCGGCGCCGGGCCGGGCGATGGAGCCGGGCGGGGGCGCGGACGTCCCGCTGGAGGAGCTGGCGGACGTGGAGCTGCTGCTGCCCAGCCGTATCCACACCATCCGCCAGGTCGTGGACGCCGCGTTCCAGCACGCCTCACTGCAGCCGCGGGTGATCGGCGAGATCGAGTCCGTCCTGACGCTGGTCAGCGCGGTCGGCGCGGACATGGGGGCGACGGTGCTGCCGTGGTCGGCGGCGCGCGCGATCCTCGACGTGCAGAACCTGGTGGTGCGCCGGATCGTGAACCCGACCATCCCGGTCAAGCTCTCCCTGTGTACGTCCGACCACCAGCCGCTGTCGGAGCCCGCCCATGCCGTGCACGATCTTTTCCATGAGCTGATCTCCGACTTCGGCTAGCGGACCGCCAGAGATCCGCTGGAGACGGCCGCGGGCTTGCGCAGCAGCAGGAGCGCCGCGTCGTCGTGCAGCCGCCCGCCCACGTGGTCCAGCAGTTCGCCGTGCAGCCCGGCGAGAGTCCGGGACGGCTCGTCGCACAGCTGCCCGGGCACCCGCTCGGCCAGCGGGAAGTACGCCCGGTCCTGGTCGCGCGCCTCGATGACGCCGTCGGTGTACAGCAGCATCTGGTCGCCGTCGGCGAACGGCACCACCTCCAGGCGCGGCGCCTCGCCGCCCAGCGAGGCCAGGCCCAGCGGCGGCGCCGGGCGCACCGGCTCGACGGGGACGACCGCACCGGCCGGGCCGATCAGCAGCGGCGGGGCGTGGCCGCAGTTGACGATCTCCATGCGTCCGTCGGCGGGGTATCCGGCGACGACGGCGGTGACGAAGTCGTCGGGGGCGAGGTTGCGGGCGAGGCTGCGCTCGATCCGGCCGACCACGTCCAGCAGGTCCGGTTCGTCGTACGCGGCCTCCCGGAACACCCCGAGCACCAGCGCGGCGGTGGACACGGCGGGCAGTCCCTTGCCGCGGACGTCGCCGACGATCAGCCGGACCCCGTACGGGGTGGACACCAGCGCGTACAGGTCGCCGCCCACCCGGGCCTCCGCCGCGGCGGCGCTGTAGCGGACCGCCACCTGGAACTGGCCGACGCGGGCGGGCACCGGGCGCAGCAGCGCGTTCTGCGCGGCCTCGGCGACCGAGCGGACCGCGGCCAGCACCCTCTCCCGGCGCCTGCGCAACACGCTGGCCAGGCAGCTCGCCAGGGTCACGGCGACGAGCGTGGACAGCGCGACCGCCTGATCGTGGACCGGCGCCGTGAGCCACACGCCGAGCCCCGCGCCCAGCGCGACGGCCAGGAGACCGATCCGCAGCACCGCCCACGGGCGGCACGCGGCGGCGGCCAGCGCGGGGCCGACGGCGAGCAGCGGCAGCCAGCTCGTGCCGTCGCCGGTGATGAAGGCGATGACGGCGACCGCACCCAGGATGAGTACGGGCACCCCGGCCGCGAAGGGCGCGGGGGGATAGGGCTGGTCCAGATGGGCGCGGGCCTGGATCATGTCCGGGTCGACTGCTCTCTCTCGCTCTCGGGGAATACGGGCTTTGTCCGTTTCCTCCAGAGAACCAGCGGTTCGCACCGGGCGACAAGGGCCGGAATTTCAGATAGTGAGCGATCACCGAGCGATCAGATGGTGAGCGAAAGACTCCTGGTCACGCGGTCGGCCGTCGGCAGCAGCCGCTCGCGTATCTCCTCCAGCCGCGCGGTCCGGTCCGCCTGACCGGCCCGGATCGACACCCCGAGCGAGCCGAGCCGGTCCCCGCTGTACACGGGCACCGCGAAGCAGACCGTCCCCAGCGCGTATTCCTCCAGGTCGGTGACCGGTGCACCGGCGGCCAGGGCGTCCAGCCGCCGCAGCAGCTCGGCGGGGCGGGTGACGGTGCGGGGGGTGAGATCGGCGAGCGGATGCCGGGACAGGTACTCGCCGCGGGCCTCGTCGTCCAGTTCGCGCAGGACGCACTTGCCGAGCGCGGTGGCGTGCCCGGCGTCCTCGAACCCCACCCACAGATCCACCCGCGGCGCCCGCGGGCTGTCGACGATCTCCGCGACCCGGATCTCGCCGTCCTCGTAGAAGGTCAGATACGCGGCCGCCGACAGCGTGTCCCGCAGCCCGGCCAGCGTCGGCCGCACCCGGTTGAGCAGCGCCTGCCCGCGGCTGCCGACCTGGAGCGTGTGCAGCTTGTCGCCGACGACGAAGCCGCCGTCGGGCAGCCGATGCACATAGCCGTCGTGGACGAGGGTCCGCAGCAGGTGGTACGCGGTGGCCAGCGGCAGCCCGGCCTCCCGTGCCAGCTGTTTCGCCGGGGCACCGCCCTCATGTGCGCCGACGGCCTCCATCAGGCGGAAGGCTCGCTGCACGGAGGTGATCAGCGTAGGGCCTCCTGGAGTACCCATATGACCAGCTTGCGCCCGGTACGGCGGCCGGGCAAGGGCGTACGTGGGGCCGGGGCGCACGCGAGCGAGGGCGTCGGCCCGCTCAGATGATCGGGGCCGACGCCCTCGGGGACGGGACGGACTCGGGCTCGGTCAGCCGGGGCTGATGCGGCCGTCAGCCGGGGCTGATGCGGCCCCGCCAGCCGCCCTCTTCCTGGCCCCGGTGCTCGATGAAGTCCTTGAACCGGTGCAGATCGCCCTTGATGCGGCGGTCGAGCGTCCCGGTCATGTCCGCGGCCTTCTCCGCCATTCCGTTCGGCTCGAAGACCAGGGCCAGGTTGACCTCGGTGTGCCGGTCGTCCAGGGACCGGAACGTCACCAGCCCCTGCTGCTGTACATCGCCCGAGGTCGTGCGCCAGGCGATGCGCTCGTCGGGAAGCTGATCGACGATCTCGGTGTCGAACTCACGGTGCACACCGGCGATCGAGGTCGACCAGTGGTTGTGCCGGTCGTCCACCTGCGTCACCTGGTCCACGCCTTCCATGAACCGCGGGAACTCGGTGAACTGCGTCCACTGGTTGTAGGCCGTGTGCAGCGGAACCTCCACCTCGACGGTCTCCCGCACGGTGCTCATCGGTGACTCCTTTCGACGCTGTCGCCGCACCGGGTAACCGGCCGCGCGCCCCTGAAACGTCAGCGCAGGGGGTGCAGCGCGGCCAGTTCGGCGGGGGCGGTGCCGGTCGCGATGGCGTCCGCCAGCAGTCGGCCGGTGAGGGGGCCGAGGGCCACGCCCCACATGCCGTGGCCGCCGTTCACGTACACCCGCGGCGAGCCGGTCGGGCCGACCAGCGGCAGACCGTCGGCGGTGCACGGGCGTGAGCCGACCCATTCGTCGGTACGGGCGTCCCAGTCGACGTCCCGCAGCAGCGGGCGGGCCGCGGCGATGATCGCCTGGATGCGGCGCGGGTCGACCGGCCGCTCCGGAGGCGCCAGTTCCATCATCCCGGCGACCCGCACCCGGCCGTCGCCGAGCGGGGTGCACACCACCTTCTGCCCGGCCAGATACGTCGGGCGCGCCGGTGCGCCCGCGGCGGGCACGCTGAAGCTGTACCCGCGCCCGGACTGCACGGGCACCCGCACCCCGAACGGCCGGACCAGCCGGTTCAGCCACGCCCCGGTGGAGACGACGGCGACGTCCGCGCGCAGGTCGCCCCGCGACGTGCCGACCGCGACGCCCGTCCCCAGGTCGCGTATCCCGGACACCTCGGCCCGCTCCACGATCTTCCCGCCGCGTGTCCGCACCGCGTCCGCCAGCGCCCGCACGAAGTTCCCAGGATTCAGCCGCCGCTGGCCGTGCAGCGCGATGCCCGCGCCGACCGCGTCGCTGAGCACCGGCTCCAGGGACCGCGCACGGTCGCCGTCGAGGGTCTCGTACGGAACCTCGTAACCCGCCGCCCGGGCATGCTCCAGCTCCTCGACCATCCCCGCCCGCTCGGCCGCCGTCCCGAAGGCGAGCAGCATCGGGTCCACGGGCACGGTCGGCTCCTGGACGCCACCCGCCGCCAGGTCGTCGTACGCGGCGAGCGCGTGCCGGTTCAGCGTGGCGAACGCGGTGGCCAGCACCCGCCAGCGGCGCGGGGTGCAGTGCCGGGTGAACGACAGCAGAAACCGGGCCAGCCGCGGATCGGCCCGCGGCGGAATGTAGACGGGCGAGGTCGGCGAGACCAGACTGCGCACCCCGTACCGCAACGCGGCGGGCTCGGGCAGCGGCAACGCGAGCGCCGGCGTCAGCCACCCCGCGTTCCCCCACGAAGCCCCGGCCGCGGGCACCCGCCGCTCGGCGACGGTGACCTCGACCCCGCGGCTCTGCAGAGACCACGCGGTGGCGAGCCCGACGATCCCGGCACCGACGACGACGGCACTGCGTGGTGTGGACACGGTGGCGTTCCCCTCCCCTGGATTCCCCTGAATTCCCCCGCTGTTGCGCGTGCGTACGCATCATCGCCAGGCGGGAACCCCGACCGCACTGTCCGCGAGACCGATGACGCGGGGGCACGCGTTGTCGCCCGGCACAAGACATGCCGGGCGGCGGTCCGGTGGGGCTACCGGTGGCGGAGGGCCCGTAGGCGCAGGCGCAGTTGGATTTCGAACTTGGCGGCCGGGTCGGCGAGGTCGAGTCCGGCGATCTCGTGTGCCCGTCGCAGCCGGTAGCGCAGGGTGTTGGGGTGGACGTGCAACTGGCGGGCGGCCAGCCGGGCGTCCTCTCCGGCGGCGAGGTAGCGCGCCAGGCTGTCGAGCAGGTCCGTGCCGCGCTCGCGGTCGTAACGCTCCAGGTCGGCGATCGCGCCCAGCGGGTCGTGCCCGGCCTCGTCGGCGAGATCGGCCGTCTGCATGAGCAGCGCGTCCAGGTGGACGTCGCGGATGTGGGCGGCGGCCCCGGCCGTGCCGCCCAGCCGGGTGAGCAGCCGGACGACCAGGTCGGCGTCGGCCCGCGAGCGGTCCAGCAGGTCCGGCGCGGGGACGGTGCGGCCCACCCCGGCCACCAGCCCGGCCCGGTCCTGGAGTTCGCGGACCACGCGTGCGGGCCGCTGTTCGTCGCGCACCGGCAGCACGGCGTAGCCCGCGCCGTCGGCCTCCGCGTGGACCCCGCCGTCCGCGAGCCCGCTGAGCCCGGCGAGGGCGCGCCGCAGCGGCTCGCCGGACGGGGCCGGGGCCATCGGCCGCAGCGCGACGACGGTCAGCGGCCCGGGCGGCAGCGGCAGTTCGGCGGCGGCCTCCGCCGCCTCCGCCCCGCCGGCCAGGAGTGCGCGTACCGCCGTGGCCCGCCGCGCCTCCTCCCCGCGCCGCCGCGCGATCTGCCGGGCCAGCACCGGGGCGGCCAGCGCGGCCGACTCCTCCAGCGCCGCCCGCTGTTCCCGGGACGGCGCGGCGGGCACGATCGCCCAGATGGAGCCGACGGACAGGTCGTCCACCCGGATCGGCATCACCGCCCGCGGCAGCACCCCGGGCGCGCGGACGTCGCGGAAGTCCGCGTAGAGCGGGGAGGACGAGCCCGCCAGCCGTACGTCCAGCCGCTCGCTGCGCAGCAGCGGCCGGTACCGGTCGGGCACCCGGCGGCTGAGGATGGTCGCGACGCGGGCCTCGTCCGAGTACTCCTGGCCGGGCGAGTAGGTGATCAGCTCGGACGCGTCGTCCTCGATGGTGACCGGCCCGCCGACCATCCCGGCGATGGTGCCGGCGAGGGCGAAGAGGCCGTCCGCGGAGTCGTCGTACATGGCTCCTCCGCTCCTGAGCGCGCCGCCGGTTCCGGGGCGACTTACCCGGGCCGGACCGTATGGATGCTCCGAGATGCACCGAGATGCTCCAAGGCGGAGATTATCCACGGCGGGTCGACCGCTGACCATCCCCCTTTTCCTCGGTGTACCCGGCTACCCGATCGCCTCCGGGCGCAGCTTCCCGTACCCGGTGGCCTGTTCGAAGGCGTGGCCGATCTGGAGGACGGCGAAGTCCGCCCGGTGCGGTCCCACGATCTGGACGCCCACCGGCAGCCCGCCGGGGGTGAACCCGGCCGGGACGGACAGGGCGGGGCTGCCGGTCGCCGTGACCAGGTACGCGGAACGCATCCACTCCAGGTAGTCCCGCATCGCCACCCCCGCCACCTCGGCCGGGTACTCGATGCCGATGTCGAACGGCGGCACCTGGCTGACCGGGAGCAGCAGCACGTCGTAACGCTCGAAGAACGCGCGGACGCGGTGGAAGAGCGCGGTGTGCAGCACCTCGGCCCGGGCCACCTCGGGCCCGGTGAGGCGCCGCCCCACCTCCGCGTTCTCCCGGATCGTCTGCTTCAGGTCCTCGGGGTGACGGTCCATCAGCGGGCCGAACGCCACCTCGAACAGCGAGGCCCGCTGCGTACGGAACACCTCCTCGCCCTCCGACAGATCCGGGCACGCGCGCTCCACCACGCACCCGAGGTCCTCGAAGACCCCAGCCGACGCCTCCACGACCGCCGCCACCTCGGGCTCCACCGGCACCAGCCCGCCCAGATCCGGCGACCAGGCCACCCGCAGCCCGGCCAGATCCCGGTCCAGCGGCCGGGCGAACCGGGCCCCCGGCTCCTCCAGCGCGATCGGCGACCGCGGGTCCGGGCCCGCCATCGCGGACAGCAGCAGCGCGGTGTCCGCGACCGTACGGGCCATCGGGCCCTTGACCGAGAGCGTGGTCCACGCGTTCGACGCGGGCCAGGTCGGGACGCGCCCGGGGGACGGGCGCAGCCCCACCACGTTGTTGAACGAGGCCGGATTGCGCAGCGACCCGCCCGTGTCGCTGCCGTCCGCGATCGGAATCATGCGGCTCGCGAGCGCGGCGGCCGCGCCCCCGCTGCTGCCGCCCGCGCTGCGGTCGGGTGCGTACGGGTTGTGAGTGGCGCCGAAGATGGGGTTGAAGGTGTGCGAACCGGCGGCGAACTCGGGCACGTTGGTCTTGCCGAGGGTGATCGCCCCGGCTTCCCGGATGCGCTCGATGATCAGGTCGTCCTGGTCCGGTATGCCGTCGGCCAGGGGCGAGCCGTGGCTGGTGCGGATGCCCGCGGTGTTGTGGGTGTCCTTGTGCGCGATGGGCAGCCCGTGCAGCGCCCCCACCCCGTCCGTCCCTGCTTCCACGATCCGCTCGTCGGCCGCCGCTGCGGCGTCGAGGGCCTGGTCCGCGACGAGGGTGACGATCGCGTTGACGCCGGGGTTGACCCGCTCGATCCGGTCCAGATGCGCCCGCACCACCTCCCGCGCCGACAGCTCACGGCGCCGCAGCAGGGCGCTCAGCTCCAGGGCGGTCTTGTGGCACAGCTCGTCGTCGTGATCCGTCACGGTTGCTCACTCTCGTAGCTCATCGAATTGTCCCCGCCCCGCCCCTTCCCGTACCCAGGGACACAGCCCCTGGACCCCGGCCGAGGCCCCGTGCGCAACACCCCGCGACGGAAGGCGGCCGCCGGAACAGGGCCCGTCAGCACGGCGCCACGCCAACCGCCCACCAGCGCCCCCGAGCGGTCGCGCCGCCGCACCCCGCCGAACGCGCCCGGGGTGCGGCCCGTTGACCCCACCCCGCCCCTTCCCGAACCAGGGGCTGCGCCCCTGACCCCGCAGCGGCTGTGCCAGGCGCCTGGCTCAAGGGGCCGTGTCCCGGACCGTTGCGGCGGGGTGCGGCGGTCTTCTCCGCCCCTTCCCGAACCAGGGTTTCGCCTCTGGACCCCGCAGCGGCTGGGCCATGGGGCCGTGTCGCGGGGCGTTGCGGTGGGGTGCGGCGGTTCTGAAGAGCCGCCGCACCCCGTCCCGGGGCAAACCCTGCTCCCCGTCCCCGCTCCGGAGCCCCCGGCCCCCCGGCCGGACAGCGGTACGCCGCGGCGGGCCGTGCCGTTCCGGGCCGGCGCCTCCGCCCCTTGGGCCGGCTGGTTTCCAGCCCGTCCGGCGCTTGAGGACCGGGGCCCGGGGCGGAGCCCTGCCGCGCGGCGGAGCCGCACATCGGATGCTGCGGGAAGGGGCGGGGTGGGGGAAGCCCCCGGACCCCGCGGCCACCGGCGGCGGCTAGCCGTGGAGGGATTCGTCGGGGTGGCTCGCGGCGGTGGCCGCCGCAGCAGCAGGGGCCGGGGCGGCGGCCCCGGGGAGGGGCTCGGCGGGGTGGCGGCGGGTGAGGAGGTGGGCCAGTGCCGCCACCGCCACGTTCACCCCCAGCCCCACCAGCCCGGCGTTCACGTGCCGCACATCCACCTCGGCCAGCGTCAGCCACACCACCACGGCCTCCCCCGCCGCCAGCCCGGCCAACGCGGCCCGCGCCGTGAGCAGGCGCCGGGCGCCGAGGACGGCGAGCAGGCCGGGGACGAGCTGGATGAAGCCGCTCACGGTGAGCAACTGCAGGTCGGCCAGGAGCCCGGGCCGCAGGATGCCGAGGGTGAGGGCGAGGCCGATGGCCAGGACGACGACGCTGTGGTTGACCCGCATCCGGGCCGACTCCCGCCCCGCGGGCAGCAGGTTCTGGGCGACCAGGGTGGAGATGCCGATGCACATCGCCCCGGCCGGAACCATCGCCGAGGCCGCCGCGGCGACCACGACGAGCCCGGTGGCCCAGTCCGGCAGCGCGCCCTGGGCCAGGGTGAGCAGCACCCCGTCGCCGTCGCCGTCGACCTTCGCGACCACCCCGGTCAGCCCGACCATGATCGGGATCATCAGCGCGACCTGGTACAGCGGCATGAAGACGTTGTTCGTCCGGATCGCCCGCGGCCCGGCCGCGGCCATCAGCGGTGGCCAGTGGTGCGGCGTCGCCATCATCCCGCCCGCGATCGCGGAGACCAGCACGCTCGTCGTCCACCACACCTGGTCCTGCGCCCCGCCGTGCACGGTCAGCAGCTGCGGCTGCGCCTCGTGGACCCGCCGGAACACTTCCCCCACCCCGCCGCCGACGTAAGTCATGGGCACGACGACGGCGAGCACCGCGATGACGCCGACCGTCAGGATGTCCTTGAAGTAGGCGCTGTTCTTCAAACCACGGATGCCGGACCACAGCACGAAGGCCGCCGTCAGCACGGAGGCCAGCACCATGCTCAGCCGCCCCGACGCCGTACTGCCCGTCGCCAGCCCGACGACCATGCCGAGCCCGGTGAGCTGGAGCTGGATGTAGGGGAGCAGGAAGACCAGCCCGATGACGGCGACGACCTTGCCGAACAGCGGGCTGCGGTAGCGGTCGGTGAAGTAGTCGGCCTGGGTGAGGTAGCCGCGTTCCTTGCCCAGCCGCCACAGCCTCGGCTGGACGAAGTAGAGCAGCAGGAAGGCGAGCGCCAGATAGACGACGGCGTACGTGGCGGCGTTGCCGCCGCTGTACGCGACCCCCGCGACCCCGAGGAAGCTGAAGGTGGTGAACACCTCGCCCGCCTGGAGGAACCACATGGCGAAGGTGCCGAAGTCGCGCCCTCCGACGGCCCATTCGGCGAGGTCGGCGGAGCGCCCGGTCCGGCCGAGGAAGCCGCACAGGGCGAGGGCGCACATGCCCAGCAGCGAGACGGCGAGGACGACACTCACGATGCCTCACCCGCCGCCACCCGCTCACGGTGCCGGAACAGCCCCCACTCGACGGCGGCCAGCGCCGGGGTGAGGACGAGCACCCAGCCGCCGACCCATACGTACAGCGAGGGCATCCCGAACCACAGCCGCTCGGCGTTGACGAACGGCAGCCACACCGACGCGAGCAGGGCCAGGGCCGGGACCACGGGCAGAAGGACGAGCAGATTGCGCCGCGACACGGTACCTCCAGGGCGCGAGGGGACTGCGCGGCATTCAACAGACCCCGCCCCGCGCCCGGCTTCGTCACGGGCGGCCAACATGCGGCGGCCCCGCCTTGTCCGCCAGGACAAGACGGGGCGCCGGACGGACCCGGCGGCTACCGGCCCGCGCCCACCGGAAGCCGCGCGGCCGACGTGCCCAGCCCCGTCGGGCCGAGCGGCAGCCGCGGCGCCCCGGCCCCGTGCCGCAGCTCCTCCTCCCGGTACCGGGCGACCTCCCGGTGCCAGGTCATGATCCCGGTCATCCAGTTCCGGAGGTCGCGCACATACCCCTCCATGGCCGCCCGGCCCTCCGCCGACAGCCCGAAGTCCTCGTACAGGACCGGGAACTCATGGGCCGCGACATGCTGGAACTGCCGCATCCGCGAGTCCATCAGGTCGTGGACGACGGCCACCCCGGTCGGATAGTCGCAGTCGAAGAAGTTCTGCACGACCAGGACGCCGTTGTGGACCTCGCCCTCGAACTCGATCTCCTTCTGGTACGAGAAGACGTCGTTCAGCAGCGTGGCGTAGTCCATGGCGGCGTTCTCCAGCGAACGGACCGGCCCGCTGCGGTGGATCTCGGGCGGGACGCGGCGCCCGTAGGCCAGTCGGCACAGGCTCATGGTGAGGTGGGAGCCGAAGGTGTGGCGGCGCATCTCGACGTAGTCGACCGGGTCGGGGATGCGGTTCTGCGCCTGGTTCGCCAGCTCCCACAGCCAGCTGTCCAGCATGTCGTCGACAGCCTGGCGGAACGCGCGGCGCCCGTCCTCCTCCATGGGCCCCGCGGTACGCGACCACAGGTCGGCGAGGGCGCGCTCCAGCCCGCTCGCCGGTGCGGGGGTGGGGCCCGCGTCGAGGGGCATGAAGGTCTTCAGCCGGTCGTTGCACACCTTGGCGCCGGTGAGGTCCCGCCTCCGGCCGAAGAGCTGCGGATAGTAGTCGTCCGCGTACGTCCCCCAGGCGAGCCAGCCCGAGGTCAGGTCCAGCTCGTCGGGGGACGCGTCCGGGTGGATGCCCGCCGCGCACAGCGGAAGGTCGGCGGCGAGCAGCCTGCGCTCGTCCCAGACGTCCGAGCCAGGAATGCCGGGCTGGGGCCCGAGGATGCCCATCCGGTGCGACCACGCGACCAGATTGCGGCGCGCCCGGTCCAGATGCGGGCTGAGCCGGGCGGTGAACGGCATGGCGAAGTCCGGCAGCAGGGACGGCCCGACCCGCGAATACGGCACATGGCTGAAACCGCGCGCCCTGGCCCGCTCCGCCCGGCCGGTGGTGAGCCACAGGTTTGCCGCCGATGTGCCCAGGCCGTTCACCGAGAACGGCGACCAGGCGGGCTCGCTCCCGGCCCCTCCACCGTTCATGTAGCGGCTGGAACGCATATGCCACTCATGGCCGCCCGACTGCCAGTCCTGGAGCCCCTTGACATACGCCATGACGTCCGCGCAGGCCGCCACGGACAGGCCGTGTTCGGCGAAGAGCGGGGCCAGTTCGGTGAAGGTGGTGTTCTCGAACTGCTGGAGCCGCGAGGTGAGCAGGTCGTTGACGGAGTCCGCCGCCTGCTGGGTGGTGCAGCCCAGGAACGTCTCCAGGACCAGCACACCGTTGCTCAGCTCGCCCTCGTCCTCGATCTCCCGCTGGTACGAGAACAGGTCGTTGCGCAGATGCACCGCGTCCGCGAACGCGTCCCGCAGCACGCGCAGCGGCCGCGACTCCGCGATCACCGCCGGGACCTCGGCCCCCACGGCGTGCTCCACGAGCCCCGCCGACCACGGGGCGCCGCCGACCTTGCGGCGCATCTCGATGTACTCCACCGGATTGGGTGTCCGGCCCGCGTTGATGTTGGACAGCTCCCAGAGCGACTCGTTGAGCAGATTCTCCGTGGACTCCCGGAACCGGGACCGCCAGTCCGGCGACATCGCGGGCACCGTCCGCACCCACAGGTCCTTCAGCCCCGCCTCGACCGGGTTGACCGGCTCCGGCATCCCGGCCGCCGGGTCCATCGGCATGAACAGCGGGAGCCGGTCCAGATACGCCTTGCCGCCCTCGCGGTCCTGCGAACGCTTGAACCGCTCCAGGAAGTGGTCGTCGAAGAAGAACACCCACACATACCAGTCCGTGATCAGCGCCAGCTCCGCGGCGGAGCATTCGGGGTGGGTGTAGGCGCACAGCAGGGCGTAGTCGTGGGCGGCGAGGTCGTCCTGCTCCCAGATGCCGGAGCCTTCGAGCATGCCCATCTCGCGGGCCCACCGGGTGGAGTGCTCCCGCGCCGCCTCGACATGCGGGCTCAGCCGGGCCGGGTACGGCATGTAGAAGTCGGGGAGTTGAAAGGGCTGTGTCACTGCTGGGCCGACACCTCTCCGTGCGACGGTTGCCCGCGGCCGTCAACAGGCCCCGCGGGCTGGTCGGCTCGGCCCTACCCAGGGTCCTGACGGCCTATCCGACAGCCCCATCAGTCATATGAACGTGCGATCATTTCCGGCCCCCGCCACGGCGGTATGGGCGGTGGCGGGGGCCGGAACGGGCAGCTCACGTGCCGGTGCGGCGGCTAGTGCGGCGGTCTCGTGGCCTGGGACGGGACGGCTGCCCGCGCCGTCGCGGCGGCCCCGGGAACGAGCGCCCGCGGACCGGCCCCGGCGGCGGCCCCCGGCGATCCGGACCCCGGCGCCTCGGACCCCGGCCCGGACCCGGACCCGGTTACGGCCTTGGCCTTCGCAGCCCCGGACTCGGCGGACCCGGACCCGGCGGACCCGGACGCAGCGGACCCGGACCCCACGTCCGCCGCGGGCCGGAAGGCCCACTCCATCCGCGGCTCCATCGCGAAGCGGAAGATCCGCTGGACGAGCGGGGAGCACAGCGCCGTCACCACCGCCGCGGCGACGACCGTGACCACGATCGCGCCCGCCGGGGTGTGCAGCCAGGCCGGGTCGTACCAGCCCGCGAAGTGGGAGCCCTTGATGAGCAGGCCGTGCAGCAGGTACCCGTAGAGCGTCCCGGCGCCGAGCGCGGTGAACCACCTCGTCCGCCCGGGCACCCAGGCGAAGAAGCACGCGGTGAGCACCATGGAGCAGCCGAAGAGGGCGAACGTCATCACCACGCCGCTCCACCACGGCGCCCCCAGCTCCTGGGCGCTGTCCCGGTGGTAGAACCACCCGGCGTTCATGCGCGGCACCGCCCAGTAGGCGAAGACCAGCGCGGCGGCCGTCACCGGCACGGCCAGCAGCCGCACCTCCCGCCGCCGCACCATCCGGAAGTGCTCCGGCCGCATGCGCAGTCCGACCACGAAGAAGGGCAGGAACTGCAGCACCCGCTGGAGGTCGAGATCGTCGCCGATGTCGGGCGAACACGAGGCCAGCGCGGCGATCGCGAGCGCGAGCGGCACCGGATGGCGCGCGATCCGCCACACCGGGGTGGTGACGCGCCAGACGAAGAGCGCGATCAGGAACCAGGTCAGGTACCAGGGGTCGAGCAGGCTCACCGGGTACGAAAGGTCGCCGCCCGCCCAGCCCTTGAGGAGGCTGTACACGGTCTCGAAGATCACATACGGGACGACGACCCCGGTGAGGAGACGCTTCAGCCGGTCCGGCCGGAGGTCGAAGTTCCGCGAGAAGTAGCCGGAGATGAGGATGAACGCCGGCATGTGGAACGCGTAGACGAACATGTAGAGGGCGGACGCCGCTCTGCTGCCGTTCCGCAGCGGTTCCCAGGAATGCCCCATCGCGACCAGCACGATGGCCAGGTACTTGGCGTTGTCGAAGAACGCGTCACGCTGCTGGGGAGCGGCGGGGGGCGGGGCCACGGAGGGCGGGGAGGCGGGGGCGGGCGCGGGGGTGTGCCGCGCGCGACGTAAGGACGAGATGTTCATCACATACGCCACCCCGTGGAACCGACAGCGGCGATCCCGCCTCTTTGTGGGGTTGAGGAGAGGGCTGCGGAGTGGAACATTCCCCGCACGGTAGTAGCGGCAGCGGGGCCACGGGCGGAATGACTCAGCTCTTGCGTACGACGGTTCACGCCCCCGCCCCCACTGGCACACTGCGCCCCCGCACCCGTCGCCCCTTTGGCCCGGCTGTGCGCGCGGCCCCCGTGCACCTCGCCCATGCTGGGCCGTGAGGAGGGGGCGACCCGACGACCCGAGCGTTGCGAAGGGCAGGGCCCCGATGAGGCTTGTCGTCGATCTCAACCGCTGCCAGGGGTACGCGCAGTGCGCGTTTCTCGCCCCCGACGTCTTCACCCTGCACGGTGAGGAGGCGCTGCTCTACACCCCGCACGCGGACGAGACCCAGCGGGAGAACGTGGCGCGCGCGGTCGCGGCCTGCCCGGTCCAGGCCATCCTGGTCGACGACGAGGACCGCTCCGACCGCTCCGACGTCTCGGACGTCTCCGTCGACGACGAGGACCTCTCCGGTGTCCGCTGACGGCGCGCCGCACACCCTGCGGCGCGAGGGGCGCATCGTGATCGTGGGCGCCTCGCTGGCCGGGCTGCGGGCCGCCGAGACGCTGCGCGAGGAGGGGTTCGCCGGGTCGCTCACGATGATCGGCGACGAGCCCCATGAGCCGTACGACCGGCCGCCGCTGTCCAAACAGGTGCTGCTGGGCCGGTCCCCCGCCGACCGCACCGCGCTGCCCCGGCGCCGCGCGATCGACGCGACGTGGCGGCTCGGCGTCGCCGCCACCGGGCTGGACATGACGGCCGGTCGGGTGCGGCTGGCCGACGGCGACGAGGTCGGCTACGACCGGCTCATGATCACCACCGGGGTGCGCGCCCGGCCCTGGCCGCATCCCCTGGAGTCCGAGCTCGACGGCGTCTTCGTGCTCCGTACGAGGGAGGACGCGGCCGCGCTCCACCGCAGGCTGTCGGCCGGGCCGCGCCGGGTGCTGGTCATCGGCGCGGGCTTCACCGGCTCGGAGATCGCCTCCGCCTGCCGGGAGCGGGGGCTGCCGGTCACCGTCGCCGAACGCGGCCCCACCCCCCTGGTCGGCGCCCTCGGCGGGGTGCTCGGCCAGGTCGCCGCCGACCTCCAGCGCGCCCACGGCGTGGATCTGCGCTGCGGCGTCATGGTCACCGGGCTGGAGGGCGACGCGGCCGGGCGGCTGCGGCGGGCCCATCTGTCCGACGGCACCGCCCTCGACGCCGACGTGGCGGTGGTCTCCCTCGGCATCACCCGCAACACCGAATGGCTGGCCGGGTCCGGGCTCGGCGCCGGGCCCCGCGGCATCGCCTGCGACGCGGGCTGCCGCGCGTTCGACATACGCGGCATCGTCACCGACGACATCTTCGTGGCCGGGGACGTGGCCCGCTCCCCGCATCCGCTCTTCGGCTACCAGTTCCTGTCCCTGGAGCACTGGGGCAACGCGGTCGCCCAGGCCGGGACCGCCGCCCACAACATGATCAGCGCGAGCGCCGACCGCCGACCGCATCTGTGGGTCCCGGCCTTCTGGTCCTCCCAGTTCGGGGTGAACATCAAGTCGGTCGGGGTGCCGTCGCTGGGCGAGGAGATCCTGATCGCGCAGGGGTCCCTCTCCGAGGGCCGCTTCACCGCGGTCTACGGGTACCAGGGGCGCGTCATCGCCGCCGTCACCTTCGACCAGAGCAAGTGGCTGGCGTTCTACCAGCGGCTGATCGAGACCGCCGCGCCCTTCCCGCCGCCGTTCACCACCGTCGACCGCCGCGCCGAAGGGCTGCGGCCGGTCCCGGCCGACTTCCCGGACCCCACGCTGCCCACCCACGGCCCGACCGTCACGCTCAGCGGCTACTCGCCCGCCGACCGGCGGATCGCCTTCACGCCCGCCCGCCACTGATCCCCGGCCTCGGCCCCCGTCCCTGATCCCCGTCCCTGATCCCCGGAAGGACTCCGCCATGGCCCACGGCCCCCTCCTGCGGAAGATCACCGACTACGCCAACCGCGCCGACCCGTACCCGATCTACGCGGAACTGCGGAAGACACCCGTGGTGCACGAGGAGGACGGCCCGTACATCGTCAGCACCTACTGGGAGATCCACGCCCTGCTGCACGACCCGCGCATCAGCTCCGACGCGCGCAACCTCGACCCCGGCCTCGCGGGCGGACCGGCCGACGCGGACACCGAGGCCGAGGAGGACGACCCCGGGCTGCCGCCTGCCTTCCTGAAGCTCGACCCGCCCGAACACGACCGGCTGCGCCGCCTGGCCATGACCCCCTTCGGCCCGCCGCACACGCCCCGGCGCATCCACGCCATGCGCGGCGAGCTGACCCGCATCGTCAACGAACTGATCGACGGCTTCCGGGACCGGGACCGCATCGACCTCGTCGACGACTTCTCGTACCCCTTCCCGGTCACCGTCATCTGCCGACTGCTGGGCGTGCCGCGCGAGGACGAACCCCGCTTCCACGCCTGGGCCGACACCCTCGCCGCGAGCCTCGACCCGGACCCCGAGCAGGACGCCGACGAACGGCGCCGTGTCACCCACCAGGCGCGCGCCGAACTCGGCCGCTACCTCTCCGAACTGATCGAGGAACGCCGCCGCTCCCCCGGCGACGACATGCTCTCCGCCCTGGTCGCCGGGCACGGCCCGGACGGCCCGATGTCCCATACCGAGCTGCTGAGCACCGCCGCGCTGCTGCTGGTCGCGGGCCACGAGACCACCGTCAACCTGATCACCAACGGCATGCTCGCCCTGCTCCGCAACCCCGATGTCCTGGCCCGGCTGCGCGCCAAGCCCCATCTGGCCGTCCCCCTGGTCGAGGAGTTGCTGCGCTACGACCCGCCCGTCCAGCTGCTCCCCCAGCGCACCCCGCTGTCGGACATCGACATCGCCGGGGTGACGATCCCCAAGGGCGCCCCCGTCTGGCTCGTCCTGGCCTCCGGCAACCGCGACCCGCAGCGCTTCCTCGACCCCGACCGCTTCGACCCCCAGCGCCGCGACAACCAGCACCTCGGCTTCGGCAGCGGCATCCACAGCTGCTTCGGCGCCCCGCTGGCCCGCCTGGAAGCCCAGCTGGCCCTGACCGCACTGGCCCAGCGCCTGGAAAACCCCCGCCTCCTCGAAGACCCGCCCCCCTACCGCCGAAACGCCGTCCTCCGCGGCCCCCGCCACCTCCCCCTCACCCTGAACGGCCTGCGCTAGCGGACCGGCGAAACCAGGCCCCCGCCCCCACCCGGCAAGCAGCTGGCCGTGGACGGTGCGGCCGTTGTTCCCCAGCCCCGCCCCTCCCCGAACCGGGGCTCTGCCCCGGGCCCCGAAAGAGCCCCGGCCCGCGCCACGCGCGCCGCAACGGCCCGCCTGACCGGGCGGGATATTGCGGGCCCAGGCTGCCGCGCAGGGCCCCGCCCGCGCAGGTCGGGCCGTGTACGTCGTCCCGCAGCGCGAGCCACCGCAAGCACCAGCAGCCCCGGCACCCGCGCACCCCCGCGCCCGCCAGGTGAGCAGCCGCCGGACGCCCCGCGCCGAGCCCCCGTAGCAACGCCCGCACGGCACCCCGGCCCCGCAACACCCCGTCGGCGCGGTGGCCGATGACCGCTTCCCGTGCGGCGCGGACCGGGCCGTCCGGGGCCCGGGGCAGAGCCCCGGTTTCGGGAAGGGGCGGGGCAGGGGAACAACAACCGCTCGCCGCAGGCGACAGCGCGCCCCGGGAACCGGTCAACGGCACACAGACGACTCGGCCTTGGCAGCGATCTTGCGGGCCATTCCGCCGAACACCAGCGCGTGGAACGGTGAGACGCCCCACCAGTAGACGTGCCCGGCCAGCCCGTGGGGGTGGAAGACGGCGCGCTGGCGGAAGATGGTCCGGCCCTCCCCGTCCCGGTCCACCCGCATCTCCAGCCACGCCAGACCCGGCAGCCGCATCTCGGCCCGCAGCCGCAGCAGTCGGGGCGGCAGGACCTCCTCGACGCGCCAGAAGTCGAGGCTGTCGCCCACCCGCAGCCGGGCCGCGTCGCGGCGGCCGCGGCGGAGGCCGACGCCGCCCATCAGGGTGTCGATCCAGCCGCGCAGCGCCCAGGCGAGGGGGAACGCGTACCAGCCGTTCTCGCCGCCGATGCCCTCCACGACCCGCCAGACGTCCTGCGGGGAGGCGTTCACGGCGCGGCGGCGGTGGTCGGTGTAGAGGGTGCCGCCCGCCCAGTCGGGGTCGGTGGGCAGCGAGTCGCTGGGGGCGCCGGGGGTGGCGGCCGAGGACCAGCGGGTGGCCACGTCGGCCTCGCGGATGCGCCGCAGGGCCAGTTCCAGGGACCGGTCCACGCCGAGCGGGCCGCCCGGCGGCTCGGGGACGTAACGCCTGATGTCCCGCTCGGCGCAGACCACCTCGTGCCGCAGGGACTCCACGAGGGGCCGTGCGAGGGCGCCCGGTACGGGGGTGATGAGGCCGACCCAGAGGCTGGAGAGCGCCGGGCTGAGCACCGGCACCGGCAGGATGCCGCGCCGGGGCAGCCCGGCGACGGCCGCGTACCGCCGCATCATGTCCCGGTAGGTGAGGACGTCGGGGCCGCCGATGTCGAAGGCCCGGCTCACCCCGTCCGGCAGGGCGGCGCAGCCGACGAGCAGCCGGAGCACATCGCGGACGGCGATCGGCTGGGTGCGGGTGCGTACCCAGCGCGGGGTGACCATGAGCGGTAGCCGTTCGGTCAGATAGCGCAGCATTTCGAACGACGCCGAGCCCGACCCGATGATCACACCGGCCCGGAGCACCGCGGTCGGCACCCCGGAGTCCAGGAGCATGCGGCCCACTTCGGCGCGGGAGCGCAGATGGGGGGAGAGGTCGCGGTCCGGGACCCCGGCCGGGGTCAGCCCGCCGAGGTAGACGATCCGCCGGACCCCGGCGGCCCGCGCCCGCTCGCCGAAGACGCGGGCGGCGCGACGGTCGGTCTCCTCGAAGCCGGGCCCGCCGCCCAGCGCGTGCACCAGGTAGTACGCGACGTCCACGCCCGCCATGGCCGCCCGGACGGACTCCTCGTCGGTCACGTCGCCGCGTACGATCTCGACCCGCCCCGCCCAGGGGTGATCGCGCAGCTTCCCCGGAGAGCGGACCACACAGCGCACCGCGTGCCCCGCGTCCAGCAGCTCGGGCACGAGTCTGCCGCCGATGTACCCGGTGGCCCCGGTGACCAGACAGCGCATGCGGCCATGCTTGGGCGCACGGGAGGCCACCGCAACCGGGCAGCACAGAACCTGCGAGGTGGGCTCCCTTCGCCGGCATTGTCCGGATCAGGTGCTGGAGGTCGCCTTCCGGTCTCCCCGACCTTCCGGCCTCTCAGCCCGGCCGTCAACGAAACGCTCCGGAGGACCAAAGCCCTCTGTCCTGAACGCCTCTCCGGTCGAGCTCCCTCGCTCGCCCCGCAGGCTGCTATTCAGGTTACTCCTGACCCCCTTGGGCGACTAGTCCCCTTTAAAGAAAAATTCACCCTTTTGTCGGCGTGTGTCAGCGTGCGCCCGAACCCCCTCCCGGCCCCCCGGCCTGGCACTCCCGCGCCTTGGCTGCGCCGGAAGCCGCTTGCCCGGTAGGCTTTCCGTGTGATCTTCAAGCGCATCGGAAACGGTCGGCCCTATCCCGACCACGGCCGGGAAAGCACCCGCCAGTGGGCGGATGTCGCCCCACGCCCGGTACGTCTTGACCAACTGGTCACGACGAAGCAGCAGCTCGACCTGGAGACGCTGCTCGCGGAGGACTCGACGTTCTACGGCGACCTCTTCGCCCACGTCGTGAAGTGGGACGGCGACCTCTACCTGGAGGACGGGCTGCACCGCGCCGTGCGCGCCGCGCTCCAGCAGCGCCAGGTGCTGCACGCGCGCGTCCTGGAGCTCGACTGACGCCACCCCCGCGAGGCGGCGGCCGGGCCTTCGCATTGGCCCTTTCGGGTTGGACTGCAGACGAACCATTGATCATTTAGTAGGCATCGTCACCAGGCCGGACTACGCTGCGCACATGAGCATGCTGACCCCTCCCGGCATGGGCGGAAAGTACCGGATCACGGGCGACCGCTACCCGCGTATGCGCCGACCCCGGAGCCGTCGACGCCTGGTGTTCGCGGCCCTCGGCTCGGTCGTGGCACTCGGCCTGGTCGGCTGGGGAACGCTTCAGCTCATCGACGTCTTCTCCGGTGGCGGCGGCAAGGGCGGCGACACGGTGCGCGCGGCGCGCGGCAGCGCGGACTGCAAGCGCGAGCCGGGCAAGGGCCACGACCGGGACACCGGGTCGTCGACCCGTACGGCGGCGAAGAAGCTGCCGAAGCCGTCCGACATCACCGTGAACGTCTTCAACGCGACCAAGCGCTCGGGGCTCGCGAAGGACACCGCCGACGAGCTGAAGAAGCGCGGCTTCAAGATCGGGGACGTGGGGAACGCCCCGAAGCCGTACGACAAGAAGGTCAAGACGCCGGGGATACTCCTGGGCGCACCGGCCTCCGCCGACGGGGCCCTCCGGGTGCTCGGCACCCAGCTCGCCGGGGCCCCGGCCAAGAACGACACCCGTGGCGGCAAGGATGTCGATCTGATCATCGGCTCGGCCTTCAAGGACCTGGTCAAGGCGGGAGACGCCGACAAGGCGCTCACTGCGCTGACCAAGCCCTCACCCCGCCCGTCGGGCTCCCCCTGCTGAGCGGGGCCCCTCGGGGGAACGGCCTCGGAGGAAACTAGCCCGCGGTCCCGTACATCCGGTCGCCCGCGTCACCGAGCCCCGGGACGATGTACCCGTGCTCGTTGAGCCGCTCGTCGACGGAGGCGGTGACCACCGTCACGGGCGTGCCCGCCAGCTCACGCTCCATCACCTCGACGCCCTCGGGCGCCGCCAGCAGGCACAGCGCGGTGACGTCGTCCGCGCCCCGCTTGATGAGTTCGCGGATCGCCGCGACGAGCGTCCCGCCGGTCGCCAGCATCGGGTCCAGCACGTACACCTGACGGCCGGAGAGGTCCTCGGGCATCCGGGTGGCGTACGTGGACGCCTGGAGCGTCTCCTCGTCGCGGATCATGCCGAGGAAGCCCACCTCGGCCGTCGGCAGCAGCCGCACCATGCCGTCGAGCATCCCCAGGCCCGCCCGCAGGATCGGCACCACCATGGGACGCGGATGCGAGAGCCGCACCCCGGTCGTCGCCGTCACCGGGGTCTCGATGTCGACCTGCTCGGTCCGCACATCGCGGGTGGCCTCGTACGCGAGCAGGGTCACCAGCTCGTCGGCGAGCCGCCGGAAGGTGGGGGAGTCGGTGCGCGTGTCGCGCAGCGTGGTGAGTTTGTGCGCCACCAGCGGGTGGTCGACGACGTGAATCCGCATGGCCCCGACACTAACGGAGCCCTCCGGCCGCGGCTCCCGCCGGTAACCCCCGAACCCCCGCCGCCCCCGCCGCCCTGTCGGCGCGCGCCGACAGTCTGCCGCCGTGCTGGCATCAAAGCGCAGTTTCGGGGGAAAGTGGGCAGGAGCGCCCGGGCCCCACGTCCGGGCGGAGACCTCGGCCCGAGGGGTGAGGCCATGGCCGACACCGACATGCCCACCGGCAGGACGATGGGCGCCGTGTCCGCACGCGAGAGCGCCGCGGACCGCCGCCGCCGTCGCGAGCTCTTCCTGAGCGCGCTCAACGAGGCCCGGCAGGTGCGCGACCGCGTACGGCCGCGGCTGACCCGCGCCTCCCGGATGCGCGAGGCGATACACCTGCGCACGTTCCGCTGGTGAGCCCGAACCCGGCGCACCGCCGATGGAGCGATCAGGTCGGTCCGTTTCGTTTCACGTGAGCCACATCTCTTTGGACTGGTGCACGACGCAGCGCGGAAGACCTCTCGCGAAGCGACGGTTTCTGCCACGATTCCGATTGGGGCGGGACACTGTCCCGCCCGCCCCGGCACGCCTATGACCAGTGGGAGAGTCACGGTGTACTTCGCCGCATTGCTCGCGCGCACCGCAGAAGGGTGGGAAGCGAGCGACACAGAGCTCGACAGCGTGGAGACTCTGACCGATTTGATCGATCTGGCTCGTGGGGCCGCCAAGGACGACGACACGGTTCTGGCCTTCATCGAGCACGAAGACGCGTGGTTCGGCGTCGTCCGCGTGGACGGCGAGGAGGACCCGCACATCTACGTATCGGACGCGGCCGCGGCCGCCCGCACCTCATACGGCTCGATGCTCACCGACGAGCTGCTCGGCCGGGACCCCGACGACGACCTGGACAGCCTCGTCGACCTGGACGGCACCGAGGACGGCGAGCCCGACGAGGACGACGACACCGACCCCGACGCCCCCGTCCCGGTGGGCCCCCTCGGGGACGGCGACATCCTGACCGACCTGGGCATGGAGGAGAAGGAACTGAAGTCCCTCGACGGCGACGCGTTCGAATCGATCGCGGACATGCTGGGCGCCGGCATGGAGGGCCTGGAGGCGGTGCGCTGACCGCCGCCACACTGGTGTCATGACCGATCCGCTGACCGGCATCCTGCCGGGCCCCGACCCCGACCCCCTGCGTGACCCCTGGCGCGCCCCGATGCGCCTCGCGCTGGAGGAGGCCGTACGGGCACCCGAGACGGGAGACGTCCCGGTCGGCGCCGTCGTGCTGGGCCCGGACGGCACGGTGCTCGGCCGCGGCCGCAACGAACGCGAGGCCCACGGCGACCCCACGGCCCACGCCGAGGTCCTCGCCCTGCGCGCCGCGGCCCGCCGCCTCGGCGGCTGGCGGCTGACCGGATGCACCCTGGTGGTGACCCTGGAGCCGTGCGCCATGTGCGCGGGCGCCATCGTGCTGTCCCGGCTCGACCGCGTGGTCTACGGCGCGATCGACGAAAAGGCGGGCGCCGTCGGCTCCCTCTGGGACATCGTCCGCGACCGCCGCCTCAACCACCGCCCCGAGGTCATCCACGACGTCCTCCCCGACGAGTGCGCGGCCCCCCTCACCGCCTTCTTCCGCACCTCCTGATCCCCCCCACCCGGAACCGATTTCGGATCTCGCCCCTTCGTCCGCTAGGCTCTGCCTCGGTAGCGTGTCCGAGCGGCCGAAGGAGCGCGCCTCGAAAGCGCGTGAGGGGGCAACTCCTCCGTGGGTTCAAATCCCACCGCTACCGCTCGAATCACCCCCCTGAACTGCGGAAACGCAGGGCAGGGGGGTGTTCTGCGTGGCCCTGGTGCTCGGACTCCCGATCCCGCCCCACCCCGTCGACCGTACGTCCAGGCGCACCCTCACACCGTAGGGGCGCCTTCGCGGTCCTCGAGGGCGCTGATCGCGGTGGCGGTGAGGCTGTGGGTAATGTGATCGCGCATCAGCTGGGCGGCCTCGGCTGCCCGGCCCTCCTCGACGAGGGAGACGAGCTGGTGGTGTTCCTGGAGGTCCCGGGTGCGGGGTTCGTCGCCGGGCGGGAGTTCGAGGCCGAGGCGCCGGTACCGGTCGGACTTGTCCCACAGGTCGTCCAGGAGACGGATGAGGACGTCGTTGTGCGAGGCCCGGTACAGCGCCTGGTGGAAGGTGCGGTGGGCCGTGAGTGCCTCCTCCCCCCATTGGCGGGTGACGGGGAGGAGCTTGTCGACGGCGGCCCGCATGGTGGCGATGTCGTCGTCCGTGCGCCGCCGGGCCGCGAGTTCGGCGGCGGTCGGGTCCAGGGACAAGCGGATCTCGAAGAGCTGGCGGGCCTCGTCCGAGTTCATGGTGGAGACCCGGACGCCGCGCTGGGACTCGGCGGCAACGAGTCCTACCCGGGCGAGTTCCAGCCCACCGGAGGCTTCGCCGACGACGCCGTCGTCGAGAAGAGCCGCGTCGGCCTGACCGACATCCCCGGCATCGGCTTCGAGGGCAAGGCCGCCTTCTACAAGGTGCTGCGCGACCTGCACAGCTGACCGGCACCACACGACACGACGTGCCCGGCACCGCCGAGGTCGGCGCCGACACCAACTAGCCCGCCGCCGCGGCCATGGCGAAGTAGTCGCCGTGCTCCAGGTCGTCGAGCAGGGTCGGGCGGGTGGGCGACCAGTCCAGCAACTCCCGCGTGTACGAGCTGGAGATGGGCGCGTCGATGCCGTAGACCGTGGCCATGAACGGGCTCGGGAAGTGCGCGGCGGCGTCGTCCGGGGTCAGCGAGACCGTGGGCAGGCCGAGGTTGCGGGCGATGGTCTCCGCGATGCTCCTCAGGGTGACGCCGCTTTCGGCCACTCCGTGCAGCACGCTGCCCGCGGGAGCCTTCTCCACGGCCAGCCGGAACAGGACCGCCGCGTCGAGCCGGTGCACCGCGGGCCACCGGTTGGCGCCGTCGCCGACGTAGGCCGAGACGCCGGTGCCGCGTGCGGTGGCGACGAGCTGGGGGATGAAGCCGTAGTCGCCGGGGCCGTGGACGGTGGGAGCGAGGCGGACCACGCTCGCGCGCACTCCCCGGGCGGCGAAGCCCAGACAGGCCCGCTCGCCCGCGATGCGGAAGGCGGCGATCCCGGCCGCGTCGGGCTCGTCCTTCTCGGTGCTCTCCCGGCCGGTGGGCATGACCAGGGTGCCCGACGTGACGACGAACGGCTTGCCCGAGCGTTCCAGCGGCCCGCCGAGCGTCTCGATCGCGGTCCGGTCGCGCCGCATCATGTCGTCGAGGTCGGAGAAGTCACCGCCGTAGGCCATGTGCAGGACGCCGTCGGCGGCTTCGGCGCCACCGCGCAGGCTGTCGAGGTCGTCGAGGGAGCCGCGGTGCGGTGTGGCGCCCAGCGACTTCAGCCGGGCGGCGGCCGCGTCCGAGCGCGCCAGACCGGTGACGGTGTGACCGGCCGCGAGGAGCTCGGCGACGACGGCGGGGCCGGTCAGGCCGGAACCCCCGGTAACGAAGACATGCATGGAACGCCCTCCCGCTATGACGTCAGTGACTGGCACCAGGTAGCGCCAGTCGCTGACATTAAGTAGCGTCAGTCACTGACGTCAAGTGGTGTCGGTCACTGACGTCAAGTGGTGTCGGTCACTGACATATGCGATAGCCTCGGGGGGTGCCACGGAGCGGAGCAGAAGCGCGCCGCCGCCTTCAGCGGGCGGCCTTGGAGCTGTACGGGGAGCGCGGGTTCGACCGGACCACCACGGCTGAGATCGCCGCCCGGGCCGGGGTCACCGAGCGCACGTTCTTCCGGCACTTCCCGGACAAGCGCGAGGTGCTCTTCGACGGCGAGGCCGACCTGCGCGCGGCGCTGATGCGGGCGGTGGCCGAAGCGCCCGACGGTCTGCGGCCGCTCGACGTACTGCTCCACGCCTTCCAGAAGGCCGGACGCATCCTTGAGGACAACCGTCCGTTCGCCGAACCACGGCTGGAGATCATCGCCAGGACCCCGGCGCTCCGCGAACGCGATCTGGCCAAGTCCGCGTCGCTCACCGAGGCCGTGGCGGAGGCGCTGCGGCGGCGCGGTGTCGCCGACCGGCTGGCGGGCCTGGCCGCCCGGACCGGCTGGGCCGCCTTCCACCAGGCGGCCGAAGCCTGGATCGACGACCCCTCACAGGCCCTGGACGCGCATCTCTCCCAGGCCTTCGACGATCTGCGCGCCCTCTCCGCGATCGCCGCAGGCTGATGTCAGGTGTCCGCGGGCTCGGGGACGTGCTCCGTGTGGCCCTCCGGGCGCGTGGTGCTCAGCCGTACGAGGCCGGGCCGGGCGGCCAGCAGACCGCACACCAGCTCGGGCACCACGAGCAGGAGCAGCAGCCAGACCGACACCTTCCAGGCGCCGGTGACGCTGTGCAGCACGCCGAAGGTCAACGGGCCGGTCGCGGCGAGCAGATACCCGCCGGACTGGGCCATGCCCGAAAGCCGCGCCGTGACCGCGGCGGTGGGTGAACGCAGGTTGAGCAGCGTGAGGGCGATCGGGAACGCGCTGCCGGTGGCGACCCCGAAGACCGCGACCCAGACCCATCCGGCCCCCGGCGCCAGGAGCAGGC
Source organism: Streptomyces sp. NPDC005962 (assembly GCF_040629205.1). NCBI lineage: Bacteria > Bacillati > Actinomycetota > Actinomycetes > Kitasatosporales > Streptomycetaceae > Streptomyces > Streptomyces sp. NPDC005962. The sequence goes on along the minus strand of NZ_JBEXVE010000001.1, from coordinate 57,853 downwards.
CGACGAGTCCGATCACCATCAGGGCGACGACCCCGACGACGAGCGGGCGTTGGTCGCGCAGACGGGCGGCGACCACCGGTACGACGAAGCCGAGGGGGATGCCGATGATGATGATGACCGAGTTCATCATCCCGGCGGTGGCGGGCGCGAAACCGTGGTCGCTCATCATCTGGGGAAGCCACGCCGTCAGCGTATAGAACATCAGCGACGTCATCCCCATGAAGACCGTGATGGACCACGCCAGCGGCGAGCGCAGCAGGGACCCCTCAGGGGTAGGGGCGTCAGCGTGGTCGGCCGGGCGTTCCGGCGGCTGCTTCCGGCCGCGGAGCGCGAGCGGGCACCACACCAGGGCCGCGATCAGAGACGGGGCCGCCCACACGACCAGCGACAGCCGCCAGCCGCCCATGTGATCCAGGGGAACGGCCAGGCCCGCCGCGGCGGCGCCGCTGACCGACATCAGCATCATCGCCAGGCCGGTGAGCGGCCCCACGTGGCGGGGGAACACCCGCTTGATGACCGCCGGTACCAGCACGTTGCCCGTGGCGATCCCGGCCCCGGCCAGCACGGTGCCGGTGAACAGCGCCGCCTGAGCGGGGACCACGCGCAGCAGGAGCCCGATGGTCAGCACCAAGAGCGCCACGGTGATCGCCGCCTGGGTGCCGATGCGGCGGGCGAGCACGGGGGTGAGCGCGGAGAAGATGCCCAGACACAGTTCCGGCAGGGTGGCGAGCACACCGGCCTCGACGCCGGTGAGCCCGAACGTGCCCTGGAGTTCGCCCAGGACCGGGGGGACGCCGGTGATGGCCGCCCGCAGATTGAGGGTCAGCAGCACCAGACCGACGAAGGTCCAGATCGCCGTGAAGCGCGCGATGCGGGGAGTGGGCATGTCAGCAGGATGACCCCGCCCGACCGTTGCGGTCCATTGCACGTTTTGCCGGTGGTATGTGCAAAATAGTTTCATGATTGACCTGCGTCGGCTTCACATGCTCCGCATGGTTCACCAGCAGGGCACGGTCACCGCGGCCGCCGAGGCCCTGCACCTCACCCCGTCGGCGGTCTCCCACCACCTGCGCGAACTCGCGCGCGAGCTCAAGGTCCCGCTCATGGAGCCGCGGGGCCGCGGCGTCCGGCTGACCCCGGCCGGGCTCCTGCTCATCGACCACGCCGACGCGCTGCTGGCCCGGTGGGAGGAGGCGCGGGCGGAGCTGGAGTCCTACCGGGCGGGCCTGACCGGACCGCTGCGCATCGCGGGCTTCACCACCGCGATCAGCGGTCTGATCGCCCCCGCCGCCGGGCGGCTGCGGCGCAGCCGTCCCGACCTCCTGGTGCGGGTGCGCGAGTGCGACACCGTGGAGAGCATGGACCTGCTGGTGGCGGGCGAGGTGGACGTCGCGGTCGTGGAGCCCGTCGAGGGCGGACCGCAGCCGGATGACGCGCGGTTCGAGCAGAGCCCCCTGCTGGAGGAGCCGTACTTCCTGCTGGTGCCCGCCGACCACCCGCTGGCGCGGGCGGGTTCGGTCCGGCTGGAGGACGCGGCGGCCGAGGACTGGATCGTCGCCGACCCGGGCACCTGCGACCACGCCCACCGGGTGCGGGTGCTGTGCGCGGCGGCCGGGTTCTCGCCGCGGATCGTGCACGCCGCCACCCAGTGGCCCGCGGTGTGGTCGCTGGTCGGGAACGGGCTGGGCGTCTCGCTGATCCCGCGGCTGGCCGAGGGCCCGTCGGCCCAGGCGGTGGTACGGGTGCCGGTGTCGAGCGAGAACATGCCGACGCGGCGGCTCCTCACCTGCGTACGCCGTGGCAGCCGCCGGAACCCGCTCGTCGACCTCGGGGTACGGGCGCTGGAAGACGCGGCGGGGCTGGCGGCCCGACCGTCCGACCCGGAGGACCGCACCTGACCTTGGCCATCGCCGCGTTCACCACCCCCAGCCGCCCGGGCCCTCCCCGCCGGGTCATCCGCCGGGGGCGTTCCACAGGTCGCGGAGTTCGTCCCAGTGCGGTGCCGGGCCCGGCAGAGCCGTGGGCGCGGCGGCGGCCGGGGTGGCGGCGGGGGTGCGCAGCCCGGCGAGGACCACGTCGAGGTAGCGCAGATGGAGCGCGGTGGCACGCTCGCCGGGGAGGGGAATCCGCGCGGTGAGGTGTTCCAGCAGCAGCGGGATGTCGGCGGAGGTGACGTCGGTACGCAGCACTCCGGCCCGGTGCGCGGGCGCCACCAGGTCGTCGAGGGCGGTCCGCAGCCGCCCGGCGGCGGCCGCGACGTCATCCGTGGCCGGGAGGCGGCCGCCGATCAGGGGGAGCAGCGGACCACCGGGGTCCTGGACCGACAGCGCGTCCCCCAGGAAGCGGGCGAACGCCGCCCAGGGGTCGGGCTCTTCGGCGAGAGCCGTGCGTACCTGGGTGACGAGCTGGTCCATCGCCACGATCCGCATCCGCTGGGCCAGCAGCTCCTTGCTGGGGTAGCGGCGGTAGAGGCTGCCCATGCCGATACCGGCGCGGCGGGCGATCTCCGAGACGGGGGCGTCCCAGCCCCGTTCGGCGAAGACCTCGCGTGCCGCTCGCATGAGGCGGGCGTCGTTGCGGTCCGCCTCCCGCTGTCGGCCGCGTGGCGTCGTACCGGTCTGCGTGTCACCCATGGAGCGCCATTCTCCCCTACACGCGTACGACTGCATGCGTGCGACTACATGCGTACGACGCCGCGGCCACCGTCGACGGTGAGGACCTCGCCGGTGACGAAGCCCGCGTCCTCGCCGACGAGCATCGCGATCGTCCGCGCGATGTCCTCCGGTTCCGCGACCCGCCCCAGGGGGGTGCGTTCCGCCAGGCTCCGCTGGAACTCCTCCGGCATGCCCGCGCTGGCCTCGGTGCGGACGAAGCCCGGTGCGACGACGTTGACGTTGATGCCGAGCGGACCGGCCTCGTGGGCGACGAAGCGGGCGAAGGTGTTCAGGGCGGACTTGGCGGTCCCATGGGCGGCCATGCCCGGGGCGGGCGGACCGTCGGCCACGGAGCTGGAGACGTACACGATCCGGCCCCGCCCCTGGGCGCCCATGAGGGCCATCGCCTGCTGGGTGAGGGTGTAGACGGACGCGAGTTCGTCCGTCACCTTCGCCTTGAAGTCGTCCCAGGGGAGGGTCCGCACGGGGGTGGGGGTGAAGCCCGCACCGGCGTTGCAGACGAGGACGTCCAGGCGCCCGTCGGCCGTGGAGCGCCGCAGCAGTTCGGCCGCCTGGCCGGGGTCGTGCACATCGGCCCGGACGGCGAACGCCTCGCCGCCGTCGGCCTCGATGACCTTGACCACCTGGTCGGCGGCCTCACGGTTCGAGAAGTAGTTCACGGCCACGCGGTAGCCGCGGGCCCCGAGCTCCCGCGCGGTCGCCGCGCCTATGCCGCGGCTGGCGCCGGTCACCAGGGCCGTCGGCCTGGTCGTCGCGTTCATCTGTCCTCCGGGTCGGCGGAACGGTGTCGTTCGGCGATGACCCTATCGGAGCGGAGCGCTCCGTTCAAAAACTCCCGCTCCCTGTCTCGGGCAAGGCTGCGTCCATGGGGGGTACAAGCTCGACCTCCCTCCCCGGATGTCCGCGCATACCGTGGATGGCATGGACCACCGACCCGACGACCACGCCGACAAGCGCGCCGACAACCGCTCCGAGATCCGGGATTTCCTCGCCAGTCGGCGCGCGAAGATCACCCCGGAGCAGGTCGGGCTGCCGACCAGCGGACGGCGCCGGGTCCCGGGTCTGCGGCGGGAGGAGGTCGCGGTGCTCGCCGGGGTGAGCACCGAGTGGTACACGCGGCTGGAGAAGGGCCACATCGGCGGCGTCTCCGAAGACGTGCTCAACGCGGTCGCCCAGGCCCTGCGGCTGGACCACGACGAACGCACCTACCTGTTCGACCTGGCCCGCGCGGCCCGCCCGGCCCGCCGCACGCCGTCCCGCCGCAAGGACGTCGCGGTCCCTCACCCCGTGCAGTGGCTGCTCGACTCCGTCACCCTGTCCGCCGCTTTCGTACGCAACGGCCGCATGGACGTCGTCGCCACCAACCCGCTGGCCCGGGCCCTGCACGCGCCGATGTTCGACAGCGACACCACCGGCGGACGCGGCCACGCCAACATCGCCCGCTACCACTTCCTCGACCCCGGCGCCCACCACTTCTTCGTCGACTGGGACGCCGCCGCCCGCGCCACCGTCGCCCTGCTGCGCGCCGAGGCCGGACGCGAACCCCACGACCGGGCCCTGCGCGGACTCATCGGCGAACTGTCCACGCTCAGCCCCGACTTCCGCACCCTGTGGGCGGCCCACGACGTCCGCATCCACCACGACGGCGTCAAGCCCCTGCACCACCCCGAGGTCGGCCGTCTGGACCTGACGTACCGGTCCCTGGACCTGCCCACGTCCCACCGGTCGGTGCACGAGCTGACCTTCTACACCGCCGAGCCGGGCAGCACCTCCGAAGACCGGCTCAAGCTCCTGGCCAGCCTGGCAGCGGGAGCCGGGGCCGGATCGGGGGCCGGACCGGGAGCCGGGGCCGGGGCCAGATCGACGACGACGGAGCCGACCGCCCGGCGCGAGGCGAGGCGGGCGTAGCCGTCCTCGAAGTCGTCCAGCGGGACCCGGCTGTCGATGACGGGCCGGAGCCTGCCGTCGGCGGCCAGCTCCCCGATCCCGCGCAGGGCGGGGGCGATGTCCGCGGTGGCGTGGGAGAAGAGGGAGTAGCCAGTGACGTACTTCTCGCCGCCGATCAGCTCCATCACGTCCACCTCGGCCCGCCTCCCGCCGACGAAGCCGAGCGAGACGAGCGTGCCGCCGCGGCGCAGGACGCGCAGCAGCCTGCCCGGCAGCGGCCCGCCGACGGGGTCGAGCGCCAGGTCGGCGCCCTGCCCGCCGGTCAGCTCCGCGACGGCGCCGTCGAGATCCCCGGCGGACAGGTCGACCACCGCCCACGCGCCCGCCTGCTCGGCCCGCCGGGCCTTCTCCGGGGACGACACGAGCGCGATCGGACGGGCGCCCAGGGCCGAGGCGGTCTGGATCGAGGCGTGCCCGACCGACCCGGAGGCGCCGGAGACCAGCACGGTCCGGTCCGGGGCGGCCCGAGTGAGCCGCGCGATGCCGGTGAGGGCGAGATAGGCGGTGAGGTAGTTGACGGTGAACGCCGAGCCCTCCGCGAAGTCGAAGGCGCCGGGCAGGGCGAGGAGGCGGTCCTCGTCGACGGCCACCCACTGCTGGAACATGCCGTCCGCCGTCGTGCCCAGCTCGCCACCGCCGTAGACGGCGACCCGGGTGCCCGGCGCGAACCGTTCGCCCTCCTCGACGACGCCCGCGCCCTCGCTGCCGAGCACCAGGGGGGCGGTGGCGTACTCCGGGCCGAACGCGCCGGAGCGCACGGCGCCCGTGTACGGACTGATCGTCGCCGCCCGCATACGGACCAGCGCCCCGCCGGGTCTGCGCACGGGGACCGGCCGCTCCTCCACGCCCATCCGTGCGGGAGTGCCGAAGTGCCGGGTCACGATCGCTTTCATGGGGATGCGTGCTCCTGTTCCGGGAGGGTTCGGGGGTCGGCAGACGCCGCCCCCGTTCCAGAATCACGCGCCGGACGGGCCCCGCCGGGGGTGGAACCGGCCCAGCCGAACCTGGGTCCAGCTGGGCCACCCTCGCCCCGTACGGCGCGCACCCGGCCCTTCGATACTGGAGGCATGGAGCCCCACCGCGAACTCGGCGACTTCCTGCGCTCCCGCCGCGCCCGCCTCACCCCCGACGCCGCCGACCTGGCGCCCGGCCCCGGTGCCCGCCGGGTGCCGGGGCTGCGGCGTGAGGAGGTCGCCCTGCTGGCCGGGGTCAGCACCGACTACTACACCCGGCTCGAACAGGGCCGCCATCCCCACGTCTCCGAGGCCGTGCTGACGTCCGTCGCCCACGCCCTGCGGCTGGACGACGACGAGCGCGACTACCTGTTCGCGCTCGCCCGGCCGCGCCCCGCGGGCCCCCGGCGCCGCCGTACCCCCCGCGCCGAGCGGGCCCGGCCCGCGGTGCACCGGATGCTCGACGTCCTGGGCGAGGTCACCCCGGCCCTCGTCACCAACCACCGCCAGCAGGTGATCGGCTCCAACCGGCTCGCCCGCGCCCTGATCACCGACTTCGACGCGCTGCCGTACCGGGAGCGCAACTTCGCGCGGTTCGTCCTCCTCGATCCGGCCGCCCGCGACCGGTACGAGAACTGGGACGAGGTCGCCGAGACCGTCGTCGCCAATCTGCGGCTGGTCGCCGCACGCCACCCCGACGACGCACGGTTCAACGAGCTCATCGGCGAGTTCCTCGTCAAGGTGCCCGAGTTCCGCGCCTGGTGGGACACCCATCGCGTGGCCCAGTGCGCCCACGGCGAGCAGCACTTCCGCCACCCCACCGTCGGCCGTCTCACCCTCCACCACGAGACGCTGGCCTTCCCCGCCGACCCCGATCAGGCCCTCTGCCTCTACACGGCGGAGGCGGGCACGCCCTCCGCCGAGGCCCTCGCCCTGCTCGCGAGCTGGAGCGCCCCCGCCGCGGCCGTGCCCGCGCCTGCGCCCGCGTCCGCGCCCGCCCCGACTCGTAAGGAAGAGCGCCGATGACCACGAGCGCTCCCGACCACCTCCGCCTCCTCTGGCCGCGGTGGCAGGGCGCGGGCGTCTCCAGCGTCGAGGCGTTCGCCGCCGAGTTCCCCCTCGACGTGGCGACATCGGCACCCCGCGCAGCGACTACAAGGGCCATCACGCGATGGCCGTCTCCGCGCTCACCGGCCACGGCGACCCGGACGTGCTGAAGCTGCTGCCCGCGACCGTTCCCCCGGAGCGCGTCGCGCTGGCGGGGCTGCACTCACCGTGGACAGCGACGAGGTCGTGCTCGGGCTGGGCAGGGAACCGAACGGCCTCACCGTCGGCGAGGTGCGCCGCGTCGTCGCCGACCCGGACGCGGCCGCGGACGTCGTCGGGCTCACCATCGCCGAGTTCATCCCCCGTCAGGTCATGCGCCTGAAGCACATCCTCGACGCGTTCCCGGTGTAGAACCGCGGGGCCGGGTACTCGGCGAAGCACACCTCACAGAGGAGCGTTTCGCCATGATCTTCGCCATTGTTGGCGTCTGTGTCGTCCTGGCCGTGCTGGCCTTCCTCGTTCCGCGCCTGTCCCGCCACCCCGAACGCGGCACCCAGCGCACCCTGGGCGCCGGATCACGCGCGGGCGGCAAGGCCCCCGGCATCCTGGGACGCATCCTCAGCAAGCCGTTCCGCAGCAGTTCCAAGGCAGTCGGCCGCAGCGGCTCCGCGGGTCGGCGCGCGCGAGCCCGCATGCCGTTCTAGACGGCCGCGCCCCGGCGATCATCCTGTCTCAGTCGCGCTTCAAGCCGCGGGCTTCCAGTACGCCCGCGCACTCTTCCGGCACCAGGACATCCCTGGCAGTGACATGGCCGTCCTTGAGCCCTTCCCGCATCCGGCGCTCGGCCCCGGCACGGTCTTCTCGCTCGATGTCGTCGGCGATCTCCCGGCAGTCGACGGTGTACGTGGCTGTCGGCGTCGGCTCACCGGCGGGGGACTCCGGCTCGTCCGCGTACGGCTCGGCGTCGAGCGCGGACGTAGCGGCGATACCGGCCAGGCACAGCCCCGCCCAGGCGAGGACGATGCCCCGGCGGACGCTCAAGAGCCCGTGTGCGGCGCGTCTGAGGACATGCGCACAGCATGCCGTACCGAACACGTGCCGTCCCCCGGCCCGGGAAAATCCGGGCCGGGGGACGGCTTCTTCGTGCGCGGCCGCGAGGTTACTGCGGGGGCTGTTGCTGCGGGGGCTGCTGGGGCGGGGGCTGTGGGGGCGGTTGCTGCGGCGGGGGTTGCTGCTGCTGGTTCTGCTGGTTCGGGTCCGTGGGCTGCTGCGGCGGAGGCTGCTGCTGGCCCGGGTCGGACGGCGGCTGGGACGGCGGGGGCTGCTGCTGAGGCTGCTGCCCGGGATCGGAGGGCTGCTGGCCCGGGTCCGAGGGCTGCTGCCCCGGGTCCGAGGGCTGCTGCCCGGGGTCGGAGGGCTGCTGGCCCGGGTCCGTGGGCTGCTGCTGGCCCGGGTCCGTGGGCTGCTGGGACTCGTCCGGCGGCTGGGACGGGTCCGTCGACGAGGTCTCGGACGGCCGGAGGGTCTCCAGGCCCAGCGGCGAGTGGCGCTTGATCCGCTTCGGCGCCTCCGCCAGGTTCGGGGCGTTCTGCTCGCCCGGCATCGCCAGGTACTTCGGGTAGTGGGCCGGGGACAGCACCGCGTCCCGCGCCTTCTTGCCCTTGGCGTCGCCGATCACACGCCGGAACAGCTCCGACTTGCCGACCGTCACCATGGTGATCCGCTTGACCGCGTCCGGGGCCGGACGGATGACGGTGACCGCGTTGCGGGAGAAGCCGGACCACTGAGGACCGGTGAATCGCGGATCGGAGCCTTTCGACGGGGCCGCCGCCCTGAGGGGGTTGCCCGAGGCGCACTTCACGACCGGCATGCCCCGCCGGTCGACGAGCACCGCGGTGCCCGCCTGGAGAACGGTGGCCGCGGGTTTCACCCGGCCCTGGTAGCCGTACGTCCTGGCGTAGGTGTCCGACCGCAGGACGACACCGGAGAGCCGGTGGACGTAGGCCGGTATCCGCTCCGGCCGGATGTGCTGGACCCGGCTCCAGGCGGCGGCCTTCTTCGGGGACGCCTTGAGATCGTGGATCAGTTCCCGCCGGTCACAGGGCTGGCGGCCCGGGACCCCGGCATAGAGCCCGGGGGTGTCGCCCTGGAAGGCCCGGCCCCCGTTGGAGGGCGAGACCACATGTCTGCGGTCCTGACCGATGGCCGGGGTGAACGCCGGTACCGAGGTCTTCCCGACCGGTTCACGGCGGTATTCCGCCGCCGTGGCCCACGCGGAGGGGGTGACCGTCCCCAGGACCGCCACGGCGGACACGACGGCGACAGACCCGGCGGCAAGTCCTGATCGGCGCGAGGTGAGATGCCATGAGATCGAGCGCATGTCCGTTTCCCTTCCCTCGCCCCCATCCTGCGCTCGCCCCTCATGCCGCCGCGTCCCCCGAAACCCGGACATCGGCCCCCACTTTCGGGGGACTTCACCGGCACCCCCATCAGCACCCCGGGCCCGTGCGGAACCCCCGGCAGACGCAGAACCGCCCCCGGTCCGGTGGCCCGGACCGGGGGCGGCCGCTGCCCCTCGCGGTTCTGTGGAGAGGACGCTCCGAACGTCCCGGATATATCCCTCGTATCTAGACTAAACGCAAAACCCCATCCACGCTCCGGGAGGGAGAACGCGATGACCGGCCCTGTCGTCGCGGGGGTCGACGGCTCACGGCGCAGCCTGGTGGCGGCGGAGTGGGCCGCGCGGGAGGCGCTGCGCCACGGCGTCGGGCTGCTGCTGGCGCACGCCTGTCCCCCGCTGCCGCGCCGGGTCTCCCCGGTGCCCGGGGTGGACGCCTGGCAGCACGTGGGCGAGCAGATGGTGCGCCGGACGGCCGACGAGTTCATGGACCGCCACCCCGGCCTCGACGTCGAGGGGGTGCACACCGACACCGAACCCGGCCAGGCCCTCCTCGCCGCCGCGGCGGACGCCGCACTGCTGGTCGTCGGGGCACGCGGCTGGGGCGGCTTCGACGGCCTCGCCGTCGGGTCGGTGGCGCTGCACGTGGCGGCCACCGCGGACTGCCCCGTCGTGACCGTGCCCGACACGGCGGCGCGGCCGTCGGACGAGGACGAGGAGGCGGACGAGGTGGCGGCCGGTTTCACCGCGCACACCCCGGCGGACGAGACGCTCGGCTTCGCCTTCCGCGCCGCCCGGGAGCGGGACGCCCTGCTGCGGGTCGTGCACGCGTGGGCACTTCCCCCGGCCTCACCCTCCGCCTGGATGCTGACCGTGCTGGAGGAGGACCGCGGCCTGTGGGAGGACCAGGAGAGCCAGGCGGTCTCCGACGCCCTGCGGGCATGGCGGGAGAAGTACCCCCAGGTCCCGGTGGTGCCGGACGTGGTGCTGCTGGGCCCGGCGCAGGCGCTGGTACGGGCATCGGAACGAGCCCGGCTGCTGGTCGTCGGACGCCGCACGAGCCCACGGATGGCCGAACGCCGATTGGGCCCGGTAGCCCACGCGGTCCTCCACCACGCCCACTGCCCAGTAGCCGCGGTACCCCACCCCACCTGACCCCGCCCCCACCTCGCGCCGCCCCCTCACCCCCTCGTCCGACGCATACGCCTCACCCGAAGAACACGCCGAACTCGGCGTAGAGCGCGGGGTCGACGGTTCTGATCCCGGCTGCCGCCTCAGCGAGCGGGATGCGCACGATGTCCGTGCCGCGCAGCGCGACCATGACGCCGAAGTCCCGCTCCCGCACCGCGTCGACCGCGCGCAGCCCGAAGCGGGTGGCCAGCCAGCGGTCGAAGGCGCTGGGCGTACCGCCGCGCTGTATGTGTCCGAGCACGGTGGTGCGGGCCTCCTTGCCGGTGCGGTCGGCTATCTCCCGGGCCAGCCACTCCCCGACGCCGGACAGCCGCACATGGCCGAACTCGTCCAGCGCCGAGTCCTTGACCACCATCTGCCCCTCCTTCGGCACGGCCCCTTCCGCCACCACCACGATCGGCGCGTACCTGATCTTGAAGCGGTCCTCCACCCAGCCGCAGACCTGGTCGACGTCGAAGGGCTGCTCAGGTATGAGGATGACGTTGGCGCCGCCCGCGATGCCCGAGTACAGGGCGATCCAGCCCGCGTGGCGGCCCATCACCTCGACGACCAGGGTGCGGGTATGGGACTCGGCGGTGGTGTGCAGCCGGTCGATGGCCTCCGTGGCGATGTTGACCGCGGTGTCGAAGCCGAAGGTGCTGTCGGTGCCCGCGACGTCGTTGTCGATGGTCTTGGGCACGCCGACCACGTCGATCCCCTGCTCCGCGAGGGCCGCGGCGACCCCGAGCGTGTCCTCGCCGCCGATGGCGATCAGCGCGTCCACCTCATAGTCGGCGAGCGTCTCCCGGACCCGCCGCACCCCGTCCTCGCTGGCCAGCGGATTGGTGCGGGAGGAGCCGAGGATGGTCCCGCCGCGGGGCAGGATGCCGCGCACGGCCGGTACGTCCAGCGGCACGATCCCGCCGTCGAGGGCGCCGCGCCAGCCGTCCCGCACCCCGACGAAGTCGAGGCCGTGCACCTCGACACCCTTGCGGACGATGCCCCGGATCGCCGCGTTCAGCCCCGGGCAGTCACCACCACCGGTCAGCACCCCGACACGCATCTCCGCCTCCCTCCATGACCCCCTCCATGACCCCCGATGCCCGCCCCTCTCCAGAGTCCACCCATCGTCGCCCGCACGCCCACTCCACGGAGTCCGCACCTGTGGATCACCTGCCAGATGATCGGACTGATAAGACTGATCCCGGTGCGGTGTGGATAGACTCCGCCGCGATTGCCCCAGGGGACACGGCGGGAGAGGCAGTACGAGATGGCCCAGGCGAAGAAAATCGCGCTCTACATGCTGATCGTCTTCGTGCTGTACACGATCATCAAGACCCCGGCACGAGCGGCCGATCTCGTCCAGGTGGGGTTCGAGGGCATATCGGAGGCCGCGACGAGCGTCGGTGAGTTCATGAGCGAGCTGGTCAATTGACCGGAGCACCCGGGTGATCACCGGCTCCGCCTTCCGAGTACCGACGGAGTACCGACGGGAGCGGTCGCCCCACTATGGGGCAATTTAGCCACCAACACGTAGTAAAGCGGTGCTTGCACACAGTGCACATGTCTTGTGATGCTATGACCGCTTTGCCGGGTGAATACATCGTGAAGATGAAGGGGTGGCGTGACCGTGTCGGCCCGTACCGCGCCCAGAACCCCGCCCCAAGGCGATGGCGGCAGCGAAAGCGGCAGAAGCCGCGGGGCTGATGCCCGAGCCCTCACCCAGGTGCTCTTCGCCGAGCTGTCCGGCCTCACCGCCGGCACCCCCGAGCACAACCGGGTGCGCGACGCGCTGATCGAGGCCAACCTGCCGCTGGTCCGCTACGCCGCCGCCCGCTTCCGCAGCCGCAACGAGCCCATGGAAGACGTGATCCAGGTCGGCACGATCGGCCTGATCAACGCGATCGACCGGTTCGACCCGGAGCGCGGCGTCCAGTTCCCGACCTTCGCGATGCCCACCGTGGTCGGCGAGATCAAGCGCTACTTCCGCGACAACGTCCGCACCGTGCACGTACCGCGCCGACTGCACGAGCTATGGGTGCAGGTCAACGGCGCGACCGAGGATCTGACCGTGCTGCACGGCCGCTCGCCCACCACCGCCGAGATCGCCGAACGACTGGGGCTGGGCGAGGACGAGGTGCTGGCCTGCATCGAGGCCGGGCGCTCGTACCACGCGACCTCCCTGGAGGCCGCCCAGGAGGGCGACGGGCTGCCCGGGCTGGTCGACCGGCTCGGCTACGAGGACCCGGCGCTCGCCGGAGTCGAACACCGCGACTTGGTGCGTCATCTCCTCGTACAGCTGCCCGAGCGCGAGCAGCGCATTCTTTTGCTCCGTTACTACAGCAATCTGACTCAATCTCAGATCAGCGCGGAGCTCGGCGTCTCGCAGATGCATGTGTCCCGGCTGCTGTCCCGCAGCTTCGCCCGGCTCAGATCCGCAAATCGGATCGAACCGTCGTCGTGACGAGCGACCCCCGCCCCGCTTCTTCGGCGCTGTAATGTCGACATGGCGCTACAGCGTGTTGCCGACATGTGACATTCTGCTGGAGTCGCGTTTGCCGCGGCCCGACCTCCGGTATTCAGGGGGAGGCTGCGCTTGAACGCGGAGAGCGCAACTGGGAACCGTCCGCGACCTCAAGGGGGTGGCATGTCCGTAGAACTGGGCAGCTCGAAGGTGCTCACCAACGACGCACCGCACGTGCTTGACGACTGCGACGCCATCGACACCCGCACCCTCTCCCGCTCCCTCTTCCTGCGGCTCGCCGCACTCGACCGGGACAGCGAGGAGGCCGGGTATGTCCGTGACACCCTCATCGAGCTGAACCTTCCGCTGGTGCGCTACGCGGCGGCCCGGTTCCGCAGCCGCAACGAGCCGATGGAGGACATCGTCCAGGTCGGCACGATCGGTCTGATCAAGGCGATCGACCGTTTCGACTGCGAACGGGGCGTGGAGTTCCCGACCTTCGCGATGCCGACCGTCGTGGGCGAGATCAAGCGCTTCTTCCGCGACACCAGCTGGTCGGTGCGCGTGCCGCGGCGACTGCAGGAGCTGCGGCTGGCGCTGACGAAGACCAGCGACGAGCTGGCCCAGACCCTCGACCGCTCCCCGACCGTTCCCGAGCTGGCCGTGGCGCTCGGCGTCTCCGAGGAGGACGTGGTCGACGGGCTCGCGGTGGGCAACGCCTACACCGCGTCCTCGCTGGACTCCCCCTCCCCGGAGGACGAGGGCGGCGAGGGCTCCCTGGCCGACCGGCTCGGATACGAGGACACCGCGCTGGAAGGCGTGGAGTACCGCGAGTCGCTCAAGCCGCTGCTCGCCAAACTGCCGCCGCGCGAGCGCCAGATCATCATGCTCCGCTTCTTCGCCAACATGACGCAGTCCCAGATCGGCGAGGAGGTCGGCATCTCCCAGATGCATGTCTCCCGGCTGCTCACCCGGACCCTGGCCCAGCTGCGCGAGGGTCTCATCGCGGACTGACCCTGTACACCTGACGGGCCGTCAGCCACACTGGCGCGATGCGACCCGCAGGGAGCCGGACAACGGGCCGCCGGGGCACGGCAATCGCCGCCTCGGCGGCCGCGCTGTGCCTGGGCGCACTGCTCGGCGGCTGCGCCGGGAGCGGCGCGGGACATGTCGCGACCGGGGCGGCCGGACCCGGCGACGGGCGGGCCCCGACGAAGGCCGTCCCCCCGGACGGCGGCGTGGACCTGGTGCCGCTGGACCAGGGCGGCGACGCCACGGCCGAGCGCGGCGGGACGGACGGAAAGAGCGGGTCGCCGGAGACGGCCGGTACGGGCGGAGCCAGCAGCGCGCCCTCCACGACCGGGTCCACCACCGCGCCCCGTACGCACGCGCCCGCGCCACCGGCGTCATCGCGGCCCCCGGCCACCAGCTCATCGGGCGACAACGAACGGGGCAGCGGCGGCGAGACGGGCCCCGGTGGCGGTCGTACGGACGACGAGCCCGCCCCCTCGCCCGGCACCACGTCCCCCGCGCCGTCCACCCCCTCCACACCCTCCACACCCAGCGGACCGGCCGCCCTGAAGGTCGGCGACCCCGAGCGCACGGCGACCGACGAGCGCTGGTGCGAGAAGGTGACGGTCGAGTTCCGCAACACCGGCGGGCTGCCCGTCGCATCGGGCACGGTGACGCTGTCGACGCACGTCATCGACGCGCTCGGCCTCGACTGGGCGACGCTGAAGTCGAAGAGGAAGCTGCCCGCGCCGATCGGCGCGGGTCAGAAGCGGGAGCGGACCTGGAAGGTGTGCGTGGACGCCTGGCGGGTCCCGCTGGGCATGCACATCGAGACCCGGGACGTCTCCGTCGACTGGAAGCCCTGGAAACCCCCGAAGACCCCCAAGCCTCCGAAGACACCGAAGCCCTCGGAATCGCCGAAGTCCCGGGAGAGCGGGACGCGGACGTCCTGAGCGGACCGGCCGGTCAGCCCAGCGCCAGCCAGGCCACCGCCGCGATGACGACGATCGCGGCGACCACACCGACGATCACGCCGACCCGCGGGCCACCGCTCGCCGGAGCGGCCGTCTGCGGCTGCCGTTCGCCGTCGTCGACGAACGCACGGAACATCTGAGTGGAGCCGGACGGGTCTTGGTTGCCGTTGGGGCTCTGCGGGTTGTTCGCCATGGGCCCAGACCCTAGCGAACGAGCGGATTCCCGCCCACCCCTGGGTCACACCAGGCACCTCACATCTCACTGGCCCCATTTGACCGATAAGAGGACAAGCCTTTAAGGGGAATTTACCGCCCAACCCACCCTGTCATTTGCCTGCAGCAACTAACTTCTTCTATGGTTGCCTAAAGCAACCTAAAGCCAAGGAGGTGCGATGGCAGCGCAGAGCCAGTACGAAGAGCTGGCCCGTCAGCTCAGTGCCATCGGCACCGTCAAGCGCGGGCTGGGTCGCGCCCTTCCGGCCGACTGCCCGGCCGGTTCGGCCGTCGTCCTCATGCTCCTCGACCGTTACGGCGAGATGCGCATGAGCAAACTCGCCGAGCTGCTCGGCATCGACATGTCGGTCACCAGTCGCCATGTGGCCCATGTCGCCGATCGCGGCTGGGTGGACCGCAAGCCCGATCCGCTCGACCGGCGCTCGCGGCTGCTGAGCATCAACGAGAGCGGATTGAAGCTGCTCAGCCAGGTGTCCGAGTGCTACACGGAGGCACTCGCGAGCTGTCTGAGCGACTGGTCGGACGACGATGTCGGCCGCCTCAATGAACTTCTCGCCCGGCTGCGGACGAGCTTCGGTGACACCCGGCACCGGCGCCTGCCGCACCAGGCCGAATGCACCACCCGTACACCTTCGCAAAGTTAAGGACATTCATGGCAACGACCACACCGGACGGTGGTGTGCGGGGACCCGCGGGCGGCCCCGCCCACGCCAAGCATGGCGGAGGAGGTCACCACGGCCACCACGGCCAAGGGGCCGACGACGCGGAACCGATGACCCACCGGCAGATCATGGAGGCGCTGTCCGGGCTGCTGCTCGGGATGTTCGTCGCGATCCTGTCGTCGACGATCGTCTCCAACGCGCTCCCCGAGATCATCGCCGATCTCCACGGCAGCCAGTCCTCCTACACCTGGGTCGTCACCGCCGCGCTGCTGTCCATGACGGCCACCACTCCGCTGTGGGGCAAGCTCTCCGACCTGTTCAGCAAGAAGCTGCTGGTCCAGATAGCCCTGCTGATATACGTCGGGGGCTCGGTCGTCGCGGGCCTGTCGCAGAACACCGGCATGCTGATCGCCTGCCGTGTCGTCCAGGGCGTCGGCGTCGGCGGACTGTCCGCGCTCGCCCAGATCGTCATGGCCGCGATGATCTCCCCGCGCGAGCGCGGCCGGTACAGCGGCTACCTCGGCGCGACCTTCGCCGTCGCGACCGTCGGCGGCCCGCTGCTGGGCGGCGTCATCACCGACACCGACTGGCTGGGCTGGCGCTGGTGCTTCTACGTCGGCGTGCCGTTCGCGTTCATCGCGCTGATCGTGCTGCAGAAGACCCTGAAGCTCCCGGTCGTGAAGCGGGACGTCAAGGTCGACTGGACGGGCGCGCTCTTCATCAGCGCCGCCGTCTCGCTGCTGCTGCTGTGGGTCACCTTCGCGGGTGACAAGTACGACTGGGTCTCCTGGCAGTCCTACGCGATGGTCGGCGGTTCGATCGCCCTCGGCCTGCTCTTCCTGCTGATCGAGTCCAAGGCGAGCGAGCCGATCATCCCGCTGCGGCTGTTCCGCAACAAGACGATCACCCTCGCCTCGCTGGCGTCGCTCTTCGTCGGTGTGGCGATGTTCGCCGGAACCGTCTTCTTCAGCCAGTACTTCCAGCTGGCCCGCGGCAAGACGCCCACGATGTCCGGCGTCATGACCATCCCGATGATCGGCGGCCTGTTCGTCTCCTCGACCCTCTCCGGCCAGATCATCACCAAGACCGGCCGCTGGAAGGTGTGGCTGGTCAGTGGTGGCGCGCTGCTGACCGCGGGCCTCGGCCTGCTCGGCACGATGCGGTACGACACCCCGTACTGGCACCTGGCGATCTACATGGCGCTCATGGGCCTCGGCATCGGCATGATGATGCAGAACCTGGTGCTGGCCACCCAGAACCAGGTGGCGCCGCAGGACCTCGGCGCGGCCAGCGCCGTCGTCACCTTCTTCCGCTCGCTGGGCGGTGCGGTCGGCGTCTCGGCGCTCGGCGCGGTGCTCGGCACCCGGGTCACCGACTACGTGAAGGACGGCCTGACCGACCTCGGCCCCAAGGGCGCCGCGCTGGCCCAGAAGGCGGGCGGCAGCGCCGGAGGCGGCATCCCCGACCTGGACAAGCTCCCGGAGCCGCTGCGTTCGATCATGGAGAGCGCCTACGGGCACGGCGTCGCGGACGTCTTCCTGTTCGCCGCTCCGGCCGCGTTCCTCGCCTTCCTGCTCACCCTCTTCATCAAGGAGGTCGCACTGCGCACCAACTCGGGCTCGCAAGCGTCCGCCGAAGCCGCCGCACCGGCGACCGCCCCCGTGAACGACGCGGCCGCCGCCGCGGCACCGGTCCAGGCGCCGGTCCAGACGCGGGAGCCCGCCCTGGTGGGCGCCCCGGCCGCCGGTCCGTCCACTCCGGACTCCGACCGGGCACTGGCCGCCGCGGTCGCCCCGCAGCGCCTGGCGGCGTACGCCTCGGCCGGTGACGGCGGGTCCGGGCACCAGCCCCGGCAGGGCGTGCACGGCTTCGTGCGGAACGCGGACGGCGGCGCCGTGCCGCGCGCCGCGGTGACGCTGATCTCGCTCTCCGGGCGGCAGCTCGGCCGTTCGGTGGCGCACACCGACGGCTCGTACGCCCTGGACGCCCCGGGCTCCGGCTCGTACGTGCTGATCGCGGCCGCCGACGGCCACCAGCCGCAGGCCTCCACGGTCGTCGTCGGCGACGAGCCGCTCGGCTTCGACATCGTGCTGTCGGCCACCAGCGGGCTCGTGGGCACCGTGCGCGGCGCCGACGACGGGCAGCCGGTGGACGCGGCGATGGTCGTCGTCACCGATGTCCGCGGCGAGGTGCTGGCCACCGGCAAGACCGGTGAGCGGGGCGAGTTCAGCTTCGAGGAGCTGGTCGCCGGAACCTTCACGGTCGCGGTGAACGCGCCGGGTCACCGGCCCGCCGCGCTGCCCGTCGAGGTCGGCTCCCAGGGCCTGACCCGGCTGGAGATCGCGCTGCGGGCCGGGGCCAGGGTGCAGGGCACCGTACGGGCCGGGGCCGACCGCCGCCCGCTGCCGGACGCGCGGGTCACGCTGGTCGACGCGGCCGGGAACGTGGTCGCCACCGCCACCACCGGGGAGGACGGCGCGTACGCCTTCACCGACCTGGACGCGGGCGACTACACGGTCATCGCGAGCGGCTACCCGCCGGTCGCGGGCAACCTGACGGTCGCCGGGCACGGGATCGACGGACACGACGTCGAACTCGCCCACCCGGGCGACTGAGAACTCCGGGGCCGGGGCGTGCGCAGAGCGGAGACACGCCCCGGCCCCGGACCGGGCGGCGGTTATTTCCGCCGGACCCGGAACCCGGAGCCGGGCAGCGGTGTACATCAGGCAGGGGACGGCCTCGCACCGCTGCCCGGTCCGGGCGCGGAGACACCACAGCACCACGGGAGCAGGAGACGACAGGCGGCATGACGACCACTGGGGCAGGAGCAGGCGGGGGAGCGGGGCTGCGGGCCCGGATTCTCACCCGCGACGGATGGGCGGTGCAGCACGCGGTGCTGACCGTGACCGATATGACGGGCGGGCAGGTGCTGCGCGCGCAGGCCACCGAGGACGGTTCGGTGCGCAGCCAGGAGCCGCTGCCGCCCGGTCCGTACACGGTCATCGCCACCGCGGTGGGCTACGCGCCGATGGCGTCGACGGCGATCGTCACGGCCGCCGGGCGCGCCGATGTGGGCACGCTGGTGCTGGCCCGGCAGGGCGGGGTGGAGCTGCCGCCGCCCGGCGCGTGGACGCTCGATCCCGCGCATTCGACGGTGGGGGCCGTCGCGCAGCACCTGGGGATCTCCAGTGTGCACGGGCGGTTCACGGATTTCGGCGGGCGGATCGAGATCGCCGAGGACATCGAGAAGTCGCGGGTCGAGGCGGTGATCCAGGCGGCCAGCATCGACACCGGTAACGAGATGCGGGACGGCCACCTGAAGTCGCCCGACTTCCTGAATGTGGAGCAGTTCCCGGTCCTCACCTACCAGAGCACGCGTCTGAGCGCGGCCGGTCCTGACCGGTGGACGGTGCACGGTGAGCTGTCCATGCACGGTGTGGTGCGGGACGTGGAGCTGAGCCTGACCTATCTGGGCACCGGCCCCGACCCCTGGGGCGGGGTGCGGGCGGCCTTCCGGGCCACCGCGGAGCTGCGCCGCGAGGACTTCGCGATGAACTACAACCAGGTGGTCGCGGCGGGCATCGCGGCGATCGGTACCACGCTGCGGGTGGAGCTGGACATACAGGCCGTGCAGGGCGAGGAGCTTCCGGCGGCGGGATGACCCCGCCCTGCCGATCGCCGCTCGCCGCCCGCGGGCCAGGGGGGCTAGGGGGGGTCCCGCAGGGCTTCTATACCGGCGATCGCGAAGTCCAGCGCGATGGCGAACTCCCGCTCGCGCATCTCCTCGACGGTCCGGCCGCGGCCCGCTTCCATGGTCTTGCGCGACTCGTCGAACTCCGGGCGCCCCTCGACCGAGCTCATCACCTCCTGGAGCAGCTCGTCCTGGGTGACCCCCGCCGCCCGGCAGCGGGCGGAGAAGCGGCCCTCGATGGTGCCGAAGCCGTAGACGAACTGGTAGACGAGGGAGAGCGCGCTGGTGAGCTTCTCCTCCGGCAGCCCGCTGTTGCGCATCACCCGCTGCGCGGCGTTGGAGAAGGCCATCGCGTTCGGCCCCATGTTGAGGTACTCCCCCAGCAGCGGGGACAGCCACGCGTGGCGCACCAGCAACCGGCGGTATTCGGAGGCGAGCTGGCGCAGCTGCTCGCGCCAGTCCTGCGGCCCGGCCGCCAGGTGTTCGGGCTCCTCGGCGGCCCCGACCGCCTCCGGGGGGAGCGCGACCTCTCCCATGGTGGCGTCGAGGGCGAGTTCGAGCAGATGGTCCTTGGTGTCCACGTACCAGTAGACCGACATGGCGGTGACCCCCAGGTCCGCCGCCAGGCGGCGCATGGAGAAGCCCGCGAGCCCCTCGGCGTCCAGCAGCCGGACGGTCGCCGCGACGATCTTCACATGGTCGAGGCCGACCGGCTGCTGATCGCCCTTGCGCTTGGGGGCCTTGCGCTCGGAGAGCCAGACGCTGGACCGCGGGCGGGTGACACGGCTGCCGGTTGCCATGGCGGCTCTCCTTCTGCGCTGCGTTGCCGCCGCGTATCAGGCGGGCACGATGCGCGGCGGGTCATACATGTCCGATGCTATGCCGCCGGAGCCGGCTGTGAAGATCGTTCGGCCCGGCGGAGCAGCAGCGCGGCCAGCACCCCACCGGCGAGCACGGCCGCCGCGCCGACCAGCTGGCTGGTCTCCACCCCGGAGGCGAAGGCGTCCTTGACGGCTTCCCGGTCCTCGGGGGTGCGGGCCGCGGCGAGGGCCGCCGGGAGCGAACCGGCTCCGGCGGCGGCCGCGGGCAGCAGCGTGCCGAAGCGGGAGTTCAGCACCGCGCCCAGGACCGCGACGCCGAGCCCGTTGCCGCATTCGGTGAGGGTGCCGTTGACACCCGCGCCCACCCCGGCCTTCTCCGGCGGGATCGCCGACATGATGGCGGTCGCCATCGCGGGCATGGCGAACGCGATCCCGGACCCCATCACCACCAGCCCCAGCAGCATCCCGCCGTAGCCGTCCGTGCCGAGGACGGCGATCAGCGCGAGACCGAGCGCGAGCAGCCCCATGCCGGTGACGATCGTCAGCGGCGTGCCGAGCCTGGGCAGCAGCCGGGCCCCGACACCGGTGAGGTTGAGCGCCACGATCACCAGGGCGAGCGGCGCGGTGCGCAGCCCCGCGCCCAGCGCGTCGTAGCCGAGCACGAACTGCAGATGCTGGGTGAGCAGGAAGAGCGAGCCGCCCATGCCGAAGGCCACGAGGATGCCGCCCGCGACAGCGCCCACGAAGGAGCGGTTACGGAAGAAGTGCATGTCCAGCATCGGATGTGGAATATGACGCTCCCACAGCGCGAACCCGGCCAGCACCGCGACGCCGACGAAGGCGGACAGCAGCACCCGGGGCGAGGTCCAGCCGTGCTCGGGCCCGGAGATGATCGCGAAGACCACCCCGGTCATGCCGACCGTGGAGAGCAGCGCGCCCAGCAGATCGGGCCGGTCGCCGGTCGGGTTCTTGGACTCGGGGACGAGCCGGACCACGGCGGCCAGGCCGAGCAGGGCGACCGGGATGTTGATGAGGAAGATCGAGCCCCACCAGAAGTGCTCCAGCAGGCTGCCGCCGATGAGCGGCCCCGCGGCGAAGCCGAGCGAGCTGACCGCGCCCCACACGCCGATCGCCTTGGTCCGCTCGGTGTCGTCGAAGATCTGCACCACGACGGCGAGCGTCGTGGTCATGAGCAGCGCGCCGCCGATCCCCATCCCGGCGCGGGCGGCGATGAGCTGTCCCGCCCCCTGCGCCAGGGACGCGATCAGCGAGCCCACCCCGAACAGGGCGAGGCCCGCGACCAGCAGTTTCTTACGCCCGTAGCGGTCGGCGGCGCTGCCCGCGCTGAGCAGCAGCCCGGACTGGACCAGCGAATAGGCGTTGATCATCCACTGGATGTCGGCGGTGGTCGCGTCCATCTCCCGGGCGAGGGAGGGGACCGCCACGTTGAGGATCGTGTTGTCCAGCAGCACGGTGAGCTGGGCGAGGCAGATCACCGCGAGGATCGGCCAGCGCTGGGGATGGCCACCGGTAGTGGCGCCGGGTGGGGCGGCGGGGCCGGTATCGGCGGTCGGGGCCGTCATGAACACTCCAGGAGACGTCTGTACGGTGCATGGCTCTACGTTCGCCGTACACCGTACAAGCGCCGTTTTACGCCGTACAGCGAATTTCCGCGCCCCTACGGGTACGGGCCGGTGGCCGCGGGGGGAACCCGGCCACCGGCCCGTACCGCTCCGGCGTCAGCTGGAGGACTTCTTCTGCGTCAGGTCGTAGAGCGTGGTGCTGCCCACGGTGACCTTCTTGTAGTGGGCCTCGATCCAGGTGGTGATCTTGGAGGAGGTGCCGTTGCTCCCACCGCCCGGGCCACCGCCCATACCGGTGCCCGAGGAGAGGAAGTAGTGGATCTTCCCCTGCTGCACATACTCCTTGAACTGGGCGAGGGTCGGCGACGGGTCGCTGCCGTTGAAGCCGCCGATGGCCATCACCGGGTCCTGGGTGGCGAGCTGGTAACTCGCGGCGTTCTGCGAGCCGATGGCCGCCGCGACCCAGGTGTAGTCGTCGGCGTTCTTCTCCAGCTTCGCCTTCACCTTGGCGTTGACCTGCTGGCCGTTGAGCAGCCCGCCCATGCCGCCGCCGCCCGTGCCGCCCCGGCCGCCTTCGCCCATGCCGCCGGGCATCATGCCCTGCTGACCGTTCCGGCCCTGGCCCTGGGCGTTGCCCTGGCCCTGCGCCTGGGCGTTGCCGTTACCGTTGCCGTTCTGCTGCGACTGGCCGCCGCCCGGGAAGCCACCGCCGGGCGCGCCGCCCTGCTGACCGCCCTGCTGCTGACCGCCCGTGCCGCCGCCCGGCATGCCCTGCTGGCCCTGGCCGCCCTGCTGGCCGCCCCGCATTCCCGGCGGGCCGCCCATCCGACCGCCGCCGGGGCGACCGCCGCCGAAGCCGCCCATGCCGCCCGACACCGTGGGACCGGCCGTGATGATCGAGCCGTTCTTCGGCGTCTCCACCGTGTTGAGCGTGTACGCCACCGGCCCGGCCACCGAAGCCGCGAGACCGAGCGCGGCCACGCCCAGCGCGAGGTTCCGCCCCAGCCGCGCCGCGAACAGCAGTCCGACCGCCGCCGCCAGCCCGGCGAACAGCACCGCCCAGCGCAGCCACGGGTGCCAGTCCGCGGACCGGCCCAGCAGCACGTACGACCAGTAGGCGGTGACCGCGACCGTGACGGCGAGCACCACCGAGGCCACGGTGCCGACGCGGCCCTCGGTCTGCCCCCGCCGCTCCCACAGCATCGTCGCGCCCATGCCCACGATCGCCGCGATGTACGGCGCGAGGGCGATGTTGTAGTACTGGTGGAAGATCCCGGACATGAAACTGAACGTCGCGAACGTGATCAGCAGCGCCCCGCCCCAGACCAGGAACGCCGCGCGCCGGGTGTCCGTCCGCTTGGCCCGCCAGGTCAGCCAGACCCCCGCCACCAGCAGGATGAACGCGGCGGGCAGCAGCCAGGCGATCTGACCGCCCATGTCGGAGCTGAAGAGCCGGTCGATACCGGTCTGGCCCCACATCCCGCCGCCGCCACCGCCGCCACCGCCGCGCGCACCGCCGCCGCCGACGCTGCCGGTCTCGTTGCCGTTGATCCGGCCGAGCCCGTTGTAGCCGAAGGTCAGCTCCAGGAAGCTGTTGTTCTGCGAGCCGCCGATATACGGCCGGGACGACGCGGGCCACAGCTCGACGATCGCGACCCACCAGCCGCCGGAGACCACCATCGCGAGCCCCGCGAGCAGCAGTTGACCGATCCGGCGGCCGAGCTTCGCCGGGGCGCACACCGCGTACACGACCGCGAGCGGCGGCAGGATCACCCACGCCTGGAGCGTCTTGGTGAGGAAGCCGAGGCCGAAGCAGATCCCGGCCAGCACCAGCCACTTCGTCCGGGCGTCCTCCAGCGCGCGCAGCACGCAGTAGACGGCCGCGACCATCAGCAGGCACAGCAGCGCGTCGGGGTTGTTGAAGCGGAACATCAGCGCCGCGACCGGGGTCACCGCGAGCACGCCGCCCGCGATAAGCCCGGCGGCCGCGCTGAACCTGCGGCGTACGGCCGCGTAGAGCACCCCGACCGTGGCGACGCCCATCAGCGCCTCGGGGACGAGGATCGCCCAGGAGGAGAGGCCGAAGACGCGCACCGCGAGGGCCATCGGCCACAGCGCGGCCGGGGGCTTGTCGACGGTGATGGAGTTCGCGGCGTCCGAGGAGCCGAAGAAGAACGCCTTCCAGCTCTCGCTGCCCGCCTGCACGGCGGCCGAGTAGAACTGGTTGGCGTAGCCGGAGGCGCCCAGGCTCCACACGTAGAGCACGGTGGTCACGGCCAGCAGGGCCCACAGCGCGGGCCGCGCCCAGCGGGGGTCCTCCGGACGGCCCCGCCACACCCGCGCCAGACGCGAGCCGCCGGGAGCGGCGGGAACACCGGGAGCGGCGGGCGCCACCTGCGGGGCGGCAGGGGAAGCGGCGGCCGGAGGGGACGGGGGGCCGGCTTCCCGGGTGCCGTGGTCGTAGGTCGTCATCGGTTGTTCCTCGGGTCGTAGTCGGTGGTGGCCCCGCTGTCCGACGGGAAGACCCAGGCCCGGAAGAGCAGGAAGCGCAGAACGGTCGCGGCGAGGTTGGCCGCGATGAGCACGGCCAGTTCGGTGCCGTGCGAGGGAGAGCCGGGGGCGGTGTCCAGGGCGGCCAGGGAACCGCTGGTCAGCACGAGGCCGATGCCGAAGACGACCAGCCCCTGGGCCTGGTGGCGGATCGCCCGGTCCCGGCCGCGTACGCCGAAGGTGAGCCTCCGGTTGGCCGCGGTGTTGCCGAGCGCGGACAGCAGCAGCGCCAGCGCGTTGGCCACCTGCGGGCCCGTACCCAGCCGGAAGAGCGTGTACAGCGCCAGATAGACGAGCGTGGACAGGGCGCCCACCACGCAGAACCCGACGAGCTGGCGGGCCAGTCCGCCCGGCACGCCGCTCAGCTCGCGGTCGCGCGGATCGTCACCGAACGGGCGGCGCAGCCGGTCCAGCGGGAGCGTGCCAGTGGCCAGCGCGCGCCCCACCCGCCAGACGCCCCTCAGGTCGTCGGTGGCCGTCCGCACGATGTGGACGGTGCTGTTCGGGTCGTCGATCCAGTCCACCGGCACCTCGTGGATGCGCAGCCCCGCCCGCTCGGCCAGCACCAGCATCTCGGTGTCGAAGAACCACCCGGTGTCCTCGACCATCGGCAGCAGCCGCTCCGCGACGTCCTTGCGGATCGCCTTGAACCCGCACTGCGCGTCGGAGAACCGGGCCGCCAGGCTGCCCCGCAGGATCAGGTTGTACGCCCGCGAGATGAACTCCCGCTTGGTGCCGCGGACGACGCGCGAGCTGCGCGCCAGCCGCGACCCGATCGCCAGGTCCGAATGGCCGGAGATCAGCGGTGCCACCAGCGGCAGCAGCGCGTTGAGGTCGGTGGACAGATCGACGTCCATATAGGCGAGCACCGGCGCCTCGGACAGCGTCCAGACGGTGCGCAGCGCCCGCCCGCGGCCCTTCTGCTCCAGCCGGACCGCCGTCACCTCCTCGACGGTGTCGTCCAGGTAGGCCGCCACATGGGGCGTGCGGTCCGTACTGGCGTTGTCCGCGATGGTGATCCGGAATCGGTAGGGGAAGGTGCGCGTCAGATGGTCGTGCAGCCGTCGCACACACCGCTCGAGGTCCGCCTCCTCGTTGTAGACGGGGATCACGACGTCGAGCACCGGGCGACTGCGGTCGACCACGATGTGCCGGCGCGCCGGCAAGGTCTGCAGGGGTGTCTCGGGCGGCGCCTCGAGAGGGGTGTCGGTTCGCATGGAACGAGATTCGCGAGCGGCGCTGTCACGGCTGTGTGGTCAGCCTGTGGCCTGGCTGTGAGTGCGTTACGCCCAGGTGAACAGGGAGGTGGACGCCGAACACGGTCCGTCCCGGCACGCTGTCCACCGTCACCCGACCGTCGTGCGCGGCGACCACCGCGTGCACGATGGCCAGCCCCAGCCCGGTGCTGCCCGCCGTGCGCGAGCGCGAGGCGTCACCGCGCGCGAAGCGCTCGAAGACGTGCGGCAGCAGATCGGGCGGGATGCCGGGGCCGTCGTCCTCGATCTGCAGCGAGAGGTACGAGGGCGGCTGCGGCGGCCCGTAGGTTCCGGGGTGCGCCCCCGCCCGCGCCATGGCGTACGGGGACCCGTACGGCGCGGCGTACGGGTTGTTGCCACCGTTCCCGGACGGCGCGTCGTGGCCGAAGGCGTACGGCGAGCCGGGCCCGAAGCCGCTGCCGCTGCCATTGCCGTTCATCGTGCTGTTCCCGGACCCGTTCGACGATCCGTACGACGGCCCGTGCACCATCCCGTACGGCGCCAGGTACGGCGACGGGCGCGGCGAGGTGTGCGGGCCGCCCCACAGCACGCGCGCGGTGACGGTCGTCCCGGCCGGGGTGTGGTTACGGGCGTTGCCCAGCAGGTTGACCAGGACCTGGTGCAGCCGCGCCGAGTCGCCGTGGACGAGCGCGGGTTCGTCGGGCAGCTCCAGCCGCCACTGGTGGTCCGATCCGAGCGCCCGCGCGTCGCTGACCGCGTCCACCACCAGCGGGGACAGGTCCACCTCGGCGCCCTCCAGCGGCCGCCCGGCGTCCAGCCGGGCCAGCAGCAGCAGATCCTCCACCAACCCGGTCATCCGCCCGGCCTCGGACTCCACCCGGCCCAGCGCGTGCCGGGTGTCGGGCCCGATGTCCTCGCGGCCGCGCCGGGTCAGCTCGGCGTAGCCGCGGATCGACGCGAGCGGGGTCCGCAGCTCATGGCTGGCGTCGGCGACGAACTGCCGTACCCGCGTCTCGCTCTCCTGGCGGGCCGCCAGCGCCGATTCGACGTGCCCGAGCATGCGGTTGAGCGCCGCCCCGACCTGGCCGACCTCGGTCCGCGGATCGGCCTCGGAGGCCGGGACCCGCTCCCGCAGCGCCACCTCGCCGCTGTGCAGCGGCAGCTCCGAGACCCGGGTCGCGGTCGCGGCCACCCGGCGCAGCGGGCGCAGCGAGATCCCGACCATGGTGGCCCC
The DNA here is from genome assembly GCF_040629205.1 of Streptomyces sp. NPDC005962. Lineage (NCBI taxonomy): Bacteria > Bacillati > Actinomycetota > Actinomycetes > Kitasatosporales > Streptomycetaceae > Streptomyces > Streptomyces sp. NPDC005962. The sequence goes on along the minus strand of NZ_JBEXVE010000001.1, from coordinate 31,222 downwards.
GGCGAGCCCGGCCGCGACGAGCCCGGCGGCGGCGACGCAGACCTCGACCAGGATGAGGGTGTTGACCGTGTCCTGGGTCTGGTTGAGCGGGAAGGCCATGATGATCCCGCCGGCCCGCGGGTTCCACTTGGCCACGGCCCGGTAGCTGCCGAGGCCGGGCAGGTCGACGGCGTGCACCTTGTCGTCGAGGGGGATGGCGGTGAGCGCCTTCTCCTGGTCGCTGGTCAGCTTGTCGACCCGCTGCGAGGCGTTCGAGAGGTCCGGCAGCATGGCCTCGTCGTTGCTCTTCCCGGACTGGATCGCCTTGCCGTTCAGCCCGAGGCGCGCCCCCGCCGTTCCAATCGGCTGGCCCGGCCCGTTGAGGAAGAAGATGTTCTCCGGGCTGCGCGGATCGGCCGAGATCGGCTGCTCGCCCACCTTGCGCATGGCGCCGCCCGCGGACGAGCGCAGATCGTTGTCGACCTGGCCCTCCAGATACGACTTCAGGGCGATCGTCGTGACCGTGCCGATCACGGCGCAGACCACGGCGATCAGCGACACCGCCGAGACGACCAGGCGGGTGCGCAGGGACCAGGGCCGCCGGGCGGCGTCCCTGGTCTTCTTCCTGGCACGCGGGGTCCGCGCCGGAGAGGCCGGAGCGGGCGTGGACGGCGGGGTCGGGTGTGCCACGGTCTCTACTCCCCGGGCTTGATCAGATACCCGGCGCCACGCCGGGTGTGGATCATCGGGCTGCGGCCCGCGTCGATCTTGCGCCGCAGATAGGAGATGTACAGCTCGACGACGTTGGCCTGGCCGCCGAAGTCGTAGCTCCACACCCGGTCCAGGATCTGCGCCTTGCTGAGCACCCGGCGCGGGTTGCGCATCAGATAGCGCAGCAGCTCGAACTCGGTCGCGGTGAGATGGATTTCCTGACCCGCCCGCGACACCTCGTGGCTGTCCTCGTCCAGCACCAGGTCGCCGACCGCGAGCACCGATTCGCTGCGCGCGGCCGCCGCCCCCGACCTGCGCAGCAGCCCGCGCAGCCGGGCGACGACCTCCTCCAGGCTGAACGGCTTGGTGACGTAGTCGTCGCCGCCCGCCGTCAGCCCGGCTATCCGGTCCTCGACCGCGTCCCGCGCGGTCAGGAACAGCACCGGCACCTCGGGCAGCTCACGGCGCAGGCGGCCGAGGACGGTGAGCCCGTCCATGTCGGGCAGCATGACGTCGAGGACGACCGCGTCGGGGCGCAGCTCACGGGTCGTACGGATCGCCTCGGCGCCGTCGCCCGCCGTCCGCACCTCCCAGCCCTCGTAGCGCAGGGCCATCGACAGCAAGTCGGCGAGGGCCGACTCGTCGTCCACAACCAGCACCCGGACGGGGCTCCCGTCAGGTCGCAGCAGCTCGGTACGCCCATGGGGCGAGGTCGCCATCATGAACGTCAGCTTCCGGCGACGGTCTGAGAGCTTCCTTTCGGCTACCTGTGAATAACCTGAGAATCCCGTGGCCCCGAAAACGGCCCCAAAGCGCCCCCGAAAACGGCACCCGGCACTCGGCACCCGGGACTCGGCACCCGGGACTCCAGAAGGGTGAACGTCTTACGAGCCGGGAATAGCCGGACGCACCCTCCGGTTCGCGAGGTTATGGCTACTCACCCCGCCCTCGGCAAGATCGGCATCTGGACGGCGGCCCTGCGGGTCTCGGAGTCCCGCTCGGCGCAGGAGGTCAGCGAGGCGGCGGCCGAGCTGGAGACGCTCGGCTACGACACCCTCTGGTTCGGCGGCAGCCCCAGCCCGGACCAGGCCGCGTCCCTCCTGGAGGCCACCGACCGGATCACCGTCGCGACCGGCATCCTCAGCATCTGGGACCACGAGGCCGCCTATGTGGCCGATCGGTACACCGCGATCGACGCGGCCCACAAGGACCGTTTCGTCCTGGGCCTCGGCGTCAGCCACAGCGCGCTCGCCGGTGAGCGGTACAAGCGTCCGTACTCGGCGATGCGCGAGTACCTGACGGCCCTGGACTCCGCCCCGGTCCCGGTCCCCGCGTCCCACCGCGTCCTGGCCGCCCTCGGCCCGAAGATGCTGGAGCTGTCCCGCGACCGCGCCGCCGGTGCCCATCCGTACCTGGTCACCCCGGAGTTCACGGCCGAGGCGCGGGAGATCCTGGGCGACGGTGCCCTGCTCGCCCCGGACCTCAAGGTCGTCCTCGAACCCGACCTCGACCGCGCCCGCACCATCGCCCGTGACTATCTGTCCATGTACCTGAAGCTGCCCAACTACACCAACAACCTGCTGCGGCTGGGCTTCGAGGAGGAGGACTTCGCGGGCGGCGGCAGCGACCGCCTCCTGACGTCCGTCTTCGCGCTCGGCGACGCGGAGGCGATCCGGCGCCGCGTCGACACGTTCCTGGAGGCGGGCGCGGACCACCTGGCGGTCCAGGTGGTGAACGAGAACCCGTTCACCTCCCTGCCCCGCGAGGAGTGGCGCATCCTGGCCGAGGCCCTGCCCCTCGCCAGCCGCTGACGCGCAGCAGTCGCCGGGGGTGGGTCACAGGCCGAACAGCCGCGCCGCGTTGCTGTGACACACCCCCCGCAGCCACGCGTCGTCCTGACCCAGCCGGGTCAGCGCCTCCAGGGCGTGCCCGTACCCGTACGGGATGTTGGGGAAGTCGCTCCCGAACAGCACCCGGTCGCCCAGCGCCCCGAGCCGTCCCCGCTCCTGGGGCGGGAACGGCCAGTTGCGCTCGGTGAAGTCGGTGAAGGCCATCGTCGTATCCAGGTGCACCCCCTCGTAGCGCTCGGCGAGCCCCAGGAAATCCGCGTACTCCGGCAGCCCCATATGCGCGACGACCAGCCGCAGCCGGGGATGCCGGGCCAGCAGCCGGGCCACGGGTTCGGGGCCGGTGTGCTTGCCGGGCGCCGGGCCCGAACCGCAGTGGATGACGATGGGCGTACCGGCGTCGGCGAGCATCCCCCACACCGGCTCGAGAGCGGCGTCGCCCGGGTCGTACGCCCCCACCTGCACATGCGACTTGAACACCCGCGCCCCGCCGTCCAGCGCCGCGCGTACGTACCCCTCGACGCCCGGCTCCGGGAAGAACGTCGCCGTGTGCAGGCAGTCGGGCGTACGGGCGGCGAACCCGGCCGCCCACTCATTCAGCCACGCCGCCATGCCGGGCTTGTGGGGGTAGACCATCGAGGTGAAGGCCAGCACCCCGAACTCCCGTATGAGCGCGAGCCGTTCGGCCTCGTCCTCGCGGTAGGTGATGGGCCAGGCGATGCCCACCAGCGGCTCGACGGCGTCGAAGTACGCCCACACCTTGTCCAGGACGTTCTGCGGCATGAAGTGCGTGTGCACGTCGATGAGTCCGGGCAGCCCGAGCCCCTGCCAGAAACGGCGGACCGGGCCCACGTCAGCATCAGTCATGCGGATCACGGTACGACCACCGCACGCACGAGGGCCCGGTACCAGATCTGGTACCGGGCCCTCGTTCAGAGTAGCGGGGACAGGATTTGAACCTGCGACCTCTGGGTTATGAGCCCAGCGAGCTACCGAGCTGCTCCACCCCGCGTCGTTGAATGCAACTCTACGTCATTGATCCCGCAGAGGGAAATCGGCTCACTCCAGGGACATCCCGACCGCGGCGAACAGGGCCAGGCCCCGGCTCGAACAGGCCCCGGCTCAGGCACTCCGCCCCGGGATCAGGCACCCCGCCCCGGGCTCAGGCACCAGCCCCGGACGTGACAGCCGTGACGGTGAACTCGTCCCCGCACACCCGCAGCCCCGAGGAGACCCGCGCGGTCATGGCGTCCTTCGAGCCGGGCGGGTAGGCCTGCACCAGAGAGGCGCTCTTCCAGCACGGCTTGTCCGAGAGGCCGTCGTTGATCGTGTGCAGCACGGCATGCGCGCTCCCCCCGGCGGCCACCGTGACGGGCTTCCCCACGGCCCCCTCCCGCTCGGCCGCCTTGCCGATCGTCTGCCCGTCCTTGGCCAGCAGCGACACCCCGGGGAACCCGTTCAGCGTGCAGGCACTCTTCCCCTTGTTGGTGAACACCAGCGAGTACCGGATGTTGCCCGCCCCCATGTCCGCGTTCCCCACGCGCAGACTCATCGCCGAGGCCTCACACCGCCCGCCCCCGGCGCTCCCGGCCATGGCCCCGACGCCCTCCCCGTCCGCCGACCCCGCCGAGGCCTCCTTCGAGGCACCCGTCGAGGCCCCCTTCGACGCCGCGGACTCGGCCCCCGCAGCCTTGGGGTCACTCCCCTGACAAGCCGTAATCCCCATGGCCGCCACAGCAGCCATCGTGGCGACGACAATCTTGCCCCGCCGGGTGAGCGTGCTGTGCGACATGGGAAACCCCCTCGGTCGATGCGAGCGTCTCTCGCACCACCAACCCTGACGCCCCCCGCTAGTGCCCTGTTAACACCCCGGTGGCACCCCACTAACGTCCCACTAACGCCCGGGCTGGCGCCGCTGGTGAGCCGCTACGGCTCAGGCGCCGGCGTCGGCATCGCCCTTGACGACGTAGACCTCCCAGGGCTCCTTGCCGGGGCCGTAAACCCAGACCTTGTCCTGGAGGGCGTAACAGCAGGAGGTGTCGTTCTCCTCGAACGTGGCGAGTCCGGCGTCCTTGAGGCGGCCGGTGGCGGCGTTGACCTGGTCGGTGGAATCGACCTCGACGCCGAGGTGATCGAGTCGGGTTTCCTGACCCGCCTCGCCTTCGATGAGGACGAGCTTCAGCGGCGGCTCGGCGATCGCGAAGTTGGCGTATCCGGGACGGCGCTTGGCCGGCTCGACGCCGAAGAGCTTGGAGTAGAACGCCACTGAGGCGTCAAGATCGGGCACGTTCAAGGCGAGCTGCGCGCGGGACATGGCGGTCTCCCATCGGTCTGTATCGATATCCTTCAATGCAAGCTTGCGCCTTGGATCGAAGAACGTCAACATAGAAGCATGTCGAAACAAGAGCTCGCGGTGCTCGGTCAGGACGGCGTTGACACCTGCTGTCCCGGACTGCTGACCGCCCCGCTGGACGAGGCACAGTCCGTCGAGCTGGCGAAGGTGTTCAAGGCGCTGGGTGATCCGATCCGACTGCGGCTGCTGTCGATGATCGCCTCCCGGGCCGGAGGCGAGGTCTGCGTCTGCGACCTCACCCCCGCCTTCGACCTCTCGCAGCCGACGATCTCCCACCACCTGAAGCTGCTGCGGCAGGCCGGGCTGATCGACTGCGATCGCCGGGGCACCTGGGTCTACTACTGGCTGCTGCCGGAGATGACCGACCGGCTCGCCGGAATCCTCACCCGGCCCGCCGGGCAACCGCTGCCCGAGCCCGCCGGGACGACGGAGGGCGCCTGATGGCCACCGACTCCACGACCGCGTCCCCCACCGCCCCGGTCGCCGCGCGCCTGTCGTTCGTGGACCGGTTCCTCGCGGTGTGGATTCTGCTCGCGATGGCCACCGGCCTCGGCCTGGGACGGCTCGTGCCGGGCCTCGGCGACGCCTTGGCCAAGGTGACCGTCACCGGCGTCTCCCTGCCGATCGCGCTGGGCCTGCTGGTGATGATGTACCCGGTCCTGGCCAAGGTCCGCTACGACCGCCTCGACACGGTCACCCGGGACCGCCGCCTGCTGATCCCCTCCCTCGTACTCAACTGGGTCCTCGGCCCGGCGCTCATGTTCGCCCTCGCCTGGCTTCTCCTGCCGGACCTGCCGGAGTACCGGACGGGCCTGATCATCGTCGGCCTGGCCCGCTGCATCGCCATGGTCATCATCTGGAACGACCTGGCCTGCGGCGACCGCGAAGCCGCCGCCGTCCTCGTCGCCCTCAACTCCGTCTTCCAGGTGATCGCCTTCTCCGCGCTCGGCTGGTTCTACCTCACCGTGCTGCCCGGCTGGCTCGGCCTGGAACAGGCCGGTCTCGACGTCAGCGTGTGGGAGATCGCCCGCAGCGTCCTGATCTTCCTCGGCGTCCCCCTGGTGGCCGGGTTCCTGACCCGTCGCCTCGGCGAGAAGGCCAGGGGCCGGGACTGGTACGAGACGACGCTCATCCCGCGCATCGGCCCGTTCGCGCTGTACGGGCTGCTGTTCACGATCGTCGTCCTGTTCGCCCTCCAAGGCGACGCGATCACCTCGCAGCCGGTGGACGTGGTCCGGATCGCGGTGCCACTGCTGGTCTACTTCGCCGTGATGTGGGCCGGGTCCATGGCACTGGGCAAGGCCGCGGGCCTGGACTACCCCCGCGCGACCACGCTGGCGTTCACCGCCGCGGGCAACAACTTCGAACTCGCCATCGCCGTCGCCATCGCGACCTTCGGCGCCTCCTCCGGACAGGCCCTGGCCGGAGTCGTCGGCCCGCTCATCGAGGTCCCCGTCCTGATCGGCCTCGTCTACGTGGCCCTGGCCGCCCGCCGCTACTTCCCCCAGCCATCCCCCGTGGCCGCCGAACGCACGCCCGCCCAGGAAGGTTCCACCCGTGGCTGACCCCCAGAAGCCGTCCGTGCTGTTCGTCTGCGTCCACAACGCGGGCCGCTCCCAGATGGCCGCCGCCTTCCTCACCCACCTCGCGGGCGACCGCGTCGAAGTCCGCTCCGCCGGTTCGGCACCCGCCGAGAACGTCAACCCCGCCGTGGTGGAAGCAATGGCGGAAGTCGGCATCGACATCGCCGCGGAGATCCCGAAGGTGCTGACGGCCGAAGCCGTACAAGCCTCGGACACCGTCATCACCATGGGCTGCGGCGACGCCTGCCCGTACTTCCCCGGCAAGACCTACCTGGACTGGAAACTCGACGATCCGGCAGGCCAGGGCGTCGCGGCGGTACGACCGATCCGCGACGAGATCCGGACCCGCGTCCAGAGCCTCGTCGCCGAACTCACCGCAGGAAGCCGGGGGTGACCCACCGCGCCGAGCGCGCAGGAGCACTGCCAGCACTCACGTGAGCCGTGAGTGCCTGTCAAGCGACAGCCGCTAGCAATGAGTCAGGAGGCGGTCGGCGTCTCCTCCGGAGTACGTCTCAGCAGGAGGCAACGATGCGTCGTATCAGGCTTGTGGCGGCGTCGGTGATGGGTGCAATGGCCCTCGCCCTGTCGTCAGCGGAGTCGGCCGTGGCCGCCGAGGGCACCCTGACCGTCGGCCTGACCACGCACACCAACCCAAGCGGCTGTTACACGTCGAACATCTGGCCCATGCTCGTCGCGAACAACACCAACCAGGTCGCCACCGCCTTCACTCTTCCGAACTGTCAGGGGCAACGGATCGGCCAGGTCGGCCCGAACGAGTCCAACGTCTTCGAGTTCGCCAGCAGCGTCTCCATCCCCTGACGCCTGGCGTACGCCAGCAGCCCGTGAAGCCCACTGGCCCGGGCGAGACGGCGGCCACGCAGAAGGGGTGCCCCTGAACCAGAGGCATCCCTTCCGACCAGCTATCTCGCTGACGTCGGCGGAGGCTGAGGGATTTGCCCCCTCGGCGACATCGCCGCCACGCCGGTTTTCAAGAGGTCTGTAGCCAGAGCGACGCCCACACTCCTGACCTGTACGAAGGGCCCCTTTCACCGTCCACTGACAGCTTCATGGTCCACCAGAGGTCCACAGCGTTACCCAGTGGATCGAGGTCCTTTACTCCTGTCGAGCGTGTGACAGCACGATGCCCGAACGAACCAAGGGACGTCACCTTCGATCCCCCTTACACCCTCCGCGCATCAGCGACGGCGATGACAACCCAAGCGGAGCCCCAGCCCCCGCCTACCCGGGTCCGCCCGGCGGCTGATGTCAGTTTGGATGTCAACGCATACACAAGAGGCCCCTTCCAACGAGTGGAAGGGGCCTCTGAGCTGTGCGCTCGGCAGGATTCGAACCTGCAACCTCTTGATCCGTAGTCAAGTGCTCTATCCGTTAAGCTACGAGCGCTTGGCTTCCCGGCGGTTTTTCTTGCCGGTCGGCGTTGCGGGAACAACATTACATGACCTGCACCGTCACGCGAAATCCGTTTCCCTCACCCACTCTGACCTGGGGAAATACCTGTTTTGAGGTCGGTGAGGCCCCTCTGGACAGCGGGGGAGATACGCCCGTGCGGGACGAGTGGGGGCGCTCGGTGGGGTGACGCTGCGGAGGGAGGCCGTCGCCCGGAAGGCGTACGCAACGGAAGAGCCCCGGTCGTGATCGACCGGGGCTCTCGAGAAGCGGAGGCTGAGGGATTTGAACCCTCGATGGGCTTTAGGGCCCAAACCGCATTAGCAGTGCGGCGCCATAGACCAGACTAGGCGAAGCCTCCAGCACACCGTGGCGCGCTCACGCGAGCGCGATGTGGTGTGTGGCGATGATGTCACAGCCCAGCGGGATGTCACCAATCGCGGCCTACGGTACTCGGCAGGCGGGCAGGACCGCAAAGCTCTTCGGGGGCGCGATGCCCGGATGGCGGCGCAACGCGCGCGGCGGAGGCGCGTTAGCAGGGGCAGGGGCAGCGCGCCCCGGTCTGATCACACCAGGAGTACTCACATGCCCCTGCTGCATCGCCTCGCTGTCACCACCGCCGCCGCTGTCGCCGCCACCGTGGCCGCGCTGAGCCCCGCGGGGGCCAGGCCGCTGCCGCTGCCCGTGTCGTACGACGGGGAGAGTTCCGACCGTCTCGTCGTCAGGGTGAGCGAGACGGGCCGGCACCTCGACGCCGAGCGGTACGTGCTGGCGTGCCACCCCACCGGCGGTACGCACCCCCGGGCCCGGGCCGCGTGCCGTCAGCTGGACGAGCAGACCAAGTGGGGGCGTGATCCGTTCGCGCCGGTGCCGCCCGGGGCCATGTGCACGGGTCAGTACGGCGGGGAGGCCACGGCGACGGTGCGGGGACGCTGGGCCGGTCGGCCCGTCAATGCTCACTTCACGCGAACGAACGGGTGTGAAATCGCCCGGTGGAACCGCTTCTCGATCGTTTTGCGTCTGACTGGGAGCTGACCTGGGGATTGGACCGGGAGTGTGCGGCGGAAGGTGCCGAGAGGTTTGTCCGGGCGTGCGCCGAGACGTGCACGTCGTGCTGCGACCTCCCTCTCATCTACCGCCGCGCCCGCCCTTGGTGCCCGTAGACTCCCCTGAGACACTCCACGGACAGGCGGCAAAATGACCGCGGGTGTCAGCAAGGTGCGGTAAGTCAGGGAGGAAGCGTCGTCGTGAGCAGCAGGCCATCCCGAGGCGCTGCTCGCCTCGCAGCGATACTCGACGCCCTTCCCGACGCACTGGTGCTGGTCAACTGCAACGGCACGATCGTCAACGCCAACCACATCGCGCTGGAGTCGTTCGAAGCGCCGGGCACCGCCCTCGTGGGCCGTGGTCTGCTCGATCTCCTTCCCTCCTTCGATCCCAATCGGATTCCCGGGTCGATGCGCAGGCCCGGGGACGCGGAACAGGTCATCAGCACCAAGCCGACCCGGATGATCGCGCGGCGCACCGACGGGGCCCAGATCCCCGTCGAGGTGACCAGCGCGAACGTGGAGGACGGGCGGACTCCGTACGCCGACCAGTACAGCTATACCGGCGACGAGCTGCTGATGCTCATCGTGCGGGACCTGACCGGGACGCTCGACACCGAGGCCGAACTCGCCCGCCAGCAGCGCCAGACGGAGATGATTCTGCGCGCGGCGGCGGAGGGCGTGGTCGGCGTGGACACCGAGGGCAAGGTGGTCCTCGTCAACCCGTCCGCTGCACAGATCCTCGGCTTCCGGGCCAGTGACCTGGGCGGTCAGGAACTTCACTCTCTTGTACACCACTCGCGCCCGGATGGTTCCCCTTTCCCGTACGAGGAGTCCCCGCTCGCCGACACCCTGCGCTCCGGCCGCAAGCACCGGGTGCGCGGCCAGATGCTGTGGGCCAAGGACGGCAGCGCGGTACCGGTCGACCTGACGACCGCGCCCGTACGGGACGGCGAGCAACTCGTCGGCGCCGTCATGACCTTCACCGACCGGCGCGCCGAGGAAACCCTCGTCACGACCCACGCCGAGGAGCTGGAGAGCCTCACCGCACAGCACGGCAAGGAGCTGGAGGAGCTCCGCGACGAGCACGCCAAGGCGCTGGAGGAGCTGCAGGCGCAGCTCGACCGGGAACGGCAGACGTACGCGGAGCGGCTGGACGCCCTCGCCGCCCGCAACGGTCAGCTGCTGGCGGTGCTGGACCAGTCGCTGCGCGGTCCGCTCCAGGAGCTGCGCAGCGAACTCGGCGTCCTGGCCGACGACCCGGCCGGGCAGCTGTGGCCCGAGGCCAACCAGATCCTGCACCACCTGGCCGCCGGGTACACCCGGATGACCACGCTCGTCGACAACGTCCTCAGCTATCAGCGGCTCGACGCGGACGGCGAGGCGCTGGCCCGCTGCGCGGTCTCGATGGACGAGGTCGTGGCGGCCGGTGTGGAGGGCGCGGTCGAGCTGATCGGCCCGGGGCGCGCGCAGTTCGCCGTGCACGCCCCGCCGATCGAGGCCGAGGTGGACCCGCAGCGGGTGGCCCAGGCGCTCGCCCATCTGATCGCGGACGTGGCCGGGGTCGACTCGACCGGCAAGACGGCCTCGGGCGGAGGCGCCGCGTCCGGGGACTCGACGATCGTGGTCGCTGCGGCGCAGCGCGGCAACGTCGTACGGATCGAGGTCCGCGGGCCGTACGCGGGCGGCGACCCGGTGCACGAGCCGATCGTGCGCGGGATCGTGCGCCGGCACGGCGGTGTGCTGCAGACGCATGAGATGCCGGGCATGGGCGGGCACGCCTATGTCCTGGAGGTGCCGATCTCGGCGGCGGCCGCCGACCAGGAGCGGGCGAAGGCCGACGCCCAGGCGGCGTCCGCGGGCGCCGACGGTACGCGGGGACAGGGCACCGGCACCTCGGGCGGCGGAACGGGCGCCGCGTCCACGGACACATCGGGCGGCGACGGCGCGGACGGCGCTCCGAACGGCGGCCCCGGCTCCGGCGATCCACAGGGCGCGCTGCAGGGCGCTCCGGGGGCGGACACGAGCGGCGCGCAGAACCGTTCCGCATCCGCGTCCCCCGCGCTCCCCGCGCAGGCCGGTTCCGATCCGCGGCAGCAGAACCAGCAGGGCGCGCACCCCCAGCCGGGCGAACAGGACCAGCCGCGGCCGACCGGGCGGCGGCGGGCGCGCCCGCGTCCCGACGAGGACCCCTCGGCGGCCGCGAACGGCGGTGCGAACGGCGCTACGGACGGCCAGGGCGCGGGTGCCGGTCCGCAGCCGGTCGGCCCCGCCGCGATGGGCGTCGTACCGCCGCAGGGGATGGCCGCTCAGCAGTCCCCGGCCCCCGGCGGTCGGCGGCGCGGCTCCCCGGCCCAGGAGGCAGGCGGTCCGTATCCGGCCCAGCAGGGCGGAGGCCGCTCGCCGTTCGCCCTGCCTCCGGCGGCGGCCGATGCGAACGGCCCCGCCGCGACCGGTCCGGGCGAGTCCGCCATGCCCGCGCTCCCCGCCGTCCGCACCCCGGAGCAGCAGCAGCCCGCGTGGGGCACGGTTCCCCAGGACTCCGCCGAGGGCGAGCAGGCGGGCCAGCCAGGTGGCCGCCGCTCCCGGCGCCCGCTGACCGAGGCGCCGAACCGGCCGGTGCCCGAGCAGGGCCAGCCCCAGGCGCAGCCCCAGGGCGCGGCACGGGCTCCGTTCGCGCTGCCGCCCGCGGCGGCCGACCGGTCGTCGCAGCCGGGCGCGCTGCCGCCCGAGCTGGGCCCGGCGGGGCCCGGCGGGCTCGTGCCCGCCCAGCACGGCCACCGGGACGCGCGCGTCGGCGCCCCGCAGGGGCAGCCCCAGCCGCAGGGCGGTGGCCTGGCCGTACGGGGCGAGCCCGTGCCGCCGGGCGGCACCGCGCGCAACGGAGTCTGGCCGTCCGGTCCTGGTCAGGCCCCGCAGCAGGCCCCGCAGGCACCGGCCCAGCAGGGCCGGAACCAGGCGCAGGGCGGGCCGCAGGGATCGCGTCCGGGCACGGTCGGGCCGGGCGCCGGACCAGGTGCGCCGGGTGCCGGGCCGGGCGCCGGTGCGGCTGGGTCCGCCATGCCCGCGCTCCCCGCCGCCCGCGCCCCCGAGCAGCAGCAGCCCGCCTGGGGCGAGCCCCCGCAGGACTCCCTCGGCGGCCAGCAGGCGGCCCAGCACTCCGGCCGCCGCCGCGCCCGGCGCCCCCTCTCCGAGGAGCAGCCGGAGCTCGCGCCCGGGGCGCAGCCCCCGGCGCAGCAGCTGCCGCCCGAGGTGCCGCGCGCGCCCCAGGGCGCGCCCCAGAACGCACGCCAGAACCCGCAGCAGAACGCCCCTCAGCCCCCTCGGGGCACGCCCCAAAGCGGCGCACAAAGCGCCCCGCAGGGCGCCTCGCACGGCGCTCCGCACGGCGCGGACACCACGCAGGGGCGCGCGTTCAGCGTGCGCACGCTGGGCCAAGGGGTGCCGTTCGCGCAGCAGGTCAGCGAACACCAGCGCACTCCCCAGTCACAGCAGCCCCAGGGGCAACCGCAGCCCCAGACTCCGTCCGGTGGTACGGCCACCACAGGGTCGGGCAGACGGCGCAAGCTGACCGCCCGACCCGATATGGCGGGGCAGAACACCTCGTCGGAACTGGAACCCGCCACCGGCCGCCCCCGCCCCCAGTCCCCGGGCCATCCGGCGCAGGCCCCTGGCCAGGCCGGGCCTCCGCCCGGGGCGCCGCCGCGCAACCAGCCCGGCCCGGGACCGCAGCCGCCCCGCCCGGCCTCGCCGCAGAGTTCGGGGCGCGCCTTCGCGATCGGCGCGCCGGACGAGGGAGCGGAGGGGCCGGAGCCGCTGGACGGGCCCAACGGTGCCATCGAGATCGTCGACGACCGCACCCCGCCACCCGACGACGAACTGCCCCCGGAGCCGCTGGACAACCCGCGCCGCCTCCTGGTGTGGCCCGCGCCGGACATGTCCACGCAGCAAGCGCTGAGCGACCGCGGCTACCGCCCGGTGATCGTGAACTCCCGTGAGGAGGTGGACGCGCAGATCGCCGCGTATCCGGCGGCGCTGTTCGTCGACCCGCTGACCGGGCCGATCACCCGGACGGCGCTGCAGTCGCTGCGGACGGCGGCGGTCGCCGCCGAGGTGCCGGTGCTGGTGACGGCGGGGCTCGGCCAGGCGACGCGGGAGGCGGCGTACGGGGCCGACCCGGCCGTCCTGCTCAAGGCGCTCGCCCCGCGCGACAGCGAACAGCATCCGCCGCGCGTCCTGCTGATCGAGGAGCACGAGCCGATCGCGGCGGCGCTGACGGCGGCCCTGGAACGGCGCGGTATGCAGGTCGCCCGGGCCGCGACGGACGCTGACGCGGTGGCGCTCGCGGGGCGTATGCGGCCGAACCTGGTGGTGATGGACCTGATGCAGGTACGCCGCCGCCGCGCCGGGATCGTCGACTGGCTGCGCGGCAACGGGCTGCTCAACCGCACCCCGCTGGTCGTCTACACCTCCGCGGACATCGACCCGGCGAACCTGTCGCGGCTCAGCTCGGGTGAGACGGTGCTGTTCCTCGCGGAGCGCTCGACGAGCGCGGAGGTGCAGGCCCGGATCGTCGACCTGCTGGCGAAGATCGGCACCAACTGAGCGGAACGGCCTCAGCCGGTGGGTTCCCCTCAGCCGGTGTCCATGTCTCAGCCGGTGCCAATGCCCCGGTCGGTGCCGTTGCCCTCAGCCGGTGCCGACGGCTCAGTCGAGCGTGGTCACCTCAAGCTCCCCATCCGCGTACCGCTTCCGGATGACCTTCTTGTCGAATTTCCCCACGCTCGTCTTCGGCACCTCGGGGATCAGGGCCCAGCGCTCCGGCAGCTGCCAGCGCGCGACCCGCCCGGCGAGGAACTCCCGCAGCCCCGCGTAGTCCACGGTGGCGCCTTCCTTCAGCACCACCGTGGCGAGCGGGCGCTCGTCCCACTTCTCATCGGGCACCGCGACCACCGCCGCCTCGGCGACCTCCGGATGGCCCATCAGATGGTTCTCCAGCTCGACCGACGAGATCCATTCACCGCCCGACTTGATGACGTCCTTCGCCCGGTCGGTCAGGGTCAGATAGCCGTCCGGGGAGATCGTGCCGACGTCACCGGTCTTCAGCCAGCCGTCCTCGGTGAACTTGTCCTCCGGCCGCATGGGCTCGCCCGACGCCCCTCCGTAGTACGCGGCCGCGATCCACGGACCGCGCACCTCCAGTTCGCCGACCGCCTCCCCGTCCGCGGGCACGACCGCGCCATCGGGGGCGATCAGCCGGTACTCCACGGAGGCCGGGAAGCGGCCCTGCGTCACCCGGTACGGCCATTCCTCCTCCGCCGTGACACCGGCGGGCGGATGGGCCATGGACCCGAGCGGCGACAGCTCCGTCATGCCCCAGGCGTGCACGACCCGGATGCCGTGCCGCTCCTCGAACGCCCTCATCAGCGCCGGTGGGCAGGCCGACCCGCCGATGTAGACGTGGGTGAGGCTGGACACGTCCCGTGGCGTGGCGTCGAGTTCGGCGAGCAGTCCCTGCCAGATGGTGGGGACGGCGGCGGCGAGGGTGGGCCGGACGGTCTCGATCATCTCGGCGAGCGGCTCGGGCTGCAGGAAGCGGTCGGGCATCACCATCGAGGCACCCGCCATGAACGCGGCGTGCGGGGTGCCCCACGCGTTCGCGTGAAACATCGGCACGACGGGCAGCAGGGTGTCCTTCGCGGACATGCCGAATGACTCGGCGCTGTTGACCTGCATCGAGTGCAGATAGATGGAGCGATGGCTGTAGGCCACGCCCTTGGGGTCGCCGGTCGTTCCGGAGGTGTAGCAGAGGGCCGCGGCCTGCCGCTCGTCGGTCACCGGCCAGGGGTGGCGCTCGGGACGGCCCTCGATCAGCTCCTCGTAGTCATGGACACTGACCCGGCACCCGTCCAGTACGGACCGGTCACCCGGCCCGGCGACGACGATGTGCTCCACGGAACCCATCCCGGGCAGCAGCGGGGCGAGGAGCGGCAGCAGCGAGCCATTCACCACGATGACGCGGTCGGCGGCGTGGTTGACGATCCAGGTCAGCTGGCCGGTGGGCATCCGGAGATTGAGGGTGTGCAGCACGGCGCCCATGGAGGGGACCGCGAGATAGGCCTCCAGATGCTCGCAGTTGTTCCACATGAGCGTGCCGACGGCCTGCCCCTGTTCGACGCCCAGCTCGTCGCGCAGCGCGTTGGCCAGCCGGGTGGCGCGCAGGCCCACATCGTGAAAGGTACGGCGCCGCGGCTCACCGCCACCGGTCCAGGTGACCACCTGAGCCGTGCCGTGAGCCAGCGCTCCATGCTCGAGAATGCGGGTCACGGTCAGCGGTACGTCCTGCATCGTGCTGAGCACCGTGGCCTCCAGGGTCTTACGGTTACGCGCGGGTAGTCCGCCGATTGTGCAGCCGACCGGCTGGTATGTCACTACCCCTCCGCGCCCCCGGGCCACTCGCCGTCAGGCCGCGCGGCACAGCTCCGGGTCTTCACGGAGCTTGACGAGGGCGCGTGAGACGGCGCTCTTGACCGTGCCGATGGACACTCCGAGTACCTCCGCGGTCTGGGCCTCGCTCAGGTCCTCGTAATACCTGAGGACGACCATGGCCCGCTGACGGTCCGGCAGCCGGAGCACCGCGCGCCACATCATGTCGCGCAGGACCTGCTGCTCGGCGGGGTCGGGGGCGGGGACCGGGTCCGGCTCGGGGAGCTCCTCGCATACGAACTCGTCGACCTTGCGCTTGCGCCACTGGGAGGTCCGCGTGTTGACCAGCGCCCGGCGCACATAGCCGTCCAGCGCCTTGTGGTCCTCGATCCGCTCCCACGCGATGTATGTCTTGGTCAGCGCGGTCTGCAGCAGATCCTCGGCGTCACAGGCGTTGGGCGTCAGCGAGCGGGCGGTGCGCAGCAGCATCGGCCCCCGTGCCCGTACGTATGTCGTGAACGACGGGAACGCGGCGGCGGCGGAAGCCCCTGGGCACACGGTCGTGGTCATGCCCCAACGCTAGGGAGTGGGCGGCTCATCGCGGATCGGCCACAAGTGCCGAAGCCGAATCAACCTGAGGTTGTAGGGGTAGGGCCTGCAACACCTCCTGGGGATGGAGAAGATGGGGCTTCCGTCAGGGTTCTGCCGGAGAGGGTCCCCCGCCGGTCTACGGCTCAGCTGATGATCGCGACCGGTGCGTCCACCTTGTTGCGGTCGATCTGCATCGTCCGGCCGCCGTACTTCTCACTCACATTGCCGACGTACTGATGGATGCGGCGGTGTGGCTGCCAGGCCTTCTTGGCCAGGACCGGCTCACCGGCGAGCACCGCCTTCCCGTTCCAGCGCGCGAACCACATCGCGGAGGGGAGATCACGGATACCCGCCCTCCGGGCCTTCTCCAGATGGCGCACCCCGGATTCGGCGCTGCTGTAGAAACCGGGGAAGAAGCCGTGCGACCGCACCTCGCGGTTCCAGCCGCGGATGAAGGAGAGTGTGGTGGCCGCGCAGCTCACCTTCCCCTGGTCGTAGGCCTCCATGTCCAGATAGAGCGCGCTGCGCTTCTTCATGGCCAGCGCCTTCGCGCGGGCCACCGCGTCCTTCCCCTCCTTGCGCCCCTGTGCCCAGGGCGTGCTGCCGATGGGGACATGCTTCTTGTTCTTGTTGCGGACGCAGGGGGACTGGGACCCCACGAAGATGGGCAGCACATGCCATCCCATGCTCTTCACTCCGCGCATCCAGGCGACGCTGAGGTTGGGCTGGCTGGGGCAAGCCCGGCCGCGACCCGCGTAGTAGACGCCGACGGCGCGGTACCGGGAGACGTTCCACGCGCGCAGGGCGGCGAGTGAGGGGGCGTGGCAGGTGTCGAAGCCCCAGCCCTGGAAGACCTTGGCGCCCAATGGCCGGGGGTCGGGGAGGGCTTCCGCCGAGGCGGAGGCGGGGCCGGTGATCGAGGTGGCGAGCACCGCGATCAGACTGGCAGCCCAGCCCATGAACATCCATCTGTTCTTCTTTCCTCGGTTCATATGAGGAGTCAATGTGGACAGCGGAGGACCGGTGCCGCAGACACGCGCGTGGTTCAGCCGTCTGCTCCGAGGAGGAGCCCGGATGTCGGTACCCCGGTGCCCGCGGTGACCAGCGCGCGGGAGGCGTGCGGCACCTGGTTGACGGAGGTGCCGCGTATCTGGCGGACAGCCTCCGCTATCCCGTTCATCCCATGCAGATACGCCTCGCCGAGCTGACCGCCGTGGGTATTGAGCGGCAGCGCGCCCTCGGCGACGCATCCGGCCGCCTCGCCCCGCTCGCAGAACCCGAACTCCTCCAGCTGCATCAGCACGAACGGCGTGAAGTGGTCATAGAGGATGGCCACATCGATGTCGGCGGGACTCAGCCCGCTGCCGCCCCATAGCTGCCGCGCGACCACGCCCATCTCCGGCAGCCCAGAGAGATCGTCCCGGTAGAAGCTCGTCATCTGCTCCTGCGCCCGGCCCGAGCCCTGCGCCGCCGCTGTGATCACGGCGGGTGGACGCGGGAGATCGCGGGCCCGCTCGACGCTGGTGACGACGATCGCCTGGCCGCCGTCCGTCTCCTGGCAGCAGTCGAGCAGCCGCAGCGGCTCCACGATCCAGCGGGAGGCGGCATGATCGGCCAGGGTGATCGGCTTGCCGTGGAAATACGCGGCCGGATTGGTGGCGGCATGGCGCCGGTCGACGACGGCCACCTGGCCGAAGGCCTCGGGCGTCAGACCGTAGGTGTGCAGATAGCGCTGCGCGGCCATGGCGACCCAGGACGCGGGGGTCAGCAGACCGAAGGGCAGCGACCAGCCGAGCGCCGCCCCCTCGGCCGACGGCTCGCGGTGCTGCACCCCGGAACCGAAGCGGCGCCCGGAGCGCTCATTGAACGCGCGGTAGCAGACGACGACCTCCGCGACACCGGTGGCGACGGCGAGCGCGGCCTGCTGCACGGTGGCACAGGCAGCGCCCCCGCCGTAGTGCACCCGTGAGAAGAACGTCAGCTCGCCGATGCCGCATGCCTGGGCCACGGTGATCTCGGGGCTGGTGTCCATGGTGAAGGTGACCAGCCCGTCGACCTCGGCCGGGGCGATCCCCGCGTCGTCCAGCGCCGCCCGGACGGCCTCGGCCGCGAGCCTCAGCTCGCTGCGGCCGGAGTCCTTGGAGAACTCGGTGGCGCCGATGCCCACGATCGCGGCCCGCCCCCCGAGCCGGTCCGGCCTGCGGGCGCTCATCGGACGACTCCGGTCGGGGAGCCGTCGGAGCCGGTGGGCCTGGCGGGCCCGGTGGACTCGGTGGCGCCGGTGGACTCGGTGACCCCTGTGGACTCGCCGGTGCCGGTGGACTCGCTGGCGCCGGTGGGCAGTTCCACGGTGACCGTGCCGGTCACATGGCGGCCGATGGTGTTCTGCCCGGTCACCGCGACCTCCGCCATGCCGTCGGCGACCGAGGTGACCTCTCCGGTCAACACCATCTCGTCCCCGGGGTAGTTGGGGGCACCGAGCCGGATGGCGACCCTCCGGAGGCGGGACAGCGGCCCGAAGTGGTCGGTGATATACCGCCCGACCAGGCCGTTGGTGGTCAGAATGTTCATGAAGATGTCCGGAGAGCCCTTCTCCCTGGCCGCCTCGGCATCGTGGTGCACATCCTGGTAGTCCCGGGAAGCGAGGGCGCCGGAGACGATGAGCGTCCTGGTGATCGGGATACGCAGCGGGGGCAGCGCCTCGCCCGCACGGACCGTGACCGTCATACGGCCTTCTCCTCCGTGAGCAGGGCGCCCAGCTCGGCCAGCAGGGCGGGGGCCGGGCCCAGATACGCGTCCAGCTGCCGCCCCCACAGGAAGTGCCGGTGCACCGGATGCTCCACATCGGCGCCGATACCGCCATGCAGATGCTGCCCCGCGTGGACGACCCGTCTGCCCGCCTCACAGGCCCACCAGGCGGTGGTGAGCGCATGGGTGGCCGCGGGCAGACGCTGGTCGTAGCGCCAGGCCGCCTCGTAGGCGGTCACCCGGATCGCCTCGGTGTCCATATGGGCGTCCGCCGCGCGCAGCAGCACGCCCTGCTGGGCGGAGAGCGGGCGCCCGAACTGCTCACGCGTGGAGGTGTGTTGGACCACCCGCGCGACCGATCCCTGGCAGACGCCCGCCTGCAGCCCGGCGAAGGCCGTACGGGCCCGGCCGAGCACCTCGGCCCAGACGCCGTCGTCGCCGAGCGACTCGGCGGGTGCGTCATGGAGCGTGAGCCGTCCCGCCGCCCAGGGCGCGGTGGTCTCCACGGCTTCGGTCCGGACGGGTGCGCCGGAGGTATGGGCGGCAGGGGTGATCGGAGTGGGGACCGCCTGGGCCTCGATCAGGAAGCAGCGTGTGCGCCCCTCCTCCGTGCGCGCCGGGACCAGCACATGGGTCGCGGCCCGCAGCCAGGGGACCACCGGGAACGTGCCGGTCAGCACCCACCCCGCGGCGGTCCGGCGGGCCGAGGCCGCCGGGCGGGAGCCGGTCCGGTATGCGGCCGTCGCCACCGCCGTACCGTCCCGCAGGGCGGGGAGCAGCCGCGCGCGCTGCCCGGCCGTGCCGTGGATGGCCACCGGCAGCAGGCCGTACGCACAGGTCGCCGCGAGCGGCACCTGAGCGGTCACCCGGCCCTGCTCCTCCAGCAGCAGCACCAGACCGACCAGGCCGATCTCCTCCACGGCGGCGGGCAGCCCCGCCGCACAGAGCGCCTTCCACAGCTCGCCGTCGACACCCGTGCCGAGGGCCGACAGCCGCTCATGGGTGGACAGATCCCCGAAGATCTCCGCCGCCAGGTCCCGGGCGGCCTGCTGCTCCACGGTGGGCGTGAAGTCCATCAGGCCACCGCCCCTCGGAAGACGGGCAGCTCCAGCTCGTCGTCGGCCCGCAGGAACTCCAGCTCGACGGGCATCCCGATGCGCACCTTGTCGTACGGCACCCCCGTGATGTTGCTGACTACCCGGACCCCCTCGGCCAGCTCGATCAGGCCCACGGCATACGGCGGATCGAAGGCGGGGAAGGGCGGATGGTGCATGACCACATAGCTGAACACCGTGCCCGCGCCGGAGGCCGCGACCGTGTCCCACTCCGGCGCACCACAGCCGCCGCACCCCGGCAGCCAGGGGAAGCGGAGCGTGCCGCATCCGGTGCAGCGCTGGATGAGCAGCTGGTGGGCGGCGACTCCCTCCCAGAACCCCGCGTTGTCCCGGTTGACGACGGGACGCGGGCGCTTCGCCTTCGGCTGCCGCTCCGG
This sequence comes from Streptomyces sp. NPDC005962, assembly GCF_040629205.1. Taxonomy (NCBI): domain Bacteria; kingdom Bacillati; phylum Actinomycetota; class Actinomycetes; order Kitasatosporales; family Streptomycetaceae; genus Streptomyces; species Streptomyces sp. NPDC005962. Next base: position 11,039 of record NZ_JBEXVE010000001.1, on the reverse strand, counting down.
CTCCGGCTGCTGCTGTGGTGCCTGCTTCGGTTTCCGCTCCGGCTGCTGCTCCAGCTTCCGTCCCGGCTGCTGCTTCGGTTTCGGCTCCGGCTGCTGCCGCGTCGGCGCGTACTTGAGGATGCGGAAGCGATGTGTCCCGACCAGCTCACCGCCCGCCCGGATGTCCATCCGCGTGGTGACGAAGTGGCCTGTGCCCAGCTTGGTGGTCTTGCGCGGCGACACCGACTCGATCATCGCGTCGAAGGTGATCCGGTCTCCCGGACGCAGTGGACGGGGATACTCCTGCTCGCAGTCCGTCGCGACGACCGAGGTGCAGCCTGCCTCGTCGAGCAGCGCCAGGAGTTCGTCGTACGCCTCCGACCTGGCCGAGCCTTCGGGGTGTCCGCCGAGGCCGCCCATCGTCCATGCCTGGAGCATCGTCGGCGGTGCGATGCCCGGATAGGCGGGGTTGGTGTCGCCCATCGCCTCGCACCAGTGCCTGATCATGGATTCGTTGACCGGGTCCCTGCCCTCGCCGCCGCTCGCCGCCACCCGGCCCTCGTACGCCCTCAGCCTCTCGTACAGCTCGTGCGCCTCAGCGGTCATCGCCGCCCCCGCCGCATGCCGAGCCGCATCGTCGCCACGATCTCCCTCTGCACCTCACTCGCCCCGCCCCCAAAGGTGTTGATCTGCGCGGCCCTGTTCATCCGCTCCAGCTCGCCGTCCTCGAACGCTCCCGGCGATCCCGACCGGATCAGCCCCGCCTCTCCCGCGATTTCCTGACATAGGCAATACACCGCGACCGCGCTTTCGGTTCCCGCGAACTTGACGCCGCTCGCGTCGCCCGGGCTCAGCGTCCCCGCCCCCACATCTCCGACCAGCCGCCAGTTGAGCAGCCGGGTCGCCGCCAGCCGGGCGTGCGCCTCCGCCAGCCGGGCCCGCGCCCAGTCCTGGTCGGCGAGACGGGCCCCGGTGTCCGGGTCGGGGGTACGGGCGTGGGCGAGGACGGCGTCGTAGAAGTCCTCGGCCTGCATGCCGATGGCGGCGAGCGCGACCCGCTCATGGTTGAGCTGAGTGGTGATCAACCCCCAGCCGCCGTTCTCCTCGCCGACGAGATGGCAGGCCGGAACGCGGACCGCGTCGTAGTAGGTCGCGGTCGTGGTCAGGCCCGCGACTGTCTCGATCGGCGTCCAGGAGAAGCCGGGGGCGTCGGTCGGCACCAGGATGATCGAGATGCCCTTGTGCTTGGGCGCCGCCGGGTCGGTGCGGCAGGCCAGCCAGATCCAGTCGGCGTTCTGGGCGTTGCTGGTGAAGGTCTTGGCGCCGTCGATCCGCCACGCCGCGGTCCCGGTGCCCGTCCCGCCGGGCCCGGCCTTGTGCTCCCCGTACTCCCCGCACTCCTCGTTCCCGTTCCCGTTCCCCTCGCGCACCGCCTTCGTGCGCAGCGAGGCGAGGTCGGTCCCGGCCTCCGGTTCCGAGTAGCCGATGGCGAAGACGAGCTCACCGCTGAGGATGCGCGGCAGGAAGAACCGCTTCTGCTCCTCGGTGCCGTACCGCATCAGAGTCGGTCCGACCGTGTTGAGCGTGACCATGGAGACCGGCGCGCCCGCCCGGTACGCCTCGTCGAAGAACACGAACTGCTCGTCGGGGCCGCGCCCTTGGCCGCCGTACTCGACCGGCCAGCCGAGCCCGAGCAGCCCGTCCGCGCCGATCCGCCGCAGCAGCCGCCGCTGACCTGCCGGGTCGCCCAGCAAGGCCGCACGGGTCTCAGCCGTGATCAGCTCGCGGAAATAGGCGCGGAGTTCCTCGCGCAGCTGCCGCTGGCGGGGCGTGGGGGCGAGGTGCATGGGCAGCGTCCTCCCCTGGCTCGACGGCGTCGTACGAGGGCACGTACGACCGCACGTATGACCACGTGTACGGCCGCACCCAAAGCTTTCTGACTATCCGTCGGATAATTTGGCGCTGTCAAGCACGCTGCCGAGCGCGGTGCCGGGCACGGCGCCGGACCCGACCCCGAGCACGACCGCGCGGCGGCACCGAAGCGCCGCCGCGTGACCGTAAACGACCTCACCCGTCCCGTTCACTCAATGAATCACCACTACTCACTCGTGCCGGTCATGCGCGAACACCTGCCATGACGGAAAGTTGCCCACCAGTCGACAGACGAAGCACACCGAACGACGTATTACCACGCAAGAATGATGAACTCCTTTCAAACCCCCAACGCGCCTCCGCGCCCCGGACCACCCCGACGCGCCGACCCTCTTCCCCTTATCGCACGCTTGTCCGAAAATGGAGAGCATGGCGAACACTCCACTCGCCCATGCCCTTGCCGCCGCGGCCCATGGCTTCCGCGTCATCCCGCTGACCCGCGCGAAGCTGCCCGCCGTGCGCTCCCCTCACCACCACGACCCCGTACCCCTTCCCTGCCGCGGCGCCTGCGGGCGGCCCGGCCACGGCGTTCACGACGCGTCCGCCGACCCGGAGGCGATCCGGGCGCTGTTCGCCGCCGCCCCCTGGGCCAGCGGCTACGGCATCGCCTGCGGCTGCGCCCCGCACCACCTCATCGGCGTCGACCTCGACCTCAAGCGCGAACCGCGCGTCGACGGTGCCGCCGCGCTCGCCCTGCTGGCCCGCCGGTACGCCTTCGCCGTCCCCCGCACCGTCACCGTGCTCACCCCCGGCGGCGGGCGTCACCTGTGGCTGTGCGGACCGCCCGGACTCGCCGTCGCCAACTCCGTCGGCCGGATCGCCCCCGGCATCGACATCCGCGGGACGGGCGGCTATCTCGTCGGCCCCGACTCGGCCACCTCACACGGCCGCTACCGCCTGGCGCCCGGTTCCCCCGCCTGGCGCCCCGCCCCCGCGCCGCCCGCGCTCCTCGGCCTGCTGCGGCCCCCGGCCCGTACGACGCGGGACCGTACCCCGCCGGACCGGTCCACGCCCCGTCCGAGGGCGGGCGGTACGGCCGGGCGCGATGCCGCCCTCGTACGGTTCGTCCGCGAGTCCCAGGAGGGGCGGCGCAACGACCGGCTGTTCTGGGCCGCCTGCCGGGCGTACGAGACGGGCGCGGGGGACGAACTGGCGCCGGCCCTCATCGAAGCCGCGCTCCATACCGGCCTGACCCGGCGCGAAGCCGAGGCGACGGTCGCCTCCGCGGCCCGCAGCACCACCGGCCGCACCCTGCCGCCGGTCGCACAACCGCCGGGCACATGACCGCCGGACGCATAGCCGCATGACCGCCGGGCGGGAGGGACGAGATGGAGGGGCCGCTAGCCCGCGGTCGCGGCCCTGAGGTGGTCGAGGGAGTCGCGGATGAGGTCGGACAGCGTCCGCTCGCCGGGTTCGCCGATCCAGTGCTCGAACGCGACCTTGAACACCGCGACCCCGGCCTCGGCGGCCAGGCTCGCGGTCGGCTCCGCGACCCCTCGCCCACGTAGCGCGTCGGCCATGGCGGAAGCGAGCGAGGCGAGCTTCAGCAGCTCACGCTCCTGGAGTCCGGGGTTCGCGGCGATCACGGTCTGACGCTGCCGGGCGGATTCGCGACGTTCTTCGAATCGGGCGGCGATGAGCTGAAGGGCCTCGACCACCGCGGCGAGGGGAGCCGTGGTTTCGGACGCGCCCGCGATGGCGTACACGCCGGTTTCGAGCAGTTCGGCCTGGCCGTAGAACAGCACTTCGCGCTTGTCGGCGAAATGGCGGAAGAACGTCCGCTCCGTGAGGCCCGCCCGATTGGTGATCTCAGCGACCGTCGTCTGCTCGAATCCCCGCTCGACGTAGAGCTCCAGTGCCGCCCGTTGAAGTCGCTCACGCGCGCCCGGCTCCCATCGACCCATGGCCCCGATTCTAGCGCGACGACAGTGACTGACATCGCGGTGGTACTCTTTCGATGACAGCGACTGACATCGCCTCGTCCGGGGCGCGCTCCGCGCCGAGGACGGGCCACCACTTGGAGGTCTCACTGATGCGTGTTTTCGTCACCGGCGCGTCCGGATTCATCGGCTCCGCCGTCGTTCCCGAACTCATCCGCGCGGGCCACCAGGTCCTCGGGCTCGCCCGCTCGAACGCCTCGGCCGAGGCCATCGCCGCAGCCGGGGCCGAAGTACACCGCGGCACCCTCGACGACCCCGACAGCCTGCACGCGGGCGCCTCGGCGGCCGACGGGGTCGTGCACCTGGCGTTCATCCACGACTTCTCGGACTTCGAAGGCGCCGTCAAGAGCGACCTGCGCGCCATCGAAGCCATGGGCGCCGCGCTCGACGGGACCGATCGTCCCCTCGTCGTCGCGTCCGGACTGCTCGGAGTCGCCCCGGGGCGGGTCGCGACCGAACGGGACCAGCTCGACCCGACCGCGAGCCTCCGGGAGGCCAACGCGCGGGCGGCGCTGGGGCTCGCCGACCGTGGCGTCCGTTCGTCCATCGTGCGTCTCGCCGCATCGGTCCACGACGAGGGCGACCACGGCTTCGTCCCGAGGCTGATCGACATCGCCCGCGAGAAGGGCGTCTCCGGCTACGTCGGCGACGGGTCCGACCGCTGGCCCGCGGTCCACCGGCCCGACGCGGCGCGGCTGTTCCGGCTGGCCCTGGAGAAGGCCCCGGCCGGATCGGTACTGCACGGCATCGACGAAGAGGGCGTGCCGCTCCGCACCGTGGCGGAGGCGATCGGCCGCCACCTCGACCTGCCGGTGGTCTCCGTCCCCGCCGAGGAGGCGGGCGAACACTTCGGCTGGCTGAGCCGCTTCCTGAACGTCAGCGCCCGGGCGTCCAACGCGCTGACCCGCGAGCTGCTGGACTGGCACCCGACCGGCCCCGGACTCATCGACGACCTCGACCAGGGCCACTACTTCGGCGCCCGGACCGCCTGAAGGTGAGGGCTACAGCTTCCAGCTGATCCGGCCCACCACCAGTCGGGGCATCGTCTGCTTGAACCACCCGGGCTGATCCCGCCGTCTCATCGGCGAACACAAACTCAGGTGGCGAGATCAGCTCGACATGCGCCAGATCGTCGCCTTGGGCGATGGCGAGCTCGCCAAATCGCGTACCCGTACCTGCCCTGCGCCCCGGACGAAGCGACCGTCAGGCGCTACCGGCTTGCTCACTCCCCGGCGCTTGCCCGGCAGCGGATGCCGCCCCCGCGATCGTCCAGAGCGCCATGCCCCACAGGGAGAGCGCGGAGATGAGACCCACCACGAGGCGGACGGTCTCGTCGGGACCATTCATGAGCCACACGATCACGCCCGTCGCCCCGGCCGCGCCCAACAAGGCCGCCGGTATGCGCAGCCGGGGCTCCTCGAACACCGCTGCCAACGGCAGAAAGTGGAGCCCGACGACCACCGCGATCAGCGGGGGGATGAGCACCGGCGTTCCGGCGTAACGGCACACCACGCCGGTGGCGATGATCAGAAGCCACTGGAGAACGTTGATCCGCATGAACTGCCGACGCTGCCCGGCGGGGAAGGGCTCCCCTGCTGACGAGGGAAAGAATCGGCGCGCGGCGAGCAGCAGTCCCACCGTCACGGCACAGCCGACTACGACCTCGATCAGCCGCACCAACCCCTCGAAAGCGCTCGTGCCCAGCAGCCACCAACCGAGCCCGAACAACGTGAGGAACCCCACCCCTGACTTGAACATGACCGACACCCTAGGCGGAAGGGCAGCCCGCCGCTCGGGGAATTTCCGCTCACGGAAGGGGTGCCCCTGAATCAGGAGCACCCCATTTGACCAGCTATACCGCCAGCCACGGCCTCGCATGGTCGCCGACTCGTCAGCTCGGCTGGTCTCCGGTGTAGCGGTAGATGCCGCCGGCGGAGTTGACGTGCCACACCGTGCCGTCGGCGGCGACGCCGATGTCGACCGCGCTGCCCGGGATGCCGATCCAGGGGTTCGCGTCGTGGCCGGTGTACCGGTACAGCTGATTCGAGGAGTTCACGCCCCACACATGGGTCCTGGAGCCGACGGAGATCCGGCTCAGACCACCGGAGATGTTGACCCAGTCGGTCGAACCCTGGTCCCCGGCGTAACGGTAAATGGCACCAGCCGAGTTGACGCACCACACCGTGCCGTCGGCAGCCACCCCGATGTCAACCGCACTGCCCGGGATACCGACCCAGGGATTGGCATCGTGACCCGTGTAACGGTAGATCTGCCCCGAGGAGTTCACACCCCACACGTGAGTCCTGGAGCCGACGGAGATCCGGCTCAGGCCACCGGAGATGTTGACCCAGTCGGTCGAACCCTGGTCCCCGGCGTAACGGTAAATGGCACCAGCCGAGTTGACGCACCACACCGTGCCGTCGGCAGCCACCCCGATGTCGACCGCACTGCCCGGGATACCGACCCAGGGGTTCGCATCGTGACCGGTGTAACGGTAGATCTGGCCCAAGGAGTTCACGCCCCACACGTGAGTCCTGGAGCCGACCGAAATCGTCGTGAGTCCCCCGGAGATGTTCTTCCAGTCAGCCACGTGCATGCCCCTTCGCTTCGGACGCTGTCCTCAGGTACATGGCGAGCGGCAGGAACACCCAAACGGTCTCATATTGAGATTGGATGCTTAAATTATCCGAAAACTGATGTTTCGCTTTCGCTAACCCTTGAAGCTTGGGGGATCAGGCGTTTCGCGGGGCTTCCTTCGAGGCCTGAAAGGCCGTAACCCACACGGAGGGTCCACGACGTTTCACGTTGACGCCTCTACGAACGAGCGCCGGACCGAGCGTTCATAGCCCAGCTCAACAGGCGTGGGACAGCGAACACGCAGAAGGGGTGCCCCGTACCAGGGGCACCCCTTCTGACCAGCTACTTCGCTGACCTGGGCGGAGGCTGAGGGATTTGAACCCTCGGTGACATCGCTGCCACGACGGTTTTCAAGAGGGCTGTAGCCAGGGCGACGGCTACAGCCCTGACCTCCACGAACGCCACCTCTCACTGCCCGTTGAGAGCCTGGTGGTCCACCAGGGGTCCACAGTCTCGCCCGAACGGCTCAGGAGGCGACGTCTCCGCCTCTAGACCTCTTGATCCGTAGGTTCAGGCAGGGCCCTAATGCCAGTCTCGGCAGCGCTCCGGCCCGGTGCCCAGACGGAGTCGCTGGCAGGCATCGTGTGCCGTCGTTGCCGTCAGCCGCCCGGTCGCCCCGTCGCCACCACGGCCTCCAAGAAGGGGTCCACAGCATCGTCCGAACAGCTCAGCGGCTGGGTGCCCACTACACCCACGGTAGGGCTGCCGCGAGTGCGTTAAGAGTGACGGTGAGCGCGACTTGGATGAACGTCACCATCATGGTCCCTCTGATCTCATGGGCCAGTTGGCGGCGTTCAAGGTTGACGACCCTCTTCCGGCAGCGACGCATGGGCTTCCCTTCTGGCTAGTCGGTAACTCCAGCATTGACGGCTGTCCGTACGAGGTGTCCGGTCCGCGTCACAAGTAGACACTTTGCGAGTTACTGCAAGGCTCTGACCTGCGGTGGGTATGCGTGAGAAACTACGACGGAGACACTTGGAGACACTTAGGAGGCCCCAATGGGCGCGGCACGGGGGAAGCGCGGGTTGGTGATGCCGGACGAGGACCAGGTGCCGCCTGGCCCTCATAGGCAAATGCTTATCGCCTTACATAGGGCTTACGCTGCGGCAGGACGACCAGGACTCCGCCAGATATCCCTAGGACTCAAGCTCGATGATTCACCTTTTCAGTCCCAGGTCGAAATATCTGACAATAAATATGGGGGCCAGTAGCGAATAGGGCTATGGTCCGGCCATGTCGACGAATCGAGAGTAATGGCCCTGAAATGCTACGTTGATCACTGCGGTTGGCCCATTGCGGTTCTTGGCTACTATTAGGTCTGCTTCTCCTGCTCGCGGGGATTCCTTCTCGTAAGCATCCTCTCGATGGAGCAGTATGAGCATGTCTGCGAAGTTTTCCAAGCAGCCCGGAATGTCGCCGACTTCTGGGCGGTGGCTGAAATTCCGTTGTGGGGGGCGCCCCATCTGATAAAGCGCGACCACGGGCAATTCCAGTCTTTTTGCCATCCCGCGCAATTCCCGTACGATGAGGGCGAGGTCACGTTCGTGGCTACCCGCACTCTTGGAAGGATCAACGTACAGAAGATCAAGGCTGTCGATTACGACGAGTTGGATGCTGTTGAATCTGCGTAGGCGTTCACAAGAATGCAGTAATTGATCGATCGTGTAACCTGGTTCGTCCACCATATACATGGGTGCCTCGTTGACTGAGGGCATGACTCGTGCCAGCCGCGTCCAATCGTCGTCCGTCATCATTCCTGAGCGCATATGGTGAAGGGCAACAGTCGCTTCCGCAGATAGAACTCGCATGGTCATCTCGTTGCGGCTCATCTGCAGTGATATGAGGAACGTTGCCAGCGAGCGTTCAACGGAACACTCGCGAATAAAGTTGAGCGCTAAGGTTGATTTACCAATGCCCGGGGCACTCGCTACGACGACCAGCTCACCTGGCCGGAACCCGGAGTTGAGTGCGTCGAAATCACGGAAACCCGATGGTACGCCGATGGTGGAACCAGCTTCGCTGGCCGCCTCTACCTCGTCTAATGCCTCCTCAAGGGCGATGCCGCCGATTGCATTGCGCTCATTTACGAGGGATGACACCTCTTCTTCGGCGACATTAACCAACGTATCGACGTCCGGAGCCTCGTCATTGGTGACTGTCTGGGCCATGTCGCTCAATTTACGGCCTATCGCACCGATTCGTCGCGCAAGAGCTCTATCAGATACAAGCTCTGCGTAACTCTCGGCCTCGACGGGGTCTCCTGCCTCTACTATCAAAGAATGCAAATAGCTGACAAGGTCGACGCTTGTTGAGGAAGCATTGCCCAACTTGCCGCTGACGCTCTCGACCGAAATTTCAAGTCCGCGCGCATACAAGTCAAGTAGGGCTACGTAGGTCTGCCCATGAAGCTCCTCGCCAAAATGATCTATTTCAAGAGATTCAACCACGTCAGCTATTGCATCCTTTGACAGCAACATGCAGCCGAGGACCTTGCGCTCGGTTACGCACTGTGCGCCTCGCGTCTGACGGGGGGATGTAATATGCGGAGAAGGTTCAGGTGTTGCTCCTCCTTGTTCTTCCGGAAATTCGTCGGATGCGTGGCGATTGTCGAATTGGCGATTATGTGCCGCTTGCCGCAAATCCGTTAGCTGCTTAATGAATTCCTTTGAATCCTCTTCAGTCTGCCCTCCGATGCTTCCCTCGCGTGAAAGCCATAGGGCTAGGCTCACTAGTTGTCGCGGATTCGGGAGTTGCTTTCCGTTGAGGATTTTCCCAATTGCTTGGTAATTCAGTGTTGCTGGGACTGATGCGCGTCCTTCATCACCCCAGGTACGGGGTCTCTCGGTGTTCCATGAAGTGGCGGAGACGTAGGCGTTGTGTGTGATGCATCGGCAATTCATCCAGCTTCTCACGTGCCACGAACCGCAGCTCCGTGGACTCGTCCGAGATCGCGAGTTCCCCGCCGACCACCCGGGCTGTGAAGCAGACGTTGAACTGTCGGCGCACCTCGCCGTCCGTGTACGCGATGACGTGGAGTGGGTCGGTGTACGTGCCGACAAGACCCGTGATCTCGACGTCCAGTCCGGTCTCTTCCTTGACCTCGCGGACCGCCGTCCCTGGCAGTGAGTCGGTCATCTCCATGCCGCCGCCCGGGAGTGCCCAGAGGTCGTTGTCCCGGCGGCGCTGAAGGAGGATGCGGCCTTCTTCGTCGGTGACGACGGCGGACGCGGCGACCACCATGCTGTTCGGCTCGGGTGCGTTCGAGTCGTCGTAGTACTCGGTGCGTGCCACGGTCAGTCTTCCTCTACGGGGGTCGCTGTCGTCCACACCGCGTCGAAGCTGGCGGTGTAGGTGTCGAACATGCCGCCTACCCCATTTCGCCGCAGATGCCACACGGGGGCAGCAAAGGCGTTGACGCCCCAGACGTGGGCGTTCACCATCGCTTGGTCGTCGGCCCGGTAGATCGAGTTGTAGAGCGTCGTGGCGTGAGTCCGCACCTCGATGCCCGGTGTCCCGATCAGGGAGCGGTAGTGCATGAGCGCGAGTCGGCAGCGGGATTCGATGCCGTGCCCGAACTTCTCTTCCTCGCCGCGCAGTCGGACGTTCTCACTGTCGGGGTCGCCGATGGCGATATGGACCGCGCAGCCTTCGGCGGCTCGTTCCTGCAAGAGGTCGTTGAGCCGGGGGTACGCCTCGTGCAGAAAGACGGCGGCGTACACCAGGACGTCGATGCGCTCACGGGCCTGGGCCAGCATGTCCACGAACGCGGACACAGGGATGTCCGCCCGCTGGTCGTAGAGCGCGACAAGCTCAGGGCTCACCGCGCGGGCGGGGCGCGACTGCCGGAGCGATGGCCATAGTGCGTGCACGTCTTCTCCCAGGGTTTCAGCCGCCTTCATAGCTGTGGCGCGGCGCGGCGTACGCCCGAGGTTCACCCATCGCTCAACGGACTTGGGGTCCACTTCGACCTTCTCCGCGAGGGTGGCGTACGTCCAGCAGCCAGCGGCCATGGCGGCGCGTAGCCTTTCGTTCGGCATCCGAGTCTCTCTCTGCATCCGGGGACGGCACTAGGGACGTTTTACCCGACGCGGGACGTCCCCAAGTGGGAATTGGCGGTGGTTCCTACGTCCTGGTGAACGGCCAGAGGATGCCTCTCATGGGCACCGACAAGACTCTTCGAGCAGACGTGGACGTCGACGCGATCAACGCGACGATCGTCCGCGCCCTGGTGAAGCGGACGGCACTGCCTCCGTACGAGGAACTGCGTGATCTACACAGGGCACTGGTGGAGCACGTCCAGACACTGATGCCGCTGGCCGAGCAGCAGATCGCCCGTCTGAACCGGGGCACCGTGGTCTGGTACGAGAAGCAGAGCAGGTTGAAGACCATCCCGCACGAGCTGACTCAGGGCCTCGGCTCCGGCTTGCAGTCCGCTGACTGGCACGTACGGAGCCTCGGCTACACGTTGCAGTTCCTGCTCGACAACGCCGGACTCGCCCAGGAGCGCGACCGGTGACCTGAAGACCGGGCGGGAGCTGCTGCCCATGGCTA